>JABURR010000061.1 GCA_014762635.1 Paracoccaceae bacterium
CGGCCTGCGCGGGATTGCCGAAGCCGATATCCATCGGGCCGCCGAAGCTTTGGCCGCAGCAGGCGCAGGCATAACCGGCGTCGGTGAACCGGCGCCAGCGCGGATCCTGCGCCAGGTCGATCATGCGCTGCGCTTCAGCTGGAAGCCCCTCTGGACCATGTCCGCCGGGCTGACCGGGTAATCACCCGAGAAGCAGGCGTCGCAATACTGCGGCTTTGCCGGGTCGCGGCCGTCTTCTTCGCCGGCGGCGCGGTAGAGCCCGTCGAGCGAGACGAAGCGCAGGCTGTCCACGCCCAGGTGGCTGCGCATCTGTTCCTCGGTCATGGTCGAGGCGAGCAGCTTGTCCTTTTCGGGCGTGTCGACGCCGTAGAAGCAGGGCCACTGGGTCGGCGGGCTGGCGATGCGGAAGTGCACCTCCTTCGCACCGGCGTCGAGAATCATCTCCTTGATCTTGCGGCTGGTCGTGCCGCGCACGACCGAGTCGTCGACCAGCACGATGCGCTTGCCGCGGATCAGGGCGCGGTTCACGTTCAGCTTCAGCCGGACGCCCATGTTGCGGATATGCTCGGCCGGTTCGATGAAGGTGCGGCCGACGTACTGGTTGCGGATGATCCCCATCGCGTAGGGGATGCCCGATTCCTGGCTGTAGCCGATCGCCGCGGGCGTGCCGCTGTCGGGCACGGGGCAGACGAGATCGGCATCGACCGGGGCCTCGCGCGCCAGTTCCACACCGATCTGGCGGCGGGTCTCATAGACCGAGCGGCCGCCGAGGATCGAGTCGGGGCGCGAGAAATAGACATGTTCGAAGATGCAGAAGCGCGAGGATTTCTTCTCGAACGGGCGGAAGCTTTCGATGCCCTTGCCCGAGATGACGACCATCTCGCCCGGGTCGATCTCGCGCACGAACTCCGCGCCGATGATGTCGAGCGCGCAGGTCTCGGAACTCAGTACCCAGCCATCCCCGACACGGCCCAGAACCAGCGGACGCACGCCAAGCGCGTCGCGCACACCGATGAGCTTGGTGCGGGTCATCGCGACGATCGAAAATGCACCCTCGACCCGGCGCAGGGCGTCCTTCATCCGCTCCGGGATGGAGCGCTGCAGGGAGCGCGCCATCAGGTGGATGATGCATTCGCTGTCCGAGGAGGACTGGAAGATCGAACCGCGCTCGATCAACTCCTTGCGCAGGGAGACAGCGTTGGTGATGTTGCCGTTATGGGCGATTGCCGCCCCGCCCATGGAAAACTCGCCGAAGAAGGGCTGCACGTCGCGGATCGCGGTCTGGCCCTTCGATCCAGCGGTGGAATAGCGCACATGCCCGATGGCCAATTGACCGGGCAGGGTCTCCATCAGGGACTGCTTGGTGAAGTTGTCGCGCACGTAGCCGAAGCGCCGGGCCGAGTTGAACCCCGTTTCAGGCGCGTAAGAAACGATGCCGCCCGCTTCCTGCCCGCGATGTTGCAGGGCGTGCAGGCCGAGGGCCACGAAATTCGCCGCCTCGGCCACGCCGATGACGCCGAATACGCCGCATTCCTCTTTGAGCTTGTCGTCGTCGAACGGGTGGGCGGGGGGCATCTCGCGCATGGGCGGCGGGCTCCGAATCCAACTAGTACCGGATGCCCCCTCTTAACCGCCCATGATCCGGGTGTCACGGAAGTATGACAAATCACACCATGTTCGGGTGCGGTGTGATGCCGCTGTGCAAGCGTCTCAGCCTAGGACGGGGCGAGGGCGCGAGAAAAGTTGCGAGAAGTATTGCCCAAGGGTCCGGGCTTTGCGGCTGGTGGCCTCGGTGGTCGCGTTGATCATGTCATGCGCGACCTGGCTGCGGGCGCGACGGCCTTGGGCCATGTAGAAGCCATAGTCGATGGAGCCATCGGGGTGGGTGCGGATGTCGGTGATATCGGTCATTGGAACCTCCTGTTGGTTGATGTCCCCAGGATGACCCGAACCGCGTGGCGTCGCTTGAAGATGATCTTTAGATTTCCTTGAGAACTGTCGATTTCACCTTGAGAACAACGGTATTTCTTGCCGCCCCGCGCCATCGGGGGCAGTCTGTCTGCATGATTTTCCGATTTGCCCATTGCGAACTCGATACCGGTACTTACCAGCTTTTACGTGACGGTGAGGTGGTCCACGTTGAACCCCAGGTCTTCGATCTTCTGGTACTACTTGCCCGCAACGGCACCGATCTTGTCAGCTACGATCGTCTGGTGGCGGAGATCTGGGGCGGGCGTGCTGTGTCGGACGCCACGATCAGTGCCCGGATCAGCGCGGCGCGTGCGGCGGTGGGTGACAGCGGCAAGGCGCAGGCGGTGATCCGGACCATTTCCCGGCGCGGGGTGCAGTTGGTGGTGCCTGTTGAAACCCATGATGCCGCAGTTCCGGTGGCGGAAGCCCAGGCCCCGCGCGTGGCCGAGCCCCATCCCGTGGCCGGGCGGCAGGTGATCCGCTACGCGACCTCGGGCGACGGGGTGCAGATCGCCTATGGCATCTCGGGCGAGGGGCCGCCGCTGGTGCGGGTGGGCCATTGGCTGACACATCTGCATCTGGACTGGCAAAGCCCCATCTGGCGCCCGATGATCGAACGGCTGGGGCGCACACATACGCTCTATCGCTACGACCAGCGCGGCACTGGCCTTTCGGACAGCAGCTTCCCGGGCAAGGGCGTGGACGAATTCGTTGACGACCTGCGCGCCGTTGTCGATGCGACGGGCGCCGAGCGTGTTTCGATCTTCACCGCCTCCCAAGGGTCGTCCGTCGCGCTGAAGTTCGCGGCGGAATACCCTGAACGGGTCGATCGCATGGTCTTGTACGGCGGCTTCGCGCAGGGCCGTTATCATCGCAACGGGGCCGAGGGGCGTGACGAGGCCAAGGCGTTTCTATCCCTGGTGCGCAGCGGCTGGGGCAAACCCGGCAGCCCGTTCATGAAGTTCTTCACTGAACTTTTCATGCCGAATGGTACGCCCGAGCAGTTGGCGAATCTCATTGAATTGCAGCTTGCCTCGGCCACGCCGGCGAACGCGATGAAGCTTCGGGACGTGATCGACAATTTCGACGTGTCGGACATCCTCGATCGGGTGCGCGGGCCGCTCTTGCTGGTTCATGCGCGGGGCGATCAGGTACATCCGCTGTCGGAAAGCCAGCTTATCGCGCGCTCGGTGCCCGGGACGGAACTGATCGTTCTGGATAGCGACAACCACGTGCCGCTGCCCGGTGACACGAACTGGGAAATCCTCATGTCCGAGGCCGAGCGGTTTCTCTTGAGCGATTGACGAAACAAAAAAGGCGCGCCGGTGGGCGCGCCTTTCCCCAAGTCCATTGGACTGGATCAGTTGTTGGCCGGGGCCTCTTCAGCCGGGGCGGTGGGTGCCGGGGCCGATCCGCCCGAAATGCACTCGCCCATCATTTCTTCGTATTTGCCAACGATCCATTCCGGTGCATTCGCCGGGATTGCGTCGTTCAGCTTTTCCTGAGCCATGGCGAAGACCTCGACCGTGCGGCTTTCGTCAACCATTTCGATCGTGTCCTCAAGGATCACCCGGTCGTAGATCACCAGGGCAATGGCCACCAGGACGGCACCGCGCAGGACCCCGAACAGAAAGCCGAGCGCCTGATCCAGACCGCCAAGTGCCGAGCGCTGCACCGCGCCCGCGAAGAACGGGATCAGGATCGAGATGATCACCAAGGCAATGGCGAAGACGCCCGCAAAGGCCGCCAGCATCGACAACTCGCAGCTATCGCCGAGAATCTCGCCAACGACGGGAATGCTGGGTGCAAACTCGTCGATCAGCGGGTCAAGCTTCGGCGCGCCGAAATAGGCGGCAATGGCTGCGCCGACCCAGCCGACGATCGACAGAACCTCGCGCATGAACCCGCGCGAATAGGCCAGAATTGCCGAAACAAGAATGACCGCGACTACGACACCGTCGACGATGGTAAAGTCTTCCATGACCTCGCTCCTGCGGGTCTTCAGCCCGCTCCGAAAATTTCTCCGACGACAGTCGCCAGATCCGGCATCTGTCGAACGCTCACGCCCGTTGTCGCGGCGGACTTGCCGCCTGATGGGGCAATGGCTTGCGAAAACCCAAGCTTTTCAGCTTCTTTCAGCCGGGTTTCCGTCTGCCCCACGGGCCTCAATGCCCCTGATAGGCTGATTTCGCCGAAAACGACAGTGTCCGCTGGCAGGGCTATGTCTTCTCTGGCGGAAAGTAGCGCACTGGCCACAGCAAGATCGGCCGCGGGTTCGGAAATTTTCAGGCCCCCGGCCACGTTCAGATAGACGTCGAGTCCCGTGAAGGGGATGCCGCAGCGCGCCTCGAGTACCGCCAGCACCATGGCAAGCCGGCCGCTGTCCCAGCCCACGACCGTGCGACGGGGCTGACCCAACGGAGAGGGTGAGACAAGGGCCTGGAACTCCACCAGAACCGGGCGCGTACCCTCGATCCCGGCAAAGACCACCGACCCGGGCGCGGGCTGATCGCGTTCGGACAGGAACAGGGCCGAGGGGTTCGTCACCTCGGCCAAGCCGCCGCCTGTCATCTCGAAAACCCCGATCTCGTCGGCGGGTCCGAAGCGGTTCTTGACCGCCCGCAGGATGCGGAACTGGTGGCCGCGCTCGCCCTCGAAATACAGCACCGTGTCCACCATGTGCTCGATCACGCGGGGGCCGGCGATCTGGCCTTCCTTGGTGACATGGCCGACAAGAACCACCGCCATGCCGCGCCGCTTGGCGAAGGCCGTCAGTTCATGTGCGGCGGCGCGCACCTGGCTGACCGAGCCGGGGGCGCTTTCCACGTTGTCGGCCCACATGGTCTGGATCGAGTCGATGATGGCCACGTCAGGCCGCACCGTTTCCAACGTGGTGAGGATGTCGCGCAGGTTGGTCTCGGCGGCCAGTTGCACCGGCGCCTTTTCCAACCCCAGGCGCTGGGCGCGCATCCGGACCTGGGCGCTGGCTTCCTCGCCCGAGATATAGACGGCCTTCAGTCCCGCCTTGGCGAAACTCGCTGCGGCCTGAAGAAGAAGGGTGGATTTGCCGATCCCCGGATCGCCGCCCACCAGGATCGCCGAGGCGGGCACGAGGCCGCCGCCCAGAACCCGGTCAAGCTCGGCCATGCCGCTTTGGGTGCGAGGCGGTGGCGCCTCTTCAGTGGCAAGGTCGGCCAGTTGGATCGCGCGGCCCCGCTTCCCGCCGAGCGATTTCGAGGCAGGACCCGCCGAAAGCGGTGCCTCCTCGGTGATCGAGTTCCATGCGCCGCAGGCATCGCAGCGCCCGGACCATTTGTTATGGACGGCGCCGCAGGCGGAACAGGTGAAAGAGGTCGTCGACTTGGCCATGCGCCTATGTGGCCCGCGAACTGCGTGCGGTCAAATGGCTGATGACGATCGAGGCCAGAACGCAGGCGGTAAACAGGTAGAGCCCCCAGGCGGTTTCCACCTTGCCGACACCGATCCCCTTGGCGATGACGATGTAGAGCGCGATCAGGAACACATCGGCCATCGCGAGCTTGCCAAGCCACGTCAAAACCGGCAGCACACGCCGCCGCATCTGCCCGAAATGGATCAGCGCCAGCCCGATGGTCTTCATGTAGGGCGCGAAGATTGCAAGGAAGGTCACCAGAAGCGCCAGCGCCGGGTCGGTTTCCCACAGGCTTTGAAGGCCCGAGATCACCGAGATCTCGTCCAGCCCGAAAAGCGGCAGGAACCCCGCTCGCAAGAGCGGCGCGAACCAGGCGACCGGGAACAGGATCAGAAGCGACAGATTGGCGGCCCGCAGGATCACCGGATCACCCCGAGGGCCCGAAGATGCACGCAGGGCAACACGCGGACCGTTGGACGAACCTTTGGCGGTTGTGCCATGATCTCGGGCATGGGTTACCTCACCGCTTCGATCGGCCCCTCGGCGCGGCCGTGGATGAATTGATCCAGGTAGGGATCGCCCGACTCGTCCAACTGCGAGACGGGGCCAGTCCACTGGATCACCCCGTCATGGAGCATGGCGACCTTGTCGGCGATGGCACGCACGCTGGTCATGTCATGTGTGATGGTCATGGCGGTGGCGCCCATCTCGACAACGATCTCGCGGATCAGGTCGTTGATGACGCCCGACATGATCGGGTCGAGCCCGGTTGTGGGCTCGTCGAAGAAGATGATCTCGGGTTCGGCGGCGATGGCGCGGGCAAGGCCCACGCGCTTCTGCATGCCGCCGGAAAGCTCGGCCGGGAAAAGGTCGGCCACGTCGGGCTTCAGCCCCACGCGGCGCAACTTCTCGATGGCGATCTCGCGCGCCTCGTCCTTGGGGCGCTTGAGCGAGCCGCGCAGCAGGCGGAAGGCCACGTTCTGCCAGACGGTGAGCGAATCAAACAGCGCGCCGCCCTGGAAGAGCATCCCGAACCGGGCCAGGAAGGCATCGCGCTCGGCCTTTGTCACGTCTTCGCCATCCAGCAGGATCTGCCCGGCGTCGTGCCGGATCAGGCCCAGGATGCACTTGATCAGCACCGACTTGCCGGTGCCCGACCCGCCGATGATCACCATGCTCTCGCCCGTGGGCACGGTCAGGTCGATGCCGTTCAGCACCCGCTTGGGCCCGAAGGCCTTATGAACACCCTGAAGCTCGATCATTGCGCAAAGAACATTTCGGTGAGAAGGAAGTTGGCGGCGAGGATCAGCACCGAGGCCGAAACCACCGCATTGGTGGTGGCCCGGCCCACACCCTGCGCGCCGCGGCCCGAGTTCATCCCGTGATAGCAGCCCATGGTCGCCACGATGAAGCCGAAGACAGAGGCCTTGATCAGGCCCGACACGACGTCCCAGCTTTCAAGGAAATCGACGGTGTTCTTCAGATAGGCATAGGAGTTGAAGTCGAGCCGTGTGACCCCCACGAGAAAGCCGCCCATGATCCCGATCACGTCGCCCACGGCGGCCAGCACCGGCATCGCCAGCGTCGCCGCCAGCACCCGCGGGACCGTGAGGTATTTCATCGGATGGGTCGAAAGGGTGACCAGCGCGTCGATCTGCTCGGTCACCTTCATGGTTCCGATCTCGGCCGCGATCGAGGCCGCGACCCGGCCCGCGACCATCAGGCCACCAAGCACCGGTCCAAGTTCGCGCACCATGCCGATGGCGACGATCGAGGGCACGACGGATTCGGCGTTGAACCGCGCCCCGCCCGCGTAGATCTGCAGCGCCAGCGCGCCACCTGTGAAAAGCGCGGTCATGCCCACCACGGGCAGGCTGAAATAGCCGATGTAAAGCAGCGCTTGCCCGAATTCGCGGATATAGAACGGCGGGCGGAAGATATGGCTCACGGCCGAGGCGGCATAGATCGCCACCCGCCCGATCGCGGCGAGGATCGCCATGGTGCTGCGACCGATGCCGGCGATGGGGGCAAGAACGCTCATGCGGAAACTCCGATATAGGTTCGGTCGTAGCGTGTGCCGAGGGATGTCAGGATCTCGTAGCCGATGGTGCCCGCGATATCGGCGATGTCATCCACGGTCTGCTGCTCGCAGAGCAGGTCGAGCGCCTCGGGAGCCTCGGACAGGTGCGTGACGTCGATGGTCAGCAGGTCCATCGAGACCCGTCCGGCCAGCGGGCAGGGAATGTCCCCGGCATAGAGCACCGCCTTGTTCGAGATCGCGCGCAGGATGCCATCGGCATAACCGCCCGAAACGGTGGCGATGCGCGCGGGTGCGTCGGTGGTCCAGCTGTTGCCGTAGCCCACCGTCTCGCCTGGGGTGAGGTCGCGCAGTTGGATCACCGGCAGGCTCAGCCGGACCACGGGGCGAGCCGCTTCGAAGGGCAGGCCGCCGTAGAGGCCGATGCCGGGCCGGGTCACCTCGAAATGATACTCGGCGCCCAGCAGCACGCCGCCCGTGGCGGCGATGGAGCGGGGAACGGAAAGATCGCCCACCATCGCTTGGAAGGCGCGCAGTTGTTGGGCGTTCATCGGGTGGTCGGGATCGTCCGAGCAGGCGAGGTGGCTCATCACCAGAACCGGGCCCTTGGCGAGAACGCTGTCACGCAGGGCGGACCAGTCCGCCGCCTCTATGCCGAGGCGGTTCATGCCCGTGTCGAGCTGCATTCCGAAGGGATGGCCGGGCAGGGCTTCGAAATGCCGGGTGACCTGTTCGACCGAGTTCAGCATCGGGATGAGGTCATGGGCGCGGAGATGCTCGGCATCGCCCTCCATGTGGCCGGAATAGACGAAGACCTCGGGCCCGGGGCCAAGTGCCGCGCGGACGGAGGCGCCTTCTTCGGCCACGGCCACGAAGAACCGCCGCGCGCCCGCTCCGGCAAGCGCCCGCGCTACCCGCCCCGCATCGAGCCCGTAGCCATTAGCCTTGACCGTGGCGGCAGTCTCGACCGTGCTGGCCGACAGAGCGTCGAGCGCACGCCAGTTGGCCGCGAGCGCGTCAAGATCGATGGTGAGCGTGCCTGTTCCCATGGTCCCCGTGTTTTGGCCGCGCCCGCGTCAAGGCGCAAGGGGAAAGCTGGGCGCCCGGCACCGAATTGCCGCGCCTTGCGGCGCGACGCCTTTTGCGCACGGCCCGGGAGCCGGGCCGTGCCGTGCCTCCGGCGGGGATATTTGCGGAACAGAAGAAGTGGGGTGCCGGGTGGAACATCTGGCGAACATGCTCTTTTCCTTAGGAGGGCGAGCGGGTATTGTCGCGCCCATGAGCAGTTTCTCGGAAGATGACGCCTTCGAGGCGGCGGTGCCCTTGTCGGCGCGGGCGGTGGCGGCGCGGCCGGTGCCGTATCTGGATGATCTGAACCCCGCGCAGCGCGAGGCAGTGGAGGCTTTGGACGGGCCGGTGCTGATGCTGGCGGGCGCCGGCACGGGCAAGACCAAGGCGTTGACCACGCGGATTGCGCATCTGCTCAATACCGGGCGGGCGCGGCCGAACGAGATCCTGGCGGTGACCTTCACGAACAAGGCTGCGCGCGAGATGAAGGAGCGGGTGGCGCGGCTTCTGGGCCAGACGGTTGAAGGAATGCCGTGGCTTGGCACCTTTCATGCGATCGGGGTCAAGCTGTTGCGGCGACATGCCGAACTGGTGGGGCTGAAGTCGAATTTCACCATTCTCGATACCGATGACCAGGTGCGGTTGCTGAAGCAGATCATCAGTGTGGAAGGTGTCGATGAGAAGCGGCATCCGCCGCGTTGGCTGGCAAGTAAAATTGATGGCTGGAAGAACCAAGCTTTCCTGCCCAGCAAGGTTCCCGAGAGCGAAGATATTGAACTTTGGGCGGAACGTATCTTCACGACGGAGAAGCTAGAATCCACCGATCAGGTCTATGAATTCAAGCATAGAAACCCGGAGAGTGGTGCGATTGGACGGCGGACCATATCCGCCAAACAGGTCTACGCTATTTACCAAGAAAGGCTGAAGGCGCTCAACGCGGTCGACTTCGGCGATCTGCTTTTGCACGTTCTTTCGATCTTCCAGACCTATCCCGACGTGCTTGCCCAGTACCAGCGCTGGTTCCGCTATATCCTCGTGGACGAGTACCAGGATACCAACGTGGCGCAGTACCTTTGGCTGCGGCTGCTGGCGCAGGGGCATCGCAACATCTGCTGCGTGGGGGATGACGACCAGTCGATCTATGGTTGGCGCGGGGCGGAGGTGGGCAACATCCTGCGGTTCGAGACGGATTTTCCCGGCGCCAAGGTTGTGCGGCTGGAGCAGAATTATCGCTCGACCGCGCATATTCTTGCGGCGGCCTCTGGCGTGATCGCGGCGAACGAGGGGCGGCTGGGCAAGGAGTTGTGGACCGAGGCCGAGGGGGGCGAGAAGGTGCGCCTCATCGGCCATTGGGACGGCGAGGAAGAAGCGCGCTGGATCGGGGATGAGATCGAGGCAATGGGAGCGGGCACGCGGGGGATGAGGGCCTGTTCGCTGGATGACATGGCGATCCTCGTGCGGGCCTCGCACCAGATGCGGGCATTCGAGGACCGGTTCCTGACCATCGGGTTGCCCTACAGGGTGATCGGCGGGCCGCGGTTCTATGAGCGGATGGAGATCCGCGATGCCATGGCCTATTTCCGGGTGGCGGTGAGCCCCGAGGATGACCTGGCGTTCGAGCGGATCGTCAACACGCCGAAGCGCGGCGTGGGCGACAAGGCGTTGCAGCGGATCCAGCGCGCGGCGCGGGATCAGGGCGTGCCGCTGATCGAGGGCGTGCGGCGGTTGGTCGAGGCGGGCGAGATCAAGGGCAAGGCGAAGACCGAGCTCGCGGCGCTGCTGAATTATCTCGATCTATGGAACTACTTGATTGTCAAAAAAGACAATGATGCGGAAATCTCCAAGTGGACGGGGAAGAACGCGGAGATTGAAGCGGAAGTTCAACTGATTCTGGCAAAATTGGAAGGGCTGGATGCCGAGAAGCCTTCCGATGAAGAAGCGGAGAAGGTCGAGGCCAAGAAGCAGGCATTGGCCGCTCAGATTGAACAACTCAAGTCCAGAATGGAACTTTTTCAGAAGTTCATCGCAATCTTGAAGGGCGATCACATTCGATTGGCTGAGACCATCCTTGAAGACTCGGGCTACACGGAGATGTGGCGGAACGACAAGACGCCCGAAGCACCAGGTCGGCTGGAGAACCTCAAGGAACTGGTGAAGGCGCTGGAAGGGTTCGAGAACCTTCAGGGCTTCCTGGAGCATGTGGCGCTGATCATGGACAACGAGTCCGACGATGGCGGGCCGAAGGTCAGCATCATGACCCTGCACGCAGCCAAGGGGCTGGAGTTTCCCGCCGTGTTCCTGCCGGGCTGGGAGGATGGCCTGTTCCCCAGCCAGCGCAGCATGGATGAAAGCGGGCTCAAGGGGCTCGAGGAAGAGCGGCGGCTGGCCTATGTGGGGATCACCCGGGCGGAAGAGCTGTGCACGATTTCCTTTGCCTCGAACCGCCGGGTCTATGGCCAGTGGCAAAGCCAGATGCCCTCGCGCTTCATCGACGAATTGCCCGAGGCCCACGTCGAGGTGCTGACGCCGCCGGGGCTTTATGGTGGCGGCTACGGCGCGGCGGGCATGGCCTCCACCATCGAGGATCGGGCGGCCAGCGCCAATGTCTACAACTCGCCGGGCTGGAAACGGATGCAATCGCGTGGATCTGTCCGTGGCATGAGCCAGCCGTCCGAGTCGCGCAACGCGGTGATCGACCTCGACGCGGTGTCGTTTTTCACTGCGGGGGACCGGGTGTTTCACCAGAAATTCGGCTACGGTACGATCCTGGGGATCGAGGGCGACAAGCTGGATATCGAGTTCGACAAGGCTGGCGCCAAGAAGGTCGTAGCGAAATTCATCGTTCCGGCGGCGCGGGCGGACGACGTGCCGTTCTGACGGCGCTGCCTTAAACTTCCATCACAGACAAAAAAACGGCGGTGCCCAGGGAGGTGGGCGCCGCCGTTTCTGTATGAGGTCACCGCGCAAGGGAGGAGGAGACGCGGCTCTCGTATCGGACCTGCCCAAGGGAGGAGGAGAGGCAGGACCAAACTGTTGCCCGGGACAGTCCGGCGGTGCCAGGGAGGAGGAGAGGCACCGCCGTTCTATCACATGGCACCAACCCCAAGGGAGGAGGAGAGGGTGGTGCCGGGCTACGAGCGCTCAAAGGGAGGAGGAGAAGAACGCTCGTATTTCGGGTGAGGCATCAAGCCTCGGAATTTTCAGGCGACGACATCAGGGAGGAGGAAGATGTCGCCGCCAATCTCAGGGCCCAAGGGAGGAGGAGAAGGCCCCGATCAGAAACTTTTACTTCGCGCCGTAAGCGGCGTCGTAGGCGATCCGCTTGATCTGGCTGTAGTGCATGCCCAGATCCGCCAGTTCGCGGTTCGACAGGCTCGAGAGTTCGCGCACGGTGGTGCGGTAAACGTTGTAGCGCTCGCGGCGCTCGGCCAGGTCCTTCAGGACGGCGGCGATCCGGTCGCGAAGGCCAAACCCTTCGATGCGTGCAGCAGTGATATAAGCCATGTTCAATCTCGTTCCGTTCAGCTTCGAGCATCTCGTTGCTCCGTTGAGGGCTTATTTAGACCGTTGCTGCAAATGCACAATCCGCCGAATCGACAATGCTGCTATGCAGAAAGTGCAAAGGTATATCAAAATATGAATATGTCGTTTGTACGTAGCAATGGGTTTCGGCGCTGTGACATTGGCGATTAGGGCCGATGCCGTCCGATGATGCGCAATCTTGGCGTTGTGCCGGGATCTTGTGCGTCGCCAGTATCGAGGCGTGGCTCCCACGAGGAAGCGCGGCGCTATGGGAAATCACGGGATAGATGCTGGAAGTGGCGGGTTTCGAGGGGGCCTGCCTTGCTTTTTTGACGGTGATTCGGCGGGAAATTCAGCCCATGCGCAGTCTCATCACATCGAGATTGGAATTTTTTTGGGATTGTACGGGATTTTTCGGGCCTGTGTGGAGCGCGGGATACCTGTCCATATGTTGTGTTAAAAAACCATCGTTGCACAAATTGAGCGCTGTATTGGTTTGAATTTGACCCAAAGCCGTTCTCTGATAGGGTTCTGCCATGAGCTATGGCGCATAAATTCCCACAAAATTCTGTTGATTTCCATGAATTCCCATGTCATCCATGTTCCTGCGATGAGGACGGGCAGGGGCACATAAGAACCCCGAACCAAAAACTCCCAAGTCAGGTTTCATACAGGCACCCGCTTTCATCGAATGACAGATCCGGCGCGCAAGCGAGCAGACATCCCCCAAGATGCGCGCGTAGTCGGACTACCCAGAGATGGGACGAGGGCGGCGGATCGGGCAGTGGCAGCAGCTCGATCCGCCGTTTTCGTCTCAGACAGGCGAGGCAGGATAGAAAGGCGGTCGGGTGGCCCGCAGATTCATAGGCGAATACACCTTCAAGGTGGATGCGAAGGGCAGGGTGTCTATCCCGGCCCTGTTTCGCCGTGTTCTTGAGGCCGGTGACCCGGACTGGACCGACGGTCTGCGCCCGCGCCTGGTGATCGTCTATGGCGATCATCGCAAGAAATACCTCGAGTGCTATACGCAGGAAGCCCACGACAAGGTGGCCAGCCAGATCGAAGACATGCCGCGCGGCTCGATGGAGCGGCGGATGCTGGAACGGCTTGTGCTGGGTCAGTCGCATCCGACTGAGGTCGACAGCGACGGGCGGCTGGTGCTTCCGCAGAAACTTCGCGAAAAGATCGCGCTGGGCGGTGAAGCCTTCTTTATCTCGTCCGGCGACACCTTCCAGATATGGAAGCCCGAGACATATGAATCCGAGGAGCTGGCCCGTACCGAGGCCTGGCTCGAGCAATTCCCGGACGATTTCGATCCGCTCGTCCTGCTGGACGGCAAGGCCGAGGGCTAGGCCATGAGCGCGGCCCCGGCATCCCCTTCCGAGCGCCCGCATGTTCCCGTCCTGCTGCGGCCCCTGCTTGAGGCGGTGGCGCCGGTTGCGGGCGTCTGGCTTGACGGCACCTTCGGCGCAGGCGGCTATGCGCGCGGCCTGCTGGAGGCGGGCGCCGCGAAGGTCATCGGTGTGGACCGCGACCCGTCCGTGTTCGAAATGGCAAAGGCCTGGGCGGGTGACTATGGCGACCGGCTGGAGCTGGTTGAGGGGCGATTTTCGAAACTAGATGAATACGGCCAGAATCTAGACGGCATCGTGCTGGACCTCGGCGTGTCCTCGATGCAGCTCGACCAGGCGGAGCGCGGGTTTTCCTTCATGAGGGACGGGCCGCTCGACATGCGGATGAGCCGGTCGGGGCCCTCGGCGGCGGATATCGTGAACGAGGCCGACGAGAAGACACTGGCCGATATCCTGTTTCACTATGGTGAGGAGCGTGCCTCGCGCCGCATCGCCCGCACCATCCTGGCCGAACGCGCAAAGGCCCCGATCGAGACCACGCTGCGGCTGGCCTCCATCGTCGAGGGCTGCCTGCCGCGCGCCAAGCCAGGGCAGTCACACCCCGCTACGCGCACGTTCCAGGCAATCCGTATCGCCGTGAACGAGGAATACGAGGAACTCGCCGCCGGTCTGGAAGCGGCCGAACGCGCGTTGAAGCCCGGCGGTCAGTTCGCTGTCGTCACCTTTCACTCCATCGAGGACCGGATCGTGAAGCGGTTCCTACAATTGCGCTCGGGCAAGGGCGGGCAGGGCAGTCGGCACGCACCTGTCGCCGAACCCGAGCCAAAGCGGTTCGAGCTTGTCACCCGCCGGGCCGTGGGGCCCGACGACGAGGAACTTCAGATCAACCCCCGCGCGCGATCGGCAAAGCTGCGCGTGGCGCGCCGCACCGATGCGCCGGCCGGGCCGGTGGATCGCGCCGCGCTGGGTATGCCACGCCTGCCGGAGAAGGGATCGAGATAATGCGCACCATCTTCTTCATGTTGTCCGCGCTTTCGGTCATGGGTCTGGCCTTCTGGGCCTACCAGCAGAACTACCGCACCCAGACCGCCCTGAAGGACTCTCAGCGACTCCAGCGCGAAATCGGCGAGTTGCGCGAGACGCTTTCGGTGTTGCGCGCCGAATGGGCCTACCTGAACCGGCCTGAACGCCTGCGCGAACTGGCTGACCTCAACTATGATCGGCTGGGCCTTCTGCCGCTGATGCCCGAGCAGTTCGGGCGTATCGATCAGGTGGCCTATCCCGAAGCCGGGATCGATATCCGCAATGCCGTCGACGCGATTGGCGATCTTGGGGAGGACGCCCAATGACACGGACTCCGCTGCGTCCACTGGCCCGGATCCTGCGCGCCCGCGAAGAGGGCGATAACCCCGACGCCATCGAGCGTGAGAACCTGCGCCGACGCCATGAGGCGATGCGCGACAAGCTGCGCCTGCGCGCCGAGGGGCGTTTGCTGGTCCTCAGCCTGTTCTTCGTGTCGGCCTTCGCCATGGTCGGGCTGCGCATGGGCCATCTTGCCGCGTCCGAGCCGAGTGAACCGCGCAGCGCCAGCGCGGGACATTTCATCGCGACGCAGCGGGCCGACATCCTGGATCGCAACGGGCGGATCCTAGCGACGAACCTGCTGACCCATTCGCTCTATGCCCAGCCGCCGCAGATGATCGACAAGGCGCGCGCGGCGCGCGAGCTGGTCGCGATCTTCCCGGATCTGGATGAGCAGCGTCTGCTTCGCCAGTTCTCGGGTGAGCGCAAGTTCATCTGGATCAAGCGCAAGATCAGCCCCGAGCAGATGCAGCAGGTGCATGACATCGGCGATCCCGGCCTGATGTTCGGCCCGCGCGAGATGCGGCTTTATCCAAACGGCAGGCTTGCCGCCCATGTGCTGGGCGGCGCGGGCTTCGGGCGCGAGGGCGTGCACTCCGCCGAGATCGTCGGCGTGGCGGGGGTCGAGAAGACCTTCGACGAGTTCCTGCGCGATCCGGCCAATGCCGGGGCGCCGCTGCAGCTTTCGATCGACCTGACGATCCAGTCCGCGGCGCGCCCGGTGCTGTGGGGCGGGATGAAGCTGATGAACGCCAAGGCCGCATCCATGGTCCTCATGGATGCGCATACCGGTGAAGTGATCAGCCTTGTGTCGCTCCCGGACTTCGACCCGAACAAGCGCCCCGCGCCACCCACCTCCGGGCAGGCCTCGGACAGCCCGCTGTTCAATCACGCGGTGCAGGGCGTTTATGAACTGGGCTCCACCTTCAAGAGCTTCACCGCCGCCCAGGCGCTGGAAGATGGGCTGGCACAGGTCGACACGTTGATCGATACCAAGGGCCCGCTGGTCTGGGGCCGCTACAAGATCCGGGATTCCCATCGGATGCCGCCAAAGATGTCTTTGGCCGACATGATCGTGAAGTCCTCGAACGTGGGCTCCGCGCGGGTCGCACAGGAGATTGGCGCGGAACGCCAGAAGGATTTCCTGCGCAACCTGGGCCTGCTGGAGCCAAGCCCGATCGAACTGGTCGAGGCGCGGTCGGTCCGCCCGCTTTTCCCGAGCAACTGGTCCGAGATCTCGGCCATGACGATCAGCTATGGCCATGGTGTATCGGTCAGCCCGCTGCATCTGGCGGCAGCCTATGCCACGCTTCTTAACGGCGGGCGCAAGGTTTCCCCGACGATTCTCAGGACAGCGCGCGCCGAACCCGGGCCGCGGGTTCTCTCGCCCGAGGTTTCCATCGCGATGCGCGGAATCCTGCGCGACGTGGTCCGGCACGGGACGGCAACCATGGGTGAGGTTCCCGGCTACAATGTCGCGGGCAAGACCGGCACGGCAGACAAGCCCAACCCGGTGGGCGGGTATTACGAAGATCGGGTGATTTCGACCTTTGCCAGCGCCTTCCCGGCCGAAAATCCGCGATATGTGCTGGTCGTGACACTGGACGAACCGGAAGAAACCTCGGGGCTGGAACCGCGCCGTACCGCGGGCTGGACGGCTGTTCCGGTCGCGGCTGAAATCATTCGCCGCACGGCGCCGCTTCTGGGGCTGCGTCCGGCAATTGAACCCGACCTCGTGAATGCGGTATCACTCACTTCCAACTGAGAGGCACACGGAAACCATGGCGGATCGGGCAAAGGCGAAATCACTCTCGGCGCTCGGTCTCACGGCGCAGGGCAAGCGCGAGGCGCGGATTACCGGGCTTGCGGTGGACAGCCGCGACGTGAAGCCGGGATACCTGTTCGCGGCGCTTCCGGGGACGCGTGTTCACGGTGGGGAATTCATCCAATACGCTCTGCGCATGGGCGCTGCCGCGGTGCTGACGGATCGTGAGGGCCAGAAGATCGCCAAGGCCGAACTGGCCGAGGCCGACGTGCCGGTGGTGATCGCGCAGGACCCGCGCGAGGCCCTGTCCTTCGCGGCCGCACTCTGGTTCGGCGCCTTGCCCGAGGTGATGGCGGCGGTGACCGGCACCAATGGCAAGACCTCGGTATCGACCTTCACGCGCCAGATCTGGACGGAACTGGGGTATTCGGCAGCCAACCTGGGCACGACCGGGGTCGAGGGCGCCTACGAGGCACCGCTGGGCCACACCACCCCCGAGCCGATCACCCTGCACCGGGTGCTGGCCGAGATGAAGCACGCGGGCGTCACCCACGCGGCGATGGAGGCCTCGTCCCACGGGCTGGCCCAGCGTCGGCTTGACGGCGTGACCCTGCGCGCGGCTGGCTTCACCAATTTCACCCAGGATCATCTGGATTATCACGCCAGCTTCGAAGAATATTTCGCGGCAAAGCGCGGCCTCTTTGATCGGGTGCTGCCCGAGGATGGCGTGGCGGTCATCAATATCGACGACCCGAAAGGTCTGGACCTGGCCGACCTGGTGACCGCGCAGGGGCAGGACCTGATCACCGTGGGCCGCCACGAAGAGTCCGATCTTCATATCCACGCCATGCGCTTTGACGCCACCGGGCAGGACCTGCGCTTCGATTGGGCGGGCACCCCGCACCAGGTGCGGCTGAACCTGATCGGCGGGTTCCAGGCCGAGAACGTGTTGGTGGCGGCGGGGCTTGCCATCGCCTGCGGCTCGGAACCGGCGGCGGTCTTTGCCGTACTGGACAAGCTGACCACCGTGCGCGGGCGGATGCAGCTTGCCGCGACGCGCGAGAATGGCGCGACGGTTTTCGTGGACTACGCCCATACCCCCGATGCGGTGGCGACGGCGCTGAAGGCGTTGCGCCCTCATGTGATGGGTCGGTTGGTGGCGATCATCGGTGCGGGTGGCGACCGCGACCGGGGCAAGCGCCCGCTCATGGGCAAGGCCGCGGCGGAACATGCCGACGTGGTCATCGTGACCGACGACAATCCGCGCAGCGAGGATCCTGCGGCGATCCGGGCTGCGGTGCTGGAGGGCTGCTCCGAGGCCGGTGAATTTGGCGACCGGGCCGAGGCGATCCTGCGCGGCGTGGACATGCTGCAGCCTGGCGATGCGCTTCTGATCTGCGGCAAGGGGCACGAAACCGGCCAGATTGTCGGCGATGATGTGTTTCCCTTCGACGATGTCGAACAGGCCTCGGTGGCGGTGGCGGCACTGGACGGGCGCGTATCTTGAGCACTCTCTGGACATCCGAAGACGCCGCGCGGGCAACCGGCGGCCAGGCGACCTGCGCATGGCAGGCGTCGGGCGTATCCATCGACACGCGCACGATTCAGCCGGGCGATCTGTTCGTTGCGCTGAAGGACGTGCGCGACGGGCATGACTTCGTGGCCCAGGCGCTGGAGAAGGGCGCGGCGGCGGCCCTGGTCAGCCGCGTGCCCGAGGGCGTTGCCGCAGATGCGCCGCTGCTGATCGTGCCGGACGTGCTGAAGGCGCTCGAGGCGCTGGGTCAGACGGCCCGCGCGCGCACCGAGGCGCGCGTGGTGGCGGTGACCGGATCGGTCGGAAAGACCTCCACCAAGGAGATGCTGCGCGGGGTTCTCTCCGGGCAGGGGCGGACCCATGCGGCCGAGGCAAGCTACAACAACCATTGGGGCGTGCCGCTGACGCTGGCGCGGATGCCTCGGGACACCGACTTCGCGGTGATCGAGATCGGGATGAACCACCCCGGAGAAATCGCGCCGCTGTCGCGGCTGGCGCGGCCCCATGTGGCGATGGTAACGATCGTCGCCCCCGCGCATCTTGAAGCCTTCGACAGTATCGCCGGGATCGCGCGGGAAAAGGCCTCGATCTTCGAAGGGCTGGAGCCCGGCGGCACGGCCATCGTCAACAACGATCTGGACACCACGCCGATCCTGCTGGACGCGGCCGAGGCTGCGGGCGCCACGATCCTGAAGTTCGGCGAAAATCACGGCGCGGATTATCGGTTGATGAATGCCCAGGTGACGCAGGACGCGACCGTGGTCCGTGCCGAACGGCGCGGCGCGGCGATGCTGTTCAAGCTGTCCACGGCGGGCCGCCATTTCGCAGTGAACGGACTCGCGGTTCTGGCCGCCGCCGAGGCCCTGGGCGCGGACCCGGCTCTGGCCGCGATGGACCTGGGTCAGTGGCTTCCGCCAGAGGGGCGCGGCACGCGCGAGACCATCGTGATGGACGTGGTGGACGACCACCTGACCATCGACCTTCTGGATGACGCCTTCAACGCCAACCCGGCGTCCATGGGGGCGTCGCTGGAGGTTCTGGCCGCGACGAAGCCCACCGACGGCATCGGCCGGGTCGCGCAGGGGCGCCGCATCGCGATCCTGGGCGACATGCTGGAACTGGGCCCGGCGGAGCATGAGTTGCACGCCGACATTGCAAACCATCCCGCCATGCAATCCGTGGCGCGGGTGCATTGCGTCGGTCCGCGGATGCGCGCGCTGCACGAGGTCCTGCCCGAAGCGCGGCGGGGCCGCTGGGCCGAAACCGCCGAGGCCTTGGCGCGCGAGGTCCATCATGTCCTCGACGCCGGGGACGTGGTGCTGGTGAAAGGCTCGAAGGGCAGCCGTGTCAGCCTTGTCGTTGACGCGATCAGAAAATTGGGCCAATCGCGGGCCGCAGGCAGGCAGGAGGCAGACTGATGCTCTATTGGCTCACGGAGTTTTCCGATGGCGGGGACGTGTTCAACCTGTTCCGCTACATCACCTTCCGGGCAGGCGGGGCGTTCTTCACGGCGCTTGTCTTCGGCTTCATCTTTGGCTTGCCGCTGATCAACCTGCTGCGGCGACACCAAGGCAAGGGTCAGCCGATCCGTGACGACGGGCCGGAAACGCACCTGGCCAAGGCGGGTACGCCGACCATGGGCGGGGTGCTGATCCTGGGCGCCTTGCTGACCTCGACCCTGCTTTGGGCGCGGCTCGATAACCCTTACATCTGGATCGTGCTTTTCGTGACCCTGGCCTACGGGCTGATCGGGTTCGCGGATGACTATGCGAAGGTGTCGAAAGGCAACGTGAAGGGCGTGCCGGGGCGGGTGCGGCTGGCGCTGGGCTTCGTGATCGCGGGCATCGCCGGGGTCTGGGCGGCAAGCGTGCATCCCGAGGCGTTGAGCTACAAGCTGGCGCTGCCCTTCTTCAAGGACACGCTGCTGAACCTCGGTGTGGTCTTCGTGCCCTTCGCCATGATCGTGATCGTGGGCGCGGCCAATGCGGTGAACCTGACCGATGGTCTGGACGGGCTGGCGATCATGCCGGTGATGATCGCGGCCTCGGCCCTGGGGATCATCGCCTACGCCGTGGGCCGGGTCGACTTCACCGAGTATCTGGACGTGCATTACGTGCCCGGCACCGGCGAGATCCTGATCTTCACCGCCGGTCTGATCGGCGGGGGGCTGGGGTTCCTGTGGTACAATGCGCCGCCCGCGGCGGTCTTCATGGGCGATACCGGATCACTGGCGCTGGGCGGCGCACTGGGCGCGATCGCGGTGGCCACCAAGCACGAGATCGTGCTGGCCATCGTCGGCGGGCTGTTCGTGGTCGAGGCGCTGAGCGTGATCATCCAGGTGCTCTACTTCAAGCGCACCGGGAAGCGCGTATTCCTGATGGCGCCGATCCACCACCATTTCGAGAAGAAGGGCTGGGCCGAGCCGCAGATCGTGATCCGGTTCTGGATCATCTCGCTGATCCTGGCGCTGATCGGACTGGCGACGCTGAAGATCCGGTGAGGAGACGCGGGGGTTTTCCACCCCCGCACCCCCGGAGGATATTTGGAAACAGAAGAAGAGCGGGTCGGAACGCAGAATGATACCGGTGCGCGGATACGAAGGCCGCAAGGTGGCGGTGCTGGGGCTGGGACGGTCCGGGCTGGCGGCAGCGCGGGCGCTTGAGGCCGGGGGGGCAGAGGCGCTCTGCTGGGATGACGGGGCCGAGGCGCGGGCCAAGGCCGAGGCGGCGGGATTGACGCTGCATGACCTGAGCCGGGGCAATGCCTGGGAGGGGGTGGCGGCGCTGGTCGTGTCTCCGGGGATCCCGCATCTCTACCCGGCGCCCAACCCGGTGATCGCGGCGGCCTGGGCGGCGGGCGTGCCGGTGGACAATGACATCGGTTTGTTCTTCCAGTCTTTCGCCGCTGAGGGGTTCGAGAAGTTCGACACATCTCCACGGATTGTGGCGGTGACCGGGTCGAACGGGAAATCCACGACCTCGGCGCTCATTCATCATCTGCTGCAGGTGGCGGGCAAGCCGACCCAGCTTGCCGGGAACATCGGGCGCGGGGTGCTGGATATTGATCCGCCGGGGGACGGCGAGGTGGTGGTGCTGGAGTTGAGCTCTTACCAGACCGAGCTGGCGCGGGCGCTAACGCCGGATATCGCGGTTTTCACCAATCTCACGCCGGATCACCTGGACCGGCATGGCGGTATGGGCGGGTATTTCGCTGCCAAGCGCCGGCTGTTCGCCGAGGGCGGGCCGGACCGCGCGGTGATCGGGGTTGACGAGGCCGAGGGGCGGTTCCTGGCCAACCAGATGGCGATGGCGCCGGAGGATGACAGGGTGATCCGGGTCTCGGCGGAGGTGAAGCTGGGCGGGCCGGGCTGGGCGGTCTTTGCCCGCAAGGGGTTCCTGTCGGAATATCGCAAGGGGCGGCAGGTGGGCGCGATCGACCTGCGGCAGATGCGGGGGCTTCCGGGGGCGCATAACCATCAGAACGCCTGCGCGGCCTATGCGGCGGTGCGGGCGCTGGGGCTGTCGCCGAAGCTGATCGAGCAGGGATTGGCCAGTTTCGAGGGCCTGCCCCATCGCAGCCAGTTCGTGGGCGAACGGGGCGGCGTGAGCTTTGTCAACGACAGCAAGGCCACCAACGTGGACAGTGCCGAGAAGGCGCTGAGGGCCTTTCCCCGCGTCCGCTGGATTGCGGGTGGATTGGGCAAGGACGGCGGGATCGAGGCGCTGAAGCCGGCGTTGGAGAACGTGGTGAAGGCCTACCTGATTGGTCATTCGGCGCGGGAGTTCGCGCTGCAGATGGGCGACACGCCGCACGAAATCTGCGAGACCATGGAACGCGCCGTGGCCCGTGCCGCCGAAGAGGCCGAGCCGGGCGACACGGTGCTGCTGGCGCCTGCGGCCGCCAGTTTCGACCAATACCCGGATTTCGAGAAGCGTGGCGAGGATTTCACCGCATGGGTCCGGGCAATCCCGGGAGAGGCGTGAGAATGGAGGGGCGCTGCACCTGCGGGGGCGTGCGCTACCGGCTGGGCGCGAAGCCGCTGTTCACCCATTGCTGCCATTGTACCTGGTGCCAGCGTGAGACCGGCAGTGCCTTTGCGCTGAATGCGCTGATCGAAACCTCGAAGGTGACGCTGCTGTCGGGGGCGACCGAGACAGTGACGACCCCGAGCGCCTCGGGCAAGGGGCAGGAGATCCATCGTTGCCCCGACTGCCGGGTGGCGCTCTGGAGCCATTACGCGGGCATGGGGAAGGGGATCGCCTTCATCCGGGTCGGCTCGCTGGAGGAGCCCGCCGGGTGCCCTCCGGACATCCACATCTTCGCCGAGAGCAAGCTGCCTTGGGTGCAGTTGCCGCCGGATTTGCCTGCGGTGCCGGAGTTCTACCGTCTGCGTGACCATTGGCCCGAGGCCGCCTATGTGCGATTCAAGGCCGCACGCGCGGCAACTGGCTGATGCGGCCCTATTTTCTGGCCATGAGCGCCGATCTCGGCTAAGCTTCGCACCAGACCCGGAAAACGGGCGATTTGAGGCAGTTTCAGGCGGTATTCCATGACGGAAATGGTCCATGGCACGATCCCCGTTCGGGGGGGTGAGCCGGTTCTTCCACGTTGGTGGCGCACGATCGACCGTTGGTCGCTCGCCTGCGTCCTTATTCTTTTCGGTATCGGCCTTTTGCTGGGGCTGGCGGCCTCGCCTCCGCTGGCGGAGCGCAACGGGCTTGCGCCGTTCCATTACGTGGAGCGGCAGGCGATTTTCGGGGGCGCGGCGCTGATCGCGATCGTGCTGACCTCGATGATGACACCGGGGCTGGTGCGCAGGCTCGGGGTGCTGGGCTTTCTTGCGGCCTTCGCGGCGCTGGCGCTTCTGCCGGTCCTGGGCACGGATTTCGGCAAGGGCGCGGTGCGCTGGTATTCGCTGGGCTTTGCCTCGCTGCAGCCGTCGGAGTTCCTCAAGCCGGGGTTCATCGTGTTGGCCGCCTGGCTGATGGCCGCCAACCAGGAGGTGGCGGGCCCGCCGGGGCGGTTCTATTCCTTCGTGATCATGGTGATCATCGTGACGTTCCTGGCGTTCCAGCCGGACTTCGGGCAATCGGCACTGATCCTGTTTGCCTGGGGCGTGATGTTCTTCGTGGGTGGCGCGCCGATCAACATCCTGATCGCGCTGGCGACGCTTGTCGTCTTCGCGGGCAGTTTCGCCTATAACAACTCCGAGCATTTCGCCCGGCGGATCGACGGGTTCCTGAGGCCCGAGGTCGACCCGAACACTCAGATCGGTTTTGCCACCAATGCGATCCAGGAAGGCGGCTTCTTCGGCGTCGGCGTGGGTGAGGGGCAGGTGAAATGGTCGCTGCCCGATGCCCATACGGATTTCATCATCGCCGTGGCGGCCGAGGAATACGGGCTGGTGCTGGTGCTGACCATCATCGCGCTTTACGCCACGATCGTGCTGCGCTCGCTGTTCCGGCTGATCCGGGAGCGTGACCCGTTCATCCGGCTGGCCGGGACGGGGCTGGCCTGCACCTTCGGCGTGCAGGCGATGATCAACATGGGCGTGGCGGTGCGGCTTCTGCCGGCCAAGGGCATGACTCTGCCCTTCGTCAGCTACGGCGGGTCTTCGCTGATTGCCGCCGGAATCACGGTCGGAATGCTTTTGGCCTTTACGCGCACCCGTCCTCAAGGGCAGATCGGCGACATCCTTATCAATCGGGGGCGATAGGATGAGTAAACAACCGCTTCTGGTCATTGCGGCCGGGGGCACGGGCGGGCACATGTTTCCTGCCCAGGCCCTGGCCGAGGCGATGCTTCGAAAAGGCTGGCGGGTCAAGCTGTCCACGGATGCGCGCGGGGCGCGCTACACGGGCGGCTTCCCTCATGTGGTGGAAATCGAGACGGTGTCGAGCGCGACCTTCGCGCGCGGCGGGGCGCTGGCGAAGCTGATCGCGCCGTTCCGCATCGTTGGCGGAATCCTGTCGGCGACATTTGCCATGCTGAGGGACCGGCCCGCGGCGGTGGTGGGCTTCGGAGGCTATCCGTCGATCCCAGCGCTGGGGGCGGCGTGGATCCTGCGCCTGCCGCGGATGATCCATGAACAGAACGGCGTCTTGGGACGGGTGAACCAGCTTTTCGCGCGCCGTGTGAACGCGGTGGCCTGTGGCACCTGGCCGACTGCGCTGCCGCAGGGCGTCGAGGGCGTTCATACCGGCAACCCGGTGCGGGCAAACGTGCTGGCGCGCGCGGCCTCACATTTCCTGCCGCCGGGGGAGCACCCGATGTCGATCCTGGTGATCGGCGGCAGCCAGGGCGCTCGGATCCTGTCGGACGTGGTGCCCATCGCCGTGGCGCACCTACCCGAGGCGTTGCTTTGCAATCTTCGTGTCGCCCACCAGGCGCGCGATGAAGATATAGCTAGGGTCGAAGAGGCCTATGCCCAGATCGGCATCCGGGCCGAGGTGAAGAGCTTCTTCCAGGACATCCCGCGCCGCATGGCCGAGGCGGAGCTGGTCATCAGCCGGGCCGGAGCCTCGTCGATCGCGGACCTGACGGTGATCGGGCGCCCGGCGATCCTGGTGCCCTATGCCGCTGCCGCCGCGGATCACCAGAGCGCCAATGCCCGCGGGCTGGTGGACGCGGGCGGTGCGATCCTGGTCCCGGAATCCCGGCTTGAACCCGGCGCGCTGGCGGAACAGATAGAGGCCGTCTTCTCCAACCCCGAGGGCGCAGCGCAGATGGCGTCGGCGGCGCTTTCGCAAGGCCGCCCCGACGCGACCGAGCGGCTGGTGGAGATGGTCGAGCAGATCGCGCAGGGCTAGGCCCTTCGCAGAACGAAAAAAGGACAGGTCCAGATGAACGCAGCCGCGGCAACCAAGCTTCCCACCGAGATGGGATCGATCCATTTCGTCGGTATCGGCGGGATCGGCATGTCGGGCATCGCCGAGGTGCTGCTCAATCACGGCTACAGGGTGCAGGGCTCGGACCTGAAGGCCAGCAAAATCACCAAGCGTCTCGAAGACCTTGGCGCCACGATCTTCGAGGGCCAGCGCGCCGAGAACCTCGAAGAGGCCGAGGTCGTCGTGATCTCGAGCGCGATCAAGCCGGGCAACCCGGAGCTTGACGAGGCACGGCGGCGCAAGCTGCCGGTGGTGCGCCGGGCCGAGATGCTGGCCGAGCTGATGCGGCTGAAATCGAACGTCGCGGTGGCGGGTACCCACGGCAAGACGACGACCACCACGATGGTGGCCACGCTGCTGGACGCGGGTGAACTCGACCCCACGGTGATCAACGGCGGGATCATCCACGCCTATGGCTCGAACGCGCGCATGGGGCAGGGCGAATGGATGGTGGTGGAGGCCGACGAAAGCGACGGCACCTTCAACCGCCTGCCCGCGACGATCGCCATCGTCACCAATATCGACCCCGAGCATATGGAGCATTGGGGCTCGATCGAGAACCTGCGCCAGGGCTTCTACGATTTCGTCTCGAACATCCCGTTCTACGGGCTTGCGGTCTGCTGTACCGATCACCCCGAAGTACAGGCGCTGGTGGGGCGGATCAGCGACCGGCGCGTCGTGACCTTCGGCTTCAACGCCCAGGCCGATGTGCGTGCCGTGAACCTGCGCTATGAAAAGGGCATCGCCCATTTCGACATCGCGCTTCAGGCCGAGGACCAGATGATCGAGGGCTGCACCCTGCCGATGCCTGGCGATCACAACGCCTCGAACGCGTTGGCGGCGGTGGCCGTGGCGCGGCATCTGGGCATGAAGAAGGCCGAGATCCGCACCGCGCTGGCCAATTTCGGCGGGGTGAACCGGCGCTTCACCAAGGTGGGTGAAGTGAACGGCGTCACCATCATCGACGACTACGGCCACCACCCGGTGGAAATCGCCGCCGTGCTGAAGGCCGCGCGGCAGGCGAGCGAGGGCCGCGTCATCGCCGTGCACCAGCCGCATCGCTATTCGCGCCTGTCGAGCCTGTTTGACGACTTCTGCACCTGTTTCAACGATGCCGACGTGGTGGGCATCGCCGAGGTCTATGCCGCGGGCGAGGACCCGATCCCGGGCGCCACGCGCGAGGATCTGGTGGCGGGCCTTATCCGCCACGGCCATCGCCATGCGCGCGCTATCACCTCGGAAGAGGACCTGGAGCGCATGGTGCGCGAGCAATCCCAGCCGGGTGACATGGTGGTCTGCCTCGGGGCGGGCACGATCTCGACTTGGGCGGGCAACCTGCCCGAGCGGCTCAAGGGCTGATCCCGCCGCTTCCATGTTATGATCCATGTCATGGCCGGGATGCGCCGGGGCTTTAGCCTTGGGCAATATCGAAACTGCGAGGGTCCATGGAAACCGCACTGAAACGCCGTCTGGGATTGCCCCTGCTGACGGCCTATGGCGTCGGTATCATGGTCGGCGCGGGGATATATGTCCTTGTCGGGCTGGTTGCGGGGCAGGCGGGCGTCTGGGCGCCGGTCTCGTTCCTCATCGGGGCGGCGGTGGTGGTGCCCACGGCGCTGACCTTCGCGGAACTGTCCGCGCGTATCCCCGAGGCGGCGGGCGATTCCTCTTACGTCGAGGTCGGACTGCGCCAGCATTGGTTGGCTGTGGGTGTAGGGTGGATCAACATCATCGCCGGAACCGTGGCCGCCGCGGCGGTGCTGCGCGGCGGGGTAGGGTACTTGGAGGCGATCCTGCCGATCCCGTTCCCGCTGGCGGTGATCGGGCTGGGCCTGCTGCTGACCGGCATCGCGCTGGTGGGGGTGCTGGAAAGCCTGGCCTTCGCCGCCGTCTTGACCCTGATCGAGGTCGCGGGGCTGCTCATCGTCTCATGGGCGGGCCTCACCGCCGTGCCGGTCGAGGACTGGCTCGCCCCGCCCGCGCCGGAGTGGAACGGGATCATCGCCGCCTCGATCTTTGCGATCTTTGCCTTCATCGGGTTCGACGACCTGGTGAACATGGCGGAAGAGGCGAAGGAACCCACGCGCACCATGCCCAAGGCGATCCTGCTGTCGCTGGCGATCACGGCGGTGCTTTACGGGCTGGTGGCGCTGGCTGCGGTGCGCGCCGTCCCGCGTGAGGTTCTGGGCGAAAGCCACCGACCGCTGGCGCTGGTCTGGGAAACCGCGACCGGAACCGGGTCGGGTTTCCTGTCGCTGATCGCGGTGGCGGCTGCGTTGAATGGGGTGCTGGCGCAAATCGTGATGGCGGCGCGGGTGCTGTTCGGGCTGGGCAAGCGCTCACCGGGGTTCCGCATCTTCCGCAAGGTGCACCCGCGCTTCGGCACGCCGGTTCTGGGGACGCTGGTGATCGGCGGCGTGGTGATCGCCTCGGCCCTGACCTTGCCGGTGGCGACCCTGGCCGAGATCACCTCTCAGGCGCTGCTGATCGTCTTCTCCATCGTCAACGCCGCCCTGATCGGCGCCAAGCGCAAACAACCCGACGCCCCCTTCCGTGTGCCCGCCTGGGTGCCTTGGACCGGGCTGATCCTGTCGCTGGGCGCGCTGGTGATGTCACTGGGTGGCTTGGGGTAGTCTGTTCTGGGCCGCTAGTGGTCCGCATCTTGGCGTGCGGGGCGCCGTGTCGGCCAGACCTCCAACACGCCAGCACACAAGACAAGCGCCCCGCCGAAGATCTCAACCCGGGTGAGAGTTTCCCCGGCCAGCATTGCGGCGGAAGCCGCGCCCACGAGGACCTCGGTCATCAGCAGGATGCCGACCCGCGCGGGCTCCAGCCGCACGGCGGCCCACATGAGGCTGGCGACCGACAGTGCCCACCAGACGGTTCCGGTTGCAAGCGCAAGTCCGAGCGCGGCGAATGGATCGTCGGTTTCGGGAAGGGGGGCGAGACCCAGTGCCAGCACGAAGGAGACCGGCATCGCGCCGCAGGCGAAAACGAAGGCCGACTCCAGCGGGCCGAGGGTCGATCTGGCCCGGATACCCGTGGTGGAAAAGGACCAGAGCAGCCCGCCCCACAGCGCCAGCCACTCCCCCGTATTCCGGGGAATCGGAAGCTCCCCGTCGGCGGCCAGCATGGTCGCAAGCCCCGCAAGCCCGACGCCGATCGCAACGATCCTAAGCGGTGGGGTCGTCCAGCCCATCAGGTAGCGCGCGATCAGGGTGCTCCAGACCGGTGTCAGGAAATAGAGCAGGATCACGATCGCAACCCGCCCATAGACGAAACTCACCGAATAGAACGCGAAGGCGGCGCCGCCGAGGGCGATGGAAGCCAGCGCCACCGGGGAACATGTCAGAATATGACCCCGCCGCCAAAGCGCGACCGGTGTCAGCACCGCGACCGTCGCCATGGTGATCGCGAAGGTTCCCCAAGCGCCGGGAAAGCCCATGCCGTCGAGCGCGCGGACGGGAATCCAGTAGAACCCCCATATGACGCCGGTCGCGATGACGATCGCGGTGGCGAACAGCGTGGTCCGATTGCGTTCCATGGGGAATGACTACGCAGTTCAAACGCTTTGCGCAAAGTATTCCGTGCCGTGCG
The DNA here is from genome assembly GCA_014762635.1 of Paracoccaceae bacterium. GTDB lineage: Bacteria > Pseudomonadota > Alphaproteobacteria > Rhodobacterales > Rhodobacteraceae > JABURR01. Next base: position 28,488 of record JABURR010000061.1, read on the forward strand.
CCTGCGATCCTCGCTTGCCGCGAAACATGCAACGAAATCCGATGAAAGTCCGATAGAATTCCGATGGTTTTCCGATAGCGGAGTCCGCCCCGGTCAGGCCGGGGTTTGCGGGTCGTGATTGGAGAAGTCTCCGGTGTCCAGAACCGGCGCGACCTGCAGTGAATCCGCGTCCAGCATCCCCGCCACGCGTTCCAGCACGGCGACGATCATCGACTGTTCCCAATCGGGCAGGGACTCGAATTGCTTCACGTAGCGTTGTTGCAGCGGGTCCGGCGCGGTGTCCACGGCATGCTTGCCAGCTTCGGTCAGGACGATGTCGGTCTTGCGCCGGTCGGTGGGCGAGGGGTGGCGTTCGACCATCCCTTTCGCGCCAAGACGGTCGATGAGCGAGGTCATCGTGGGCTGCGAGACGCCCATCCGTTTCGAGATATCCTTCGACGTCGCCGTGCCGGTTTCGGCCACGATCTGCAGCACCCTGATCTGCACCGCCGTCAGCCCTGCGGCCTTGGCCAGTTCGCGTCCGTAAAGCTCGGTTGCCCTGAGAATGCGCCGAATGGCGATGAGGCTCTGATCGGTCCTGTCCATCTTCGTTTTCCTGAGCGGTCCGCACTGGCGGACAAGTTTTCTTGGAACCTTAGCCCGGGCCAATCGTTGTGACCCCGACATGGAGAATAGCATCATTGGATGCTGCCCCGAAAGATGCTTGTTAGTAAGGCTAACAAACAACTTTGCCATGCGAATCTTCAGGAAATTCAAGAAGTTTTTGATAGAGTGTTGAAATTTTCGGCTTGATTATAAAACACAATACTTATATTTAGCCATGCTAACAAAACAGCAAGCAAGGTAGAATCGTGTCCCCCCAACCCACCCCCCTCCGCTCCAAGAAGATCATTCTGCGCAAGCCCGAGGATGCCGATGGCTCCGACGTCTGGGCGCTGATCAAGGAATGCAAGCCGCTCGACGAGAACTCGATGTATTGCAACCTGATCCAGTGCGATCACTTCGGAGAGACCTGTGTTGTGGCCGAGCTGGACGGAGAGGTTGTCGGCTGGGTCTCGGGCTATCTTGTGCCGGACGACAACGAGGAAACCCTCTTTGTCTGGCAGGTTGCGGTGTCCGAAAAGGCCCGTGGCCAGCGCCTGGGCGGGCGCATGCTGCAGGAGCTGCTGGAGCGGGACGTATGCTCCAACGTCAAGCGCCTGCAGACCACGATCACCAAGGACAATGACGCGTCCTGGGGCCTCTTCAAAGGTTTCGCCAAGCGTCAGGGTGCTGAGCTCGACAGCGAACCCTACTTCAAGAAGAACGAGCACTTCGACGGAGAGCATTCCACCGAACACATGGTGACGATCTCCCTGCGCGCTTCGGTCAGCAAGGCTGCGTAAGCGCGCCTGAACCCCCCAATCTGAGCTATCCAAAGGATATACCCATGTCGACTGTCAAGACAGCCGAACCCTCGATCTTTGCCCGTCGTGAATCTGAGGCGCGCAGCTATTGCCGCTCGTTCGAGACGGTGTTCGAAACCGCAACCGGCGCCACGCTGACCGACCGCGAAAGCCGTGACTACACGGACTTCCTCGCGGGGTGCTCCTCGCTGAACTACGGGCATAACGACCCGGACATGAAGGCCGCGCTGGTCGAGCACATCACCAAGGACGGTATCGCCCACGGGCTCGATATGTACACCGGCACCAAGCAGGCGTTTTTCGAAACCTTCGAGCGCCTGATCCTCAAGCCGCGCGGCATGGACCACAAGATCATGATGACCGGCCCGACCGGCACCAACGCGGTCGAGGCCGCGATGAAGCTGGCGCGCAAGGTCACCGGGCGCGAGTCGATCGTGGCCTTCACCAACGGCTTCCACGGCATGACCATGGGCGCGCTGGCGGCGACCGGTAACGAAGGCAAGCGCGCGGGCGGCGGCATGGCGCTTTCGGGCGTGACCCGGATGCCCTACGAAGGCGCGCTGGGCGAGGACGTGGATACGCTCGCCATCATCGAGGCGATGCTCGACAACCCCTCCAGCGGCATTGATGCCCCGGCGGCCTTCCTCGTCGAACTGGTGCAGGGTGAAGGCGGCCTGAATGCGGCCTCGCCGGAATGGGTGCGCGGCATCGCGAAGCTGGCCAAGAAGCACGGCGCGCTGCTGATCGTCGATGACATCCAGGCCGGGATCGGCCGCTCGGGCACGTTCTTCTCGTTCGACGAGATGGGCATCGAGCCTGACATGGTCACCCTTGCCAAGTCGCTCTCGGGCTTTGGCCTGCCCTTCGCGGCGCTGCTGATCCGTCCCGAGTTGGACATCTGGAAGCCGGCCGAACACAACGGCACCTTCCGCGGCAACACCCATGCCTTTGTCACCGCGCGCGTCGCGCTTGAGAAGTTCTGGGCCGACGACAGCTTCGTCAAGGAGATCGCCGAGAAGGCCGCGGTGCTGACCGAGAGCCTGCAGAAGATCGCCGACAAGATCCCTGGCGCCACCCTCAAAGGGCGCGGCATGATGCAGGGCGTCGATGTCGGCTCGGGCGACCTGGCCGGAGAGATCTGCGCCGAAGCCTTCCGCCAGGGTCTGATCATCGAGACCTCGGGCGCCCATGACGAGGTGGTCAAGGTGCTGGCGCCGCTGACCATCCCGATGGAGCAGTTCAAGGCCGGTCTCGCCACCCTCGAACAGGCCGCCGAGACCTGCGCGGCCCCCACCAAGATTGCAGCGGAGTAACAGACATGATCGTTCGTGATTTCAATGAACTGAAGACTGGCCCCCGCGCCGTGTCCGACGCGAAGTGGACTTCGGTCCGGATGCTTCTGGCCGATGACAACATGGGCTTCTCGTTCCACATCACCACGCTGGAAGCCGGTTCGGAGCACACGTTCCACTACAAGAACCACTTCGAGAGCGTCTACTGCATGTCGGGCAAGGGCTCGATCACCGATCTGGCCACCGGCAAGACCTACGAGATCAAGCCCGGCGTGATGTACGCGCTCGACCAGCACGACCATCACACCCTGCGGGCCGAGGAAGAACTCGTCATGGCCTGCTGCTTCAACCCGCCGGTTACCGGCAAGGAAGTGCACCAGGCCGACGGCTCCTACGCGCTCGTCGACAGCTAACCAATCAGATGCCGGAAAACCGGCAGGGGTAACCATGACTGTCAACCAATCGCAGCATACGGTCGAAAAGATCGGCGGCACCTCCATGAGCCGCGTCGGCGAACTTGTCGACACGCTCTTCAAGGGTAACCGCGAAGGCGCCGATCTCTACAACCGGGTGTTCGTGGTCTCGGCCTTCGGCGGGATCACCAACATGCTGCTGGAACACAAGAAAAGCGGCGAACCGGGCGTCTATGCCCATTTCGCCAATGCCGAGAACGACCAGGGCTGGTCCGACGCGCTGACCCGCGTCGCCGACGCCATGTGCGAGGCCCATGCCAAGGTCCTGAGTGACAAGGGTGATCTGCATTTCGCCGACGACTTCGTGCGCGAACGCATCGAAGGCGCGCGGAGCTGCCTGATCGACCTGCAGCGGCTCTGCTCCTACGGGCATTTCCGCCTGTCGCGGCACATGCTCATCATCCGCGAGCTTCTGTCGGGCCTGGGCGAGGCGCACTCCGCCTTCGTCACCTCGCTGCTGCTGCGCCGCCGCGGCCTCAACGCACGTTTCGTCGACCTGAGCGGCTGGCGCGACGAAGGGGAGTACACCCTTCAGGAACGCATCGAGCAGGGGCTGAAGGATATCGACTTCGCCTCCGAGATGCCGATCGTCACCGGTTACGCGCAATGCGTGGAAGGTCTGATGCAGGAGTTCGACCGCGGCTATTCCGAGGTCACCTTCAGCCAGATCGGCGCGCTGACCCAGGCGCGTGAGGCGATCATCCACAAGGAGTTCCACCTGTCGTCTGCCGACCCCAAGCTCGTGGGCGAGGACGCGGTGCGCAAGCTGGGCCACACCAACTACGACGTGGCCGACCAGCTGTCGAACATGGGGATGGAGGCCATTCACCCGAAGGCCGCCAAGACCCTGCGTCAGGCGGGTGTGGCTCTGCGCGTGACGAACGCATTCGAGCCGCACGACCCTGGCACGCTGATCGATGACTCCGAGGCCGATGGCCCCTCCGCCGAGATCGTCACCGGCCTCGACGTGATCGCGCTCGAACTGTTCGAACAGGACATGGTCGGCACCAAGGGCTATGACGCGGGCATCCTCGACGCCCTGCGCCGCCACAACGTGCGGATCGTCTCGAAGACCTCGAACGCCAACACGATCACCCATTACCTGGACGCGTCGCTCAAGTCCGCGCGCCGGATCGAGCGTGACCTGCGCGAGCAGTTCCCGTCGTCTGACGTGACGGTGCGCTCGCTCTCGGTGGCCTCGGTTATCGGGCGCGACCTGAGTGGTCTGCGGGTCCTGTGGCGGGGGCTCGATGCCCTGCACGAGGATGGGATCGAGGTGATCGCGGCCCATCAGAACACCCGCAGCGTGGACGTGCAGTTCCTCGTCCAGCGGGGGGATCTGGACAAGGCGATCGCCAGCCTGCACGCGGCGATCTTCCCCGAACGCCACCTCGCGGTGGCCAAGCAAGCCGCCTGAGGGCGGTTGCACCCCAGAGGTGCACATGGCCGCGGCGATCCGGGGGGGTCGTCGCGGCCATTTTCGTAAAGATTTAACTTTCCGAAGGTTCACTGCACGGCCAGAGCGGCACCCCGATGGGCGGGCGCCGGGAAAGGGGCAGGGCGGTGATCTTCTGTCGCGTCGCAGCACTGGCGGTTGCCGCATTGATGGCGGGATGCTCCTCCTTGCCAGCGGGCGGGCCCGGGGCGGTGGAGCAGGTCGTGACCCGGGCCGATGGCCGCCCGGCCTTCGCGCTTGTGGATCTGGATGCCGGAGTGGTCGCTGCACTGGGGCAGGCGGACCCGGCGCCGCTGCCGCCCGTTTTCTTCACATCGACGCCGCCCGTAGCGCTCCAGACCCTGCACCCCGGCGCTCGGTTGAAAATCACCGTGTGGGAGTCGGCGGGCGAGGGCCTCTATTCCGCCCCGGACCGGCGGGTGACGGAATTCACCGTCACGGTCTCGGAGGCGGGCGATGTCATCATGCCGTACCTCGGTGCCATTCCCGCCTCAGGGCGCAGCCCCGACACCCTCCGACAAGAGATTGAGGCGCGCCTGCACGGACTCGCACTGGAGCCGCAGGTCACGGTGGAACCCGCAGGTGGGTTGCAACCTCGCGTGACCTTGGCAGGCGACGTGGCGCGCCCCGGGCGGATCGATCTGTCCCCCGGTGGGCTGCGGCTTCTCGATGCCATTTCTCAGGCTGGCGGCCCGCGTGGTAGCCCGCCCGAGACGGAACTGACCCTGCTGCGTGGAGAGGCGCGCGCAGAGATGCGGCTGGATCAACTGCTGCAGGACCCGCGCCGCAACATCCCGCTCCATCCCGGCGACACGGTCCTGCTGCGTCATACCCCCCGGACATTCGCCGCGCTCGGCGCGGTGACGGCACAGACCCTCGTCGGGTTCGACACGGACACGCTGACCCTCGCCGCGGCTCTGGCCAAGTCCGGGGGCCTACGCGACAGTCTCGCCGATGCGGGTGGGGTCTTCCTGTTCCGCCACGAGACCGCCTCACGCCTGTCGCGGCTTGACGGAATTCCTCCGGTTCCCTCCTCGCGGGACGGGGTGCCGACGGTATACCGCCTCGACTTCTCCACGCCCGAAGCCCTGTTCCTGGCCAGCGCCTTCGAGATGCGGGACGGTGATATCCTCTATGTCGCCAACGCCCCCGCGGCCGAGTTCCGCAAGTTCATCGACGTGATCCTCGGGCCGCTGCTCGGCTCGGCGGAAAGCGCCTCGACGGTGGGGGGATAGCGATGCCATACGACCGGTCGCACCCCTCTTCGGCGGGCATTCCCCTGAACGACTTCGGAGCGGATTTCCCCGGGGCTGGGCGAGGACGCTTGGCGCTTGTGTCCTTCCTGCTTTGCGCGGTTCTGCCCACGCTCCTCTCGGCGGTCTATTTCCTTGGGGTCGCGTCGGATCGCTATGTCTCCGGCGCCGGGTTCGCGGTTCGCGGGTTGGGGGCCGAGGCCGCCCCCGACAGCCTCGGCCTCGTGACCGGCATACCGCGCGCGGATCGCATGACGCCCGATGGCTACATCCTGCTGGAATACCTCGAAAGCCGTGATCTTCTGGCGCGTCTGGATGCGGAACTGGACCTGCGGGCCGCCTATGCCGCCCCCGGCGTGGACCCGGTGCTGCGCCTCGCGCCAGATGCCACGCCCGAGGTATTCCACGACCGCTGGCGCCAAAGGATCAGATCCAGTTTCGACCCGGTGACCGGGCTGATCCGCTTCGAGGTGGAGGCTTTCGATCCGGACTTGGCCCAACTGACGGCGCAGCGCGTCCTGACCCATGCAGGGGCGCTGGTGAACGACCTGTCAGAAGCGGCACGCGAGCGGGCCCTGGGCCATGCCGAGGCGGAACGCGAAAGGGCCGAGGACCGGCTTCGTGCGGCACTCTCGGCGCTGCGCGCCTTCCGGGATCGCGAAGGCGTGCTCGACCCGTCGCGCGAGGCGGAGATGGACGCGGAACGGCGCGGCGAATTGTTCGCGCGTCTCGCCGGGCTGCGCGCCCGCATCGCCACGCTGGAGGATCGGCTTGATTCTGGCGCGCCAGCTTTGGGCTTGCTGCGCAGCCAGGCGGACACGTTGGAGACGCAACTGGCCGAGGCCTCGGTTCAGGATCACGTGACACCCCGGCTGGCCGACTACGAGCGGTTGCAGGTCGAGAAGCGGCTGGCCGAAGAGGGCTATGCGTCGGCCCTCGTGTCGCTGGAACAGGCCCGGTTCAACGCCGGGCGACAAGAGCGATACCTTGCGATCTATGCGCATCCCGCGCGACCGGTCGAGCCGACCCGCCCGCGCCGGGCGCTGTCCGTGGTGCTGACCGCGGTGGGCGCGACTCTTCTGTGGGGGATCGCCGCGCTGCTGGTTCTGGGCGTCCGGGATCACCTAGCATGACGGGCGCCTTGCGAGCAGAGGGGCGGGTTCTGGGCGCCCTCGTGCTGCGCGAGACGCGCGCCGCCTTCGGGCAGGCGCGGCTGGGCTATCTCTGGGCGCTGATCGGTCCGGTTCTGGGGACGGCGCTTTTGGCGGGGCTCTTCGCGGTCGCGGGACGGCACCCGCCCTTCGGGCAGAGCTTCGCGCTATTCTTCGCCACCTGCCTGTTGCCCGTGGATTTCGTGACGCGGATGTCGCTGGGGCTGATGCAGAGCGTGGCTGTCAGTCGGCCGCTTTTCGGGTTCCGGCAGGTCCGACCCTTCGACGTGCTGCTGGCGCGGTTCCTGCTTCTGAGCGCGACCCATAGCTTGGCGTTCCTCATCGTTTTCGGCGGGCTGATTTCCATGGGTCTGGCAGACTGGCCCACTTGGCCAGAGCGGGTACTGGCGGCCTGGACCGCCACCGCCGCGTTGGGCCTGGGTCTTGGCATGGTCAATGCCTGCCTCGCCGCCCACTGGCCCGGCTGGGCGCAGGTGGCGGCAATCCTGTTCCGACCGCTGGTGTTGCTCTCGGGGCTGTTCTACCTTCCGGTATTGCTGCCGCCCGACCTCTGGGCCTTGCTGCGCTGGAACCCGGTGCTGCACCTTGTGGAATGGCTGCGCGAGGGCATCTACGCGGGTTACCTGTCTTCCGGAACGGTTGCGGCCTTTCCGGTTGGACTCGCGCTTTCGCTGATCCTTCTGGGGCTGCTGGGCGAACGTCTCTCGCGGCGGAGGCTCGTGGCCGGATGATCGAACTGCGTGGTGTCAGCAAGGGGTACCGGCTGGGCGGTCACAGGCGGCAGGTGATCGCGCGCATGAGCTTCGCGCTGCCCCCGGGGCGGAACCTTGCGGTGATGGGGCCGAACGGTGCGGGGAAATCGACGCTTCTGAGGCTGATTTCGGGGGCCGAGGCGCCCGATCGCGGGCGGGTCATCCGCCGCGGGCGTGTCTCGTGGGCGCTGGGTTTCGCGGGCTGCCTGAACGGGGCGATGACGGGGGTGGACAACATCCGGTTCGTGGCGCGCCTGCACGGGAAGGATCCGCGCTGGATGCAGGCAGAGGTCGCACGCCTGTCGGGCCTTGGCGCGGAACTGTCGAAACCGGTTCGCAACTATTCCACCGGCATGCGCGCGCGGTTGTCCTTCGGTCTCAGCTTTGCGCTGGAATTCGACCTTTACCTGATCGACGAGATCCTCGCCGTGGGCGACGCGGCCTTCCAGCGCTGCTGCCACGAGGTGTTCGCCGAACGCCTCGGCTCGGCGCAACTGATCATGGCCTCCCATTCCGAGGAGACGCTGCGGCGTTACTGCGAGTGCGGCATCTACCTTGCGGGCGGCCAAGCCCAATTCTTCGACAATCTCGACGACCTGTTTTCCATGCATCGAGAGGACCGGGCGCTTTCGCTTGCAGGGTAAGAGGATCTTAAGTCGCGGCTGAAACGGTCGGTCGGCACGTCCACGCGGGAAACTGCACCGAAAGGCGAAAGGGATGACCCGGCCAATTCTGTCCACCGATCACCGCGCGGCCCCTGCGGCGGTGCCCGACCCGATCGACGTGACGCAGGCGCTTCGGGTGCTTTGGCGCGACCGGGTCCGGCTGCTGGCGGTACTGGCAGTCTTCCTTGGGCTTGGCACCTATTGCGCCTTCTTCGCGGTGACGCCGCTTTACCAGGCCTCCTCGGTCGTCATCCTCGACCCGCGAGAGGAACAGGTGCTGGGTCTCGACGGGGTTCTTGGTGGGCTCACGACCGAGAATTCCGTGGTCCGGTCCGAAGTCGAGGTGATGCGCTCGCGTTCGCTTCTGGGGCAGGTGGTGCGCGACCTTCGGCTTGGTGAGGATCCCGAGTTCAATGGCCGTTTGAAACCGCCCGATCGGATCGCTGCGCATCTGGCGGCGCTGCGCGGGTGGTTGGGGAGGCCTGTCGCCACGCCCCCGCCACAGACGCGCTTGCAGGGGGAGGCGGCCGCGATCAGTGCGCTTTCGGATCGGTTGACGGTCGAGAATGTGCCGCTGAGCCTCGTGTTCCGGATTTCGGTCCTGTCCGAGGATCCGGAGAAATCGGCGGCCATCGCGGATGCCATCGCGCGGCGCTACGTGCAGGGGCAGCTTGACCTCAAGGCGCAGGCGACGCGGCGCGCGGCCGCCTGGCTCGAGGAACGGGTTGCGGCGCTCCAGGTCGAGCTGGAAAAGGCCGAGGCGCGGCTTGCCGATTTCAACGGAGAGCATGACCTGATGCCGATCGCCACGCTGCGCGCGATGGAGGAGGCCCTGCGGGAGTTGAAGGCCAACGGGGCCCCTACCGCCCGGATCGCCGCGCTCGAGGCCGGGATCGACCAGCGCGGCGGGGAGCATGTGACCCTGCAGAACCTCGTGCGCGAGGTAGAGGCAAGCCGGGGCCTTTATGAACATTTCCTGCTGCGCCTGAAGGAAACGGCGGTGCAGGAAGGCGTGCAGGAAGCCGACAGTCGGATCCTGTCCAAGGCGGTTCCCCCTCGGATGCCCGAGCGCCCGAGGAAGTCGTTGATCCTGGGGCTGGCGGGGCTGGTCGGGCTGACGCTGGGAAGTGTGCTGGTTCTCTGGGCCGATGCCGCCACGGATCGGTTCCGAAGCGGCCGGGACTTGGCCGAGCATGTCGCCGTCCCGATCTGGGGTCAGGTCTTGCGCGTACCCGGGCGGGGGTATCGCGCGGTGCTGAACCATCTGGCGGACAACCCGGCCTCGGTCGCGGCGGAGTCGCTGCGGAATCTGCGGACGAGCCTGTTTCATGCTCGCCCCGGAGACGGGCCCAGGGTGATCCTGGTGACGTCCTCCATGCCGGACGAGGGAAAGACGACGCTGGCCCTTTCCCTGGCGCAAAGCCTCGCGGGGCAGGGCAAGGCGGTGCTGGTGATCGACGCCGACCTGCGGCGGCCTTCGGTTGGGCGCCTTCTTGATCGGCGCGCGGGTCCGGGTTTGGCCGAGGTGCTGCAGGGCCAGGAGCCGGAGGCGGCCTTGGTAGACGATCCGCTGACGGGGGCCGCGCTCTTGCCCGCGGGAAATGCGCCAAGGGGGCGGGCGGCGGACCTCTTGACGCTGGATCGGGTCTCGCAGGTGCTCGGGACGCTGCGCGACAGCCATGACGTGATCCTGATCGACACGCCCCCCGTCCACCTGGTGCCCGACGCGCGCATCCTTGCCAAGCAGGCCGACGCGATCCTGGTGGCCGTGCGCTGGAACCATACGACGCGGGCACAACTGGAGGAAACCCTTGGCCAACTGGACCTTGGGCGCGATGGCCGTGCCGGGGTGGCGCTGACCCGCGTGAACCCGCGCGGTGCCCGCAGGTACGATCTGTCCGGCCGGTACGGCGCCTATTCCCGAGCAGCGGGGCGATACTACGGATAGGTTGGCTCAGCCCTTCGGGACACCCGCAAGGAACACCTCCAACGCATGAGCCCCGACCGGTTTTTGCAACACGTCGACACGGGCGGCGGCGCAAGCCGCAGCCACCTCGGCAGAGTGATCGGCCGTCACGATGCGGGCGGGCAGCGGACCGAAGCGCTCTCGCAGGCGCGCGATCACGTCGAGGCCGATTTCATTGTCGAGCTGGTAGTCGACCAGCAGCGCATCGGGGGCCAACTGGATTTCCTCAAGCAAGGCCAGGGCCTCGTCCCCGCCTGCCACCGCTAGGACCTCGACCCCCCATGTCTCCAGCAAAAGGGTCATGGCGCTGCGCAATTCCGCGTCGTTCTCCACCAGAAGGATGATGAGCCCCCGCAGGAAGGAGGGCAACTTCAGGTCCGGTGCAGCGCGCTCGCCGAAACGCGGGCGTATCGGTTTTGCGAGTGGTACCGTGACCGTGAAAACGGTGCCCCGGCCCGGGATCGAACGCAGGCTGAGCGGATGGCCCAGAAGCGCGCAGGCGCGTTCGACGATGGCCAGACCGAGCCCCAGCCCATCGCCGGCGCTTGCGCGGGCGTTCAGACGCTGGAACTCCTGAAAGACCTTCTCCTGGTCGTCTTCCGGTATTCCCGGGCCAGTGTCCCACACTTCGAGCCGAAGTGACTTTCCGATCCTGCGAACGCCCACGAGGATCTTTCCGCTTTCGGTATATCGGATAGCGTTCGAGATCAGATTCTGCAGGATACGCCGGATGTACCGGGCATCGGTCCTGAGCGTCAGATCCGTGGGCCTGACCCGCAGCTCCAACCCCTTTTGGGCCGCAAGGGGCGCGAATTCATCATCGAGTTGCCGCAGAACCTTGCCGATATCCACCGCCGAGATATCGACGGCCGCCTTGCCGGATTCCAGTTTCGAGATGTCGAGCAGGGCACCGATCAGATCCTCCGCGCTTGCCAGGGCGTTCTGTGTCTTGTGCACGATTTCCCGGTGGAGCGGATCTAGGTCCTCGTTCCTGAGCGAAGAGATGTAGAGCTTTGCCGCCGACAGCGGTTGCAGCAGATCGTGGCTGGCAGCCGCCACGAAACGGGACTTGGAAGAATTGGCGCGCTCTGCATCGGCCAGTGCGTCCTCGAGATCGAGGGTGCGTTCCAGAACCCGCTGTTCCAGTTCGGACTTCGCGTCCGCCAGGGCCCGCACCGCCATCCGCTCGGCGGTGATATCTGTGAAACTGATCACGAAGCCCCGGTCGGGAATTTCCTGTGCGAAGACGTCGAGGATTGCCCCGCTCTTGCTCTGTAATTCGAAAGAAAGAGGGCGACGGCGTTGCGCCTGATGAACCCAGGCGTCGAACCCGGCCTTATCGATGCCTTTCCCCCCGATGAGGTCCCCGGAAACCTGTTCGAACAGAAGATCGAAATCGGCGCCCAGGCGAATCCGTCCGGTCGGGATCGAGAGCATTTCGCCGACCTTCTCGTTCCACCCGGCAAGCCGCCGCTCCTTGTCGAAGATGCACACACCCTGGCCGATATGGTCCAGCGTGGCCCGGATCAGCCGCGCCTGGTCGTCCAGCAGCTTGCCCCGTTCCTGCCGTTCCAGGCGCACGATATCGGTGACATCCGTCTGCATGATAACGGTCTTGCCGGTCGGCGTGCGATGTTCGCTGACCTGGATCCATCGGTCGTTGCGGGCAGCGACGTTGAACACTACGTGGCGATCCAGGTGGCGGCGCCTGCGGTCGGCGGCCCACTCCTCGGGCGTGGTTCCGTCGGGCAACACCAGGAAAGCGCTGCGGCTGACCAGATCCACGTAATCTGGAAATCGCAGCCCCGGGTGTAGGTGTCGCCGGAGGTCGGGCATGTGCATGCCGAAGCGGCTGTTGCACAGGATCAGGGCCTCGTCGGAATCGAAAAGGGCAAATCCCTCCTGGATCGTCTCGATCGCGTTCGACAGGTCGGCCCGGGCAGTTTCGGCGGCGTTGATCGAATCCGCCAGGCGCCGGTTGGAGTCGTTGAGCAGGTCGAGGGTGTGTTCCAGGTCCCGGGTCCGGGCCTTGACCTGATCCTCGAGCATCACCGCCCGCTGGAACTGCGCATAGGCCGCGCCGCCGTCATCGGTTGCCTGTTCCACGCGGCGCATCAGGACTTCGGTGATCTTCAGCAGCTTCTGGTTCTGCCGCTCGGTCGTGTCGGTTGGACTCGTGAGAGAGGCAACCATCGGATCACCCGGCGTCCGGCGGGAAGATCGCGACGCCGGTCATCGTCTGGTTGACGTGCATCCCGTTGATCTGTTCGCCGTAGGTGGAAAAACCGATCACCCGATGGTCAGACATGACGCCCGAAATGGAGCGGGTCTGTTGCTTTTCCTGCGCTTCCAGACGCCTCAGGATGCAATCGCAAGCCAGGATCGCGTCGGGCGTCCGTCCGCCCGAGATGCGCTGAAGCTCTCGCTTCAGGTGGGTTTCCATGTCTTCCGGTTCGGCCAGCGTCAGGACAAGCCCCTCGTCAATGGCTGAGAAGAAGACCAGGTCACCGTTTTCCATGACCCTCTGGATCGAGCGCACGTGATGCTGCCCGCCGATCCGTACCACCACCGGATGCGCGGCGAAGGTGAAACTGGTGAGTTGTTCGGGGTCCTTGCCCAAGAGCCGTGCATATTCGCGTGAGGCGGGTTCGGCGTTGATCTCGTGCACGATGCGGCGGGCCGGGTCCGCCGAGGTCACCACCATGCGCTGTTCGGTTGGTTTGAAGTGGTCAAGGCTGAACACGTGAACGTGGCAGTCCGTCCGCACGAAGGTGATCAGCGCGGCATCCTCGAACACCTGCCCATCGTGGGAAATCAGCGTTTGCTGGAACCTTGTTCCATCCCCTGCAGAGCCGCCGAACAACGGCATGGACCCAAGACCGTTGACGGCGGCGGAGACAAGTTCATCCTCGCGAATGGACAGGCCGTCGATCAGCAGGAAGGCGAATTCGTTGGTCAGGGCCGGGGCCTTTTCCGCAAGAAGCGATCGGGTTCTGACCATCTGACCCACCAGCTCCTGGCGATCCATGTGCGAGAGGTCGTCGATAATCAGGGTCGAGACCTGAAACCGATCTTCGGGCAGGGCGATGGCGACGATCTCGGATTCGGTGTAGCCGTCCATTCCGAGTTCGCCCGCTGTGGTGCACCCGATGGTTGTCGAATTTGGAAAAGCCGCACTCATTTGCTTCACCAGAGCCGGAAAATCCGCCTGCGGCGAGGAAAACACAGCGATCAGCGAAAAGGGCCCATCGCCGAGCATGAGTTTGAGTTCCAAAACGGGATCCGGCACATCAGCCCGAACCTGAGCCCTTCGGACAAGCCATGTGCTGGCTCCGGAATCGGAGGCAGACAGGAATCCGCCTTCCATTTTCGACCTCCCAAAATCCATATTGTCTTTTTGGAAAGAAACTATCGCTGCGCCGAGCCGTCTTGCAAGATATTTGCAAAACTCGCTTCCTTGGCGATGAGAACCGCCTGGGTCCGGCTTTGCACGCCGAGTTTGCGCATGATCGCGGTCACGTGGGCCTTGACGGTGGTTTCAGCGATCGACAGGTCATAGGCGATCTGCTTGTTCAGCTTGCCCAGACAGATCAGTTGCAGGATCTTCGCCTGTTGCCGCGTCAGTTGCCCTAGCCGGTGCAGCGCTTCGTCCGGGTTGGCGACGCCGCCGGTCTCCGCGCTGTCGCTGGCCGAATAGTCGTGCGGAAAATGCGGACGACCAGCGGCGATCTCGTCGAAGGCGGCGCGAAAGGTCTCGCGCTGGCTGTGCTTGGGAACGAAACCGGACGCACCCGCGCGGCGGGCAGCCTCCAGAACCCGCTCGTCCGACATGGAACTGACCACGACGATGGGGGTGTCCTGCGCCACCGACTTCAGTCGGACAAGACCGTCCAGACCGCTGACGTCGGGGAGGTTGAGATCCAGCAGGATCACGTCGGGATCGAACCCGTCCTCAAGCCGGGATATTCCTTCTTCGAGGGTGGCCGCGGTCCTGATCTCTTCGATGCCGACGGCGGCCCGCATGGTCATGGACAGGGCATCGCAGAACAGCGGGTGATCGTCGACGATCATCGCGGAATTGAGGGTTCTTGTGGCGGTGCTGTCCATCGTCGGTTTCAATCGGTTTAGGTCAGGAATGTCCTGAAGTCAAAGTATCAGGGATCGCTGTCCCAAGATAATAGCACATTGGTCCTATAAGTGCGGGTCCAAAAAGGAAAAAGGCGCGCCCGGGGGCGCGCCTTTCTGAAAAGATGATCGATCAGTTGGCGGATGCCAGTTGCTTGGGCAGCCGGAACGTCCAGACCATGCCGCCCTGGTTGAGGTAGGTCACCTTCTTGGCAACCTCGCCGCCCCAGAGCGGAACCGCGCCGCCCCAGCCGGACACGACCGAGACATACTGCTCGCCGTTCATCTCCCAGGTGACGGGCTGGCCGACGATGCCCGAGCCGGTCTGGAACGACCATAGTTCCTCGCCGGTCTCATCATCGAAGGCAATGAACTTGCCTTCAGGCGTGCCGGTGAAGACGAGGCCGCCGGCCGTCGTCATCACGCCACCCCAGAGAGGCGCGTCGTTCTTGAACTCCCAGACCCACTCGCCGGTCGTCGGATCGATCGCCTTGAGGCTGCCGATGTGATCCTCGTAGTTCGGCTTGATCGTGAAGCCCGACCCCAGGTAGGCGGCGCCACGCTTGTAGGTCACCGGCTCGTTCCAGATATCCATGCCCCATTCGTTCGAAGGCACGTAGAACAGGCCCGTCCGCTGGCTGAAGGCCATCGGCATCCAGTTCTTGCCACCCAGGAAGGACGGGGAGGCGAAGATCGTCTCGCCCTTGCCGCCGTCGGCAGCCTCGGCCGGGTTGCCCGGACGGTTCTCCTCGACGAAGATCGGGCGACCGGTGTCGTCGATGCCTTCCGCCCAGGAGATGTCCTTGACGAACGGCGTCGCCGAGACGAAGGCGCCATCTTCACGGTTGAGAACGTAGAAGAAGCCGTTCCGGTCGGCCGTGGCAAAGCGCTTGTTGCCCTGCGCATCGGTGAAGGCCACGACCTCGTTCACGCCGTCATAGTCCCAGCCTTCGCGCGGGGTGGTCTGGAAGTGCCACTTGATCTCGCCCGTTGCCGGGTCGATGCCCAGTCGGCTTGCGGCATAAAGGTTGTCGCCCGAGTTGTCGTCCTTGGGCTCGCCCGCGTCGCGCAGCCAGCTGTTCCAGGGGGCGGGGTTGCCCGCGCCGAAGACCAGCGTGTCGGTCTCCCCGTCGTAGGAGCCGCCAAGCCAGGTCGCGCCGCCGCCGGTCTTCCACATGTCGCCCGGCCAGGTGGCGTTGAGCGTGCCGGTCATGGTGCTTTCCTGGCCATTCAGCGTGCCCATGTGCCCTTCGATCACCGGGCGGGTCCAGACCAGTTCTCCGGTCTCGGCGTCGCGCGCCTGAACTTCACCCACGATCCCGAATTCCCCGCCGGAGTTGCCGGTGATGACCAGCCCGTTCACGATCAGCGGCGCGGCGGTGTAGCTGTATCCGGCCTTGTAGTCGGCGATCTTCTTGTTCCAGACCACGTCGCCGGTCTTAAGGTTCAGCGCCACGATACGGGCATCGAGCGTGCCGAAATAGATGTTGTCGCCGTAGATCGCCGCTCCGCGGTTTACCACGTCGCAGCAGGGCAGGATGCCTTCGGGAAGACGCGCATCATATTGCCACAGTTCGTCGCCGGTCTGCACGTCGATCGCGTAGAGGCGCGAGTAGGAGCCGGTGATGTACATCACGCCGTCATAGATCAGCGGCTGGGTTTCCTGGCCGCGCTGCTTCTCGCCGCCGAGACTGAAGGCCCAGGCCGGAACCAGGTTCTGCACATTGTCCTTGTTGAGCGTGTCGAGCGGGCTGTAGCGCTGCAGATGCCGCCCCATGCCGTTCGTCACCACCTGTGAGGTGATGGTCTGGTCGTTCGCCAGATCGTCCTCCGTCACGCCGGCCTGTGCGCCCGTTGACGCCATCAGGCCGATCGTCACGGCTACCAAGAAGCGGTTCATCGTTTCCTCCCTAAGCATTTTCATTTTATCGCCGAACTGCCCGCAAGAGGGGCTTCCCGGCAGGGCTTCATTATTGTCGCGCGACAAATCCCCGAAATTGCACAATGGTCGTAAGATGGGCGCATACGGCTTGGCCTTTAGTCGTATTTCCGGCGCCTTCGTGCTTGGCCATCATGCTGCACGACAAATTGGGAGGTTCTCATGGGAATGATGCGCAATATTCTTGGGTTTTCTATGAGTTTTGGGCTGTTGGTCTCGTCCGGGGTGGCGGCTGATACGCCAGTCCTCCGTGCGGCGGTGCTTGAAATCGGCACTGTGAACTGGGAACTTGATACGATTCGCCACTACGGGCTGGATGAAAAGAACGGCTTCTCGCTGGAGGTCATGGGCATGGCTGGCGGGTCCGCGTCACAGGTCGCATTCCAGGGAGGAGAGGCGGATGTCATCGTGTCCGACTGGCTCTGGGTCGCGCGGCAGCGTGCCGCCGGTCACGACTATGTTTTCATCCCCTATTCCAAGGCCGTTGGCGGCCTCATGGTGCCCAAGGGCAGCGATGCGAGTTCGCTTGCCGACCTGTCCGGTGGCAAGATCGGTGTTGCCGGTGGCCCGCTCGACAAGAGCTGGCTGATCCTGCGCGCCTATGCCCAGCAGGAGTTCGGGATGGACCTCCAGGGCGAGACCGAACAGGTCTTCGGGGCGCCGCCGCTGATCATGAAGGCTGGCATGTCTGGCGAGGTCGATGGCGCGATCAACTTCTGGCATTTCCTCGCCAAGATGGAAGTTGCCGGGATGCGCAAGCTGGTCGACGTGAGCGAAGCCTCGATGGCGCTGGGCCTCGACCCCGAGACGCCGCTTCTGGGCTATGTCGTGAAGGGCGAGTTGCTGCGGGAAAACCCCGACCTGGTGAACGGGCTTGCGGCGGCGTCGCGCAGCGCAAAGGGTATCCTGGCCAGCGACGATGCGGCCTGGGATCGCCTGCGGGACCGCATGAATGCCAAGTCGGACGGTCAGTTCGAGGCGCTCAAGGCCGGGTTCCGGGCGGGCATTCCTTCGGCGGCTCCGGTTGACGAGGATGCGGCGAACCGGATGCTGGCGCTGATGGCCGAGCTTGGCGGCGAAGACCTGGTCGGCTCGCTCAGCGAATTGCCGGACGGCGTTTTCCTTCAGCCGGGAAGTTAAGCGATTGCGGGCCGGTGTGATTGCCGCCAACATGGCGCAAAATCATACCGGCTCGTTTCCCCTGATGTTCCAACTCGATCTTCGAGAATTCCGCTACGGACAGGAACCGCTGCTCGGGGAACTGTCCCTGTCATTGCGGGCGGGAGAAACCGTTGCCATCACGGGCCCTTCCGGGATCGGGAAATCCACGCTCTTGCGGATCATCGCCGGGTTGGAAACCCGGTTTTCCGGTGATCTGAAGGCGCCGGAACAGCTCGCCTTCGTGTTCCAGGAACCCACGCTGCTGCGCTGGCGCACCGTGTTGCAGAACATCTGCATCCCGACCGGCGCCGACGAACGTGACGCCGAAGCTCTTCTTGAAGAGGTGGGTCTGGGCGGCACCGGAGCGCGGTTCCCCGGAAGCCTGTCGCTGGGCCAGCAACGGCGCCTGTCGCTGGCGCGTGCCTTCGCGGCGAACCCGGAGCTTTTGCTCATGGACGAGCCATTCGTATCTCTCGATCCCGAATTGGCCGATGAGATGATGTCTCTGTTTGCCCGCCTGCGTTCCGAGCGTGGGACCACAACGCTGCTGGTCACCCATATTCAGGCCGAGGCGGATCGCCTGGCGGATCGCATTCTTCGGCTGCAAGGCAGCCCGGCGACCTTGGTTGATCCGCTTCAGAACAGCGGCGCGTAGCGCCAGTTGTCGGCGTCGGGCGTCACCTCGTCCAGATCATAGCCCGAGGCCTGCAGGCGGCGGGCGATGTCCAGCCCGTCATCGGCGGCCTCGTCCACGTATTGACGTCCAAGCTCTTCATCCTGGGCGATGCCGAAGCCACGTATCAGGTTGAGACCATGATTGAACTTGCCGATCGGATCGCCCGCCTCGGCGGCGCGCTGGTCCCATTCGGCGGCGGCGTCGGGGTTGAACTCCCCGCCGAAGCCGTTCTGCTCCATGTAGCCCATCCAGGTCATGGACTGGGTATACCCCGCATCGGCGCAGGCCTCGAATGTCTCGCGGGCGATGGTATGGCGACCGCTCTTGGTCATCAGGTAGCCCGCGGCGCAGGTGGTCATGTCGACCTGGCCGTTACGGACATTTTCCATCACGCGGTTCATGCTCATCTCGTCGGGATTGAGCGTTCCGTAGGAGTCTTCGCTGGCCAGCACAGGCGCGGCTGTCAGGCTGAGGGCGAGGATGATCCTTATCGGCATGTCGGTCTCCCTTTTCGGTGGACATAGCACGAATGGTGATTTGGCGCAGCGCCCCGATGGTCTCGGTTTGGGTCAGCCCTTGCGACGTATCATGCCGCGCGCCGGGTCGTAGCCCCACAGCGCGAGGCCGAGGAAGACCACGGTCGCCAGCAGCGTCCAGCCAAGCGCGGGCAGGTTCGCCTCGGTATAGAGCGCGAAGCGGATCAGTTCGACCGCATGGGTGAACGGATTTGCAGCGCAGATCCGGTGCAGCAGGATCGAGGCCTCGGCCATCTTCCACAGCGGGTAGAGCGCCGAGGACAGGAAGAACATCGGGAAGATCACGAAATTCATAACCCCGGCGAAATTCTCGAGTTGCCGGATGAAGGACGACAGCATCAGCCCCAGCGCGCCCAGCATCAGCCCCGCGATGGCAAGCGCGGGCAGGGCCGCCACGTAGCCCAGGGCGGGCATCTTGATCCCGTAGAGCCAGGCGATGCCCAGAAACGCATAGGCCTGCAGGATCGATATCGCCGTCGAGCCGATGAGCTTGGCCAGCAGCAGCCACCAGCGCGGCAGCGGCGCGGTGAGCAGCAGGCGCATGGAGCCCATCTCGCGGTCATAGACCAGCGACAGCGAGGATTGCATCCCGTTGAACAGCAGGATCATCCCGCAGAGCCCCGGAACGATGTAGGTCTCATAGGTGATATAGGTCTGGTAGGGCGGGATGATCGACAGGCCCAGGGCGGCGCGGAATCCGGCGGCGAAAACCACCAGCCAGACCAGCGGTCGGACAAGGGCGGCGATGAAGCGGCCCCGCTGGTGCAGGAAGCGCAGCGCCTCGCGGGTCACGATGGCCTGCAGAGAGGTGAGCCAGGCATTCATGGTGTGCCACCCGTCATCTCGAGGAAGACCTCGGTCAGCGGTCGGCCCTTTGACAGGCCAGCGGCCGTGCCGTCCCCCAGAACCTTTCCCCGGTGCAGGACGACCAGCCTGTCATCCGGCCAGACCTCGTCGGTAAGGTGGGTGGCCCAGAGAACGGTCAGCCCTTCGTCCGCGCAGAGGGCATGGACATGCTGGGTGATTGCGGCCCGTGCCGACGCGTCGAGGCCCACCGTGGGCTCGTCGAGCAACAGCACCGATGGCCTGTGGACCAGTGCGCGAGCGATCTCGGTCCGTCTCCGGTGCCCGCCGTTCAGATCGCGCGCCCGTTCCTTGGCGCGCTCGGCCATCCCCAGCCGGTCCAGCGCCTCGCCGATGCGGCGCGTGGCCTCGGCCCCGGCAATTCCGTGCAGCGCCGCGAAATAGCGCAAATTGCGCTCGACCGTCAGGTCGAGGTCCAGGGTCGATTGCTGGAAGACCACGCCGATGCTGGCCAGGGCTGCCAGCGGATTGCGGGAAATGTCGTGTCCGGCAATCTCGATCCGCCCCTCGGAACTGGTGAACAGGCGGGTGAGCAGACCGAACAGCGTGGACTTTCCGGCGCCGTTCGGACCCAGCAACGCGCAGAAGGCGCCGGGCTCCACCTCGAAGCTGACCGCGTCAAGCGCGCGCCGCGCACCGTAGGAATATCCAAGGTTGTCGACGGTTAGCCCGGTCACTCGATGATGATCTCCAGCCGCTGAGTCTCACCGGTCGTCCCCGGCACCTTCATGTAATAGGTTCCGGGCTTGATAGCCAAGAAGCCGATTTCCATCGTTCCGGCTTCGTCGAATTCAACACTGTCCAGCCCCAGCGGCCGGATCTCGAGACCCTCGATCACGATCTCGTCGATCCAGATCGCCCGGAAGAACTCCGGCCCGACAAGGGCCAGTTCCTGGCTGCCATCGGCCTCGATCTCGAACTCGTAATAAGTCCCGGATTTCAGGCGCCAGCCCGCATCCGCCAGGGGCATTCCCGCCGAAAGGGTGATTGGCGGCAGGTCTTCCTTGTTCTTCGCCGACAGGATCCCGGCCAGACCGAAGGCCTCGCGGTGATCATCGGCCATGGCCGGAGCAGCGATCAGGAGAGCGGTCAAAAACAGGGCGACATGGCGCATGGGGTGTTCCTTTTAGGTTTGCGAGGTCCGGAGGGTCTTCAGGGGCGAAGAGCAGCCCCCCAGGGGAAGCGCCCGACCTTGATCGTCTTGATCGCCTCGCGGCGTTCGACGTCGATCACGGTCACGTCGCCCGACACGCCGTTGGTGGTAAAAAGCAGCGACTTGTCCGGCGAAAACGCCATGTGCCAGACCCGGCGCCCGACAAGGATGTACTCTTCCACCTCGTAGGTTTCGGCGTTCACGACGGCCAGGTGGTTCGAGGGGCCAAGCGCCACGAAGGCGGTCTTTTCGTCTTCCGTCAGCTTGAAGCCCACCGGTTGCACCCGATCCGGGTGGACGCCCCTTATCTCGAAGCCGAACTTCGCCCGCTCCTGCTGGGTGGCGACGTCAAAGACCGAGACGGTGCCGCCGATCTCGGCGCTGACCCATAGCTCGGTGCCGTCCTTGAGGAACTCCGCATGGCGCGGGCGCGCATCCACCAGGGTGTTGGCAAACAGCTCATGGGTTTCGGTGTCGATCCAGTGGGCCATGTTCGTCGTTTCGGACGTGGTGATGACGATCTTGCCGTCGGGGCTGACGGCCATGCCTTCGGGCTCGATGCCCACGTCGATCTGGGCGATCACCTTGCGCGTTTCCACGTCCACCACGGTGGTGATCGCGTCATCCTCGTTCGCGATGTAGAGGCGCCGGTTGTCCGGGTGCAGGATGAACTGCTCGGGGTCTTCGCCCGAGGGCAGATCGTGAAGGATTTCGCCGCTTTCCGGGTCCATGACCTGAACGGTGTCACTGTCCGAGGCGCAGATATAGACCCGCGAATAGTCCTGCGAAAACGTGATTCCGCGCGGGCGCTCCCCGGTGGGGATCGTGCGGATAACCTCCAGCGTGTCGATGTCGATCACGCTGATCGTGTCGTCCTTTTCATTGGTGACCCAGATTTCCGCCGCAAGGGCTGGGCCCGCCGAGGCGCTCAGAAGCGCGGCGAGAAAAAGGGCTTTGGGGTTCGTAGCTTGTCTGGTCATCACTTCCGGTCTCCGAAGGCCGAGCAGGAACTTTCCGGCGCGTCGAGGCCGAGCGTGTCCAGCTCATTGCGCTGATGCAGGAATCCCTCGAGCGGCGCCGTGGCCACGACCGCGCGCGGGTGAACGATCGGGATTGGCTGACGCATCTGGCCGTTCCAGTGGCGAAAGCTGAGGGGACGTCCCTTGAACCCTGCCAGTTCGAAGGCATCCGACAGGATATAGTCCCGCAGAACGCCGACATCGGCGCGGCTGGTCCGGGTGACGGCCTCGCCGAGAGTCCGGATGGCGGCCCAGGCCGAATAGTCGGCGGGGCGCATCGGACGCGCGCTGGCCTCTTCGAAACGGGACTGCAACTGCGCCGCGCCCCATTGCTCGACCGCGGGCGACCAGGCGACGGGGGTCATCCCTTCCGAGCCCGCAATCGGGCGCGGCTCCCAGGTGTTGAACAGGACATAGCGACCGAAATCGCCGATCTCATCCGCGACCAGCAGGATGTCGTGCTTCGGCAGATCCTGCACGAACAGCGGAACCTCCTGCGCCGCATTGCGCCGCATGTCCGCGTCGAAGGCCCAGGTCTTTTCGCCCCTGATCCGAAGTTGGAACTTGGCCGCCGAGCGATGCAGCGCCGCCGCAAAGGCGCGGTCCTTGGCGTGGGGTCCGACAATCAGCGCAAGGTCGCCCCAGCGTTTGAACAAGAGGAACTGCGCCAGCGCGTCGCTGCGCATCGCGTGGCTTGGCGCCGTGTGCAGCAGATTGGCTCGGCAGTCGGCGCTGCGCAGGCCGATATCTTCCGCTGAAACGTTGAAGATCAACGCACCCTGCGCCTCGGGGAGGTCGGCAAGCGCCAGAAGTTTGTCCGCGGGGGCGTCGACCAGCAGGTAGGGCGTTTCCGACAGCGCGGCGCGGGCTGCCGCTGCAAGATCGCCATCCTGTGGAACCGTCGTGACCGTCAGGTCGTAGCCATGGCCGAGGAACTTGCCGGTGGTCAGATTGTCGGCCAACCCCACCTGCGCCCCGGCGATGCCCTCGTCTTCTGGGGTCGGGTCGAGGTTCGACAGGGTCGGCGGGGCGGGGGCTTCGTACTTGAGGTAGTGGATGCTGATCGAAATCTCGGCACGCGCCGTGGAAACGGCCGACAGAAACATGCCAAGTAGAACAACCAAACGCATTTCGCACCTCCGCCGGAACGATAGAAGCCGCCCGAGGCCGAGACGAATAGGACATTGGTCGGAGTTGCCCGGAAATTCAAACCAAGGTCGCATTGGAGAGGAGGCGCACGGGCTGCTACCACATGGCAGACCCAAAACCTGGAGATGTACCGATGTCGAAACTCAGAAGCCTCACCGCGATCGCTGTGCTCTCGACGGTGTCCGTGGCTGGCACGGCCATGGGTGCTGGCCTGCCGTTGACCATCGAACCCGTCAATACCGAGGCCCTGCCCGAGGTGGGCGAGGAATGGCTGACCGAAAATCCCTACCGCTCGCAAGGTGAAGAGGTATGGCAGGCGGCCATCGATATTGGTGCGTCGGGCTACAACCAGAACTGCGCCCGGTGCCACGGGCTGGGGGCCGTGTCCGGTGGGCTTGCGCCTGATCTGCGGTTCCTGGAAGCCGAGGAATACGGTGACGAATGGTTCATCGAACGGTTCCGCCACGGCTACACCCAAGGAGGCGTCACCCGCATGCCCGAGTTCGGTGAACTCCTTGGCCAGAAAGCGGCCTGGGCCATTCGGACCTATGTCGAGAGCCGTCCCGATGACGAGGCCGTGGGTGAGCAGAGCGCGCGCCTCAAGGAAATCCGTGACACGTTGAATGCCTGGGCTGAAGGGAACGGCACCCCCGATCCCGATGCTTTCAAGTCGGAACTGGCGACCATTGCCGCCAGCATCACGACCCTGTCCGGGGCCGAGGTCGCCGACAGCATCGCGCGCCGCGCCGCCCAGCAGATCGATGGCACGCCCGAGTCCTACAGCCTTGCGGCGGAAACCCTCACGATCGGCTTGTCCGCAGCAAAGTGAGGCCGGGTCCGGGGATGCAATTCGCGGCACGCCTGACCGGAGTCGTCATGGTCGCCATGCTGGCCGGGCAGGCGGCCATGGCGCGGTGCGAGGATTACGTGCCGCAACCCAAGCCGCAGAACGCGTCGCGCGACATCGTTGGCCATGATCTCGACCAGATCCAGGAGCGCGGCTTCATCGACTTCGCCGTTTACGAGGATTTTCCGCCCTGGTCCTATGAGCTGGGCGGAAAACCCGCCGGGGTGGATATCGAGATCGGCCGCCTCATCGCCGAGGATCTTGGTGTTGAGGCGCGGTTCAACCTCCTGGCCGCGGGCGAGAACCTGGAAGCCGACCTGCGCAACAACGTCTGGAAGGGGCCGCTCATCGGGGGCAAGGTCTCGAACGTGATGCTGCACGTGCCCTACAACAGCGACTTTGCCTGCCGGGTCGAACAGGTCGTGTTTACCGGCCAGTACACCACCGAAAGCATTGCCATCGCCTATCGCAAGGACGCCTATCCCGAGGATCCGCCGGTTCCGGCCTATTTCCGTTTCGACACGGTGGCGGTGGAAAACGACTCGATCTCGGATTTCTACCTGTCCTCTTTCATGGGCGGTGCCCTTTCCACCAATGTTCGCCGATACCGAACGACGCCCGACGCGATGGAAGGTCTTGCCGCCGGTGACACGATGGCCGCGATGGGCCCGCTGGCCGAGTTGGAATCGGGGCTGAGAGACGGCTTGGCCGTGCACCAGCCGCCGATGCCGGGCTTTTCGATCAGCCGGTGGACCATCGGCGTGGCCGTGCATCAATCCTATCGGGCGCTTGGATATGCGGTGGATGATGCGATCTACGCGGGACTTCAGGACGGCCGGATCCAGGCCATCTTCGCCGCGCATGGGGTGTCGTTTCAGGACCCGGTGCGATGACGTTTACACCCTTGGTCGAATAGCGCGCACCGAATTGCCCGCCTAACCTGACCGAAACCGACAAGGACGGACCGATGCAACTTTCCGATCAACGCGACATCAAGGCCGCACCCCAGGTCGTCTGGGCGGCGCTGCTCGATGCAGAGGTTCTGAAGGCCTGCGTGCCGGGCTGCACCGAGATGACCGGCACGCCCGAGGATGGGTTCGAGGCCGTCGTCGTTCAGAAGGTCGGCCCGGTGAAGGCGACCTTCAAGGGGGGCGTGACGCTTTCGGACATAGCCGAACATGAAAGCCTGACCATCAGCGGCGAGGGCAAGGGCGGGGCCGCGGGCTTTGCCAAGGGCGGTGCGAAAGTGCGGCTGGAGCCGATCGAAGAGGGCACCCGGCTGATATACGACGTGGAGGCCAAGGTGGGCGGAAAGCTCGCGCAGCTTGGCAGCCGCATCATCGACGGGTTCGCCAAGAAGATGGCGGACCAGTTCTTTACCAGGTTCCAGGAGGTTGTCGAAGGACCTGCGGCGGAAGCTGCAGTTGACGACAGCCCGGATAACAAGAAGGGTTGGCTCAAGCGACTCGTTTCGTGAACAGTCTGACAGGATAGTCTAGGGAGGAAATCGAATGACGACCGTCAATATGACCGTGAACGGTAAGGCCGTTTCCGGGGATGTGGAGGGCAGAACGCTCCTCGTGGAGTTTCTCCGCGGGCCGCTGGGTCTGACCGGAACGCACGTGGGCTGCGACACAAGCCAGTGCGGCGCCTGCGTGGTGCATGTGAATGGCGAAGCGGTGAAATCCTGCACCATGTTCGCCGCCGAGGCCGATGGTGCCGAGGTTGCGACCATCGAAGGCATGGCGAATGCGGATGGCTCGCTCTCGACCATCCAGCAGGCGTTCCAGGATCATCACGGGCTTCAGTGCGGTTTTTGCACGCCGGGCATGGTGATGTCGGCGGCAGCACTTCTGAAGGACAACCCGAAGCCCTCCGAGGCCGAGATCCGGGCGTACCTGGAAGGCAACATCTGCCGCTGCACCGGTTACCACAACATCGTGAAGGCGATCCTCGCGGCCTCGGGCCAGGATGCCGACGCCATCGCAGCAGAATAAAAAGTGAGCCGCGTTCCGCGCGGCCCGATAACGATTGGATGTGCCTTGGCGCACATCGGATAGGGAGGAAATCATGCCAAAAGATCATGGCATTGGCGCCAGCGACAAGCGGCGCGAAGACGTGCGGTTCCTGACGGGAAAGGGCCGCTATACCGACGATATCAACCTGCCCGGTCAGGCCTATGTGGCCTTCCTGCGCTCGGACGTGGCGCATGGCAAGCTGAACAATGTGGACACCGCCGCTGCCTCGGGAATGCCCGGTGTGCTGCGGATCTTCACCGGCGCCGATTTCGAAGGCGTGGGTGGTCTGCCCTGCGGTTGGCAGGTGACCGACCGGCACGGCAACGTGATGCAGGAACCGGGTCACCCGGTTCTGGCCCAGGGCAAGGTGCGCCACGTGGGCGACCCGATCGCTGCCGTGGTGGCCGAGACCTATGAACAGGCCCGTGATGCCGCCGAGGCGATCTCGCTCGACATCGACGAACTTCCGGCCGTGGTCGACATGAAAGAGGCGGTCAAGGACGGCGCGCCCAAGGTGCATGACGATCTGACCTCGAACCTCTGCTATGACTGGGGTTTCGTCGAGGACAACCGCGAGGCGGTGGATCAGGCGATCAAGAACGCCGCCCATGTGACCACGCTGGAACTGACGAACCAGCGCCTTGTTGCGAACCCGATGGAGCCGCGCGTAGCTGTGGGCGACTATGCCGCCCATGACGACAGCTCGACCCTCTACACCACCAGCCAGAACCCGCATGTGATCCGCCTGCTTATGGGCGCCTTCGTGCTGGGCATCCCCGAGCACAAGCTGCGCGTTGTGGCGCCTGATGTGGGCGGCGGCTTCGGCACCAAGATCTTCCACTATGCCGAGGAAGCCTTCTGCACCTTCGCCGCCAAGCAGCTCAAGCGCGCGGTGAAATGGACGGCGACCCGGTCCGAGGCCTTCATGTCCGACGCGCATGGCCGCGACCACGTGACCAAGATCGAGCTTGCGCTGGACAAGGACGGCATGTTCCAGGCGCTCCGGACCGAGACCTACGCCAACATGGGCGCCTATCTCTCGACCTTCGCGCCGAGCGTGCCCACCTGGCTGCACGGCACGCTGATGGCGGGCAACTACAAGACGCCGCTGATCTACGTGAACGTGAAGGCGGTCTTCACCAACACGGTGCCGGTGGATGCCTATCGCGGCGCGGGCCGCCCCGAGGCGACCTTCCAGCTTGAGCGTGTGATCGACAAGGCCGCGCGCGAGTTGGGCGTGGATCCGATCGAACTGCGCCGGAAGAATTTCATCACCGAGTTCCCCTATGCCACCCCGGTGGCGGTGGAATACGACACCGGCAACTACAACGCGACGATGGACAAGCTCATCGAGATCGCGGATTTCGCCGGGTTCGACGCACGCCGCGCCGAAAGCGAGAAGCGCGGCAAGCTGCGCGGTCTTGGCGTCAACTGCTACATCGAGGCTTGCGGCATCGCGCCGTCGCAACTGGTGGGCCAGCTTGGCGCACGGGCGGGCCTTTATGAAAGCGCCACGGTCCGCGTGAACGCCACCGGCGGCCTCGTGGTGATGACCGGCAGCCACAGCCACGGCCAGGGGCACGAGACCACCTTCCCGCAGGTGATCGCCGAGATGATCGGCATCGACGCCAACATGGTCGAGATCGTCCACGGCGACACCGCCAACACCCCTATGGGCATGGGCACCTACGGCTCGCGCTCGCTCGCGGTGGGTGGGTCGGCCATGGTTCGGGCGACCGAGAAGATCATCGCCAAGGCGAAGAAGATCGCGGCGCACCTGATGGAAGCCTCGGAAGGCGACATCGAGCTCAAGGAAGGCAAGTTCAGCGTTGCGGGCACCGACAAATCGGTGGCCTGGGGCGATGTCTGCCTCGCGGCCTATGTCCCGCACAACTACCCGCTGGACCAGATCGAGCCGGGCCTGGAGGAAACGTCCTTCTACGATCCGTCGAACTTCACCTATCCCGCGGGCGCCTATGCCTGCGAGGTCGAGGTCGATCCCGACACCGGCAAGGTCACGATCGAGCGTTTCGCCGCGGCGGACGATTTCGGCAATATCGTCAACCCGATGATCGTTTCGGGCCAGGTCCATGGCGGCCTTGCTCAGGGCATCGGTCAGGCGCTGCTGGAAGGCTGCTCCTACGACGAGAATGGTCAGCTGATCTCGGCCAGCTACATGGATTATGCCATGCCGCGGGCCAGCGACGTGCCGTTCTACACCGTCGACCACTCCTGCCAGACGCCGTGCACCCACAACCCGCTTGGGGTGAAGGGCTGCGGTGAAGCAGGCGCCATCGGCTCGCCGCCGGCGGTGGTCAACGCGGTCGTCGATGCGCTGCAGCGCGCAGGCAAGTCCAACGTGACCCATATCGACATGCCCCTGAGCCCCGCGCGGGTCTGGGCGGCGATGCAGGGCTGATCGTATCCGGCGGCGGTCTTCGGACCCGCCGCCGACCAAGCATGTGAACCACGTGGAGGGCAGGGGCCCAAACGCAAGCGCCCCGACCTCCGAAAGGAAGGAAAACGAGAATGTACGCATTCGAGATCGACCGTCCGACCACCCTTGCCGCCGCCGTCGAGGCGATGGGGGCCGAGGAGGCACAGGCGCTGGGCGGGGGCCAGACCCTTATCCCGACGCTGAAACAGCGGCTGGCCAGCCCGGCCCGGCTGGTGAGCCTGGCAGGCATTGCCGAGCTTCAGGGCGTCTGCAAGGACGACGCGGGCCGTGTCTGCATTGGCAGCGCAACCACCCATGCCACCGTTGCCAAGGAAGCGGCGGGTGACTACCCGGCGCTGGCCGCGCTTGCGGGCGGCATCGGCGACCCGGCGGTGCGCAACCGTGGCACCATCGGCGGCAGCCTCGCCAACAACGACCCGGCGGCCTGCTACCCGTCGGCGGCGCTGGCCTCCGGCGCGACCATTGTCACCAACACCCGCGAAATCGCGGCGGATGACTTCTTTGATGGCATGTTCACCACCGCGCTCGAAGAAGGTGAAATCATCACCGAGGTGAAGTTCCCGGTGCCGGAAAAGGCGAACTACCAGAAGTTCGAACAGCCGGCCTCACGCTTTGCCCTGACCGGTGTCTTCGTGGCGAAATACGCCGATGGCGTGCGCGTCGCGGTGACCGGCGCGTCCGAGGATGGCGTGTTCCGCTGGACCGAGGCCGAGGAAGCGCTGAGCGCCAACTTCTCGCCCGACGCGGTGGCCGGTCTTTCGGTCAGTGCCGATGACATGATCGCCGACCTGCACGGTACGAAGGAGTACCGCGCACACCTGGTGAACGTCCTGACCCGCCGCGCTGTCGCCGCGGCCTGACGATCAACGAGATCCTCCGGCCGTGCGTGACGCGGCCGGAGATACATACGCCCCTCGCTGACCTCCCAGCGCGAGGGGCGTTTCTTTTTCAGGTCTGCATCGTCGACAGGTTGCCCTCGGGGTCGACCAACGTGACCCGTGAAACTTCCGGAACCTCCGGCAGGACGCGTTCGATCTGGTCGCGGGTCATCAGGCAGAAAGCAGTCGAAAGACCGTCCGCGATGGCCGCGCTCGTCGCTGTGACGCTGACGGTGGACCATTCCGGGCGGGTGGTGCCGCGTCGCGGGTCGAGGATGTGGCCGGACCCGCCGGTCAGGGTCATGGCGAAAGGGCTCGAGGTAGCGACGGCCCCGCCGGTCACGCTCTGCCAGCCCAGAAGCCCATGCTCCGGATCCGCGACCCCCAGCCGGAAGGGCCCGCCCAACGCGTGAAATTCTCCGATATTGACCAGCGCCTGACCGAACCCGGCGCGGGCAAGGTTCTGCGCGGCGATATCGGTGGCGTAGCCCTGGGCGATTCCGTTGAGCGTCAGCGCCTGGCCCGGGCCGATCCGTAGACCGGGAGAGAGCGAAACCCGGTGCCAGCCGACCCGGCGCAACGCGCCTTCGCTGCTCTTGCCGGTGGCCATGGCCTGCCAAAGCGGTTGCACCGTCGGGTCAAAGCGCCCGCCGGTCACCCGGTGCAGCCGGTCCGAAAGATCGATAAGGGCGCGCATGTGCGGGGAGGGGGCGGCGAGTTCTCCGGTGTGGTTCAGCCGGCTGATCGCGGAATCCGGATCGAAGAGGGAAAAGTCCGATGAAATTCCGATAATATTCCGATGGAATTCCGATAGCGCTTTCCGGGCCTCCTCGGCCGGTCCGTAGAGGGTGATCTCGGCCTCGGCACCAAGGGCCTGACCGCGCCATCTGAGCGGCGTGGCCAGTGCCGCGGAGGGCACGCCAAGCGCTGCGGCGGTCAGGGTCAGGAAACGGCGGCGTTTCATTTGATCGGGGCCTCTCGTTTCGGGCGCCGTCCGGCAAGGACCAACGGCACGCAGCGTTGCGGATCCTCGTAGATCGATACGCAGCCAAGACATTGAAAACACTCGATGTAATCGATCTTTCCGTCACGCTCGATCGCGCCGTAGCGGCATTTCACCCGGCAAAGCTGGCAAGGCGATCCGCACTCCGCGCGCCGCTCGATCCAGTCCCGCCCACGCAGCAGCCCGCCGATGGCCATGACCGCGCCCAGGGGGCAGACATAGCGGCAGAACCCTTTGAAAAGGCTCATTCCCAGCACCAGCCAGAAGACCGCATAAAGCACATAGTACCATTCCCGCACGAAAAAGACGGTGATCGCGGTCTTGAAAGGCTCGATTTCGACCGCGGTATCGATGTGCTGCGGCGCGATGAAAACCGTTGCGACGAGGCCTGCGAGAAGGACGTATTTCAACGTTTTCAGTCGCTTGTCCCATGCCGCCGATGGGGTGATCTGCGGTACGCGTAGGCCGCGGCCAATGTGATGCGCGAATTCCTGAAGGGCGCCGAAGGGGCACAGCCATCCGCAGAACAACCCGCGGCCCCAGAGGACAAATCCGACGATCGTGACGGCCCAGATCAGTAAGGAAAACGGATCGTAGATCAGGAAGGCAAAGCTCCCGCCGCTCAGGGCCGTGCGCACCACGCCCAACACCGTGGCGATGGAAAGCTGGCCCTGTCCCCACCAGCCGATGAACACTGTCACGAAGGCAAGAATGACAAGGCGCATCGGCGTGAAAAGGCGGTGCCGGGCGAAGCCCTTCATGCCGGGCCCGAGGGCGAGCAGCAGCGGCACGAGGAACAGCCCGGCGACGATCATGTCCACCTGCCGGTTGCGCAGCGCTTCGAGCCATGGGGGCGCGATGTCCTGTGCCTTGTTTTGCAGGAAGAACCGTTCCGGCGTCACGTGCGTGACGGACAGGGTTTTCGTGCCGATCTCGGGGCGGAATGACCCGTGTTCGCGCACGGCGAGGACATTCAACTGCCACTCCCGCGCGGGATCGAACCCCAGCCGACGGTCCGTGCGCAGGATCATCGCGGTGCCCTCGGGCACGCCTCTAGCCAGTTCCACATACAGGTCGGAATCACGCAGCGGCACCGGCAAACCGTCCTGCTCGGCCGAAAGCCAGTCCGGCGAGGTATTGCGCACGAAGTCCGGCGAAACCAACCCGTGCCGACCGGCTTCGATCACCAGGATCGGTTCGTCGAAATCCGCGATGCTCATGAACCCCTGCAAGTCTTCGAACCCGTCGGGGGAAAGCACGGCACGGGCAATCGCGGGCGGACCGATATCCACGACCCAAAGGTCCAGGTAAATCCCGTCGGGGTTCGCGCTGGCCTCGGGGTCGTCATGCGCCCAGAGCGTTCCGGCGAAGGCCGCGTCGATCTCGGCATTGGTCACGGTCCTGCGCGTGACCAACCCTTGGTCCACGAGGTCGACCCAAGTCAGGTTCTCCTGGTGATCGGGGTCCGGGCGCCGAGGGGCGGCGGCAACCAGACCCTGCATCTTTTCGCGCGCGACCGCGCGGGTTGCGGCAAGCAGGCTTTCATGGGCGATGCGGACACTGGCCGTCGCCTTGGTCACACCATCGAGGTAGACCAGTGCCGACCCGTCATCCGCAGCGCCATAGGGGGTTCCCACGACGAGCGATTGAGATATCGAAAGCCCATGATATTGCTTGAAAAACTCTCGGAACGGCGCCTCGCCCAATCCGGAGACGAAGATCGGTTCGTTATGGGAAATCAGCCGAACCTCCAGGAAACGACCTTCAAGGTCGAGCATGACGAACAGGTTGATCGGTGCACCGGCGAATCCGGGCAGGGGGGCCATGGGCTCGGTTTCGAACGCATAGCCCACCTGCGTGCCACCGGAGTTCAGAAGGCCCCAGACCCCCTTGTCGTTCTGGGCGTCGCCAAGGATGAAGGGCGGGGCAACGAATGCTTCCATCTCGGAGCGGGAGAGCGGAGACTCCGCCTCCGCGCGGCTTGGCACAGGGCCAGTCACAAGCGCGAGGGCGAGCCCCGCCAAACAGATCAATCGCCAGATCGAGACCATGCGCGCAGACTAGGCAGGGCAGGCAGGATCATACATCCGACAATAGTCGCATTCGATCCGCCGGAGATTGACAGGCGAGGTCCGCGCCCCGAAGACTCCGGCGCGAGAGGGAGGTTCGATGCAGGACAGACATGACCCGGTGGCCATGAGCCTTTCCCTGCTGGCGATGTTCGCGCTGTGGGAGGGGGTTGCCTTTGTCCTGAGCGATCCGACGTTGTTGCCCGGACCGATCGAGGTGGCCTCGATCATCATGGACGAGGCCGCGTCGGGACGGCTCTGGCGGCACCTCTGGCCGACGGTGCTCAGGGTCATCGCCGCGTTCTCCCTGGCCATGGCCGTGGGCACGGCATTGGGGTTGCTGCTGGGCATGTCCAAGCGGGCGGACCGGTGGCTGGACCCCTGGGTTGTCGTGTTCCTCAATCTTCCGGCGCTCGTGGTGATCGTGCTTTGCTACCTGTGGATCGGGCTGAACGAGATGGCCGCGATCATCGCGGTTGCCGTGAACAAGACGGCGCTGGTGCTGGTGACGGTGCGCGAAGGCGCGCGGGCGCTCGATCCGCAATTGCACCAGATGGCGCGGGTTTTCGGCATGTCGCGTTGGGCCGAGATGCGCCATGTGACCCTGCCGCAACTGGCACCGCATTTTTCGTCGGCGGCGCGCAACGGGTTGGCCATCATCTGGAAGCTGGTTCTGGTGGTCGAGTTCCTTGGCCGGTCGAACGGTATCGGGTTCCAGATCCACCTGTATTTCCAGTTGTTCGAAATCGGGCATGTGATGGCCTATGCCATGACCTTCGTGCTTCTGATGCTGGTGGTCGAGGTCATCCTGATCCAGCCGGTGGAACGGGGTGTTCGCGCCTGGAGGCAGTCCGAGGTCTAGCTTGGACGATCAAAGCCCGGAAACGACCGCTTCCCCTTGCAGCCCCCGGGTCCCACTACTAAGACTCTGTTAGAGGTACACGGGTATTGACCCCGCAGCAGGCAGAGGCATGTGCAGATGATCGATCCGATTTCGCAACTTACCAGTTTCGTCATCCCAACGGTGGAGGAAACCACGTCGCGCGGGTCGATCCGCTACGACATCTTTTCGCGCTTGCTGAAGGAGCGGATCATCTTCGTCTCTGGCCCGGTCCATGACGAGATGGCGACCGTGATCGTCGCTCAGTTGCTCTTTCTCGAGGCTGAGAACCCGAGCAAGGAAATCAGCATGTACATCAACAGCCCCGGCGGTGTGGTGACTTCGGGCCTGTCGATCTATGACACCATGCAGTACATCAAGCCCAAGATCTCGACCGTTTGCATCGGGCAGGCGGCGAGCATGGGCTCGCTTCTTCTGACCGCCGGTGAGCCGGGGATGCGCTTCTCGCTGCCCAACAGCCGCATCATGGTTCACCAGCCCTCGGGCGGGTACCAGGGCCAGGCGACGGATATCATGATCCATGCCCGCGAGACGCAGAAGCTGAAGGATCGGCTGAACCAGATTTACGAGCATCACACGGGCCAGGAATTCAAGGCGGTCGAGGCGGCGCTCGAGCGTGACAATTTCATGTCCCCCGAAGAGGCCCAGGCCTGGGGGTTGATTGACGAGATCGTCGATAATCGTGACAAGTTGTCCGAAGATATCTCGTGATCACGTGATCGCCGATTGCGCCTTGTGAGGCATTTTGGCGTTGTGCCGGAATCCCGTGTGCCCTAAACTTTTGGTCAGGGTGGCGTGGAACGGCTCGGCGACGGGTTGAAAAGAAAGGGCTAGCGCCCAGGGGATTGGTATGTCGAATTCGTCCGGTGACAGCAAAAACACCCTCTACTGCTCGTTCTGCGGAAAGAGCCAGCACGAGGTGCGCAAGCTGATCGCAGGCCCGACCGTCTTCATCTGCGATGAATGTGTCGAGCTTTGTATGGACATCATCCGGGAAGAGACAAAGGCCTCCGGCCTGAAGTCCTCGGAAGGGGTCCCCTCGCCGCGTGAGATCTGCCAGGTTCTGGACGATTACGTGATCGGCCAGGGCCACGCCAAGCGGGTACTCTCGGTCGCGGTTCACAATCACTACAAGCGACTGAACCACTCGGCCAAATCCTCGGATATCGAGCTGGCAAAATCGAACATCCTGCTGATCGGCCCCACCGGCTGCGGCAAGACGCTGCTGGCACAGACGCTGGCGCGTATCCTTGATGTGCCCTTCACCATGGCAGACGCGACCACGCTGACCGAAGCCGGTTACGTGGGTGAGGATGTAGAGAACATCATCCTCAAGCTGCTGCAGGCCAGCGAATACAATGTCGAGCGGGCGCAGCGCGGCATCGTCTATATCGACGAGGTCGACAAGATCACCCGCAAGTCCGACAACCCCTCGATCACCCGTGACGTCTCGGGCGAGGGCGTGCAGCAGGCGCTTCTGAAGATCATGGAAGGCACCGTGGCTTCGGTCCCGCCGCAGGGCGGGCGCAAGCATCCGCAGCAGGAATTCCTGCAGGTGGACACCACGAACATCCTGTTTATCTGCGGCGGCGCGTTCGCGGGCCTGGAAAAGATCATCGCACAGCGCGGCAAGGGCTCGGCCATCGGCTTCGGGGCCGAGGTCAAGGATCCGGATTCACGCGGCGTGGGCGAAATGTTCACCCAGCTCGAACCCGAGGATCTGCTTAAATTCGGACTGATCCCTGAATTCGTCGGTCGCTTGCCGGTGATCGCCACGCTCGAGGATCTGGACGAGGATGCGCTTGTCACCATCCTGACCCAGCCCAAGAATGCCCTGGTCAAGCAGTACCAGCGCCTGTTCGAGATCGAGGGCGCCGAACTCAGCTTTACCGAGGATGCTCTTCTGGCCATCTCCAAGCGCGCGATCGAGCGCAAGACCGGTGCCCGTGGCCTGCGGTCGATCCTCGAGGATATCCTGCTCGACACCATGTTCGAGCTTCCGTCGATGGAGAATGTCGACGAGGTCGTGGTGAACGAGGAGGCGGTGACGTCCGAAGCCAGCCCCTTGGTCATCTATGCTGATAGCAAGAAAGAACCCGCGTCGGCTGGCTGAACATGGCAAGACAACTCATTAGTTCGGGCTCGAGTTTCGAGGAACAGATCGGCTACTCCCGGGCCGTGGTCGAGGCAGGATGGGTTTTCGTGGCAGGTACGACCGGCTACGACTATTCCACGAACCGCATTCCGGAAAGCGTCGTTGCCCAGTGCCGCAACGCGCTGGCCACCATCGATGCCGCGCTGGCCGCCGTTGGCGCCAGTCTCGATGACGTCGTGCGCGTGCGCTACATCGTATCAGACCGTGACAACTGGCCAGATTGCTGGCCCATCGTGCGGGAGGCCTTCGCCAAGTCCCGCCCGGCCGCCACGATGATCGAGGCCGGTCTCCAGGAGAACGCGATGAAGATCGAGATCGAGGTCACCGCGCGGCTTCCGCAATCGGCCCGAAAACCGCCGGCACGCTAGCGGATCACCGCCATTCTCCTTGTGTAGGCTCTGGACCTTGCACCTGTCATGGGTCATACCAAGGGCAACCAATGACCGGAGGCTTGCATGGGCATTCTGAACACGCTTCTCCGCGCCGTAACCTGGTGGAACGGCCAGACGCTCAACACGCAGCTCTACACCTGGCGCAAGGGCGTCAGGGTGGGCGAAGACGATCAGGGCAACGTGTTTTACCAGACCCGCGACGGCGCCCGCCGCTGGGTGATCTTCAATGGCGAAGCCGAAGCCAGCCGGGTCAGCCCCGAATGGCATGGCTGGCTGCACCGCACCTGGGAAGAGCCGCCGACAAAGGCGCCGCTCGAGCACAAGCCCTGGGAAAAGCCGCATGAGGCGAACCTGACGGGCACTGCGATGGCCTATGCGCCGCCGGGGTCGATCCGTCGGCCCGCGCCGGCTGCGCGAAGCGACTACGAAGCCTGGCAACCGGAATAATCATGGCCGAGAACAAGACCGAAGTCCTGGTGGGCGGCTTGGTGCTGGCAGCAGCAGTCGGCTTCCTTTTCTACGCTGGTGAAGTGACCGGCATGGGGATCTCCACCCGTCAAACCTATGACATGACAGCCTCGTTCCGGTCGATCGAAGGCGTTGCAGTGGGCACGGATGTGCGACTTGCCGGCGTGAAGGTGGGCACGGTGACCGACGTCGCGCTGAACCCCGAGACATTCCGCGCCGATATCCGCTTTACCATGCAGGACAACATCCTCCTGCCCGAGGATACGGCGGCGCTGATCTCGTCGGAGGGGCTGCTTGGCGGCACCTTCGTGGAGCTTCTGCCGGGCGGATCGCCCTTCAACCTCGAGCCGGGTTCGGAAGTTGAAGACACCCAGAGTGCGGTAAGCCTCGTGCAGCTTCTGCTGCGCTTCGTGACCAGCAGCGGGGAAGAAGGATGATCCGGGCGCTGATCCTGGCGCTGGCAGCCACGTCAACCGCTTCGGCGCAGGACAGGGTCGCCTCGGCCCCCGGGGCCGTGCTGCGCGGCCTGGATCGCACCGCCAGCGAGGTGCGCGACATCGCCCTTGCCGTGGGTCAGACGGCCAGTTTCGGCACGCTGCGCGTGACCCTGTCGGATTGCCGCTACCCGGTGGACAACCCGGCTGGCGACGCATTCGCGCTTCTGACGATCAAGGCTGAGGGTCTGGAAGAGGCGGTCTTCGAGGGCTGGATGGTGGCATCCTCCCCGGCGCTCAACCCGCTGGAACATCCCCGCTACGACGTCTGGCCGATCCGCTGCACCACGTCCTGAGCGGGGGGCAGAGGCAGCTTGGCCTGAAATTCGGTATCCACGGCCATCGCTCGGGCTAGGCGCTTGTGATATCTCTCGCGGCTGATTTCCTGTCCGCCAAGGCTGCGCAGATGCTCGGTGATGAACTGGGTATCGAAAAGCCGAAACCCGGCGCGATTCAGATGATCTACCAAGTAAGCCAGCGCGATCTTCGAGGCATCTACCCGGCGTGAGAACA
Source organism: Paracoccaceae bacterium (assembly GCA_014762635.1). Taxonomy (GTDB): domain Bacteria; phylum Pseudomonadota; class Alphaproteobacteria; order Rhodobacterales; family Rhodobacteraceae; genus JABURR01. The sequence continues at coordinate 65,741 of JABURR010000061.1, forward strand.
TGCTTTCGCCAAAGAAGGCGCCACCCAGCGTGACGCCATAGACGCCGCCCACGAGGTGGGCCCCCTCCCAGACCTCGATCGAATGGCCGTGGCCCATGTCGAAGAGATCCAGGTAGAGGCGCTTGATCGTGGCGTTGATCCAGGTTTCGCTCCGGTCGGCACAGCCCTCGATCACCCCGGCGAAATCGCGGTCGAGGCTCAGGCTGTAGGGCTCGCGCAGCATCCGCCGCCTGAGCGAACGCGAGATGTGAAACCCGTTCAACGGCAGGATCCCCCGCTTGCGCGGATCGACCCAGAAGATGCGCTGGTCTTCCCGGCTTTCCGCCATGGGAAAGACACCGGAGGCATAGGCCTGGAGCAGCAACTCGGGGGTCAGCGGTTTGTCGGTCATCGGATCCGGAAACGAAAAGGGCCGGGCATTCAAATCTGAACGCCCGGCCCGGGGAAATCAACTGCGATGGTTCAGCCGAGGTTTTCGGCCAGCCATTTTTCCAGCCAGTGGATGTTGTAATCGCCGGTCAGGATATCCTCTTCCTCCAGCAGCCCGTGGAACAGCGGCACCGTGGTGTCGACCCCGTCCACGATCAGTTCGCCAAGCGCGCGCTTCAGCCGCGCAAGCGCCTCGGGCCGGTCGCGACCGTAGACGATCAGCTTGCCGATCAGGCTGTCGTAATAGGGCGGGATGCGGTACCCGTCGTAGATCGCGCTGTCCATCCGCACGCCAAGGCCACCCGGCGCATGATACTGCGAGATCCGCCCCGGCGAGGGCGAGAAGTTCGGCAGTTTCTCGGCGTTGATCCGAACCTCGATGGAGTGGCCCTTGACCTTGAGGTCTTCCTGCTTGAACTCCATCGGTTCGCCAGCCGCCACGCGGATCTGTTCGCGCACGAGGTCCACGCCGAAGACCGCCTCGGTCACGGGGTGTTCCACCTGCAGGCGGGTGTTCATCTCGATGAAGTAGAACTCGCCATCCTCGTAGAGGAATTCGATCGTGCCAGCGCCGATATAGTTGATCTTGGCCACAGCGTCGGCGCAGACCTTGCCGATCCGGTCGCGCAGTTCCTGGGTGATGACCGGGCCGGGGGCCTCTTCAAAGACCTTCTGGTGGCGGCGCTGGAGCGAGCAGTCGCGCTCACCCAGATGAACCGCGTTGCCCTTGCCATCGCCGAAGACCTGGATCTCGATATGGCGCGGATTGCCGAGATATTTCTCGATATAGACCTCGTCATTGCCGAAGGCGGCCTTGGCTTCCGATCGGGCGGTGCGGAAGGCGGTTTCAATCTCGCCTTCGGATTTCGCCAGCTTCATGCCCCGGCCGCCGCCACCCGCGGTGGCCTTGATGATCACCGGGTAGCCGATCTCGGCCGCGACGGTTCTGGCCGTGGCCACGTCCGGAACGCCGCCGTCAGAGCCGGGAACGCAGGGCACGCCCAGGTTCTTCATCGTGTCTTTGGCCGTGATCTTGTCGCCCATGACGCGGATATGCTCCGCGGTGGGGCCGATGAAGGTCAGGCCGTGATCCTCGACGATCTGCACGAAATTGGCGTTCTCGGACAGGAAACCATAGCCGGGGTGAATCGCCTGGGCGCCGGTGATTTCGCAGGCCGAGATGATCGCGGGCATTGACAGGTAGCTCGCGGTGCCGGGCGGCGGGCCGATGCAGACGCTTTCGTCGGCCATGCGCACATGCATCGCGTCGCTGTCAGCGGTGGAATGCACCGCGACCGAGCGGATGCCCATCTCGCGACAGGCCCGGATCACGCGCAGGGCGATCTCGCCTCGGTTGGCGACAAGTATTTTGTCGAACATCGGGTCTGCCCCTTATTCGATGATCATCAGCGGAGCGCCGAACTCGACCGGCGAGCCATCCTCCACGAGGATGCGCTTCACGGTGCCGGCGTGCGGGGCGGGAATGTGGTTCATGGTCTTCATCGCCTCGATGATGAGGACGGTCTGACCTTCGCTCACCTTGTCGCCGACCTTGACGAAAGGATCGGAGCCAGGCTCGGCCTGAAGGTAGGCGGTGCCAACCATGGGCGATGCCACCGCGCCAGGGTGGCTCGACGGATCGCCAGCCGCCTCGGCTGCCGGGGCCGCGGGCGCGGCGGCTGGTGCCGCTGCCGGAGCTGCCGCCGGCGCTGCGGGCGCCGGGACATAGGTCTGCGCCACGGTCTGCGTCATGCGGCTGACCCGGACATTCAGCCGGTCCCCTTCGCCATATTCACGCTCGACTTCGAGCTCGGTGAGATCGTTTTCCTTCAGGAGCTCCGCGAGCGCCTGAATGAAGGCTACGTCTGCTGCGTTCTTCTGCTTTGTCATTCTGCCATCCTCGACCGGTTCGGTTGCCTGTCTGCTGCAGGCCTCCCTGAAAGCTCCGCCGGTTATAGGGCAGGCCTGGGTTGGTGAAAAGTCAGGTGCGGCCACAAATTTCAATCGGGCGTGGCGCCACCGGTTCAGTTTGGCCTCAGCGCGCGCCGATAGAAACCCTCGAGGAACTTCGCGGCGTCGGAAAAATGCGCATCGCCCTTGGGTCGAAGAAGCCCGCGCACCTGCACATCGAAGTCCGCGTAATGCTGGGTGGTGGCCCAGATCGAGAAGATCAGGTGATAGCCATCCACGTCCGCGATCTGCCCCGCCTTGACCCAGCCACGGATCAGCGCGGCCTTTTCAGCCATCAGTTCCGAAAGCGGTCCGTCGATCATGTCCCGGATATGCGGTGCGCCCCGAACGATTTCGTTGGCGAAGAGCCTGCTTTCGCGGGGAAATTTGCGTGACATCTCAAGTTTTCTAAGGACATAGGCGACGATTTCCTCAACCGGGTCGCCACCGTCCCGCATCTCCTTCAACGGGTCCATCCAAGTATCCATGAGATGGCCCAGCAGGGCCACGTAGATCGCTTCCTTGGAGGGAAAGTAATAAAGAAGGTTCGGTTTCGAGAGCTCTGCTCGCTTGGCGATCTTGTCCAGAGTCGCGCCTTTGAACCCCTCGGCCGAGAACACGTCGAGCGCCGCTTCGAGGATCGCCTCGGTATTCTTCTTCTGAATGCGTGTGCGAGGGGTCTTCATAAAGTTTTAAAAATGTCCCGTGGTGGACTTCCCATCATTGCGCGATTTTCCGCCGGAGCAAGCCCTGGTTGACCGATTGGTACAATTTTTCGGTGAAGTGGCGCGATGCGGAAAACAACTTTCTGGCCAATCAGTTGCCAGATGTGATCCGCCGCGCAAAATAATCGCGCCAATGCCGACGCGATTCGCCGACGCCCGAACAAGGAAAACACAAATGGCCCTCGACCGCACATCCGTTCCCAACGATCTGTCTGCCTTCTGGATGCCCTTCACTGCGAACCGCCAGTTCAAGCAGGAGCCGCGGATGTTGGTCTCGGCGAAGGACATGCGCTACCGCACCGCCGACGGGCGCGAGGTGCTGGACGGCACGGCGGGCCTGTGGTGCTGCAACGCGGGCCACGCACGCCCCAAGATCGTGCAGGCCATCCAGGAACAGGTCGGCGTCCTGGACTACGCGCCTGCCTTCCAGATGGGTCACCCGCTGGCATTTGAACTCGCGAACCGCGTGCGCGACCTGGCGCCCGAGCCGTTCGAGCATGTGTTCTTCGCCAACTCCGGCTCCGAGGCGGTGGATACCGCACTGAAGATCGCGCTGGCCTATCACCGTGCCAAGGGCCATGGGGAGCGTACCCGCCTCATCGGGCGCGAGCGGGGCTATCACGGCGTGGGCTTCGGTGGCATCTCGGTGGGTGGCATCGTCAACAACCGCAAGGTCTTCGGCTCCATGCTGACTGGCGTGGATCACCTGCCGCATACGCATCTGGCGGAAAACGCCTTCACCCGGGGCCAGCCGGAACACGGCGCAAACCTGGCCGACGAACTGGAACGCATCGTTGCACTGCACGGACCCGAGACCGTGGCCGCCGTGATCGTGGAGCCGATGGCAGGCTCCACCGGCGTGCTACTGCCGCCCAAGGGCTATCTTGAGCGCCTGCGCGAGATCACCGCGAAACACGGTATCCTGCTGATCTTCGACGAGGTGATCACCGGTTTCGGGCGGCTTGGATCGGCCTTCGCGGCAGAGCATTTCGGCGTGATGCCCGACATGATCACCTGCGCCAAGGGCCTGACCAACGGCGTGATCCCCATGGGCGCGGTGCTGGCCACGGCGGATATCCACGACGCCTTCATGACCGGCCTCGAGCACATGATCGAGCTCTTCCACGGCTACACCTATTCCGGCAACCCGGTGGCGAGCGCGGCGGGCATCGCCACGCTGGAAACCTACAAGGAAGAGGGTCTCTTTGAACGCGCGGCGGAACTCGCCCCCTATTGGGAAGACGCGATCCATTCGCTGAAGGGCCTGCCCCACGTGATCGACATCCGCAACATGGGGCTGATCGGCGCGATCGAGCTGGAGCCCATCGCGGGCCAGCCCACGAAACGTGCTTTCCAAGCCTTCCTCGATGCTTACGAGAAAGGCTGCATGATCCGCACCACCGGCGACATCATCGCGCTTTCACCGCCGCTCATCATCGAAAAATCCCATATCGACGAGCTCTTCGGCACGCTTTCGGACGTGCTCAAGGCGCTGGACTAGGGGCGCGATGATGGCTGCTGCAGGCGAGAACCTGAGGATCAACGGCGCCCGGCTCTGGGACAGCCTGATGGAAATGGCGAAGATCGGCCCCGGCGTTGCCGGGGGCAACAACCGCCAGACCCTGACCGACGAGGATGGCGAAGCGCGGGCGCTGTTCCAGCGCTGGTGCGAGGAGGCGGGCTGTACCATGGGTCTGGACCGCATGGGCAACATGTTTGCCCGGCGCGAGGGGACGGACCCGGACCTGCCGCCGGTCTACGTGGGCAGTCACCTCGATACCCAGCCCACGGGTGGGAAGTATGACGGTGTTCTGGGGGTTCTCGGCGGACTCGAGATCCTCCGCAGCCTCAATGACCTCGGCATTCGCACCCGCCACCCGATCGTGGTGGTCAACTGGACCAATGAGGAGGGCACACGCTTTGCCCCCGCCATGGTGGCCTCGGGCGTCTTCGCCGGGCTGCATGAGCTGGACTGGGCCTATGACCGCACCGACGCCGAGGGCAAGCGCTTTGGCGACGAGCTGAAGCGCATCGGCTGGATGGGCGAGGAAGAGGTGGGCCAACGTCCGATCAAGGCTTTCTTCGAGCTGCATATCGAGCAGGGGCCGATCCTCGAGGCCGAGGATGTGGACGTGGGCGTGGTCACCCACGGGCAGGGGCTCTGGTGGCTGGAGGTGACGCTGACGGGCAAGGATGCCCATACCGGCAGCACACCCATGGCGGTGCGCCGCAACGCGGGCCTTGGCATGGCGCGGGTGACCGAGGCCGTGCAGCGGATTGCCATGGCGCATCAACCGGATGCGGTGGGGGCTGTGGGGCAAGCCAACCTCTATCCCAACTCGCGCAACGTGATCCCGGGCAAGGCGGTGTTTACCGTCGACTTCCGCACGCCCGATCCGGTGAAGTTGGCAGCGATGCGCAAGGAGCTTGAGATCGCCGCGGCCCGCGTGGCCGAGGACATGGGGCTGGAACTGTCCATCGAGGCCACAGGCGGGTTCGAGCCAGTGGCCTTCGACGAGGGCTGCGTGCAGGCGGTGCGCGACGCGGCGGATCGGCTGGGCTATTCCCATCGCGACATCGTCTCGGGCGCGGGGCATGATGCCTGCTGGATCAACCGGGTGGCCCCCACGGCCATGGTCTTCTGCCCCTGCGTCGACGGGCTGAGCCATAACGAGGCTGAAGAGATCACGCCCGCCTGGGCAGAGAAGGGGACCAACGTCCTGTTCCACGCGGTGGTTGAGACGGCTGGTGTAGTGGGCTGAGGCGGTGCCGGGCTTCTCTGATCTGCCACGTTCCGAGCAACTGGCGCATTGGCGGGCCTGCGAGGCGCTGATCCGGAAGGCTCTGGAGGATGCAGGTGCCGCCCCAATTGGCGATGATGTACGAGCCACTGTACTCGATTTTCTGGACAACAATGAAATCGGGTTGGCGCTGGAAGCGTTGGAGGAATCGCTTGCAGATGGACAGGTATCTCGCGCGGTGACGACGTGCCTGTCCGAGGTGCGGGAGCGCATCGCGCGTTTGTCCGGGGGCTGATCAGGGTGACGACCCCCGGGGGCTTTGCCCCCGGACCCCCAAGGATATTTTCGAACAGAAGAAAAGCCATGGCTTGCGCGGCGGCGGCGGGCGTGGTGATTTTTGTCGAAAAGGGGGAGTCGGCGGATGAACATGGCGGAATGGCTGGCGCGGGCTGCGGTGGAGGCCGGGGAGCGCCCGGCGCTGATGCACGGCGACGAGGTCGTGGCGGACTATACCGCGTTTCACGCGCGCGCCGCCGCCGTCGCCGATGCGCTGGTGGCCGAGGGGATCGCGCCGGGGGACCGGGTGGCGATCTTCATGAAGAACGCGCCGGAATACCTGATCGTGCTTTTCGGGATCTGGATTGCCGGGGCGGCGGCGGTGCCGATCAACGCGAAGCTCCATGCGCGCGAGGCGGCCTGGATCCTGGAGAACAGCGGGGCGCAGATGGTTTTCGTCTCGCCCGCGCTGGGGCTGGACCTGGCGGGTGCGAGTGCGGTGCGACAGGTGGACGTGGCGGGGCCGGAGTTCGCGCAGATGACCCTGGGTGCGCCTTTGCCGGTGGTGGCGCGCGGGCCGGAGGACCTGGCGTGGTTGTTTTACACCTCGGGGACGACGGGACGGCCCAAAGGGGTTTGCATCACGCACGGCATGCTGATGGCGGCTTCGCTGTGCTATCCGGTGGACGTGGACCCGGTGAGTGCGACGGATGCGGCGCTTTATGCCGCGCCCATGAGCCATGGCGCGGGGCTTTACGCGATGATCCATGTGCGGATGGGGGCGCGGCATCTCTGTCCGGCCTCGGGCGGGTTCGAGGCGGAGGAGGTGCTGGACCTGTCAGAGCGCTTTGGCCCGACCTCAATGTTTATGGCACCGACCATGGTGCGGCGGCTTACCGATGCGGCGAAAGCCGCCGGGCGCCGGGGCAAGGGGATCCGGACCATCGTTTACGGTGGCGGGCCGATGTACCAGGCCGATATCCTGGAGGCGGTGGAGTGGTTCGGGCCGAAGTTCGTGCAGATCTACGGGCAAGGGGAATGCCCGATGGCGATCTCGGCCCTGTCGCGGGCGGATGTGGCGGATCGGGATCATCCGCGCTGGCGCGAGCGGCTGGGCTCGGTCGGGCGCGCGCAATCGGCGGTGGAGGTGGCGATCGGCGGGCCGGATGGGTTCCTGCCGCCGGGGGAGCCGGGCGAGATCATGGTGAAGGGTGCGCCGGTGATGCCTGGCTATTGGCAGAACCCCGAGGCCAATGCCAGGACGCTGAGGGACCGGTGGCTGATGACCGGCGATATCGGCACGCTGGACGAGGACGGTTATCTGACGCTGGCGGACCGGTCGAAGGACGTGATCATCTCGGGCGGCACGAACATCTATCCGCGCGAGGTGGAGGAGGCGTTGCTGACACATTCGGGCGTGCGCGAGGTGTCGGTCGTGGGGCGACCATCCCCCGAATGGGGCGAGGAGGTCGTGGCCTTCGTGGTGGGGGACGCGGACCCTGCCGCGCTGGATGCCCATTGCCTGGAACAGATCGCGCGGTTCAAGCGGCCAAAGGACTACGTGTTCCTGGAGGAGCTGCCGAAGAACAACTACGGCAAGGTGTTGAAGACCGAGCTGCGCAAGCGGTTCGAGACCTGAGGGAGGGCAGTATGGCAGCAGGGCCTTTGAACGGGGTGCGGATCCTGGAGGTCGAGGGGATCGGCCCCGGGCCGTTCGCGGCGATGATGCTGGCGGATCTGGGGGCCGAGGTGATCGTGGTGCATCGCCCTGGCACAAACCATGCGCCGGGGGTGAAGGAACGGCCGGTGACGGACCGGGGCAAGCGCTCGATCGTGCTGGACCTGAAGGCGGAGGCTGATCGTGCGACCTTCCTGCGGCTGGTGGCGCGGGTGGACGGGCTGATCGAGGGGTTCCGGCCCGGGGTGATGGAGCGGCTTGGGCTGGGGCCTGAGGACTGTCACGCGGTGAACCCGCGCCTCGTTTTCGGGCGGATGACCGGCTGGGGGCAGGAGGGGCCGATGGCGGCGCGGGCGGGGCATGACCTGAATTACCTGTCGCTGTCGGGAACGCTCTGGTCTGCCGCGCTGCCCGGGGAGCGGCCCTCGGTCCCGCCGACGCTGCTGGGCGATATCGGGGGCGGCGCGCTGTACCTTGTCACGGGGATGTTGGCGGGGCTGCTGGCTGCGCGATCCTCTGGGCGCGGCACTGTGGTGGATGCGGCGATTTATGATGGGGCGGCGCATCTGCAAAACCTGCTCATGTCGATCGAGGGATCGGAAGGAGAAACGCCTGCCCAGTCGAACGCGCTGGTGGGGGCGCATTGGTCGCGTACCTATCGCTGTGCTGATGGGCGGTATCTGAGCGTGCAATGCCTGGAGCCGAAGTTCCACGCGATCTTCCTGGAACGGATGGGGCTGTCCGAGGACGAGGAGTTCACACGCAACCAGTTCGAGCCGTCCGCCTGGCCGCGGCTGGCGGACCGGCTGGCGGAGATGTTCGAGGCAGAGCCACTGGCCCATTGGGTGACGCTCTTCGATGGGACGGACGCCTGCGTGGCGCCGGTGCTTTCCCCGCAGGAGGCGTTCGCGCATGACCATAACGCGGCTCGGGGCACATGGGTGCAGGGAGAGGCTGGGTTGCAGGCCGCCGCCGCGCCACGGTTTTCGGAATGGCCTCTGCCCGAGCCTGCCACTGCGCCGAGCCGCGGGCAGCATACTGCAGAGATCCTGGCCGAGCTGAACGGGCAAGACTGAGACCCGCCGGTCAGCCAATGAAAAAAGCCCGCGCCTTTCGGTGCGGGCTTCTCTTTTTCGCTGATCCGGCGCGCTAGCCCCGGTTCATCCGGTTCTCGATCAGGTCGTCCACCACCTGCGGTTCGGCCAGGGTCGAGGTGTCGCCAAGCGCGCCGTAGTCGTTCTCGGCGATCTTGCGCAGGATGCGGCGCATGATCTTGCCCGAGCGGGTCTTGGGCAGGCCCGGGGCCCATTGGATCAGGTCGGGCTTGGCGATGGGACCGATATCCTTGCGGACCCAGTTTTCCAGCTCTTTGCGCAGCTCTTCGCTGGGCTCCTCGCCGCCCATCAGGGTGACATAGGCGTAGATGCCCTGGCCCTTGACCTCGTGCGGGTAGCCCACCACGGCGGCCTCGGCGACCTTGGGGTGCGCCACCAGCGAGGATTCGACCTCGGCGGTGCCCATGCGGTGGCCCGAGACGTTGATCACGTCGTCCACGCGCCCGGTGATCCAGTAGTAGCCATCGGCATCACGGCGGCAGCCGTCGCCCGAGAAGTAGTAGCCCTTGTAGTCCGAGAAATAGGTCTTCTCGAACCGCTCGTGATCGCCCCAGACGGTGCGCATCTGCGAGGGCCAGCTGTCCTTCATGCAGAGCACGCCTTCGGCCTCGGTCGTGGTGATCTCGGCGCCTGATTGCGGGTCGAGGATCACCGGCTGAACGCCGAAGAAGGGCAGGGTGGCCGAGCCGGGCTTGGCGTCGATCGCGCCGGGCAGCGGGGTCAGAAGGTGGCCGCCGGTTTCGGTCTGCCACCAGGTGTCGACGATGGGGCAGTTCCCCTTGCCGACGACCTCGTTGTACCAGTTCCAGGCCTCGGGGTTGATCGGCTCGCCCACGGTGCCCAGCACCTTGATCGAGGAGAGATCGTATTTCTCGACCCACTCGGTGCCCTTGCCCATCAGCGCGCGGATCGCGGTGGGGGCGGTGTAGAACTGGTTGACCTTGTGCTCTTCGCAGACCGACCAGAACCGGCCGGCATCGGGGTAGGTGGGCACGCCCTCGAACATCAGCGTGGTCGCGCCGTTGGCCAGCGGGCCATAGACGATGTAGCTGTGGCCGGTGACCCAGCCCACGTCGGCGGTGCACCAGAAGATGTCCCCGTCGTGGTAGTCGAAGACGTATTCATGGGTCATCGAGGCGAAGACGAGGTAGCCGCCCGAGGTGTGGACGACGCCTTTGGGCTGGCCGGTGGAGCCCGAGGTGTAGAGGATGAACAGCGGGTCCTCGGCGCTCATCTCTTCGGGCGGGCAGTCGGCCGAGACCTTGGCCTCGAGCTCATGCAGCCAGAAGTCGCGGCCTGCCTGCATCGGGATATCGCCGCCGGTGCGCTGCACCACGAGCATCTTGGGGGTGCCCTCGACCTTTTCGAAGGCCTTGTCGGCATTGGTCTTGAGCGGCGTGTTGCGGCCGCCGCGCGGGGCCTCGTCGGCGGTGATGACGACTTTCGCCTCGGCACCGTTCACACGGGCGGCCAACGCGTCAGCCGAGAAGCCGCCGAACACCACCGAGTGGATCGCGCCGATGCGGGCGCAGGCCAGCATGGCATAGGCGGCTTCGGGGATCATCGGCATGTAGAGAACCACGCGGTCCCCTTTGGAGACGCCAAGCTCTTTCAGAACGTTGCCGAAACGCGAGACGTTTTCGTGCAACTCCTTGTAGGTGATGTGCTTGGCAGGCTCGTCGACGCTGTCAGGCTCCCAGATGATTGCGGTCTGGTCGCCACGGGTGGCCAGGTGCCGGTCGACGCAGTTCGCCGCCACGTTCAGCGTGCCGTCCTCGAACCAGTTGATCGAGATATTGCCGGGTTCGAAGCTGGTGTTCTTCACCTTGGTGAAGGGCTTGATCCAGTCGATGCGCTTGCCGTGCTCGGCCCAGAACGCCTCGGGGTCCTTGGTGGAAGCGGCATACATCTCGTCGTATTTCGCCTTGTCGATCAAGGCGTTCTTCACGAAATCGGGCGAGGGCGGATAGATCTTGTCGGTCATAACGGTCCTTCTTGCGTTAGGTCCATTTTGTCGTTCCGGGCGGCGCGGGCCGCCGCCCGTGGCCGTCAGATGGCCAGATATTCGGCCCGCAGCGCCTCATTGTCGAGGACCTCTTGTGCGGTTCCGTCGAAAACCACCGATCCGGTGTCCAGAATCACGGCCCGATCGGCGAGGTTCAGCGCCGCGATGGCGTTCTGTTCCACGATAACCGTCGTGATCCCCTGTTCCTTGATCAGGTTCAAGGTTTTCTCGATTTCCCGCACGATCACGGGGGCGAGGCCTTCGTAAGGTTCGTCCAGAAGCAGCACCTTGATGTTCCGTGCCAGCGCGCGGGCAATGGCCAGCATCTGCTGTTCGCCGCCCGAGAGGGTGGTGCCCTCCTGCTTGCGGCGTTCGCCAAGGCGCGGGAACAGCTCGTAGATGCGCTCCAGCGACCATCCCAGCGGCGGGGCGATCTGCGCAAGCTGCAGGTTTTCCTCGACCGTCAGGCCCGAGATGATGCGCCGATCTTCGGGCACCAGGGCAAGGCCAGCCTGGCTGGCCTGATGGCTGGCCATCGTGTGCAGCGGCTGGTGATCCAGCCAGATCTCACCGTGGGTGACATTGGGTGAGCCGGTCCGCGCCAGCGAGCGCAGGGTCGAGGTCTTGCCCGCGCCGTTGCGGCCCAACAGCGCGAGGATCTCTCCCTCGTGCACGTTGAAGCTTACGCCCTGCACGATGTAGCTTTCGCCGTAATAGGCGTGAATGTCCCAGACCGACAGGTAGGCCGGCGCGGTTTCCGCCTTGTTGGCGTGACGGCTGAAATCGGGTCTATCGTTCATGACCATCTCCTTGCGCCTTTCTAATGTGCCTGACCGAGATAGGCTTCCTGTACTTTAGGATGCCCCTTGATCTTTTCCGGGATGTCCTCGACCAGCGGTGTGCCCTGGGCCAGAACGGTGATCCGCTCGGCCAGCGAGAACACCACGTGCATGTCGTGTTCGATGATCGCCATGGTGATGTCGCGCTTGTCCTTGATCTCCTTCAGCAGGTCGATCGTGTTGTTGGTGTCGGCGCGGGCCATCCCGGCGGTCGGTTCGTCCAGCAGCAGAAGTTTCGGCTGCTGAACAAGGCACATGGCCATCTCGAGTCGGCGCTTGTCGCCCCGGCTCATCGAGGCGGCATGCATGTTGCGTTTGTCGATCATCTTGACGTCGATCAGGATCTGCTCGGCCTGTTCGACGATCTCCTTTTCGCTCATCACGCTTTCGATTGCGTGCAGGCGGAAGGCGCCGTCGCGCTTGGCGAAGCAGGGGATCAGCACGTTCTCGATCACCGAGAGGTCGCCAAAGATCTCGGGCGTCTGGAACACCCGGCTGATGCCCATCTGGTTGATCTCGTGTGGTTTGCGCCCGAGCACCGACTGGCCTTCGAACATGACGCTGCCGGTGTCAGGGATCAGCTTCCCGACCAGGCAGTTCAACAGGGTCGACTTGCCAGCCCCGTTCGGGCCGATGATGGCGTGAACGGTGTTTTCCTTCACCGAGAGGTTGACGTCGCTCAGCGCCTTCAGGCCGCCGAAGTTCTTGTTGACGCCTTTGACTTCAAGAATACCCATCGCTCAGCACTCCCTTATTCGGCCGCGTGGGGGGCGGATTTTTCACCACCCTCGGCATCATTGCCCTTGTTCCGGCGATTGCGGATCGCATTCATGATGCGCTGTCCGCCCTCGACCAGCCCGCCGGGCAGGAAGATGACGACGCCCATGAACAGCAGACCCAGCGTCAGGTGCCAGCCCTTGCCGATGAACGGATGGACGACCGCCACAAGGAAGTCCTCCATCCCGTCAGGCAGGAAGGCGAACCACTGGTGCAGGATGCTGTCGTTGATCTTCGAGAAGATGTTCTCGAAATACTTGATGAAGCCCGCGCCCAGGATCGGGCCGATCAGGGTGCCGACGCCGCCGAGGATGGTCATCAGAACCACCTCGCCCGAAGCCGTCCACTGCATCCGTTCGGCGCCCGCCAGCGGGTCCATCGCGGCCATCAGGCCACCGGCCAGACCGGCATACATGCCCGAGATCACGAAGGCCGCCAGCGTGTAGGGACGAGAGTTCAGCCCGGTGTAGTTCACCCGCTGCTGGTTCGATTTCACCGCACGCAGCATCATCCCGAAGGGCGAGCGGAAGATCCGGATCGCAAGGTAGAAGGCCAACAGCATCACCACGCCGCAGAGGTAGTAGCCCATGTTGAACTGGAACAGCCATGCGCCGATCTCGAGTTCGAAGGTCGAGCGCATCTCGAGTCCGAAGAGGTGCGGCACGTCGGGCCCGTCGCCCTTCAGGTACTGCGGATCGTTGGAATAGACCTGAAGGCCGGTTTCCCCGTTGGTCAGGTTGAACTTCGGGTTCGACAGAACCGAGTAGGCCAGCGCGAAGGACATCTGCGCGAAGGCCAGCGTGAGGATCGAGAAGTAGATCCCCGACCGGCGCAGCGAAATATAGCCGATCAGGACCGAGAAGATCCCCGCCATGATCACGCTGAGCAGGATCGCGGGCACGACGTTGTAGCTGAGAAGCTTGAACATCCACACGGCCGAATAGCTTCCCACCCCCAGGAAGGCCGCATGACCGAAGGAGAGGTAGCCGGTCAGGCCGAAGAGGATGTTGAAGCCGATCGCGAAGATCCCGAAGATCACGAAACGCTGCATCAGGTCCGGATAGCCAGCGTTGAACTGGGCCATGCTGGAGCCTTCGGGGAACGGGTTCAGGATGAACGGCGCAAACACGATCAGGGCCGCTACGATCAGAAGAAGTTTGGTGTCTTTCTGGTCAAGTCCGAGCATGGATCAATCCTCCATCACGCCCTTGCGGCCCATCAGCCCCCGCGGACGCGTCAGCAGGACGACGATCGCGACGAGGTAGATGATGACCTGGTTGATGCCGGGGATCAGGTCGATGACCGCGGTCATCGAGGCAAAGCTTTCGAGGATGCCCAGCAGGAAACCCGCCAGCACCGCGCCCGGAAGCGATCCCATTCCGCCGACGACGACCACGACGAAGCTCAGGACCAGGAAGTCCATCCCCATGTGATAGTTTGGCGGGTTGATCGGCACATACATCACGCCCGCAAGCCCCGCGACGGCGGCGGCAATGCCGAACATGATGGTGAAACGCTTGTCGATATTGATGCCCAGCAGGCCCACGGTCTCGCGGTCGGCCATGCCCGCACGGACCACCATCCCGAAGGTGGTGAACTGCAGGAAGGCGAAGACGAGGCCGATGATCACCAGCGAGAACGCGAAATAGACCATCCGCCAGTACGGGTAGATGATCACGTTCGGATCGAAGCCCAGGGCGGCGCCGAAATCGAAAGAGCCCTTGAAAACGGCTGGCGCTGCTGTCGGGATCGGGTTCGCGCCGTAGAAATACTTGATGATCTCCTGCAGCACGATAGCCAGGCCGAAGGTCACGAGGATCTGGTCGGCATGGGGACGCTTGTAGAAGTGCTTGATCAGGCCGCGTTCCATGATGACGCCCACCAGGATCATGACCGGGATCGCCAGCAGGATCGCCAGCGGCACCGACCAGTCGATGATAGAATTGCCGACCTCGGGACCGAACCAGACCTCCACATAGGGTGTGTTGACCTCCATCGGATTGCCGAGAAAGTCCTTCTTGGTATCGTCGATCGTGGTCTTGCTGATGTTCAGCACCTGCTGAAGGAAGACCGCGCAGAAGGCGCCGATCATGAACAGCGCACCATGCGCGAAGTTCACGACGCCCAGCGTGCCGAAAATCAGGGTCAGGCCAAGGGCGATCAGCGCATAGGCCGACCCCTTGTCCAGCCCGTTGAGAATTTGAAGGATCAGTGCGTCCATGTCCCCACCCACGAGAGTTCAAGTGGCAGAAAGCCGGTTGGGTTGAACCCCGCCGGCCAAGAAAAGGTCGGGCGGGGCCGTAGCCCCGCCTTCAGTTTGTTCAGGCGCCCGCGTTGCAGGAACCAAGGGTCGCCTCGGCGCCACCGAACATCGGGTGGTCCGGAGCGTAGGTAACCTGCTCCACCGGGGTGACCTCGACGATTTCCAGCGTGTCGTACTGGGACGTCGGGTTCTGCGCGCCGCGCACGACCAGAACGTCCTTGAAGCACTGGTGGTCTTCGGCACGGTAGAGCGTCTTGCCGTTGCCCAGGCCGTCGAACTCGAAGCCTTCGAGGGCCTCGACGACGCCGCAGGGGTT
This sequence comes from Paracoccaceae bacterium, assembly GCA_014762635.1. GTDB lineage: Bacteria > Pseudomonadota > Alphaproteobacteria > Rhodobacterales > Rhodobacteraceae > JABURR01. The sequence goes on from JABURR010000061.1 coordinate 80,855, forward strand.
GAAGGTGCCGGCACGCTCACAGGCGTCGGCATAGAGCAGAACCTGGGCGTAGCAGGTCTGGGCCGAGTTCGACGGCGGCTTGCCGTACTTCTCGCCGAAGGACTTCACGAACGCGCGCGAGCCTTCGTTGTCGAGCTGCCAGTTGTAGTTCATCGAGCCCAGCACGCCTTTGATGTTCTCGCCTGCACCGGCGGCCATCAGTTCCGAGTAGAGGGGAACGACGATCTTGAAGTCCTTGCCGTTCACGACCTTGTCGAGCAGGCCGAACTGCACCGCGTTGGTCAGCGAGTTGACCATGTTGCCGCCGTAGTGGTTCAGGACCAGAACGTCGGCGCCCGAGTTCAGGACCGGCGCGATGTAGGAGGAGAAGTCGGTCGAAGCGAGCGGGGTCTTCACCGTGTTCACGGTTTCCCAGCCCATGGCCTCGGTCGAGGCGACGATCGACTCTTCCTGGGTCCAACCCCAGTTGTAGTCGGCGGTCAGGTGATAGGCGCGGCGGTCGGTGCCCATCTCGTTCGCCAGCACCGGAGCCAGAGCGGCACCCGACATGTAGGCGTTGAAGAAGTGGCGGAAGCCGTTGGCCTTGCGGTCCTTGCCGGTGGTGTCGTTGGCATGGGTCAGGCCGGCCATGAAGATCACGCCGGCTTCCTGGCAGAGGCCCTGAACGGCCACGGCCACGCCCGAGGACGAGCCGCCGTTGATCATCACGGCGCCGTCTTTCTCGATCATCGACTTGGCCGATGCGCGGGCTGCGTCCGACTTGGTCTGGGTGTCACCGGTCACGAAGGTGACCTTCTTGCCCAGGATGCCGTTGCCCTGCAGTGCCTTCGAGGAGAAGGTGTTGAGGCAGCCGCCATCGCCCATGCCGTTGAGATGCTCAACCGCGAGCTGTTGCGCCAGCAGTTCATCGTTGCCTTCGTCGGCATAGGGGCCGGTCTGCGGCACGTTGAAGCCCAGCGTCACGGTGCTGCCGGTGGGTTCGTTGGTATAGGCGGCGGCCGATTGCGCGGTGAAGATGGTGGGCAGGGCCAGGCCTGCGCCGGTCACGGCACCGGTCTTGATTACGCCGCGCCGCGTGAGGTTATTCTTGGACATCTAAATCCTCCCGTTTCATGAAACTGGCACGAAGCGCCTCCTCAAGCGCGTCACGCCATGCCCGAAGCATGGGCTGGCGAAAGCATGTTGGCCGTTTGACATGAAAGCAACAATTCCCTTGAAACATGCAATTTTTTTGTAAATTAGTGCACATTATGCGGCTGTATACAGTAAAGTAATTTACAAAAATGCAGTGCCCGCCGGGCCGAAGGAGCGGAAAACAATGGTAAAATCCGTGCGCACCGGAACCCGCATCCGCGAACGGCGCGAGGCGCTTGGCCTGCGTCAGGGGGAGCTTGCGGCACTGGTGGAGATCTCCCCCTCCTATCTGAACCTGATCGAGCACAACCGGCGCAGAATCGGCGGGCGGCTTTTGCTGCGATTGGCCGAGGCGTTGGAGGTTGAAGCCTCGCAACTGAGCGAGGGGATCGGGGCGAGCCTGCTGACCGCACTGGTCGACGCGGCCAGTTCGATGCCCGCAGCCGGGGCCGAGATCGACCGGGTCGAGGAATTCGCCAGCCGTCACCCCGGATGGGCGGCCCTGGCCGAGGCGCAGCACCGGCGCATCCTGACGCTGGAACGCACGGTGGAGGCACTGACCGACCGGCTTGCCCATGATCCGCACCTGGCCACCTCGCTGCACGAGGTTCTGTCGACCGTGACCGCGATCCGCTCGACTGCCGGGATCCTTGCCGATGGCGGCGATCTGGACCCGCGTTGGCAGGAGCGTTTCCATCGCAACCTCTACGAGGACAGCCGCCGCCTTGCCGAGGGCGCGCAGGCGCTGGTCAGCTACCTGGACGTGGATGCCGAGGCCGAGGGCGGGATCGGTGCCCCTCAAGAGGAAGTCGAGGCCTGGCTGGCGCGGCGCGGGTATCACTTTCCAGAACTCGAAGGCGGCGACCCCGAGCCAATCGATGCGGTGATCTCGGGCGCCGAGGAAATCCGCTCCGCCCCGGCCGAGGCGCTGGCCGCAGTCATGCTCGACCGCTACCGTCGCGATGCCGAGCGTATTCCGCTGGACCCGTTCCACGCGGCAGCGCGCGAGGTCGGGTTCGATCCCTCGATCCTGGCCGGACGGTTCGGTTGCGATCTGCCCACCGCGATGCGCCGCCTCGCATCCCTGCCAATGGAGCCGGGAGACAGGCCGATCGGGCTCATCATCTGCGATGGCTCCGGCAGCCTTACCTTCCGCAAGCCGATCGAGGGTTTCCCGGTGCCGCGTTTCGGCGCGGGTTGCCCGCTCTGGCCGCTCTATCGGGCGTTGGCGCAGCCTGCCTTGCCGATCCGTGCGCTTGTGGAACCCGCGGGGCAGGCGCCGGGGCGCTTTGTCACTTACGCCATGTCACAGCCCCATTACCCCGACGGAATCGACGCGCCGCCGGTTTTCGAGGTCACGATGATGATCATGCCCGATGTCGGCGCGCGCGCGGAGGAGAAGCCGCTTCCTGTCGGCGGGAGTTGTCGCGTTTGTCCGCGCCGCGCATGCATGGCGCGGCGGGAACCTTCCATCCTTGCGGATGGGCTTTGATCAGGGGGTGGTCTGGACCCAGAGCCCTTCGACCTGAACCTCTGTCGGACGTCCGCAATGGAGCCGGACATAGGTGAGGTCCTCGACCGGCATCCGGGAAATGCGCGGCAACTCGGTCAAGGCACTGGCCACGACGCCGGTTGCGGCCAGCGGATGCCCGGGCGCCCGGACGATCTGTTTCGGCGACACCAGAACCGGACGGCGCGGAACGCCGGAGCCCAGCGAGTTCGGCGTGATCAGCACCGGCTGCGCCTCGGGATGATAGGCCATGAACTCCGCGTCGAGTTTCATCTGGTCGATCCATTCGACTTCGACAAACTCGTGATCCGAGGTCATCACCGGGTCGCGGCGACGAAGTGCCTCGATGGGCAGATCGCCGAAGGATGTATTGATACGCGTCCCGGCGGCGAGACCGGTAACCGTCCAGACACTCTGGCGTTCATTGACATGTGGCCGCTTGATGCGAACTGGAGCTTGGCTTTCGCCAAGTGCTTGCAAATTCATGTAAAAGCCCCCTCAGACTTGGCGAAAAATTCGAGCAAGCAATTTTCCGCCACTCATTATTGACACAATTCGAACACTTTGTCAGCGATTTTGTTGCCTCGCGCTTCATCCGAAAGTTGCCGGATGTTTTGACAGCATGTTTCGCATGGGTGATAGTTCAAACAACCAAAACAACGCGTCCGAATGGGGAGGATCGGCACATGGGGAACCGTGTCCTGCTGATCGAGGATGAGCCAAACATCATCGAAGCCATCAGTTTCATCCTCTCGCGCGATGGGTGGGAGGTGACGACCCACTCGGACGGGGCCACCGCGATGGACCGGATTCGCGAGAAATCGCCCGATGTTCTGATCCTTGACGTGATGCTTCCGAACCGGTCGGGCTATGACATCCTGCAGGAATTGCGCGCCGATGACGGCACCGCAGACCTGCCTGTGCTGATGCTGACGGCGCGCGGCCAGAAGAAGGACCAGAGCCTTGCCGAAAGCTATGGTGTCAGCCGGTTCATGACCAAGCCCTTCTCCAACTCCGAGGTTGTGGCCTGCGTGCGGGAGCTTGCCGGAAAGTGAGACGCCCGCAGCCCCTGTTCCTGGAACGCCAGACCTATCGGCATCGCCGGATGGCCGATGCCTCGCGCATCCTGCCGGTGGTGGGCGTGGTGCTGTTCCTGCTGCCGCTTCTGTGGACCGGGGCGCGGACGGCGTCGGGCGCGATTTACCTGTTCCTGGTCTGGGGCGCGCTGATCCTTGTCGCGGCCCTGCTGGCCCGGCCGCTGGACCGGTTGCAGCGCGAGGATGCGCCACCGGGCGGCGAGGACGGCTAGGCGATGTCCTTCAACCTGCTCGTCCTGTTCTGCCTGATCTACGTGATCTTCCTTTTCGTGATCGCCTTCGTGGCCGAGCAGCGGGTGCAGCGCGGGCGCATGGTCTGGCTGCGATCGCCCTGGGTCTACACGCTGTCGCTGTCGATCTACTGCACCGCCTGGACCTTTTACGGGGCGGTGGGCTACGCGGCCCGGTCGGGGCCCGAGTTCGTGACGATCTACCTTGGCCCGACGCTGGTCATGGTGGGATGGTGGTGGCTGCTGCGCAAGCTGGTTCGGATCGGACGGGCGCAGCGGATCACCTCGATCGCGGACCTGATTTCGTCGCGCTATGGCAAGTCGAACCTGCTGGGCGTGCTGGTAACGCTGCTCGCGGTGATCGGCACCACGCCCTATATCGCGTTGCAGCTTCAGTCGGTGACGCTGTCGTTCTCGGTCTTCACCGATGCGCGCACGGGGGATTGGCTGCGGGATGACCTGAATTCTACCGCGCTCTGGGTGGCGGCGGGTCTGACGCTGTTCACGATCCTCTTCGGCACTCGCAATCTTGACGCCAACGAGCGCCATCACGGGGTCGTCGCCGCCATCGCGGTGGAGGCGGTGGTGAAGCTGGTGGCGCTGCTGTCGGTGGGCATCTTCGTGGTCTGGGGCGTGGCCGGGGGCGCGTCGGACATTTATCGGGTGATCGAGACATCCCCGATCGCGGACTGGCAGCCCGATGCCTCGCGCTGGATGACACTGACCTTCCTGTCGGGCGCGGCCTTCCTGTGCCTGCCGCGCATGTTCCAGGTGCTGGTGGTGGAGAACGCGGATGAGCGTCACCTGTCCAAGGCCTCCTGGGCGTTTCCGCTCTACCTCATGCTGATGAGCCTTTTCGTGCTGCCGATCGCGGCGGTGGGGCTGCAGATCATGCCCGAGGGCGCCAATCCGGACCTTTTCGTTCTGACCATTCCGCTGCAGTTCGACCAGGCCGGGCTGGCGATGCTGTCGTTTCTTGGCGGGTTTTCCTCGGCCACCTCCATGGTGATCGTGGCGGCCATCGCGCTGTCGACCATGGTGTCGAACCACATCGTCATGCCGATCTACCTCAGCGCCGGGCAGGGCGGCGCGACGATCTCGGGCGATGTGCGCCACGTGGTCCTGCTGAGCCGCCGGATCAGCATCGCTGGGGTGCTGCTGCTGGGCTATTTCTACTACCGGGTTTCGGGCGGCGGGGCGGCTCTGGCGGCGATCGGCCTGATTTCCTTCACCGGCGTGGCGCAGGTGCTTCCGGCGCTGGTGGGCGGGTTGTTCTGGCGCGGCGCCACGCGGGTCGGCGCGGCGGCGGGGGTGAGCGTGGGCTTCCTCGTCTGGCTCTACACCATGTTCCTGCCCAGCTTCGGCGCCAGCGCCGTGCTCAGCGCCTCGGTGCTCGAGGCGGGTCCCTGGGGCATCGCCTGGCTTCGGCCCGAGTCGCTCTTCGGGATCGAGGGGCTGGATCCGGTGGTCCACGCGGTGTTCTGGAGCCTGATCCTGAATACTGCCGCTTTCTGCGCAGGGTCTTTGCTGAGCTTCCCCAACCCGCTGGAACGTCTGCAGGGCGCGCAATTCGTCAACGTGTTCGAACATTCCACCGCCGCCCAGAACTGGAGCCGCGGCGCGGTGGAGGCCGAGGACCTTCTGATGATGCTGCAACGCACCATCGGCGCGGCCGAGGCGCAGGAGTTGTTCCAGCGCGAGGCCGCCGCCCAGGGCAAGGCGGGCTACCTGCCGGATACCACGCCGGGTTTCCTGGAACGGCTGGAAAAGGAACTCGCGGGCTCGGTCGGGGCGGCCACGGCCCATGCGATGATCTCCCAGATCGTCGGCGGCGCCTCGGTCTCGGTCGAGGACCTGATGGCCGTGGCCGACGAGGCCAGCCAGATGCTGGAATATTCCAACCAGCTTGAACAGAAGTCGGCCGAACTGGAACGCACGGCCCGCCAATTGCGCGAGGCGAACGAGAAACTCACCCAATTGTCGATCCAGAAGGACGCCTTCCTCAGCCAGATCAGCCACGAACTGCGCACACCGATGACATCGATCCGCTCGTTCTCTGAAATCCTGATGGAGGGCGATGCGGACGCTCCTGCGCGCGCCCGCCACGCCTCGATCATCCATGACGAGGCGTTGCGGCTGACCCGGCTGCTGGATGATCTGCTCGACCTCAGCGTCCTGGAAAACGGGCAGGTCACGCTCAACTGGCAGACCGGCAGCCTGGCCGAGATCCTCGACCGGGCGATCGCGGCGGCCAACGGGCGCGAAGAGGGGCGGCTGCTGACGATCCGGCGCGAAGGGGTGATGGAGAACCTGCACCTGGAAACCGACACCGACCGCCTGCGCCAGGTTTTCATCAACATCATCGCCAACGCCCGGAAATACTGCGACGCGCCCGATCCCGAGCTGAAGATCGCGGTCTCGCTCCGGCGCGGCACGGTGATCGTCGATTTCGCCGACAATGGCAGCGGCATCCCCAAGGGCAGCCAGTCGGTGATCTTCGAGAAATTCTCGCGCCTGTCGGATCAGCGGGCCGCCGGTGGCGCGGGCCTTGGCCTTGCGATCTGCCGCGAGATCATGGCCAACTTGGGCGGGTCGGTCACCTATCTGCCGGGGCAGGGCGGGGCGGCCTTCCGCGTGACCCTGCCGCTGGTCCGCGCCCGCGCTGCCTGACGCGGCGAACGCTTTCCTCATTTCCTCCTGCTTGACCTCGATCAAGGCAAGGCCTGTGCCCGCGCCCGAAGATGAGGCGTGGAAACTTCAGGAGAAACTTGATGGCAAACATCGAGGAACGGCGCAGCGCCCTTCTGGCGCGGATGGAGGAACTGGAAGAGCGGCTTCGGGAAATCGAGACCGAACTGGACGCCCCGCACACCAAGGATTGGGACGACCAGGCGATCGAACGGGAAGGTGACGAAGTCATGGAGCGGATGGGCACCACCGGACAGGCCGAAATCCGCAAGATCCAGGCCGCGCTGCAGCGCATGGACGCGGGTGAATACGGGTTCTGCGTCGATTGCGGCGATACGATCTCGGACGAGCGGCTGGACGTGCTGCCCTATACACCGTTCTGCAAGAAATGCGCCGCGGCGCATGATCCGTCATGAGCGGCCCGACCCTCAAGCCCAGCCCGGCAGAGCTGCACGCTCGCGTGCTGCGGATGGTGCAGGACGCGAGCTTCCTCGAGCGCGTCGGCTCCGCCCTTCTGCCCGCCGCCCGGGACCATGAGGCCATCCAGCGCGTGCGCGCGCTTTCCTCCTCTTCGCCCAAGCTGCGGATTGTCCGCGACAACGACTAGACGTCATCAAGGGATTTCAACATGTCATTCGAGAACATAAAGGCCGGTATCGCCCTCATCCTGGACGAGATCGCCAAGCGCCCCCAGGACCGGCACATCCTGCAGGAACAACTGCGCGAGAAGATCGCCGAACTTGAAGCGATGGGCCACGAAGCCCCCGAGGACTACAAGCGCCTGATGGAAGAACTCTCCAGCAGCGACGCGGACGAGCTGTTCGACAACATGCCGTTGTGACGCGCGGCGGCCGGTGGGCCGCCCGCATATATTCCGATGAAAGTCCGATAGTATTCCGATGAAATTCCGATAGCGGTTTTCGCCCGGATCTGGGTCAGCTTCGCAGGTAGCGGAACACGGCCGAGGCGCTCCAGCCGGCGGCGATGGCGATGGCGAGCGACAGGATGCCATAGATCAGCGGGCGCTCGTGCGCGAGGTTGTAGACCCAGCGCTCCAGCCCGACCTTGCGCACGTCGATCGCGGTCTCCAGCACGTCGATGACCTGCCGGTTGCGGGTGATGAAGATGCGCGCGGAATACATGCCCTCGGTCAGGTTGGCGGGCAGGGCGACGGCTGTGCGGAACAGGGTTTCCTCTTGAATGATAACGGAATTTTCCCGGTTCTGGTAGAACCCCTTGTCGGTCCGGATGCGGATCAGCGCCTCGGTGAAGGACTGGGAATCGACGATCTCCATCGGCGCGCCGACCGAGCGGATCGCCCGCTGGATCGAGACCTTGTGGCGCAGGTCCTCGGTGCTGGAGAGAACCTCCTCGAAGGGGGCCGAGGTCGCCACTGCATAGAAGCTGGGGGCCGCGTCCACCTCCACCGCGTCGGTGTTGACCCATATGCCATAGCGCTTGGCCTTGCGGCGCACCATTACCGGTTCCGACGGCCCCGAAACTGTGACGATGACCTGCAGCGCCCCATCCCCCGGCGGAGGCGCTTCGCGTTTGACGGCGCCGAAGATCATGATTTCGGACCCGTCGAAATTCGCGGTGATCGCCACCCGGTTCTGGCTGAGGCCCGCGACGACCTCTTCACCCGTGGCGGGCAACGCGAGGCAGATCAGCAGGAGCGCAAGCCGCAGCATCAATGGGCCCCCGGATCGCCGAGGGAATAGAGCTCGGAAGGTTGCACTAGCAGGTCGAAGGCAAGCTTGCCGCAGACCGCCAGAACCATGATCGCCAGCAGGATCCGCAACTGTTCGGCCTTGAGCAGCACCCCAATCCGGGCGCCGATCTGCGCGCCAACCACGCCGCCGATCAGCAGCAGTACCGCCAGTGCCATGTCGACAGTGTAATTCGTGGTCGCGTGCAAGAGCGTGGTGAAGCCGGTCACGAAGATGATCTGGAAAAGAGACGTCCCGACGACGACCTTCGTGGGCATTCCCAGCAGGTAGATCATCGCTGGCACCATGATGAAGCCGCCGCCCACGCCCATGATCGCGGCCAGCACGCCCACCGAGACACCCACCAGCAGCGGCGGGATCACCGAGATGTAAAGGCCCGAGGTGCGGAACTTCATCTTGAAGGGCAGGTTGTGGACCCAGTTGTGCTTGCGCCGTACGGCAGGCGCGCCTTTCCGCGTCCGGCGCAGGGCATTCAGGCTTTCCACGAACATCAGCGCCCCGATGATCCCCAGGAAGACCACGTAGCAGAGCTTCACCAGCAGATCGACCTGGCCAATTTCGCGCAGGGCGGTGAAGACCTGCACCCCGACCGCCGCGCCTATGAGGCCACCGACAAGCAGCACCGTGCCCATCCTGAGGTCCACGGTCTTGCGCTTGAGATGCGCCAGCACGCCCGAGAAGGAGGAGGCGACGATCTGGTTCGCCTCGGTCGCGACGGCCACGGCTGGCGGGATGCCGATGAAGAACAGAAGCGGCGTCATCAGGAACCCGCCGCCCACGCCGAACATGCCCGAAAGCACACCAACCATCCCGCCAAGGCCCAGAAGCAGGAACGCGTTCACGGAGACCTCGGCGATGGGAAGATAGATTTGCATGGGAGCCGCGCGGCTTGGGAGGGTTGCCTTTGTTACAGAAGACAGGCTTCGCGCGGGAGTGTCAAACGGCGAGACTCAGAAAGAGGCAAGAAACCGGCGTAAAACCTTCTCGAGCTTGGCCGCGCCGAGGGGCGCCATGGCTTTCGTGTGCTCGTGGCTGATGGATTCGTCGCTGAGACCGGCGGCCATGTTGGTGATGGTCGAGATCGCCGCGACCCGCAGGCCCAGGAACCGCGCAAGGATGATCTCGGGCACGGTGGACATGCCGACTGCATCCGCGCCCAGGGTGCGGATCGCACGGATCTCGGCCGGGGTCTCGAACGAGGGGCCGGAGTACCAAGCGTAGACGCCCTCTTTCAGCGTCACGCCCTCGGCCTCGGCGGCCACCTTCAATCCGGCGCGCATCAGGGGATCGTGGGCATCGGTCATCGGCACGAAGCGCGCGTCCGAGGGCTCGCCGATCAGCGGGTTCAGGCCCGAGAAGTTGATATGGTCCGAGAGCAGCATCAACTCGCCCGGCGGGATGTCGGGGCGCATGGAGCCAGCGGCATTGGTCACGATCAGCGCCTCGGCGCCCAGTTCGCGCAGAACCTCCAGCGGCAGGCGCATGGCGTCGCCGCGCCCGGTCTCGTAGTAATGCGCGCGGCCCCCGAAGACGGCAACACGCTGGCCTTCGAGATCGCCGATCACCAGCCTGGGATTGTGGCCCGAGACGCCCGCGTGGGGAAAGCCCTCCAGATCCGCATAGTCGATGGCGGTGCCGTCCACCGCTTCGGCCAAATGACCAAGGCCTGAGCCCAGGATCAGCCCCAGCCGCACCGGCGCGTCACCGGCCCGGTCGCGGATCAGGCGGGCGAGGTCCTCAGCGTTCCTTGACATAGGGCGAGCCTCCTGCGCGCGGGGGTGTGGCCTTGCCGACGAAGCCTGCAAGGATCACCACGGTCAGGATATAGGGCAGGGCCTGCATGAACTGCCCCGGGATGACCACGCCCAGAATTTCCAGCTTCTGGTAGCGGTTTCCGATCGCTTCCAGCAGACCGAACAGCAGGCAGGCCGACAGCGCGTACCAAGGCCGCCATTTCGAGAAGATCAGCGCCGCCAGCGCGATGAAGCCACGGCCTGCGCTCATTTCCTTGACGAAGCCTGCCGCAAGACCCGTGGCCAGGTAGGCCCCGGCAAGACCGCAGAGCAGGCCACAGATGATCACCGCCGAATAACGCAGCCGCACCACCGAGACACCGGCAGTGTCGACCGCGCCGGGGTTCTCGCCCACGGCGCGCAGGCGCAGGCCGAAGCGGGTGCGGAACAGGATGTACCAGGTTGCGACTACGGTCAGCAGGCCCACGTAGACCAAGATCGTGTGGCCCGAGATCAGGTCGGCATAGATCGGCCCCAGCAGGGGCACGTCCCGCAGTGTTTCGGCGAAGGGCAGGTTGACCGGCTGAAACCGGGCCGCGCCCTCCAGCGACGGGGTGCGCCCGCCCAGGCTGAACCAGTTCTCTCCGATCAGGACAGTGATCCCCGAGGCCAGGAAGTTGATCGCCACGCCCGAGATCAGCTGATCACCCCGGAAGGTAATCGACGCCAGCCCGTGGATCAGCGCCAGCACCACCGAGGCCGCCATCCCCGCCAGCATCCCCAACCAGACCGAGCCGGTCAGCGCCGCCGTGGAGGCCGCGAAGAAGGCCGCGACCAGCATCTTGCCCTCGAGCCCGATGTCGATGATGCCCGCGCGTTCCGAAAACAGGCCTGCAAGGCAGGCAAAGAGCAACGGTGTCGCCAGTCGCAGCGTCGAGTCGAGGATCTGCAGGATCGTCACCAGGTCCATCATGCGCCCCGCTTGCCGAATTTCAGGAAGAGTCGCTCAACCGGCATCCGGATCATGTTGTCCAGCGCCCCGGTGAACAGGATCACCAGCGCCTGGATCACCAGGATCATCTCGCGGCTGACGGCGGGCATTTCGAATTCAAGCTCGGCCCCGCCCTGGTAGAGCGCGCCGAACAGGATCGCCGCGATGAACACGCCGAAAGGATGCGATCGGCCCATGAGCGCCACGGCGATGCCGACGAAACCCGCGCCCTGCACGTTGTCGATCACCAGCCGCTCGGCCTCGCCCATCACGGCGTTGATCCCCATGAGGCCCGCAAGACCGCCCGAGACCAGCATCGCCACCATGATGATCTTGAAGGGCGGGATGCCCGCATAGACCGCCGCCGGTTCGGAATGGCCATAGGCGCGGATCTCGTAGCCCAGCCTCGTGCGCCAGATCAGCAGCCAGACCAGCACGCAGCACAGCACCGCCAGCAGGAAGGCGATGTTGAGCGGAGCGGATTTCCGGAAGCCCAGCCACGGCGCTATGTCATAGGCCGAGGGCAGGCGCGCGCCCTCGGGGAAACGCGCGGTTTCGGGGGCCATCGATCCCGGCACCTTCAGCACATTCACCAGCAGGTAGACCAGCAGCGCCGAGGCGATGAAGTTGAACATGATCGTCGTGATGACGATATGGCTGCCGCGCCGGGCCTGCAGATAGCCCGGGATCGCAGCCCAGGCCGCGCCGAAGACTGCGCCGCCAATCACTGCAGCAGGCAGCGCCAGCGCCCAGTGCGGCCAGTCCACCGACAGGGCGACCAGCGCCACGCCGAGCCCCCCGATCGCGGCCTGCCCCTCGCCGCCGATGTTGAACATCCGCGCATGGAAGGCCACCGCGACGCAAAGCCCGGTGAAGATGAAATTCGTCGCGTAATAGAGCGTGTAGCCCCAGCCATAGGCCGAGCCCACCGCGCCGCGCACCATGATCGTCATCGCCTCGAAGGGGCTTTCGCCGATATAGAGTACCACGAGGCCCGAAAAGATCAGCGCGAGCAACAGGTTGATCAGGGGAATGAGGGCGACATCAGCCCATTTCGGCAACCTGCTCATTCCTGCACCTTCCCTTGCGCGGCCTTGTCGAGTTGCGCCGCGACGGCCTCGACCACCGGGCCATCGGGTTTTTCGGTAATGCCCGCCATCAGCAGGCCAAGGTCGCGCTCGTCGGTCTCGGACGGCAGGCGCTCACCCATGATGCGGCCGTCGAACATCACCGCGATCCGGTCCGACAGCGACATGATCTCGTCCAGTTCCACGCTGACCAACAGGATCGCCTTGCCCGCGTCGCGCAGTTGCACGATCTGCTGGTGAATGAACTCGATGGCGCCGATATCGACCCCGCGCGTGGGCTGGCCCACCAGAAGCAGGTCGGGATTGCGCTCGATCTCGCGCGCAACGACGATCTTCTGCTGGTTCCCGCCCGAGAAGCTGCGCGCGTATTGCCAGCAATCGGCGGGGCGGATGTCGAATTTCTCGATCTTCGCCTCGGTATCCCGGCGCAGGGCGTCGTTATCCATCAGCAGGCCGCGGTTGTAGGCCGGGTCGTGGTGGTAGCCGAAGCCCACGTTCTCCCAGGCGTGGAACTCCATGATCAGGCCCGCGCGCTGCCGGTCCTCGGGGACGTGGGCGATGCCTTGGTCGCGGAAACTGCGGGCCTTCACGTGACGGTCGGCCACGTCGAGCGCCTTGCCGTTCAACTCGACCCGGCCCCCGGTGGCGGGGCGGATGCCGCCCAGCACGTCGAGCAGTTCGGACTGCCCGTTCCCCGCGACCCCGGCGATGCCAAGGATCTCGCCCGCGCGGATCTCCAGGTCGATGCCCTTGAGCCGCGCCACCCCGTCATCATCGGTCACCTGCAGGTTCTCGACCTTCAGCACCGTCTTGCCGGGCTTGGCCGGGGCCTTGTCGACCCTCAGCAGCACCTTGCGGCCCACCATGCGCTCGGCCAGGTCCTCTGGGCTTGTCTCGCTGGTCTTGACGGTCGCCATCATCTCGCCGCGGCGCATGACGCTGACCGTGTCGGTCACCTCCATGATCTCGCGCAGCTTGTGGGTGATGAGGATGATCGTCTTCCCCTCGTTCCTGAGGTTCTTGAGGATCCGGAACAGGTGATCCGCCTCGGCCGGCGTCAGCACGCCCGTCGGTTCGTCGAGGATCAGGATATCCGCGTGCCGATAGAGCGCCTTGAGAATTTCCACCCGCTGCTGGTGCCCGACCGAGAGATTCTCGATCCGCGCATCCGGGTCCACGTGCAATTCATATTCATCGGCCAGTTCCGTCAGCAGCTTGCGCGCCTTGGCCAGCGATGGGCGCAGCAGCGCGCCTTCCTCGGCGCCCAGCACCACGTTTTCCAGAACGGTGAAGTTCTCCACCAGCTTGAAATGCTGGAACACCATGCCGATGCCCGCTCGGATCGCGGCCTGACTGTCGGGGATTTCGGTCTGGGTGCCGTTGATGAAGATCTTGCCCGCGTCAGCCTTGTAGAAGCCGTAGAGGATCGACATCAGCGTGGATTTGCCCGCGCCGTTCTCGCCGATGATGCCGTGGATCGTGCCGGGCATGACCCGGATCGAGATGTCCTTGTTGGCCTGAACAGGCCCGAAGGACTTGGAGATGCCGCTGAGCTGGATCGCCGGGACGCTCTTGTTCATGCTCAGTCCCCCATGCCTGCAAAGCCGACCATGCGCTCGATCTTTCCGGCGGCATCCAGATCGGCGAAATACTGGCCGCGCATCATCACAGCCCCGTCGCGGGTGAACTCCACCGTCGCGCGTGCATGATCATGGTGTTGCGAAACAGTCGCCACCCGCGCGCCCGCGCCGGGCATGTTGGCGGAAAAGGCCGTCACGTAATCGAGGAATTCGGAAAGGCTATGCAGCGGTTGAGGCGTGTTGGGATCGGCATAGTAGAACGTGCCCGAGGCCGCCCCGTCGATGAGCCGTTCCTGCGCCTCGGGATCGGTCTCGCCCCAGGCCGCAAAGAAGGTTTCTATCGCCTCTGACATCGCGCCCCCTTCGCTGTCGTGCAATCCGGGCCGCGCAGGCGGCCCGGATCAATAATCAACTATAGCTCAACTCAGAAGCTAAGCGAGGGACAACTGTCGGTCGAGGTGTAATCATGCACGGTGATCTCACCGGCGATGATCTTGGCCTTGGCCTCTTCCACCGCGGCCTCCATCTCGGCGGTGATCAGTGCGCGGTTATGCTCGTCGATGGCATAGCCCACGCCGTCGTTCGACAGGTCCATCACCTGGATGCCGGTCTGGAACGTACCGTCAGCGGCGGTCTGGAACGAGGTCTCCACCGCGTTGTCCACGCGCTTGACCATCGAGGTCAGGACCGAGCCCGGGTGCATGTAGTTCTGGTTGCTGTCCACGCCGATCGAGTAGACGCCTTCGTCCGCGGCGGCCTGCAGCACGCCGACACCGGTACCGCCCGCGGCGGCATAGACCACGTCGGCGCCCTGGCTGATCTGGGCGCGGGTCAGTTCGGCGCCCTTCACCGGGTCGTTCCAGGCGGTGGGCGTGGTGCCGGTCATGTTGGCGATGACGGTGGCGTCGCCGTTCACGGCCTTCACGCCCTCGGCATAGCCGCAGGCGAACTTGCGGATCAGCGGCACGTCCATGCCACCGATGAAGCCCACGGTGTTCGACTTCGAGGCCATCGCGGCCAGCATGCCGACGAGGTACGAGCCTTCATGCTCGGCAAAGACGACCGACTGAACGTTGGGCTGGCCCACGACCATGTCGACGATGGTGAACTTCGTGTCCGGGTAATCCGGGGCCACGGCTTCCAGGGTCGAGGCGTTGGCAAAGCCCAGAACCACAACCGGGTCCGCGCCGCTTTCGGCCATGCGGCGCATGGACTGCTCGCGCTGCGCTTCGGACTGAAGCTCGCTTTCGCGGTAGTCGTTGCCGGTGGCTTCCGACCAGCGTTTCGCACCGTTGAAGGCGCTTTCGTTGAAGGATTTGTCAAACTTGCCGCCAAGGTCGATGATCAGGCCCGGCTCGGCCGTTGCGGCGCCAGCACCAAAGGCGACGACCGTAGCGGCGCCAAGGAATGATTTCGTCAGGTTCATTATGATCTCCCGGTTGTTGTCAGTCCGGTCGATACACCCCCGCCCGGACCAAGGAATCTGGCATACAGATTTTCCTTGCAGAATAAGGCCGCAGCGCCGGGAGGCGGTCAACCGGTTTTTTGATCATTTGGACGAACATTCGGCATCTGACCCCTGCGCCTTTCAGGGTGACGTTCCGTCACTTTGGCCGATCTGCTTTGAAAACAGGCAGGCATCCACCGGTTTACCATCGGGCAGACGGTAGTATCCGCGCCTGCGACCAGTTTCGGCGAATCCGGCGCGGTGGTAGAGGGCAATGGCCGGGGCGTTGGTCGCGGCGACTTCGAGGAAGGCCGTTTCGGCGCCGCGGGTGCGGGCCTCGCTCTCGAAGGTCTGCATCAACCGGGCGCCAAGCCCTTGCCTGCGGGCGCCCGGATCGACGGCGATGGTCAGAAGCTCGGCTTCTCCGGCGATCGCACGTCCCAGGGCGAAACCGCCGGGCTCGGTCACGAGGAACGTTCCCGCGCCGTCCAGAAGCGAGGCGAATTCCGCCGCGCTCCACGGCCTCGGGAATTCGAAGGCCGCTGCATGGAGCTGCGCCAGATCGTCTGGCGTCATGGAAGGATCACCGGCCCCGCATCGCGCGGCGGGGCGGCGTCGGCGGGTCGGATATAGAGCGGGGCAGGGCGGGCCGCGCCGTTGCGCCGGGTTTCCGCGATCAGCGCGATGGCCTCTGCCGGCTCGACGGTCGGCGCGGTGACGGTGCCAGCGCATCGCGCGGCAATCTCATCCGCCATGTGGCCGACGCAGAGGGGGGCTGCACCCGTCGGAACCTCGGGCAGGCGCTCCACCGAGCAAAGCTCCGGGCCCGTCCCGCCGCCATCGCCCAAAACCTGCAGGTAGAGCATCTCGCGCCGCGCATCGAGGCTGGAGACCACGACCCCAGGCAGCCCATGCGCCTGCGCCTCGAGTGCGGAGACACCTACCGCGGGGATGCCCAGCGACAGCGCCAGCCCCCGCGCGGCAGCCACGGAAATACGGATACCGGTGAAATTGCCGGGACCGATGCCGACACCAATGGCCGACAGATCGCCCCAGGTCGCGCCCTGATCGGCAAGCACCTCTTCCAGCAGGGGCATCAGCCGTTCCGCCTGGCCCCGGGCCATGTCTTCCCGGACATGGGTCAGGACCTTGCCGCCGGAAACCAAAGCGGCCGCGCAATGCGCGGCCGATGTGTCGAACCCAAGGATCAACGGTTCAGGCGGCAACCGGCCGGACCTCCACCACCTCGGGGATGTAGTGGCGCAGCAGGTTCTCGATGCCCATCTTCAGCGTGAGGGTCGAGGACGGGCAACCCGCGCAGGCGCCCTGCATGTGCAGGTAGACGATGCCGCGGTCGAACCCGTGGAAGGTGATGTCGCCGCCATCCTGAGCCACGGCCGGGCGCACCCGGGTGTCGAGCAGTTCCTTGATCTGGTTCACGATCTCCGAATCCGGACCATCGTGCGACGCGTGACCAGCGGATTCGGCCTCGCCCTCGATCGCGGGCAGGCCGGACTGGTAATGCTCCATGATCGCGCCAAGGATCGCGGGCTTCACATGTTCCCACGCGGTTTCCTCGGTCTTGGTCACGGTGACGAAGTCATTGCCGAAGAAGACACCCGAGACGCCGCCAACCGAAAAGATCCGCTTGGCCAGCGGGGATTTCTGCGCCGCGTCCTCGGTCGGGAAATCCGCGGTTCCGGTGTCCAGAACGGACTGGCCGGGAAGAAACTTCAGGGTCGCCGGGTTCGGCGTGGATTCGGTCTGGATAAACATGCGCGCGTCCTCCGTATGCACCTTCGATATGCGCCCCGGGCCCGTTCCTGTCAAGGTTTAGAACAGTTCTAAAGTGTAGTCCGGCCAGTAGTCGGTGGGATTTCAGGTAATCGCCTCAAGCCGTTCCTTCGACAGGTCGCCGGGCACGATGGTGATGGGAACCGGCAGGGTCCCCGAGGACCGTGAAAGCTGCGAGACCAGCGGCCCGGGGCCGTTCTTCTCGGTGCCCGCGCCCAGAACAAGCACACCGACGTCGTCATCTTCGCGGATCTGAGCCAGGATCTCGGGCACCGCCTCACCCTCGCGGATCACCAGTTCCGGGTCCACGTTCTGACGGTCGCGCATCCACTTGGCGAAAACCTCGAAATGCACTTCGATCCGTTCACGGGCCTCTTCGCGCATGATGTCGCCCACCCCGATCCAGTGCTGGAACTCCTCGGGCGGGATCACGGCGAGGATCTGCACCCCGCCGCCGGTCTTGGCCGCACGCATGGCGGCAAAGCGCATGGCGTTCAGGCATTCTTTGCTGTCGTCGAGCACGACGAGGAACTTGCGCATCTTTCGCGGGCCTCCCTGTTCGGGCGGATGATGGCAGCCTGCGCGCGCTTAGGCAACACGGCGCTTGCCCGGGCGGATCGCGCGGCGCACGGCTTCGGAGATCAGCGCCGGGATCTGCAGCATCAACGCCGAGAACAGCCCCATGGTTGCCAGTGCCAGGTCGCTGAACCGGACCGCGCTGCGCAGGGCGCGGGATTTTCCCAGCGCATAGATGACGTGACGCGTGCGCGGGCCGGTGACCGTGGTGACCCGCGCAAGGCGCGCGGCATCCCCGGCGCTGTCCACGTGGCGCAGCAGCACCAGCGTTTCGGCGGTCGACGTGCTGCGCCGGATCGCGCCGATATCGCCCGCCAGTGCGCCCAGTGCCGCCAGTTTCGCGGTATCGGTCACGGTGCCAAGCGGCACGGTGCCGCCAAGGTAATCCGGCACCCGTGCCCAGTCGATCCGGATGTCGCTCATGACGCGCAGCACCCGCGTGAAGCCGGGTGTGACCGCCCCCATGTGCCGCGCCACGCGCAGGACCGTCGCCCCGGCCTTGACCGTCAGGCTGCTGCCGCCCGTCGCCACCGCCAGCCCCGTGGCGCTGAGCCCCGCCAGCGCCAGCCCCGCATCGAGATGGTCGACCTCGCGCCCCGCGGCCCAATCGCCGCCCGCCCGGCGCAGGGCATTGGCGTCGCCCAGCGGCGACATCTCGAAGGGCAGGGCGCAGGCGGCGATATCCGACAACCGGTCGCAGGCGGTGATATCGACCGCGCAGCGCGCGCAATCGGCCACACGGGCGCCGGTTCCCTGGCTTGAAGCAGAGAGAACCAGCGCGCGCTCCAGCAGTGTCTCGGGGACTGTCACGTGATGATCGCCGGCAAGGTCGATCAGGATCTCCACCTCGTCGAGGTTCTTTGCGCGGACGGCGGTCTCAAGCCTTGGGACCAGCCACTCGGCGGTCACCTGGCGTTCCATCGCGCGGGCAATGCCGATCCGGATCGCCGCCTCGGATCGCCGCCTCGGATCGGTCGACATAGGGTTCAACGAAGGGCGATTGCGTGATCGCCCAGCCGGTCAGCAGCGTGGTCGCAAGCGTGGTGGCGGTGAGCAGCCGGAAGGCAAATCGGCGCACCCGCCCCAGCATCACGAATGTGCCCAGTCCCAGTAGAGCTCACGCGCCCGCCGGGTCACGGGGCCGACCTGGTAATGGGTGCCCTCGAACTCGGTCACGGGGGTGACCTTCATCATGTTGCCCGACAGGAACACCTCGTCCGCGGCGTGGAAATCATCGAAACTCAAGACCGTCTCATGCACCTTCACGCCATCGGCCGTGAGGTTCGAGATATGCCGCGCCCGGGTGATCCCGGCCAGGAAGGTGCCATTGGCGATGGGGGTGAAGACCTCTCCATCGCGGACCATGAACACATTGGCGGTCGCGCTTTCGGCCACGTTGCCCATTGCATCGGCCACCAGCGTGTTGCCATAGCCCTTGGCATGGGCCTCGGCCAGCATGCGCGCGTTGTTGGGATAGAGGCACCCGGCCTTCGCGTTGACCACGTTATCCTCCAGCACCGGGCGACGGAACTGCGTGGTGCAGAGCGTGGTGGCCATTTTCGGCGGGGCCATCGGGATTTCCTCGAGGCAGACCGCGAATCCGGTGGCGCCCTGTTTCGGCAGAACCCCCAGGTGCCCGCCTTCAAGCGCCCAGTACATGGGGCGGATGTAGACGGCGACATCCTTGGGATAGGCCTTCAGCCCCTCGCGCACGATCTCGACCATGTCCTCGACCGTGACGGTGGGGGTGATCATCAGGGCCTCGGCGGAGCGGTTGACCCGCGCGCAATGCGCCTCGAGGTCGGGGGCCACCCCTTCGAAATACCGCGCCCCGTCGAAGACCGAGCTGCCCAGCCAGGTTCCGTGATCCGCCGCCCGCATGATCGGCACGTCGCCCTCATGCCACCGGCCCTCGAAATAGGTGCGGATATTCTTTCCCGTTGCCATGCTGGGTCCTCCTTCGGAGCGCGAGCCTAGGCTCACCGCGCGCGGGCGTCCAGACCGGAAAATCGGGATGTGGCTTGATGTTGCCGGAACGCTTTCCCGCTCGCACTCGGGCAGGAAGTCCGATGAAAGTCCGATAGAATTCCGATGAAATTCCGATTGCGGTTATCGGGGTGAATCAGCCCAGGATCACGCCCGTGACCACCATCATCAGCCCGATGGCCGAGAGGAACAGCGCGCCCAGGTTGACCGGCAGGACCTTCGACAAACGGCCCCGCATTTCCTCGTCCGACAGCCCCGCGCGCTTGGCTTTCATCACCGCCAGGATGCACCAGACGATGCCCGCAAGCCCCAAGAGCGACAGCACCGCGCCTATCCAGATCAGCCATTCCATCGCGTCATCCTCCGTTTCCCTGCGCCTAGCGCAGCCTCGGGTGCTGGGCAAGCCCCGGTGGCCTTGCGGGACGCGCGGCAGAGGGGTAGGGATCATCCGACAACCCATCCGAGGCAGAGACATGAGTGACACCAGCATCGACAGCAGCTACCGCGTGACCGCCGACGAGCTGCGCCAGTTTATCGAGCGTTATGAACGGCTTGAAGCCGAGAAGAAAGATATCGCGGACCAGCAGAAAGAGGTCATGGCCGAGGCCAAGGGCCGTGGCTACGACACCAAGGTGATCCGCAAGGTCATCGCCCTGCGCAAGCGCGACCGCGACGAAATCGCCGAGGAAGAGGCGGTTCTGGAGATGTACAAGCAGGCGCTGGGCATGAACTGAGCCGGTTTCCGGCGCGGCGCGAATGGACAGGCCGGGCGCGAACCGTTAAGGGGGACGCGCAATGACCGACCAAAAGACTCAGCTTGTTCGCGTGCCGCGCCTGTCGCTCGACCTATGGTCGGTCGGCGCGGCCCTGATCGCGGCGCTGGTGCTGCTGCCGATCCTCTCGGTCGTCTGGATTGCCTTCCACCCGGTCGAGAATATCTGGCCGCACCTGATTTCCACCACCCTTCCACGCTATCTGTCCAACACAGCTATCCTTGCGATTTCAGTAGGTTCGCTTGCCGCCGCCGTCGGCACGGGCGCAGCTTGGCTGGTCACCATGTACCGCTTTCCGCTGTCGCGCTGGCTGGAGTGGCTGTTGCTGCTGCCGTTGGCGATCCCGGCCTATGTGGGCGCCTATGCGCTTGTGGATTTCCTCGAATACGCGGGCCCCGTGCAGACCGCCCTGCGCGAGGCTTTCGGCTGGCAGACCTCGCGCGACTATTGGTTCCCCGAGATAAGATCCCGCGGCGCGGCTGTGATCGTGCTGGCGGCGGCGTTGTTCCCATACGTCTTCCTGCTGGCCCGCGCCGCGTTCCGCGAGCAATCGGGCTGCACCTATGAAGTCGCCCGCGCCCTGGGCGCCGGACATTTCGGCCGGTTCTGGCGCGTGGGCCTGCCGCTGGCGCGCCCCGCCATCGCGGCGGGCACGGCCATCGTGATGATGGAGACGGTAAACGACTTCGGCGTGGTGAACTTCTTCGCCGTTCAGACGCTCACCACCGGCATCTTCTCGGTCTGGCTCGAGGCAGGAAACGCGGGCGGCGCGGCGCAGATCTCCTCGGTGATCCTGGTGTTGATCCTGCTTCTGGTGGGGCTCGAGAAAGCCGGGCGCCGAAACCTGCGCTTCCATCGCCTTTCCCGCCAGACCCGTCCGGTCGAGCCGCTGCACCTACGCGGAACATGGGCCTGGGCCGCCACGTTGGCCTGCGCGATCCCCTTCCTTGTCGGCTTTGTCCTCCCGGTGGGCGTGATCGTCTCGCACGCGGTGGACAACCTCGACGGATTTGTAACAAAGGGCCTTCTGCGCGCGCTCTGGCACACGCTTGCCGTTGGTGGAGCGGCAGCCGTGGTCACGGTGACGGCGGCACTCTTCCTTGTCTACGGGGTTCGCCTGCGCGGCCACCCCTTCGTCCGGGCGCTGCTGCCAGTGACGACGATCGGCTACGCCGCCCCTGGCGCGGTGCTGGGGGTCGGGCTGCTCATTCCCATGGCCAGCGCCGACAACGCCATCGCGGACGCCAGCGTCGCGACCTTCGGATATGATCCCGGACTTCTGATGACCGGCACGGCCTTCGCCATCGTCTATGCCTATGCCGTGCGCTTCTTCGCCATCGCCCAAGGCGCAACCGATGCCGCCATGGGCCGCGTCGCCCCGAGCCTGCCCATGGCCGCCCGCTCGCTGGGCGAGACCGCAGGGGGCGCGCTGCGCCGGGTCTTCGTCCCCCTGATCCGAGGCTCGGTCGGAACCGCGCTGCTGCTGGTCTTCGTGGACTCGGTGAAGGAACTGCCAGCGACGTTGCTGCTCCGGCCCTTCAACTACAACACGCTCGCGACACGGGTCTACGAACAGGCCAGCCTCGAGAAACTGGGCGAAGCCGCCCCCGCCGCGCTGCTGGTGATCGGAGTCGGATTGGTGGCTGTCATCTTCCTCGCCCAAGCCAACCGCCTTGGCCGCGCCTGATCCCTTGCGCGGACCTTTGCAAAATCGTATCTGCACCCCAGCGCCCCTATAGCTCAGCTGGTAGAGCATCTGATTTGTAATCAGAGGGTCGGGAGTTCGAGTCTCTCTGGGGGCACCAGATTTACCAATTAAAACAAGTACCTGCAGGAATTTTCTGTGTGGCGGCCTGGTGGGTACGTGTCTCGTGGAAGCAATACGGCAGCAGTAGAACACAAATTCAGCGCCATTTGGGCGCTGCAGTTCCGCAACACTTTGGCTTGGCCGGAAGTGGCCAAAGCCGATGATCAGCTTGCGCACGGAAACATTAATTGCCGCACTGTCTCCGTGCCCGGCATCCCAACGCTGCGCGTTATCACCTTTCTCAACGCAGCCAACTCAAGAGATGGAGATTTGATCCTCGCTGAATAAACCCTTTCCAAGCAGCTCGTCACGTGTCGCTTCTGGCTTTGGGGTGAAGAGGAGAATCTTGAGATGCTGCGCGGCGCGAGAGAAACATACATAGGCAAGCTTCCTTCCGCGTTCATACTGCCCCTCGGTGGGCTTGCCTGCCACTCCCGGCGTGAGCAATTTTGAGAAACTATATTGATTCCAATTTGCCTCAACGTCATCGAAGACCACGAGGACATTGGGGTATTCCTCGCCTTTCACGCCATGCTGTGTGCTATACGGTGTGTTTTTCAGGATGAAATCACGATACGCGAAAAGCTCGTATGTAGGCATCGCAAAGAAGCCGTCGGCCAACCACTCCCCCTTTTCCTCACTGTTTGCTTCGTCGTCGTATTCTTCGACACGAGGAGGTCTTGCAAGCTGATCTGCAAGACGATCAGATGGTCGGATCAACCCGTTATGGTGGCAGTAGACCAGTACGTCCTTTATGGTTGCTTTCTCCCAAATCTTAACCAGCTCCTCAAGTTGGGCCTTGGATTGGTCCACCATTTCCTTGAGCTTTCGGTTCGCGTTCGGGCCGTGCGGATCGTAGGCTGGGCTGTTGGTTCGCAAGATGTCGATGACTTTTCGGCTCTTTCCTTGGGCCGATGCCTCGATGAGCGGACAGATGACGTTGAGAAATGGCTTTAGAAGATGATGCTCTCCAGATTCATAGTCATCCTGGGCACGTTGGGACGCATACGTGCCGGTGAAAAGCTGTTGCAGGTTGGAAAATTTCAACCGTCTTGCGATCATCTGGCGGACAAGAAAGAGCCGAATAACATCGTCCTTATTGGCCCAATCCCACGCATCGACCGCCTGATCCATTGCTGCAAGCGCACGGTCGAGTTGCTCTTCCGTATATCGCTTGCGGGGCCCCTGAGGGTCTTCCGCCTGAACAAGACGTATTTCCACGCTACCGTGGATTCTTGCATTGGAGCCAGCGGCTACCTGCTGCACGTCGGTTCGAAAGGCGTTCAGGAATTGAATCACTTCGGGCGAGCAGCGAAAGTTTTCGATTTTGGTGATTGAAGTTCCACCTTCCGGTGGCGCGAAATCGCCAGCCCTCCCCTCATAGATCTGCTGCCAAGGGTCACCGAAGTATCCTACCAACGGTAAGCTTGGCGAAGCACAAGTTTGATTCAACCCTTCGACAATAGGCGAAAAAGTGTCCTGCGCTTCATCAACAAAGATGAACGGGTAGCGCATCCCAATGAGCCGGCGAAAATTCTGACGCTCGCGGAAAAGGTAACCGGCGGTCTCGATGATGTCGTCGTGGCTTAGTTTGCCGTTCAAATAGTCGCTATATGCGACGTCATCATATGAGAACAGGGTAACGTCGGGTAGCTTGGCCAACTCGTTCTTTAGCTTAGTCACCTTCTCTCGTGCTTTGCGGGCCGCTTTGGTCTCCTTGCCGGTATCAGCCTCGGCAGCCTTTGCAATCAAGGCGGGCAAGCGATCATTTTGTAGGGCATCTCGAATGTCGCGCTGAAAGCGGCTGATCTCGGCCCACAAAAAGCTGTGTAGCGTCGATACCTGATAAAGTTCATCAAACCCGAGCCGCCGCTTAATGACATCGACAGCTCGATTGGTGAATGTGATACACGCGATGCGCTGGCCGTTCTGCCGTAGCGCCGCGCCATGCGTTTTTCGAATGGCCAAAAGTGCATCGACAAGCGAGGTTGTCTTTCCAGAGCCCGCACCTGCGATCAGCGCGAAACTACGGTGCCTCTCAAGGCAATCTTGAACAGCTTGATCCGCAGCGGTTTGTACTCGAGTAGTCATAGTCAAGCTTGCCCGGCTGAAGTCTGAGGATGAAGGCGATTTTCCAGCCATTCGAGTCCTTCCACGATATAGGCTGGCACCTTCCAGTCAGCCTCGCTCGCCAGAACGTCCATAGCAAAGTCAGTTTTTTTGAAACTGTCCGATTTGACGTATTTGTAAATCTCATTATAAGCTTCATCGAATTCGGCTGGAATCGTCAGATCCAGATTGAGTTTTTTGTCCCTAAATAGTTGGAAGTTCTCATAAACAAAGGCTTCTTCTAGGGTGCGCGGTCTCATCACAGAGTTGGCACCATTTTCCTCTACGGAAATATCTTGCTGAAACGTGATGTATCGATCTTGAGCCGCGTTGTGCTTTTGTGCGGGCGTAAGCGCAATCAATTGAGCAACCGAGTTCACTTTTAAGAGGTTCTTCAGCGACGCGTTGGAGGTAAGCGCCCCCTCAGTATCTGCCCGACATACTGGATGCCTGCCATCGGGCTCAACTGAATCGAGATCGGTTATGACGAGGTGCGGGATTTTCAGGAATGTAAGTAGCTCATCAAATCGGTGCGCGTAGGCACCACCAACTTCCAGCACGGTGAGATATGAAGCTCGGAGGCGTTTGGCGGCTCGTTCGATCATCGTCGACATCAGCAGCTTTTCCACCGATCCTTCAACCAACACCGCCGCGTCGGCAAAAAACAAATCGCAATGGGTCAAGCGAAGATAACGTTTGAGAAAAGCTAGTGCTTCTTCCTGGGTTGCCTGCTGATCTTCCACATCAACGGCAGTTGGTTGGAAATCTCTTAGACTGTGAATTTCCGTGGCATTGAGAATTCGGCCGGGACCTGGCTCTTCGCCTTCAAGCAGACAACGTCTGAAGTAGCGTACTTTGCGGAACTCAGTAGCATCCAAAATATGCGACGAATGGGTAGTGACGATGAGCTGCGGGATGCAGTCTCCAGCATCTTCTGCATCAGCCGACTGCCGGATCACGTCCCAGATGTTGGTGATAAACGTCTGCTGCACCTGAGCGTGAAGATGCACCTCAGGCTCCTCGATGAAAATGATCTGGCAGAGTGGCCGGTTTTGTGCGGTGCGGACCCATTGAGAGTGATAGTGCTTCGCTTGGATCGCCATGTAGATGAGGTTCTTGAACCCGAGGCCATTATACAGCTCGGGCAGCTCGTGCCCGCGATCATTATCAACATAGAGCAGGTCGGTGTTGCCACGCAGAGCTGCCTCGGGATTGAGTGTGGAGACAATCTTTAACTCGCGATCGTTCACTGAAGGGATGCCGATCCCTCTGATAACATTCATGATCCCCGCGAACTGGCCGGCGTAGTGCTCATTGAGCTGCTGATTGTTTGCTTCGATGACCTTGTGAGCCTCTTCCGCCACCTCGGGTTGCTCAAGGTTCTTCTGGTAAAAACCGGCGAACGCGCTCGATAGCTTATTGCTTCGGTGCCCTTCTTCATCGTCGATGTTTCGCTGCGCATCCACGAAGTCAATTCGGACAAGGTTTTGAAGGAGGTTGCGGCCCTCGTCCTTTTCCAGCGCCGTTGCCGCGACACCTGCATTAGTCTCCTCGAGCGAGGCATACGTGATTTCGAAATGTCTGTTGAGTTCACTATCGTTTGCGAGAAATATGGAGAGCGGCGTTCCTGGGAGGTCGCCGCTTTCTTGTGGGTGGGCAGCAAGATATGCTTCGCGAAGCTTGGCCGGATCAGATGTCGCGTAGCGCAGTCGCACGCCCAGCCGCTCAAAGTCGTCGGATAGGTTCGGGAGCATTGTGAACGCTCTTCCGAACTCGATTGAGTCAGGGTCAACTTTGAACCATATGTCCAGCTCTATAGATGGTAGATCTTGTGCGTCTTGATCCATTCCAAATGCGTCGAAGTCAGCGATTCTAGAAACCGAAAAGTCATAAATTCTGAACTTGCGCTGCCCAAGGAAGCATCTGAAGATTGAAGTTGCTGAGGTCTTGCCGCTGTTGTTAGGCCCAACGAAGACGGTTTCTCGTTCGTCAATTCCTGCCGATACCTTTTCAAGGCGACGGAAATTTCTGGCTTCGATACGATCAATTTTCATGTGAGCTGGTACCCGGCCAATCTGGTTTTGCATATAATTGCGTTATACGAGAAACCGAGTCTGTTGTCAGGTATCTAAAGTTGCGTCGCCGGATTGCGCACACATGATGCCGCGCTCCGTGATCAGTAGTGGATGATGGGTGCCTCGCAGCCATTGAGAAAAGTTGGTTCAAGCCGATCCAGAGTTCATCGCCAACCGTTCGCGCTGCGCAGGGCGGATCGCTCACAACGTAGGAGCTTCGGAAGGTTTCCGGCCATCTAAATCGCGAGATGCACGGCATGTTCGTCGCAAGACAGAGACAGACAGTTAGATGGAGCTTCCGAGGCTGACGAGTGTCTAGGTTCATCAATCTGTCATCAATCCAACGGTAACGTCGGTTGTAGGGCAATGTTGTTATGGCTGGTAAGTCGGACTCGGAGGCGCGAAGGGGACGTATGGTGCAAGCCTGAGGCAGGGCGGCTTGGGCCGATACTGTCACGCGAGCCGGACCAAGGCTTCGCCTAGGCCGCCTACCTTCGGATATGCCCACTCTCGTTCATTGCGTTCGGGCCATAGATCTCCTGCAAGATGTTTCGCGCGCCCTCACCCGTCACGCGCACCCGTTTCTCAGCATCTTCGCCTGCGTCGCCGTCCCCCGCAGCCCCTGGGGCTTCCGCGCCGTTTGTTCTTTTATTTGTTTCTTCTATTGTTTGTCCGAACGCGCGTTCGTCGTCTTTTGGAACGCCCGTTCGTGTCGGACCTGAGCGCCCGTTCGTCATCTCGGAAGGGGCTTCGGGAGATGACGAACCGCCGTTCACTATCTCGAATTCTTCTACTTCCATCTTGTAGATGTTCGTGCCGTGATAGCCTCTTTTCCCTGGCTTCTTGGATAGATGCCCCCTGCGCACAAGCGCCTGGAAGCCGTTGTGTACGGCGCGCGTGGTTAGACCCAAAAAGTCCGCCACAGTTGCCTGGGCTGGGAAGGCTTCCTCGGTCTTGGCATTGAGCCAGCGGGGAAGGGCCATTGCCACCAACAACGCGGATGGTGGTAGCTTGCGATCTTGGGCTATCTGGGAATACCACTGCGTTTTTCTGGCCGCGAAATCCCGACCGGAGCGCAGTTCGTGCCGATAGCGAATAGGGACCTTTTCGAAGGACATGGGGCGATCCTGCTGCCTTCGTCAGGAGCCGTACTGCGAAGTGTTCGCGATGGTGTGCTCTTCGATCCAGGCAAGCAGATCGCGGCGCCGGTAGCGGACGGATCGCCCCGAGACCTTCACGAAGCGCGGCCCACCGCCCCGGTGCCTCCAGTTCTGAAGCGCGCGGACCGAATAGCACAGCAGGTTCGCTGCTTCGCGTTCATCCATCAGGCGATCCAAGTCGCCATTTTCGAAGGTGTCTTTTGCTCGATTGTTCATACCTGTCTTTCGCCTTTCTACGGTCATCGTTGTTGCGATGAACTGAGAGTAGGCGGGCGGAGTCTCTGAAGTTAGACGGCATGAATAATTAAGTTCGTCACACTTGGTGAGACGAACTTAATTAAGTAAAAACATGGATTTATCTTATGACGACGCGAGCGCCCAGAATTCAATGCACCCGGTGCGACGAACTATTTCTTGATCGGGCCGGATTTGGACCAGTGTCCGGGAGCTTCGTTCGCCCAGGCTCGTTCGAAGGCGCGACGCCCGAGGTCGGGAATCTCCCTTTTCGCCTCGAGGTAATACTCGGATTTTTTCATCCGTTTCTTGCCATTCGTTTTCGCGACTTCGGCCCGAAGCCAGTTCCTCGCCTGAGCGTCGGACTCAAGGCTGCCCGATCCGTCCGGCATGATTCCGAACCTCTTGATCCAGGTGTCGAACTCGACCCTTCTTACGAAACCTGGGCCTCTCCGCGCGGCGATCTGCAGACTATTCGACGACCGGATCATGGATAGGGCGTAGTTGACCTGGAAGTCGGTACTGTTTGCCCAGCGGTCCCATTCCACAACGGTTGAGCAACCTTGAAGCAACATAAGATCGCCGGATCGAAAGGCTTCGCGGAGTTCATCCTCGACGGCGCAGCGTCGCTTGAACATGTCCGAGTCACGAATGAAAGAGTCGTCTAACACTGGCAGGTCATGCAGGCTTCGTTTGAGGCGCTCGCGCTCATCGTACATATGCCTGAATTGGTCTCCGCGTTCGCGACGCATTTCAGAATCTGTTTCGTCCACCTCGACCCGTTCTAAATCCTCGATGCGTATTCTGAGCGAATTTAGTTGGTCGATGATGCTGCGACGTTGCGCCCGGACCATGTCCGCATCGGCGCGCTCCCTTGCCCAAGCCTCTGAGCCGGTCCATTCAGGCCCGAACATCGCGCGGCCGGTTTCATCGAAGGCATGAAGCAAGTGGTAGCGAAGGCGAAGGTCAAAACTCATCGGCGGGTCCGGAAATTGTCTGCGTGCGCGTTACGGACACTCAAACCCATTACGGCGCGATTGCAAAGCGACCCGGCCGCGCCCGGCCCGGCCGGGCAGAACTTCACCCTGGCTTCGGCCTGGCGCGGCCGGGCCGGGCCATATGCCCCGCGTATAGTGTCACTACACGCGGGGCAGGACGACTGCGCGCCCCGTGTCTCTATAGTGACGTGTCTCTACGTACGTAGCGAACCTAGGTAACGTTACTCTACCGTACCCTACCGGAGCGGTTGCGGGTCCCGCCATTCCCTACGCTACGCTAGGCTACCGGCGGCAGAACATCCGCCTAACATTAACGTTAGGATCCTAGCGCACCAGTTTGAGCGCCACAGGCGGCTTGGCGGGGCGGCGAAGGGCGTTGGCCATCTTGCTTGCCACCGCGCCCGCAGCGCGCTGTACGGCTTCGTCGGCAAGGTGCGCGTAGCGCTGGGTCGTTTGATAATTCGAATGCCCGAGGATTTTCCCGACCGTGAGCAGGTCGATTCCGTTCATGACTGCCATCGAGGCGTAGGTGTGCCGCAGATCGTGTATCCGAACGTCTTCGAGACCGGCAGCCTTCCGCAGGCGCTGCCAGGGGTTTTGCAAATCCGTAACGTGGCTGTTGGGCAGCTTGCCCTCGATCACGTAGGGATTGCCCGGTGCGCGGGGCAGGGAGTCCAGCACGGCCCGTGCATCCCCGGAGAGCGGAATGCGTCTCGCGCCGGTCTTGCTGTCTGGGAGTTCCAGGTGGAAGGCGGTCACGTACTCCCAGCGCAGCGTTTGGATTTCGCGTAGGCGGCAACCGGTCAGCAACAGAAGTTGATAGGCGGCAATCGTGAAGGGGCTTTCGCTGCCGGTTTCGAGGGCGTCTCCAAAAGTTTCCCCGAGGCGTTCCAGTTCTGCGAACGAGAGGAACCGTTCCTTGGGCTTTTCCTTGAACTTCGGCACCAGGCGGCACGGGTTCGTGCCTTCGTCTCGAAGCCCCCAGAGTTCGGCCAGGTTGAAAGCCTTGTGGAGCGTGGCGACAACGCGGTTTGCTTGGTAGGGGGTATCGCGAAGGGCGTGGTGGAGCTCGGCCACGTCTTTCCGGCGCACGTCTGCGATTTTGAAGCTGCCAAGGCGGGGGCGAATGTGCAGGCGCACGGTGATTTCGTAGGTCTCATAGGTGCGCGGTTTGCAATGGACCTTCACATGCTCTTCCAGGAAGCGCTCGCAAAGGTCTGAGATCGTCGGAGCGCGCCGCTCAAGTGCCTTGGCCTCTGCGGGGTCGGCACCCTTTGCAACGGCTGCAAGGCGTGTTCTCGCTTCGCTCCGGGCTTCCTCGGCAGTCAGGACGTTGTGCGACCCGATCACCATGCGCCGCGTTCGGCCCCCGGCCCGGTACTGGATGACGTAACTCTTCCGGCCCGATGGCATGACGCGGATGCCAAAGCCTGGAACATCACTGTCGAAAACGATCCGGTCCTTTTCGCCCACGGTCAGTTGATCGACAAATCGCTTGGTCAATTTCGGCATGTTGGCCTCCCTCCAGGGGTGCTTCCGTGGAAGCTCCACGGCAGCACCAGACAGCGAAAACTGGAGTCATCGATGACCGATGAGCGTAGAAGGGATCAAGATAAACCTTTGACTCTGCTTCATTTTTGTCGGGTCAGCGCAGATTGGCGAAAATGGTGAAAATGGCCGGGAGCGGGTTTGTAATCAGAGGGTCGGGAGTTCGAGTCTCTCTGGGGGCACCAGATTTACCAATTAGAACAAGTATTTGCAGGTATTTTCCGTGTGGCGGTCTGGTGGGTGCGTGTCCCTGGTGGGGCTCCAATCGGCTAGTTCGCATGGCGGTCTGGGCGGGATGCGGACCTTCGCTGCGAGAAGCCTCAATGTCCGAAATGCGGGACGAAGCTGCAATTCGCCGCGCTTGCGCCGACGGCGGGTTTCGGCGCTTCGCGGTCCTAACGAACCTCCCTGTGAGCAGCTTCCCGACCGATGGAAAGTGGAATGGGTTGATGCCTTTCCGGTTTTGCACCTGGCATAGGTTGGGCAATGCGCTCCGCCGAGGCAACTTGTTCGACGATGTATCTGGCGATGGGTATTGCGGAAGTCGCCGCCGGCGAGGGGGCGTTTCCGACATGCAGGCAACGGACGGTCTGGACGAACAAGAAGTCGTCGATGATCTTGCCATCGGGCGCGACGGCCTGCGCACGGACACCGGCTGGATAGGGGGCCAGATCGGCCAGTCGAATCCCGGAACAGTAGCGATGAACGCGCTTGAGGTAGGCCCGCTTTGACGCGGAGGCCTGCAATTCGGACATAGCGGATCCAGCGTTCTGCGTCAGCATCCGCCAGAAGCCGAGAAAGCCGAACGTGTCCAACATGTCGGGCACCGAGATGTCGAGCAGCCTGTAGCCTTCGCGGCGGAACGCCAACACCGCGTTCGGACCTACCGTGAACCCGCCCGCGATCTTGCGCGTCAGGTGGACACCCAGGAAAGGGCGCTCTGGGTCTGGCACGGGGTAGATCAGGTGGCGCACAAGGTCTTCGGGCTGGTTGAGCAGGCGAAAGAATTCACCCCGGAACGGGATGACGCGGTAGCCGGGCTTTTGCCCGAAGGCGCGGATCACCCGGTCGGAATGCAGGCCTGCGCAGGTGATGACCTGCCCGGCCTGAAACTGGCCCTTGGTGGTCCGTACCGAGACATGGGTTTCCACTTCGGACCCGGACAAGACAGCTGCTCCGAAACGGATATCCCCGCCACGAGAGACGAATATCTCGGCCATCACTTGCGTTATGCGCTTGAAATCGGTGATCCCGGTGGCGGGCGCATATAGCGCGGCCAAACCGTTGATGTGGGGTTCCATGTCGCGCAATGCGGCCTGATCGACGTCCTCGATCTCGATGCCATTCTGGCGTGCGCGGGCTCCGAGCGCCTGCATCCGTTCAACTTCGATCTCGCTGGTGGCGACGATCAGTTTTCCGGGCTGCTCGATCGGAACCCCATGTTCGGCGCAGAAATCGCGGGTCGCCTGGACGCCTTCGCGGCAGAACCGTGCCTTCATGGAGCCGGGCGCATAATATACGCCGGCATGGATGACACCCGAGTTGTGGCCCGACTGGTGGGTCGCGGGGGCCGGTTCCTTTTCCATTAGGGTGATCCGAAGCGACGGATCGCGCCCCTGCAGTTCCAGCGCGGTGGCAACCCCGATGATGCCACCACCGATGATTAGGATGTCTGCCGTGTCAGCCATGTCATGCCTCCATGTGCGAGTTTGCGGCCGGGGAACGGGCAGCCTTGCCGCGCGTCCTGTACAGGACGAACACAACCAGCACCGCGCCCGCGCAATTCGCCAAAAGGTTCAGCGGCCAGAAAGCCAGCGCCGCGCCTGCGACAATGGCAAAATATTCGATGATGCCCAGCGGTCCCTCGCTATAGCGCTGGATCAGCACATTGGTCGCGTAGATGCCGAAAAGCCCGAAGAACCCGATCTGGATCACGTCCATGAATTCGCCGGAAATCAGCGGCGTGTAGGCGAACATCAACGGCACGATGTACAGGCCCTTGGCGATCTTCCAGCTTTCGAACCCAGTGGCCATGGGGCGCGATCCGGCGATGCCTGCGGCGGTGAAGGCGGCAAGGCAGACCGGCGGGGTGACGTTGCTGTCCTGGCTCAGCCAGAAGATGATCAGATGCGCGGTCAGCAGGAAGGTTGTCGCCAGTGCCGGATCGACCAGAACCGGGCGGATCGACACGGCGACCTCGAACGGGATGGCCGCAACAAGGTCCCAGGCCTCGGCGCGGGTCATGCCCTCGGCGATCCTGGCCACGTTGGGGTGATCGACAAGGAAGAACAACGCGGATTTTCCGGGGTCGGCGATGCCGGCCACCAGCTGATCGACGATCAACGTATCCGACATGATCCCGGCCAATGCAGGGGCCGTCAGGATGGCAAGGATGATATAGGCCGCTGTCACTGGCAACCCCATGCCCAGCACCAGTGACACCAGCCCGATCAACACGATGGCCAGCACCATTGAACCTTGCGACCATTGCGCGATCATCAGTGAAAAGCTGTTGCCAACGCCAGATGTGACGATGGCGTTGTTCATGATCCCGATGGTGACAAGCAGAATGGCCGTCATGATCGACGACCGGATGCCGGAACTGAGCGCATCCGCGATCTTCACCGGCCCCATATGGACGGGTTTGAGCATGCCATTGGGCAATATTGCCGCCAGAACGGTCGTGGCCCATGACGTGCCGATCAGCGCCACGATGGCCCAACAGGCGGCATAGGCAGGCGTCACGCCGGACATCAGCATCCAGATCATCACCGCCAGAGGAATGACAAAAACCAGCGCCCCCGATAGCAGCTTGCCACGATCCACGGTCATGTCGATCTCGGCGCCTGCATCGTACTTGACCGCCTCGATCCGGACGATGAAAGCGACCGACATGAAATAGAGCATCGCGGGCACCACCGAAACCGCAACGATCATCGAATAGGGGATGCCCGTATAGCTGGCCATGACAAAGGCGCCCGCGCCCATGATCGGGGGCATCAACTGCCCCCCGGTCGAGGCCGCAGCCTCGACGCCTGCCGCAAATTGCGGGCGGAAGCCGTTGGCTTTTATCAGCGGGATGGTGATGACGCCGGTCGATGCGGTGTTGGCGATGGCCGAACCCGAAATTGTCCCGGTCAGGGCCGATGACAGCACCGCAACGAAGGCCGCGCCGCCCTTGATGCGACCTGCAACGACCTTGGACAATTCGATCACAAAATCGCTTGCGCCCGACACCACCAGAAACCCGCCGAAGATCATGAACAGCGTAATGTTGACCGACGAGATGCTGGCCAGAATGCCGAACACGCCTTCGTCATTGTAAAGCGTTCGGAACATCACGTCATTCAACGGCAGGCTGGCGGCGCGAAAGACGCCCGGCAGGTAGCTGCCAAGGAACAGGATATAGCTGAGCGCCAAAACGCAAAGAATCGGAATGACCCAGCCCGCGACCCGGCGCGACAGGTCCATGCAGGAAAAAATCAGGATGAAGCCGGCGGTCCAGTCTATTGCGTTCAACTGCCAGGCTTGTCCGGTCACAGACAAGGAGCGTTCGTAAAGCGCGTTCTCGGCGCCCGCGACCCAAAGCGCGCAGGCCGCGACAACTGTTCCGTAGGCAAGGTCAAAGACCCACGCGGCACGTGTATTCGCGCGGGAACCAAAGGGGCTGTGGATCAGGGATGCAAGGAAGGCAAAGCCGGCAAAATGGATGGCGTTCTGCCAGCGCCCGGGTTCGGTCAGATAGACATTGGTGGCCACGTGCCACAGGCCGAAGGCAACCGCCAGCGCGATCAGGATGAACGAGCGGGCCTCCTTGCCGGAAAGGTCAAACGCAGCGTCGCGGCTGTAGGTCGCGGAAATGTCAGTGCTGTTGGCCATCATGTTGCCTTCCCGGCTTGGAAAAAGGCGGCGCAGGGGTTTGCGCCGCTCGTGTCAGGTTCAGTTCTTGAGGTGGTCGGGGATAGTCAGCCCCATTTCCTCATAGTAGCGCTGTGCGCCGGGGTGCAGTTTGACCGGCAGTCCGCCCATGGCCTTTTCAAGGGACATCGCCTTGGTGGCGGGATGGATCGCCTGCAGGAAGGCCAGGTTCTCGAACATGGTCCTGGTCAGCTGATAGACGTGCTCTTCATCCACGTCGGCGTTCACCGCCAGGAAGTTGGGCTGAGCAATCGTGTTGATGTCCTTGTCCTGTCCCGGATAGGTGCCGGCGGCAATTGTGTACGGCACCCACAGGTTGCGGCCACCATCCATCGCAACGCGTTGTTCGTCGGTTACGTCCAAAATGGTGAACTTGCCCTGGTTTGCGGCCATAAGCTGGGTCAGCGCACCGGTCGGCGGGCCGGACGGAACGCCCGCAGCAAAGACCTGACCATTGGCCATTGCATCAGCGGTCGGACCGTATCCTGCGTAGACCAGATCATAATCGGCCTCGATGTCGATGCCGAGCCCCGACAAAAGCACGCCGTTCGACCCGATGGTGCCCGAGTTCTGGGCCCCCATGCCGGCCGCCATGCCCTTCAACCCGACCAGATCCTCGACCGTTCCGGTCGCGGCCTTGTCGGTCGGCACCACGAATTGCTCGACATTGAACCACAGCATCGTGACCGAGCGAATGTTTTCCTGCGGTTCGGTGATCGGGCCGGTCCCTGTTGCAGCGTATGAGCCATAAAGCCCCTGCAGGATCGCGAAGTCAGCCGTGCCTGCGCCCAGTGCCTGGACGTTCGCGCCGGATCCGGCCGAGTTCACAGCCGTCAGCGAGAATTTCTCCTTGGGCAGCAGCCTGACCTTGCTCAGCGTGGAAATGGCCGTTCCGACCGGGTGGTAGGTGCCGCCGGTCGAGGCCGTGTTCAGCACATAGTCCGCATCCTGCGCCATCACGCCGCTTGCAGCCAGCATCGCGGCCGCGATTGCGGCAAAACCAAATCTCTTCATGTGGGGTCTCCTCCAGATTGTGCCGTGCCACGCCTCATGGGCAGGCGAGATGCGGGAAGCATCCTTATTATCAATAATGTTGTCAATAAATTTTTTAATACCGGTTTGACCTCCCCCCTGCGACAGCGGTATCAACCTGAAAAAGGAGGTCGTCGATGAAGGCAGAAATCGAACGTGAACGGGTGACGTCCGCGCTTCAGCAGGATATCGTGTTCGGCCGCCTAAAGCCGCGCGAGCGATTGGTCGAGCAGGAAATCATGGACCGGCTGGACACCCGTCGCCATGTGGTTCGCGCAGCGTTCGAAGCACTGGAAAACAAGGGGTTGGTAGAGCGGAGAGCCAACCGAGGTGCCATGGTGCGCGATCTGACACCAAAAGAAATCGAAGAGCTCTACTACATGCGCGAACTGCTGCACCGCGCCGCGGCTGAGAGCACGCCGCTTCCACTGGCGGTCGAGGTTCTGGAGGAACTGAGCCACATACAAGCGGCTCATGAGGCCGCAATCGAGAATGGCGATCTGCAAGAGGTGTTTCTGCAAAACGAGCGATTCCACACCGTGCTCAACCACGCCTGCGGAAACAGCGTTCTGGAAGAGGCGCTCAATCTCTACAATGAGCGGACCAACCTGATCCGTTCATTCGCATTCCGGTCGCTCGATGGCCTACGCCGCTCTGCGGACCAGCACCGCCAGATCCTGAAAGCCGGATCGCGAACAGATCGAAGCGGATATGCAGAGGCCATTCTCCGTCACATTCTGGGAGCGCGAGATTCGTACCTGAAAGAGAGCTTGTGAATGGCCATGGCAATGCGGCTCCGGACAACGGGGCATGTGACCGGCCTTGTTGCACAAATCGGTTTGGGGATTCACTGCATGAATCCAGCATGATAGCTGGAAGGCATGAGCAGTTGGGCCCCTACGAAGTACAAGACCACGAACTGGTCGGCTTACAATGAAGCGTTGAAGCGACGCGGTTCGCTGATGATCTGGTTTGATCCCGAGATGCAATGGCGACCACCTCCGGCCGGCAGGCGTGGCCGCCAGCCAAGCTTCAGCGATGCCGCGATCCAGACCTGCCTGACGATGAAGGTACTGTTTGGCATTGCCGCACGTGGCGCACATGCCGTCATCCCACCCCGCAAAAACGCCAAGCCCTGGAGGCCCAAAAGCACCGGCGCCATCGCCCGAAACGAGGCGGTGCGTGCGACCCGGTATCTGGGCAAGGCGTTGTGGCGACGATGGAGCGGATACCACCGTCGGAGCCGTGTCGAGGCAAAGATGAACTGCATCAAGCTGCTCGGCCGATCCCTCATGGGGCCCACGACTTCCATCGCCAGGTCGCCGAGCTGCAGGTCCGCATCGCCGTACTGAACGGCTACACCGCGCTTGGCATACCTATCACTGAGGCCGTAGGATAAATCCGTCCGGGGAAAGGGAAACTGTGGTCAGGCCCCGATTTGTGCAACAAGGCCCTGCTCCACAAGAAACTTGTCTCGCCAACGTTTTAACGGAGCCGGACCCATTCGGCGAAAGCCGTCAGCGAGGTGCAAATCGTTCGAGGCCGAACTCGGTCAGGATTTGCCGGGCGTAGGCCCGTTCGCCGTCGGATGGCTCGTAGGGGGTGTCTACGTTCCTGCCTTCCGCGTTGCTCAGGTTCGCCGCGCGTGAGGGTTTGCGCAGGTGTCGCAGGGCGTGGGCGTCGCTCTTGGCGCCGCAGAAGGCGAGGAACGACCGGAACAGGTCTGGGTCCTGTTTCAGTTCCTCGTACTCGTAGACCGCCAAGTTAGTGTTTGCTTCGGAGGCCTTTTCAAACTGTCGCAGGGCCAGCCCGTTTTCGATGCACCATTGGACGATGTTCAACTCGAAGGGGCTTCGGGCCCGGGAGATAGCCTCGGGCAGGCAATCGCCGTAGTCCTCGAGCAGTTTCGGCTGGTCGAGTAAATGATCGATGCTCGACGGCCAGCCGCACCGAATCTGGGACATGGCGACGTCGAACGGGCGCCTCAATACCAGCGCGATCCTGGCATCTGGGTAGGTCGCGGCGAACCAGCCGAGCATGAGGTTGCCGCGGATCATCTTGATGACCCGGTGTTGATAGATGAAACGGTGATTGTAGCGATCGGTCCAGACGGATCGGAACCGCCCATCCAGGATCGGATCGAAAAATGCGCGCGCTGTGGGGCAGGGGTCCGTCGGTGGAACATAGGACTGGCTGCCCGCCCATGAGGGCTTCCCGGCAACCTGGGGATGCAGCGGTTCGAAAATGATGCGACCATCGGAGTTGAGCGCTACCTGTTCCGCGAGCCAGGTCGTCCCGGATCGCCCGGAGCCCAGGATCAGGACATTGCCGTTGTCTTCGGGATCCCGAAAAGGGGCGAGTGCGCGGGCACGCCGGAGAATTGCCTTGGCGCGCTGTCTCATCTGATCTGCGCTGGAGACCCGCGTTTCTGAAATGCCTGAATCAAACCAAACTCCTGTTTTCGTCTTGCAGGCACCTACGCACGCGGCTGCAGGTGGCCAGTTCCATCAATATGTCGACCAAAGCGAGTGTCGCTTCGAATAGCTCTCAAATCAAGGTAGCAGCCGTCACGTGAGTCCGTGCACTTCGAGAGTCTGTTCAAGCAAGAATTCGGCCAGGTGGGAACGCCAGGTCCGTAATGCCGGTGATGAGCGCGCTGCCAGCCATGATGCTCCATTCCCTGCGGTCCCGGCCTTGGTGCCGGGTTGCCTCATGGAGATCGGAATATGCTTAAGAACCGGAAAGCCGGTGTGGACCTGAGGTCAAAACCTCAGTGCTTCGCACTCCATCCGCGCGGCAAGTCCGCCGTCGACGGCGATGTCCTGTCCCTTGAGCCAACCGCTTTCCGGGCTGGCGAGGAAGGCGGCGACCTGTCCGACTTCGTCCGCCGTGCCGGGGCGGCCCATCAGGGCGACGCCCTTGGTGGCGCGATCGCCAAAGGCTGTGACGAAATCCTCAAGGATACCGGTCTCGACCGCAGCGGGGCTGACGGTGTTGGCGCGCAGGTCCATCCCCTGTAGCCGTGCGGTCTGCGCCTTGGTCCAGACGATCACCGCCTCTTTCGAGAGGTCATAGGCGCGTACCGGGGCGATGCCCTCGGCCACTATGAAGTCCGGCAGCTGATCGGGATGCTCCAGCGCCATGAAGCGTTTCACCTGGTCGAGGTTTTCGCGCCAGCGTGCCCCGGCCTTGGAGGAGATGCTGACGATGGCGCCGCCCTTTGCGATGCCGGGCAGGGCCTTCTCGGTCAGCGTGCGCAGCCCGAGGAAATTCAGGGCCAGGATCTTCGGCTCCAGCCCTGGGCGCGGGGGTAATCCGGCGGAATTGACCAGCGCGTCGATAGGGCCGGGCAGGGTAAGCCCGGCGATGGCCTCGGGATCGGTCAGGTCCGCCTCGATCCACTCATCCGCATGTTTCCCCGGTTCGACGATGTCGATCGCGGTAATCCTTGCACCCTTGGCGCGCAAAGCCTTGGCGGTGGCCGCGCCGATGCCAGTGGCAGCCCCAGTGATCAGGATGTGCATGCCGGTCCCTCTTGCTGTCTCAGGAGGCGCGCGCGGCCTGGATCGCTGCCCAGACCCGCTGCGGAGTGGCGGGCAACGCGATATCCTCGACCCCCAATGGCGCCAGCGCGTCGAGAACCGCCGAGATGACCGCTGGGGTCGCGCCCACGGTTCCGGCCTCGCCCGCACCCTTTACCTTGACCGGGTTGCCGGGCAGATCGACCTCGACCGTCTCAACTCGGATCGGCGGCATGTCGGCGGCGCGCGGCATGGCGTAATCCATGAAGCTGCCGGTCAGAAGCTGGCCGGTCTCGTCGTAGACCAGGTCTTCCATCAGGGCCTGTCCGATCCCTTGGGCGATGCCACCCACCATCTGGCCGTCCAGCAGCATCGGGTTGATCACCGTGCCCACGTCATCGGCCGAGACCATCCGAACGATCTCCACCGCGCCGGTTTCGGGGTCCACCTCGACCTCGGCGATCTGGCAGCCGTTGGGGAAGGTGAAGCCCTCGAGCTTGAAATTACCCTGGCCCGACAGGCCGATGCCCAGTTCCTCGGGCAGGATCGGCTTGAACGACAGTGCTGCGACCTGTTCGATGCGCATTTTCCTGTCGGTGCCCGCGACGCTGAGTTCCCCGGCCTCGAAGACCACGTCATCGGGCGCCACTTCCATCAGGTGGGCCGCGATCATGCGGGCCTTCTCGATCACCTGGTCGGAGGCGATCTTGAGCGATCCACCCCCGTTGATCATCGACCGCGAGGCCACCGTGCCGCGTCCGAAGCTGACCGCATCGGTATCGCCCTGGACCACCCGGATCCGGTCAAACGGGACGCCGAGCCAGTCCGAGAGCATCTGCGCATAGACCGTCTCGTGCCCCTGTCCGTGGCTGAACGTGCCCACCAGCGCGGTGACGCTGCCGCCCGGATCGAAGCGCACTTCGACGCTTTCGTTGCCGAGGCCCGCGTTTTCCATGTGGAGCGCGATGCCATAGCCCAGCAGCTTGCCGCGGGTCTTCGCCTCGGCCTTGCGGGCCTCGATATCGTCCCAGCCGATCATCTCCAGAGCCTTGTCGAGGATCTTGGCATAGTCACCGGTGTCGATCGTGTAGACCAGTGGCGTCTTGTAGGGCATGTCCCCGACGCTGAGCATGTTTGCGCGGCGCAAGTCGATGCGGTCGCGCCCGGTCTCGCGCGCGGCTTTGTCCATCAGGCGTTCGATGAGGTACGAGGCTTCGGGCCGCCCCGCGCCGCGATAGGGCTGTGTGGGCGAGGTATTGGTGTAGACCGCCCGCGCGACGACGTTCGCCACGGGCACCCGGTAACAGCCGGTCGCCAGCGCCGCGGCGAACAGCGGTGGCACGCCTGCGCCCGGGGCAAGGAAGGCGCCGGTGTTGAAGTCGCAATGGATCCGCAGCGCGGTGATCTTGCCGTCGGCATCAAGGCCCAGTTCCGCCTCCAGAACCTGATCGCGCCCGTGATAATCGGCCAGCAGCGATTCCGAGCGGTCGGCCTGCCAGCGCACGTCCCGCCTTAGCCGGTGCGCGGCCCATGCGGTCAGGATGTCCTCTGCATAGACGCAGCCCTTCATCCCGAAGCCGCCGCCCACATCCCCAGCCTGAACCCTGACTTGGGTCTGTGGAATGCCGAGCGCCCCGGCGATCTCGGTTCGGATCGTGTGCGGAACCTGGGTCGAGGTGTGTATTGTCAGCCGACCGTCGCGACGATCATAGCGGCAGACCGTGGCTCGTGGTTCCAGCGCATTGGCCGAAACCCGGTTGTTATGCAGGCAGAGCCGCGTGACATGGGCGGATTTATCCAGCGCTGCCTGCGTCGCGCCCGCGTCGCCGAAGTCGATCACGAAGCCGATGTTGCCCGGCGCGTCGTCCCAAAGCGCCGGGGCACCCGGAGCCGTGGCGGTACGTGCGTCGATCACGACCGGCAGGTCTTCGTAGTTGATCTCGATGAGTTCCGCCGCGTCGCGCGCGATTTGCCGCGTCTCGGCCACGATCACCGCAACCGCCATACCGGCATAAAGCACCCGGTCCTGTGCGATCGCCGGGACCGCGCGTGTCTTCACGTTCTGCTGGACGCCGGGAAAGATGGTGGCGCAGGCCATGCCGCCGATCCCGTCGGCCGCATAATCCGCTCCGGTCAGAACTGCGTGCACCCCGGGTAAGGCATGTGCTTGGTCCACATCGGTTCCCTTGATCCGTGCATGGGCGGCGCTGGAGCGGACCACATGCACATGGAGTGCGTTCGCCCCTGCGAGGTCGTCCGAGTAGCTGCCGAGCCCGCTCAGCAGCCGCACGTCCTCGACCCGTTTAACCGATTGACCTACCCCGAATTTCATCGACCGGTTTCCTCCCTGCCTGCGCGCTAAATGTTCGAGCGATAAGTTAGAGCAGGGCGGGGGCGGCGTCCATCACCGGCGTGCGTATGTTTGAGCTACTCCCCATTGGTTGGACAGGATCTGGTGTAACTCAAGCTGCTTTTTGCACCTGCTGATCGGGGTTGGTTGTTTCATTTCTCTGCCAATAGACCACGGCCGGTGGCGTGCCGCCGAGTGCTGAGTGTGGGCGTTTGAGATTGTGGAAGTCGATCCACTTTCTGACGCCCGCCTTTGCCTCTGATCCAGTCTCCCAGGCGTGCAGGTAGACGCATTAATACTTCAGGGACCGCCAGAGCCGTTCGACGAAGATGTTGTCAAGGAGGCGACCCCGCCGACCTCAAGGTCGCCATCGCCCGCGCCATCGAGAACGCCCCCGCCGTGGTCGACGTCGTCACCTCGCAAGACGCTGTCTCCTCGGATGCCAAGTAAGGCCTCGGATTCGTCCCGGACTACCAACC
Source organism: Paracoccaceae bacterium (assembly GCA_014762635.1). Lineage (GTDB taxonomy): Bacteria > Pseudomonadota > Alphaproteobacteria > Rhodobacterales > Rhodobacteraceae > JABURR01. The sequence continues at coordinate 122,443 of JABURR010000061.1, forward strand.
CCTCACATTCTGGGACGACGCAGAGAAAAACGAAGGGGCGAACTCTGACCGCGCAGGCCGGTCGATTGCGCCAAGCGCGGCAAGATACTGGATCAATGCGGAGAAAGAGGTAGGCTCCGAGTGTTGAAGGGAAGACCGGGCACTGTTTCGGGGTGAGGCAAGAAAATCGTCGGGCAGGGGTGGTGGAACCCCGTTGACCCGCGCTGACAGGAGGAAGCCATGACCGACATTCGCGTTTGCACCCATGAGGGCCCCGGCGCCGCGCCCGTGATCCGCACGGTCCCCCGGCCCAAGATCGGGCCCAAGGCCGCGCTGATCCGCATCGGCGCCTGCGGCGTCTGCGGCACCGACCAGCATATCCTCAAGGGGCACTGGCCCAAGCCGCTTCCCTGGCCCTTCACCCTTGGCCATGAACTGGCGGGCGTGATTGTCGAGATCGGAGATGAGCTCAAGACCGACTTCATGGGCAAGCCGATCGGCGTGGGCTCCAAGCTGATGTTGCCGCCGCTCATGCCCTGCGGCCATTGCGACTGGTGCCTGCACTACCCCGAGACGGCCAACAAGTGCCTGACCCCGGTCTACTATGGCCGCTACCTTGGTTTCGACAAGCCGCCGCACCTTTGGGGTGGCTGGGCCGAGATGGTCTACGTGGATTTCGACGATCTGCCGGGCACCAAGATCTACAAACTGCCCGACGAGATGTCGCTGCGCCTTGGCACCCTTTCGGAGCCGCTCACCTCCTGCATCCGCGCCTTCGAACGCGCGCAGAGGGTCAACGGCTTTCCCTGGAATGCGACGGTGGTGATTCAAGGTACCGGGCCGATCGGGATCCTTGCCGTGGCCGCCGCGCTCGAGATGGGGGCCGGGCGCGTGATCTCGGTCGGGGCGCCGGAAAGCCCGCGGCTGGAACTTGCCCGCCGCTTCGGGGCCGAGGCGACGGTGAACATCGAGGAGATCATCGCGCCCGAAGATCGCATCAAAGCGGTGCGCGATATCGTCGGCGGCTACGGAGCCGACCTGGTGATGGATTGTTCCGGCCATCCCACGGCGGGGCCGGAAGGGATCGAGTTCCTCCGCGATGGCGGCACCTATGTCGAAATGGGCCAGTTCACCGACGCGGGTAGTATCCAGACCAACTGGCACCGCATCTGCACCAAGGACCTGAACGTGCTCGGCTCCTGGGCCTTCACGGCCAACGATCTGCCCAAGGGCGTCGACATGCTCTGGCAGGCGCGGGACCGGTATCCGTGGCTCGATATGCAGACCCTCTATGATTTCACCGAGGAGGGCGTGGCCCAAGCCGTGCAGGACGCGATGGCGATGAAGACGGTGAAATCCACCATCATCCCCAACCCCGACCTGATCGAGGCCTGACCGATGCGCGCCACGCCTTTCACCCTGCAGGTGCCCGACGCGGATATCGAAGACCTTAAGGCGCGGCTGGCGCGCACCCGGTTGCCCGACCAGCCCCCCGGGCCTGCGTGGCAATCGGGCACCGATCTGGACTACCTGCGCGACCTTGTCGGCTATTGGCGGGACGGGTTCGACTGGCGCGCCCAGGAAGCAGCCCTGAACGCCTTTCCCCAGTTCAAGATTCCGCTGCACGACATCGACCTGCATTTCATCCACGCAGAGGGCAAGGGGCCAAACCCGATGCCCCTGCTGCTGCTGCACGGCTGGCCCGGATCGGTGTTCGAGTTCCTCGACATCCTGCCGCGGCTCACTGATCCGGCGGCCTTTGGTGGCGATCCGGCGGATGCCTTCACGGTGGTGGCCCCGTCACTGCCGGGATATGGCCTGTCCTTCGCGCCCGGACAGCGCCGCTTCAGCGTGCAGGAAATGGCGGATTGCTTTGCCGACCTGATGCCGGCGCTGGGATACGAGCACTTCGGGGTTCAGGGCGGCGATTGGGGCGGGTTCACCGGTTCGGCCATGGGGTTGCGCCATCCCGAGCGGCTGATCGGGTTGCACCAGAACCTGATCGCGATACGCCCCGACCCGACCCCCGTTCCGGATGCCACGCCCGAGGAGGCGCGCTACGCCGAGGAGATCGGCGTCTGGGTCAACGAGGAGTCCGGTTACACCTGGATCCAGGCCACGCGGCCGCAGACCCTTGCCTATGGGGTGACGGATTCCCCGGCCGGCCTCGCCGGGTGGATCGTCGAGAAATTCCACGCCTGGACCGATAACGACGGCACCCCCGAAAGTGCCGTTGATCGTGACAGGATGCTGGCCAATATCTCGCTCTACTGGTTCACCGGGGCGATCGGATCTTCGTTCTGGCCCTACTATGCCCGCCATCGGGGCGAGTGGCCCGTGCCCGACGGTGCCAAGGTGACGGTGCCTTTCGGCTACGCGGCCTTCCCGTGCGAGATCCGCCGCCCGCCACGCTCAATCGCCGAACGCGCCTACACCGATATCCGGCGCTGGACCGAGATGGAGAAGGGCGGGCATTTCGCCGCCATGGAGCAACCCGAGGCCCTCGCCGGAGAAATCCGCGAATTCTTCCGCGCGCTACGCTGAACCCCGGTGCATGCGGGCTAAACCATCATCCGCCTCGGATCGGCGATCAGACCGGCGTAATGCGACAGGAACCGCGCGGCGTCGGCGCCGTTGATGACGCGGTGATCGTAGCTCAGGTCCAGCGGAACCATCGGCACGGGGCGCGGCGTGTCGCCATCCCAGGCGGTCACGGTTTCGGTGCGCGTGATCCCCAGGATTGCTACTTCCGGCGGGTTGACGATGGGCGTGAAGGCCGTGCCGCCGATGCCGCCCAGATTGGTGATCGTCATCGAGGCACCGCCCATCTCGTCCGGGCCGATCTTGCGGGCCTGCGCACGGGACGCGAGGTCGGCGATCTCGGCCGCGATCTGCCACAGCCCTTTGCGGTCGGCGTCCCGGATCACCGGAACCATCAGCCCGTGAGCCGTGTCCACCGCGATGCCGATATGGACGTAATCCTTCAGGATCAGCGTCTGCCCATCCGCCGAAAGCGAGGCATTGAAGCGGGGGAAGGCCCGCAGGCACCGCGCGAGCGCCGCCGCGTGGAAGGCCAAGGCGGTCAGCTTGACGCCGCGCGCCTGAGCCTCGGGCTTCCAGGCTTTCCGCAGTGCTTCGATCGCGCTGACATCGGCGCGGTCATGATGGGTGACCGCCGGGATCAGCGATTGCGCGGCGGCCAGGTTGCGCGCGGCGACCAGGGCGAAGCGGCTCATCGGCTCTTCGGTGACCGGGCCGTAGGCGGCATGGTCCACGTCCCAATAGCTGGTGTCTGCCGAAGCTGAGGCCGCGGCGGCGGGAGCGGTCCCGCCCTCGATATCCTCGGGTCCGATGGTGGTTCGGCCCAGCGTGCGGGCGCGCTCCTCGAGGTCCACGCCCTTCTCCTGCGCGAGGCGGCGAACCGAGGGGCTGGCGATGATGTCCGACATGATGCCTCCTTACCAGCTGGCCGAGATATACTGGGTTTCCATGAATTCCAGCATGCCCTCGTGGCCGCCCTCGCGGCCAAGGCCGGATTGCTTGACACCACCGAAGGGCGCGGCCGGGTCGCTGACAAGACCGCGGTTCAGACCCACCATGCCGAATTCCAGCCGCTCGCAGACCTGCATCGCGCGCTTGAAATCCTCGCTGAAGACATAGGCCACAAGGCCGTATTCGGTGTCATTCGCGCGGCGGATGACCTCTTCCTGGTCCTTGAAGGTCTGGATCGCGGCGACGGGGCCGAAGATCTCGTCATGGACGCAGTCTGCAGTCTCGGGCACGTTCGACAGGACCGTGGGCGGGTAGTAGAAACCCTTGCCCTCGGGCGCGGTGCCGCCGCATTCCACCTTGGCGCCCTTGGCCACGGCGTCGGCCACGAACTCGGCCACCTTGTCGCGGGTCGAGGCGTTGACCAGCGGGCCCACATCGACCGAGGGATCGGTGCCGTCGCCCACCTTCAGCGCGGACATGCGCTCGACCAGGCGGCGGGTGAATTCCTCGGCCACGTCCTCATGTACGTAGATCCGGTTTGCGGCGGTGCAGGCCTCGCCCAGGTTGCGCATCTTGGCCAGCATCGTGCCTTCGATGGCAGTGTCGATATCGGCATCCTCGAAGACGATGCAGGGCGCGTTGCCGCCCAGTTCCATCGCCGGTTTCAGAACCTGCTGCGAGGCCGATTGCAGAAGCTTGCGGCCCACGCCGGTGGAGCCGGTGAAGCTCACCACACGCACGCGGGGATCCTGCAGCATGTGATCGACCAGCGCGCCGGTCCGCTTCGAGGGCAGCACGTTCACCAGCCCCTTCGGCACGCCGGCTTCTTCCAGCAGCGGCATCAGCGCCAGCATGGTCAGCGGCGTTTCCGAGGCGGGCTTGATGATGACGCCGCAGCCCGCAGCCAGCGCGGGCGCGATCTTCCGCGTGCCCATGGCGGCGGGGTAGTTCCAGGGCGTGACCAGCACGGCAAGCCCCGCGGGCTTGTGCTGTACAATGATCCGCGCGCCCGAGGCCGGGGCGTGGGTGATTATCCCATCGGCGCGCACGGCCTCTTCGGCGAACCAGCGGAAGAACTCGGCGGCATAAGTGGCCTCGCCCTTGGCGTCGACCCCGGCCTTGCCATTTTCCAGCGTGATCAGATGCGCGAAATGATCGAGCCGCGCGGTCATCAGCTCCCACGCCTTGCGCAGAACCTCAGAGCGTTCGCGCGGGGTCCGCGCTTTCCACTCGTCCATCGCGCGTTGCGCTGCATCGAGTGCGGCGTCCGCATGTTCGATATCGGCGGAGGCGACCGAGGCCAAGACCTCTTCGGTCGCCGGGTTCATCACGTCGAAGCGCTCGGAAGTCTTGATCCAGGCGCCGTCGATATAGAGATCGGTATAGTCCATTTCGGTCTCCGATTGGTCAGAGCAGGTGGCGGAGCGGTTGCTCCATGCGGCCTGCGAAATTGGTCAAAAGGGCGATTGCAGCACGCGCGTCCAGTTGACCCGGGCTGCATTCTAGGGTGATCGACAGGCCGTCGCCAGCCGACAGGATCGTCAGAACGGGGGCCTCTTCGGCGCCCATTTCCACACCGCTCAGGGCCGTGCCGCGCAGGTCGCGCACGATCAGGTCAGGGGCCTCTTCCCATGCGGTTACTTGCGACAAGGCCGGTTCGACCGGCACGGAATAGGTCCGCGTCGCATCGAAACGCTCGACGGCGACCGTCACCGGGCCATCGGGCAGGCTTGCGCCCGCGAGACCGGCCAGCAGCGCATCGGCATCGCTTAGCCCTTGCGACTCCGCAGCCCAGGCGGCGAAAGCAGGCAGGCCGTCCTGTGCGGTCTGTGCCGTCAAGCGACGTGCGGCGGCGGCGCCGTCTTGCGGGGCAGCCGATGGCATGTTGCGCAGGGTTTCAAGGTCACGCACGTGGAATGGTTGGGGGTGCCCCGCCTTGGCCAGGCGTTCAAGGTCGAGCCCCTGTTCCATCGCCAGCCGCCGCGCCTTGGGCGAGGCCAGGATGCGCCCGCTGGTCGGCTGTGGGACCGAGGCGGGTTGGGAGGCCGCCGCAGGTTTCGACGATTTCGCGGGCTGCGGCGCAGCGGCAGGAACTGCGGTGACGGGCGCTGGCGCCGAAGCTGCTTTGACCGAGCGAGCGACGGGCGCTGACGGTTTCTCGGCGCTGATGATCGCGACCGGATCGCCCACGGGTACGTCTTCGCCCGGCTCGGCCAGGGTGGCGGCGAGAAAGCCGCTTGCGCCTGCAGGAACTTCCATGGTGCTTTTGTCGGTTTCCACCTCGAACAGCACATCATCGGCGGCAACCTCATCGCCGGGCGATTTCAGCCAGCTCACCAGAAGCCCGGTGTCTTGCGCCATGCCAAGCTGCGGCATGGTGACGGGCTTGCCCTCGGGCAAATCGTCCGCTGCGGATTCGGTAGGGGCTGCAGCTGTTGCCGGGGCAGGGCTATCACCCGCGCCCTCGGCACTGTCCGAGATCCGCGCGATGACCTGGCCCACGGGCACGTCGTCGCCCTCGGCGGCGACCACGCCGGTCAGAAAGCCGTCGGCCTGCGCCTCGACCTCCATCGTGGCCTTGTCGGTTTCCACCTCGAAAAGCGCATCGCCTTTTGCCACCGCATCGCCCGGTGCCTTCAGCCAGGACACGATCTTGCCCGCATCCTGCGCCATGCCAAGCTGGGGCATCGTGACGTCATGCGGCATGGATCAACTCCCCGGCGCAAAGCTTGCGGGCGTTCTCGACCACGCGCTCGGGCGTGGGCACGGTGATGTCCTCCAGCGCGGGCGAGAACGGCACGGGCACGTCCATCGCGCCCATCCGCAGCACTGGCGCGTCGAGATGATAGAAGGCCTTCTCGTTGAGCCGCGAGGCGATCTCGGCGGTGACGCCATAGCTCTGGTGGCCCTCATCGATCACGATGGCGCGCGAGGTCTTCCTGACGCTGTCGAGCAGGGTCTTTTCGTCCAGAGGCACGATGGTGCGCGGGTCGATGACCTCGGCCGAGATCCCTTCGGTGGCGAGCGTTTCCGCGGCCTTCTCGGCTACCTGCACCATCGAGGAGGTCGCGATCAGGGTGATGTCGCTGCCTTCGCGCTTCACGTTCGCCTCGCCGAAGGGGATCAGGTATTCCTCTTCGGGCACCGGCGCCTTGTCCTGATACATGAGCTTGTCTTCGAAGATCACGACCGGGTTGTTGTCGCGGATCGCGGTTTTCATCAGGCCCTTGGCCTCGTAGGCCGAAGACGGCATCGCGACCTTCAGCCCCGGGATATGCGCCACCAGCGCCTGCAGCGACTGCGAGTGCTGCGCGGCAGAGCGGCGGGTCGCGCCAAGGTTGGTGCGCAGCACAAGCGGAACGGTGAGCTTGCCACCCGACATGTAATGGGTCTTGGCGGCCTGGTTGCAGAGCTGGTCCATGATCAGGAAGATGAAATCCCCGAACATCAGGTCCACGACAGGGCGCGCGCCGGTCATCGCAGCGCCGACGGCCATGCCCATGAAGCCGGGCTCGGCGATTGGCGTGTCGATCACGCGGTCGGTGCCGAATTCCTCGACCAGTCCGCTCAGAACCTTGAAGGGCGTGCCCGCCTCGGCGACATCCTCACCGATGATGAAGACCTTGGGGTCGCGGCGCATTTCCTCGGCCAGGGCCTCGTTCACGGCCTGGGATAGGGTGATATTTCGCATCGGTCTCTCCTCAGTCCGCGTAGACGTGCATGTCGACTTCGTTGACGGGCGGGTAGGCGGCGGCCTCGGCATAGGCGACGGCCTCGGCGGCGTCCTTCTCGATCTCGGCGTTCATCGCTTCGATCTCGTCCTCGGTGGCGATGCCCTCGCTCACCAGGAAGGAGCGGAGCCGGATGATCGGGTCGCGGTTTTCCTTCCAGTCCTTTTCTTCGTCCTTGGAGCGGTAATACTCGCGGTTGATGTCGCCCACATGGTGGCCATGGTAGCGATAGGTCATCAGTTCCATGAAGAACGGGCCTTCGCCCTTGCGGGCGCGGGCGACGAGCTTCTGAGTCAGGTCATTGACCGCCAGAACGTCCTGGCCATCCACCTGGTGCGCCTCGATCCCGAAGGCCTCAGCCCGGGCGGTGATGGAGCCGGCGGCGATTTCCTCGGTCTTGGTGTATTCTGAATAGCCGTTGTTCTCGCAGGCGTAGATGACCGGCAGGTTCCACAGCGCGGCCATGTTCATCACCTCGTACATCAGGCCCTGCGCGGTGGCGCCGTCGCCGAAGAAGCAGACGGTCACGTCGTCGGAGCCCTGCAGCTTGGCGCGCAGGGCCGAGCCGGTGGCGATCCCCATGGATCCGCCGACGATGGCGTTCGCGCCCAGGTTGCCGTGGCTCTGGTCGGCGATATGCATCGACCCGCCCTTGCCGCGGCAATAGCCCTCGGCCTTGCCCAGCAATTCGCAGAACATCTCCTTGAACTCAGCGCCCTTGGCCACGCAATGCCCGTGGCCGCGGTGGGTCGAGGTGATGCGGTCGTCGTCGGTCAGCGCTTCGCAGATGCCCACGGCGACGGCTTCCTCGCCGGAGTACATATGGGTCAGTCCCGGCATCTTGGCCGAGAGATAAAGCTGGTTGGCGTTGTCCTCGAAGGCGCGGATGCGCACCATCTGGCGGTACATCCGAAGATAGTCCTCGGTGTTTGTCTTGGCTTTGGGCATCGGGTTCCTCATAAGAGCGGGCGGCAGAAAACCCGCCCCGCGCACAGGGCGCGGAACGGGATCGATCCTCCGCTCAGTAGCGGTTGGCGATCGGCAGTTCTTCGGCAGGGAAGAGCGAGATGACCTCACATCCCGTATCAGTCACGACGACCTCTTCCTCGATCCGTGCAGCCGAGTAACCATCGGCGGCCGGGCAGTAGGTCTCGAGCGCGAAGACCATGCCGGTCTGGATCTCCATCGGGTGATCGAGGCTGACCGCACGGCTAATGATCGGCCGCTCGTGCAGCGCCAGGCCAAGGCCATGGCCGAACTGCAGGCCGAAGGCGGAGGCCTCGTCCGGGAAGCCGAATTCCTCGGCCTTGGGCCAGACCTCGGCCACCTTGTCGGTGCTAACGCCCGGTTTGATCATCGCGATCGAGGCGTCGATCCACTCCCGCGCCTTCACGTAGGCGTCGTTCTGCGCGGGGGTCGCGCGGCCGATGTTGAAGGTCCGGTAATAGCAGGTCCGGTAGCCCTGGTAGGACTGCAGGATGTCGAAGAACGCCTGGTCGCCGGGGCGGAAGTAGCGGTCGGTGAAGTTGTGCGGATGCGGGTTGCAACGCTCGCCCGAGATGGCGTTGATCGCTTCGACGTCATCCGAACCCATCTCGTAGAGCATCTTATTCGACAGGGCGACGATGTCATTCTCGCGCACGCCGGGTTTCAGCTCTTCGTAGATCATGTGGTACACGCCATCGACCATGCTGGCCGCCTGGGTCAGAAGCTGGATCTCGTCCCAGTTCTTGATCTCGCGCGCGGCAAGCATGATCTGCTGACCGTCCACGACGTTGATACCCTCTTCCTTGAGCGCATGGAACATCGCGGTTTCCGCGTAGTCCACGCCCACCGGCATGTCGGCCATGCCAGCATCGCGGATCAGGCCCGCGATCTCCTTGGCGTATTTGCGCATCAGGCCGAACTCGGGCGGGATCGTCCCGCGCATGCCCACGACACCAGCGCGGCAATGGTCCGGGACCAGCCAGTCCGAGTACTTCTTGTGGTGCATGGCCGCAGAGCCGAAGTCCCACACGTAGGGCGCGTCATCGCCGGTAAGCAGGCAGAAGCGGCACATCTTGTCCCGTTCCCACTCGCCGATCTTGGTGGCAGAGACGTAGCGGATGTTGTTGACGTCGAACAGCAACAGGGTCCCGGCATTCGACGCCTGCAACGCCTGCCGCGTCCGGGCCAGGCGGTAGCGGCGCAGCCGGTCGTGATCGATCCGGCGCTCGAAATCCACCGAGGTGTGACCCCAGGCGGGAAGGCGACCTTCCCATCTCCAATCGGGTTCAAGATCCTGCGGGGTCAGCAGGTTGGGCATAAGCGCGCGTGACATGTGGTTCTCCTTCGGCGCGTTCGGGCCGCGCCGGTTATGTGAATTGGGGGTTGTCAGTCGGTTACTGGATGCACCAGCCGCCATCGATGTGGATCATCTGGCCGGTCATGTAGTCGCTGTCGTCGCTGGCCAGGAAGGACGCCGTGCCGACGATATCCTTGGGATAGGAGACACGCTTGATCTGTAGCGCGTCGCGGACGATGTCCTCGTAGGCTTGGCCCTCTTTCTGCTTGAAGCCGATGTCCACCAGGTCCTTGTCGAGCTGCTCCCAAAGCGGGGTGACCACCACGCCGGGCGCATAGCCGTTGACGGTGATGTTGTGTTCGGCCAGGCCCACGGCACCGCAATGGGTCAGCGCAAGGCAGCCGTATTTCGAGGTGCAGTAGACGGTCACGTCCACCAGCGGCTTGCGCGAGGCGATGGAGCCCACGTTGATGATCTTGTAGGGATGATCTTCCATCGGACCCTGGGCGATCATCTGCTTGGCGGTCTCCTGCATGCCAAGCCACATCGCCTTGGTGTTGACGTTCATGATCATGTCCCAGTTGTCTTCGTCGATATCCATGAAGAACCGGGGCTTGTTCAGGCCCGCGTTGAAAAGCCCCACGTTGATCGAGCCGAAAGCCTCGACCGTCGCGGCGACGGCAGCGGCGTTATCCTCGCGCTTGGTCACGTCCATCTTGACCGCAATCGCCTTGCCGTTGCCTGCCGCGTTGATCTTGTCCGCGACCTTCTGCGCTTCGTCGCCATCCAGGTCGCCGATGCAGACATTCGCGCCCTGGACGGCGAAGGCCTCGGCATTGGCGGCGCCCATTCCGCGGGCTGCGCCGGTGATCAGGATGTTCTTTCCGTTGAGGCGATTGGGGTCCATGATTTCCTCCCTAGGGTGATGACCGTTTCATGATTTCCTCGGCGCGGGACTGGACCCGTGCCAAAGCGTCGGCAGGGGTGACGACCCCCCGCAGCATGTCGTGCAACTCAAGGCCGCAGACGTGGATGATGTCCGAGATCTGCGGGATCGGCGGGCGCGGCCAGAACTGAAGCTCGTCCCGCCACGACATCTGGTCCACCAGTTCGAAGATCGGAGAGAGCTGCCGCACCTCGGGGTCCGCGCCAACCGAATAGCGTGGTGCGGTGCGGCTGCCGTTTTGCGCATAGAGCTTCTGGGCGGCCGGCGAGGTGAAGGCGATGAGCGCCTCGACCGCGTCGGGAAGCCGGTCTTTCGCCAGATTGCTCGGCACGCACAGAACGTATCCGCCAACGGGCGCGATGGGGGCGCCCTCGGGCCCGTGCGGGTGCGGCAGATAGCCGGTGTTGCCATGGGCGGGGCAGGTTTCGTCGAGTTCGAAATACGGTGCCAGCAGCGTGTAGCCATAGGCCATGGCGATCTTGCCCGCCGCATAAGGGCGGACCCGCTCGTACCAGGACATGGACAGGATGTCCGGTGGCGAGAAATCCATGAGCTGCATGAGGTAGTTGGCCGCCGCGTGGGCGCGTTCGCTGTCGAGCATCGGTCGGAAGTCGCGGCCGTCCAGGTGGTCGGCATCATAGCCGCCGGCAATCTTGGGCAGATCGATGATCGGCTGGCCGAAGGCCGCGCAGGTCATCATGAAGGTGTGTCCCAGCGCGGTTCCGCGCGCCGCGTTCCAGGCCACGCCATAGCGCCCGTTTCGCGGATCGTGAAAGCGCCGCGCGGCCTCGATCACCTTCTCGGTTGTCGCGGGTGGCTCCAGCCCTTCGTGGGCGAACCAGTCCTTGCGATAGAACAGCAGTTCCGGCGTGGTCTGGCTCGGAACGCCGTAGGGCACACCATTCCAATGGGCCGCGCGCCATCCGGCGGTGTGAAAATCGCTGGGATCGAGACGGTCGATATCCATGACCGAGTGCAGCGGGCGGATGATCCCCTTTTTCACGAACTCCCCGAGCCAGGGCAGGTCGATGGCGATCAGGTCATAACGGCTTCTGCTGCGTTCGGCGTTACGCAACGCTTCCTCGCGCAGTCGGTCGATGGAGAAGGCGCGCTGGTGAATGTCGGTGCCGACGATCTGCTCGAACTGGCGCTTGAGGTTCTTCATCACCATGAACGTCGGGTCACCGTGCACCAGGATGCGGACCCCGCCGGAAAGCTTCAGCGGGGTTTGCAGCGCGTGCGGCGGCGCGATCTTGGACTGGCCGGGCAAGTAGGAACCGCCAAAATAGTAGTCCTGTGTCTCGGGGGTCTGCGCCGCACCGCCGAAGGCGGCGTGACCGATGCGGTCAATGCGGTCCGCCAACTGCTTGAACCGTTCGAGAAGGGCGGTGCTGGGATGCAGAGAGAAGCTCTTGCCGGTCTTCGTGCGGGGGCGCTGTTCGATCAGCCCGGCGGACTGGACCTCCCCGAGTTTGCGCACCGCAGTCGCGTAGGGAATTCCGGATGCGGCCACGATGGAGGAGGCCGACACCAGTCGCCCCTCGATATGGCTCCGCATCAGGTGCAGGATCATGTTCAGGTGTGGATTCGGGGTGTTGGGTTCGAGCGAGGTCTCGAGCTCCTCGCAGATTTCCGCGAGGAAGTGCACGACGCGCTCCACCTCGGCTTCAACCGGGGCGCCGGGCAAAAGATCGGAGACAGGCATCGCCTGTTGTCCAAATCGGATAGATCTTTCGGCCTGCTGGTGCATGATATCGTGAACGCGCGCTTGCTGTGGTTGATCTGGGCGACGTGACATTGTCTGCTCCCCGGAAAATGTTCAGTTTGGAGGCGAAGTGGATAGGGGCGAATAATCCAATATGGACAACAAAAAGTCCAATATGGATAAAACGTGGACATCCAAAGCCCCCCAAACTGACGCTGTATATGTGCAGATTGCGCCGGGCGATTCCCCGAACGGGAGGCAGGGCAATCTCGAACGAACTCAAGGGGAGGACCCAATAATGTCGCTATCGACCAAGATCGCACTCGCCGGAACCACGGCCCTGATGACCACCGCTGCCGCGGCCGAGACCGTGACCATCGGCATCACCCAGAACAACGTGGGCGTGGACAGCTACCAGACCACCTATGAAAAGGCGTTCATCGCGGCCGCCGACGCAAACGCGAACGTCGAGACCGTCGTTCTTGATGCTGGCGGCGACGTGGCGCGCCAGATCGCCCAGATGGAAGACCTGATCCAGCAGGAAGTCGATGCGATCATCATCTGGCCGACCAATGGCGAAGCCGTGATCCCCGCCGTCCGCAAGGCGCACCAGGCCGGCATCCCGGTGATCGTCACCAACTCGAACATCGCTGAGCAGGGCTTTGACTTCGTGGCCTCCTTCTCCGGCCCCGACAACATTACCCAGGGTCGGCGCTCGGCCGAGATCATGTGCGACAAGTTCACGGCCATGGGCATCGAGAACGAAGCCAAGGTCGTCCACATCACCGGCCAGCCGGGCTACACCACCGCGATCGAGCGTGCCAAGGGCTTCAATGACCGCCTTCCGGAAGTCTGCCCTAACGTGGAGCAGATCGACCAGCAGCCGGGCGACTGGAACCGCGAGAAGTCGCAGCAGGTCATGGAAGCCTTCCTCGTCAAGTATGACGACATCGATGGCGTCTATGCCGGTGACGACAACATGGGCGTCGGCGCGCTGAACGCTGCCAAGGCCGCGGGCCGCGAGGGCATCATCTTCGTTGGCGCGACGAACTTCGCCGTGGGTTACGAGGCGATGGCTGCCGGTGAATACTGGGGCTCGATCTACCAGTCGCCGGTCGATGACGCGAAGGCCGCGCTTCAGACCGCGATCGACGTGCTGGACGGCAAGGACGTTCCGTTCCTGAACTACTTCGACACGCCGAAGATCACCCAGGACAACATGGATCAGTACGACAAGCCCGTCTTCTGATCTCCTCCCGGGATGCGCGGGGCGACATGGTCGCCTCGCGCGTTTCATTTCAAGAACATCATGAATGGGGAGAGGCGGTATGGGCCGGGTCTCTGGGCGCTCGTGTATTGTGACGGGCGCGGCGCAAGGTATCGGACGCGCGATCGGTGAGGCGCTGCTGAACGAAGGCGCCGACGTCTGTTTCGCGGACATCAATGGTGAGAAGGTTGCAGAGGTTGCCGCCGCGAATGAGGCACGTGCCAAAGCAGGCGGAGGCAAGTTGACCCACGCGGCCGTGGACGTGACCGACCGCGATCAGGTTCGCGCGATGATCGCGCACACCGTCGACAAGTTCGGCAAGCTCGACGTGAAGTTCAACAATGCCGGCGTCAACAAGCCGATGAACTTCATGGACGTGACCGAGCAGAACTGGAATTTTATCATGGGGATCAATGGGCTGGGCTGCATGATCGGCATGCAGGAAGCTGCCCGCCAGATGATCGCCCAGGGCCACGGCGGCAAGATCGTGAACACCGCATCGATCGCGAGCCGTCAGGGCTTCGACAACGTCGCGCCCTATTGCGCCAGCAAATGGGCCGTGGTCTCGCTCACCCAATCCGGGGCGCGGGATCTTGCCAAGCATGGTATCACGGTGACAGGTTTCGCACCCGGCGTGGTCGCCACCGAGATGTGGGAGCAGGTCGACCAGGATCTGATGGAGATCGGAGCGGCCGAGCGGCCCGGCCAGGCGATGGAGGAGTTTTCCGCGGACATCTTGCGCGGCCGCGTGGCCACGCCCGACGACATCACGGGTACCACCACGTTCCTTGCGGCGAAGGACAGCGACTACATGACCGGACAGATCATAATGATCGACGGAGGCATGGTTCTGGTCTGACACGAGTCACGACCACGGCCATCAGGGAGGAATACATGGCTGAATTGACGAAACAGGACATCGGAAGATTTCTTGCGCGGCAGGGAATCCTCGTGGCCTTCGTGGTGTTCATGATCGCCTTTGCGCTGGCCAATCCGCGCTTTCTGGCGGTGGACAACATCTTTGGCGTGATCCGCTCCTCGGCGATCCTGGGCGTGATGGCCTTGGGTGTGACCTTCGTGGTGATCGGCGGTAATCTCGATCTGTCGGTCGGGTCGATGATGTCCTTCTCGACCATCGTCGTTCTGGATCTTCATGACAAGCTCGGGCCCACGCTCGCCATTCCCGCCATGTTTGCGATGACGCTGGCGCTGGGGGCTTTCATCGGGTTCCTCGTTGGCTATCTGAAACTCAATTCCCTGATCGTGACGCTGGGTATGTTGTCGGCCATTCACGGGCTGACGCTGACCTACTCGGGCGGCAAGAACATGGATATCGCCGACAAGGAGGGCACCTGGTTCGCCGTGATCGGGCAGGGCTCCATCGCCGGTATCCCGGTGCCGATCCTCCTGTTCGCAGGCCTCGCGATCGTACTCAGCATGATGCTCGGAAAGACCCCGTTCGGGCGAAAGGTCTATGCCGTGGGCGGCAACGGGACGGCGGCCACCTTCTCGGGCGTTCCCCGGGCGCGGGTCGTGTTCATGACCTACATGATCTCGGCCTTCTGCGTCGCGACTGCGGGCATGATGCAGGCCAGCCGCTCGCTCGGCAGCCAGAACACCGTGGGGCAGGGCATGGAGCTTGAGGTGTTGGCCGCGGTCATCCTTGGCGGCGCCTCCCTGCTCGGCGGGTCGGGCACGATCTTCAAGACGGTGATCGGCGTGCTGATCCTGGGCTTCATCCAGAACGGGCTGCTGCTCGTCGGGTTGGAGTTCTACGTCCAGTATGTCGTCACCTGGGTGATCATCATCCTGGCCGTCTGGCTGGATATCGCGGCCAAGCGCGGCCGGCTCCTGTCGCCGATTGCCTGAGGGGGAACGAAAATGAACAAGGAAATCCTCCTCAAGCAGGGCGGCATCTGGGCCTTCATCCTGGTGGAGCTGATCTTCTTCACGGTCGCGGGCAACTTCCTGTCGACCTCGGACAAGTCCTTCATGGATTTCGACAACATGCTGCTTCTGCTGAAGCAGTCTGCACCGATCGGGATCATCGCGCTGGGCATGACGATCGTCATGATCAACGGCAACATCGACCTGAGCGTCGGCGCCACCTTCGCGCTTTCGGCCATCGTGCTGCTCGACAGCATGACCTGGCCCTTCATGAAGGAGATGGGAGACTGGTCGATCCCGCTGGCCTGGGCCTTCGCGCTGGCGACCGGCACGGTGCTGGGCGCGATCAACGGGCTGATCGTCTGGAAGACCGGGGTCGATGCCTTCATCGTGACGCTTGGGTCGATGCTTGGCTTCCGGGGCCTCGTCTTCATGTACAATGGCGAGCAGCCGACCTCGCACCTGAACTGGACACTGGTCGACTTCGCTGAGGCGCAGTTCCTCGGGCTGCACACCGCCACATGGTTCCTGCTGGGCGCGGCGCTGCTGCTCTGGCTGCTGATGACCAAGACGGTACATGGCCGTAACGCCTATGCCATTGGCAACAACCGCGAGGCGGCGGTGAACGCCGGTATCCGCGTCGGGCCGCACTTCCTGATCAACTTCATGCTGATCGGATTTTTGGCGTCCCTCTCGGCGGTGGTCTTCTACTCCGAATCCGGTTCGGTGAACCCCAATGACGGGATGCTCTACGAGCTTTGGGCGATCACGGCGGTGGTGCTTGGCGGCACGAAACTGACGGGGGGCTATGGCTCCATCGTCTCGACCCTTGGGGGCGTGATCGCGATCCAGCTTCTGCGCAAGGGGCTCGGCCACATCGGTGCGGACACCGAGACGGTGAACCTCGTGATTGGTCTGATCCTGATCGCGGTGCTGTTCCTGGACAAGCAGCTCAATCGCAAGGGCAAAGAGGAGTTGAAGGTATGAACACGGATATACCCGCCCTGCGGCTTGAGGGTATCGTCAAGACCTTTCCCGGCGTGCGCGCGCTGGACGGCGTCTCGTTCACCGTGCAGCCCGGAGAGGTCCACGCCCTGATGGGGGAAAACGGGGCCGGGAAGTCGACGCTCATGAAGGTGCTCGGCGGCATCTACCAGCCCGACGAGGGGCAGATCTTCATCGCCGAGGAAGCGACGGTGATGACCTCGCCGCTGCACGCCAAGGCGCGGGGTGTTGTCTTCATCCACCAGGAACTCAGCCTCGCCGATGAGTTGTCCGTGGCCGAGAATATTTTCCTTGGTGAATTGCCCAGGAAAAGCTTCGGCCGCGTGGATTGGGACAAACTTTTCAACGATACCAACGCGATCCTGACGACGCTGAACGTGGGCTTCGACGCGCAGACGCGGGTTGGCGACCTTTCGATTGCGAACCAGCAGATGGTGGAAATCGCGCGCGCCCTGACCGTCGATCCCCGCGCGGTGATCTTCGACGAGCCCACGGCCTCGCTCACCGATGCCGAGAAGGTGGTTCTGTTCGATGTGATCGCGGATCTGAAGTCGCGTGGCGTGGGGATCATCTACATCTCTCACCGCATGGAAGAGATCTTCAAGATTACCGACCGCATCAGCGTCCTGCGCGACGGGCAGTATCGCGGCACCGTCAAGACCTCTGAGACCGATGAGGACAAGGTCACCCAACTGATGATCGGGCGCAGCCTCGATCTGTCGCGCAGCGTGAGCGAACACGAAGTCGGGAAGGTCGCGCTCGAGGTTCGGGGCCTGAGTTGTGGCAACCTCTACAACGACGTGAATTTCACGGTCCGTCGCGGTGAGGTCGTCGGCTTCTATGGCCTTGTCGGCGCCGGTCGCACCGAGATCGCCGAGACGATCTTCGGCCTGCGCACGCCCTCCACCGGGACGATCCTTCTGGATGGCGAGGAAGTCCGCATCAACTCGCCCATCGACGCGATCCGGCGCGGCATCTCCTTGGTGCCCGAGGATCGCAAGGGGCAGGGCCTGGTGCTGGGCATGAACTGCCGGGACAACATGACCCTGCCGCAGGTCGACGACATGACCGCTGGTCCCTTCGTCAGCGACGGGGCCGAGGTGGCGATCTTCGACCAGTATCGCGACAAGCTCGACATCCGGACGCCGGGCTGGCGGCAGCTTGTGGGCAACCTCTCGGGTGGAAACCAGCAGAAGATCGTCATCGGCAAGTGGCTC
Source organism: Paracoccaceae bacterium (assembly GCA_014762635.1). Lineage (GTDB taxonomy): Bacteria > Pseudomonadota > Alphaproteobacteria > Rhodobacterales > Rhodobacteraceae > JABURR01. Next base: position 139,956 of record JABURR010000061.1, read on the forward strand.
TCGATGCACCCCAACGTGCTGATCGTGGACGAACCCACGCGCGGCATCGACGTGGGCAGCAAGTCCGAGATCCACAACCTGATACGGGACCTTGCCGCGCAGGGCTATGCAGTCATCGTCATCAGCTCGGAAATGCCCGAGGTGCTGCATGTCGCGGACCGGATCATCGCCATGTATCACGGTCGCATCATGCGCGAATTCACCGCCGAAGAGGTGACCGAGGACAGCCTGATCCAGGCGATCTCGGGGATCGAAAGCGACAAGGTCGCCTGATGCGCGTGGGCTTCGCCGGTCTGGGCCGCATGGGCCAGCACATGGCGAGGAACCTTGACCGTGCCGGGTTCGACCTGACACTTTGGAACCGGTCGTCCGACAAAACCGAGGCGCTGGCGGCCGAACTTGGCTGCGTGGTCGCGGACAGTCCGGCGGGCCTGGCCTCCAGATCCGACGTCGTGATCACCATGCTGGCGGACGATGCCTCGTCCGAGGAGGTGCATCTGGGGCCGGACGGCCTGTTCACCGGAACCGGCGCGCGGGTCTTCGTCGAGATGGGCACCATGAGCCCCGACCATATCGCTGCACTTGTCGCCGCGGCGTCCGATGGCACCCGCGTGATCGATGCGCCGGTTTCCGGCGCGACGCAGGCCGCGGCGGACGCCCAGCTTTTGATCATGGCCGGATGCACCGGGGAAGAGGCCGCCTCGCTGATGCCGATCTTCGACGCCATGGGGAGGCAGACGATCTGCCTTGGGAGTGCGGGGGCTGGGTCGGTGATGAAGCTCGCCGTCAATTCGCTGATCCACGGCATCAACCAGACAATGGCCGAGGCCATAACCTTGGCCGAGGCGGCGGGGATCGCACCCGAGGCTGCCTTCGACGTGATCGAGAACAGTGCCGCCGCCGCGCCGATGCTGAAATACCGCCGCCCGCTCTACCTCGACGAGGCCGCGCAGGAGGTAACCTTCACAGTCGCGCTCGCCCGCAAGGACATGGAGGTAACGGCGGCTCTGGCCGAGCGTCTTGGCACCGCCATGCCGCAGGGGCGGATCACCCTGGCAAAACTGCAGGAGGCCGAGGCCCGCGGCTATGCCGCGCGCGACATGGCCGCGATCCTCGATTTCATGCGAAAGGAAACATCATGAAAGCCGCGCTTTTCGTTGGTGGCTGGGAAGGCCACACGCCCACCCATTTCGCAGACTGGTACAAGGCCCTGCTGGAGGAGAACGGCTTCACGGTCGATGTCTATGACACGCTGGAACCGCTGGAACGCCCCGCCGATCTGGCGGATGTCGACCTCATCACGCCGATCTGGTCCTCGGCGCGGTCGGGTCACCAGGAGGAGTTCGGCAACATGACCAAGCCGCAGGAGGATGGTCTGCTTGAACTGATCGGCGACGGCTGCGGCTTGGCCGGCTGGCACGGCCACATGGGCGACGCGTTCCGCGACCGGCCAACCTATCACTTCCTCATCGGCGGACAGTTCGTCGCCCACCCGCCCGGTTGGCCCGACAATCTCCAGCCGGCCGAGGACTACATCGATTACGACGTCACGATCTGCCGCCCCGATCATCCGTTGGTCAAAGGCATCCGCAGTTTCCGCATCCGATCCGAGCAATATTACATGCTGGTCGACCCCTCGAACGAGGTTCTGGCCACCACGACCTTCTCGGGTGATCACCTGTGGTGGATCGAAGGCACGGTCATCCCCGTCACCTGGACCCGCCGCTGGGACAAGGGACGGGTGTTCTACTGCTCCATCGGCCATGAACTCGACGACCTGAAAGTCCCGCAGGTGACCGAGATGATCCGCCGCGGCGCGATCTGGGCGGCGGAGGGAAAAGCGCGGGCCTGAAGTTCCAGCCAACGGCGAACCGACGCGGTTCGCCACAGTCCTTGTCTCCCCGCAGGCCATCAGGGTCGCCTTGGAAAGACGTATTCGTCGGAGATGGGAAGTAAATGGTGGGCGACCCTGGAATCGAACCAGGCGTGGGTCTCCCCGGCGGAGTTACAGTCCGCTGCCGCACCTTGCAGCCCGTCGCCCTAAGCACCCGATGCAGCGCATCCGGTGCGAGGGGGTGGATAGCGCCGGGCCACTGAGGCGTCAACAGGAAAATCCCTTGCCCTTGCCCGAACGAACGCGCATTTTCGCGCCCTGACGCGGGGCAAGGAACGCATGGCAAAGAAACCGACCTGGGTGATCGACAAGGAACGTACGCGGCGGGCTGCGGCGGCGGAAACCGTGTGGCTTTTCGGGCTGCACGCGGTCGAGGATGCGCTGCGCAACCCCGCACGCGAAAAACTGCGGCTGGTTCTGACCAAGAACGCCTCGGACAAGCTGGCCGAGGCGGTGGCAGCCTCGGGCATGGAGCCCGAGATCGGTGATCCGCGCAAGTTCCCGGCGCCGATCGACCCGGGCTCGGTGCACCAGGGTGCGGCGCTGGAGGTCAGGCAACTCGACTGGGGATCGCTTGAGGACCGCTGCCACGCGGCGCCGGACGAATCGCCGGTGGTGGTTCTGCTCGACCGGGTGACCGATCCGCATAACGTGGGCGCGATCCTGCGCTCGGCCGAGGTGTTCGGCGCCCGCGCCGTGATCGCCCCCGCGCGCCATTCCGCGCCCGAGACCGGGGCGCTGGCCAAGACCGCCTCGGGCGCGCTGGAACGTCAGCCCTACCTGCGGGTGAAGAACCTGGCCAACGCGATGCAGCAGCTCTCGGACATGGGCTACCTGCTGGTCGGCCTGGCCGGGGAGGCCGAGGACAACCTGGGCCGTGCGCTGGAAGGCACCGGAGACCGGCCCGTGGCGCTGGTGTTGGGGGCCGAGGGGCCGGGCCTGCGAGAGAAGACCCGCGCCACCTGCGACCGGCTGGCCCGGATCGAGGCTGCAGGGGCGTTCGGGTCGCTCAACGTGTCGAACGCGGCGGCGGTGGCGCTCTACGCGGCGCGGCTGCGCTGAAACGGTCATTCTGACGCGCGATCACAGAGGCGGGAGGGGGGCTGTTCAGAGCGGCCCGCGTGGCGCATCTTGGGTGCAGATACCACGGAGACTGCCATGATCACCCGCCGAACTGTCCTTGGACTGACCCTTGCCGCGCCTGCGCTGTTGCTTGCGGCCCGGACCGCGATTGCCAAGGAGCCCTATGTTCATTCCGCCGATGGCGTTGCGATCGAGGGCTATGACCCGGTTGCCTATTTCACCGAAGGCAAGCCGGTGAAGGGGCATGAAGATCATCGCGTGATGTGGCGCGGGGCGGTTTGGCAATTCGCGACGTCCGACGCCATGGCCCGCTTCGAGGCCGACCCGGTCGCCTATGCGCCGCAATACGGATGTTATTGCGCCTATGCGGTTTCGCGCGGTTACACCGCGTCCAGCGATCCGCAAGCCTGGACTGTTCACGAGGGCAGGCTCTATCTGAACTACAGCAAGTCGGTCCGCGCGATCTGGGCGCGTGACATCCCGGGCAATATCGCCAAGGCGGATGCCAACTGGCCGAACGTCCTCGGTTGACGGGATTGTGATCACAAATTTCTTTCAGCCCCTTCAAAGAACGAAACGTGATCTTATCTGAACAACAAGGCGTTGGTACGGAACACCGGCGTCTTACTTCACTGTCCCTCGTTCCGTGACTGGTGCCCGGGTTTCCGGGCACCTTTTTTTGTCCGCGGCGGGGTGCTAAAGGCAGGTCATGAGATATACCGACGCCCATCTGAAAAAGATCCTGCAGCGCACCAAGGTGATTGCCGCCGTGGGAGCCTCTCCCAATCCCGTGCGCCCGTCGAACTACGTGGTTCGCTACCTGGCGTACAAAGGGTTCCGGATGATCCCGGTGAACCCCGGTCACGCGGGGAAAGAAATGTTTGGCGAGACCGTCTATGGTTCGATCGCCGATATTCCCAAGGATATCACGGTGGACATGGTCGAGATCTTCCGCCGTGCCGAGGCGGTGCCCGCGATCGTGGACGAGGCGCTGGAGCATCTGCCGAACCTCAAGACGATCTGGATGCAGATCGGCGTTGAACACCCCGAGGCCGCGGCCAGAGCCGAGGCGCAGGGCATCGACGTGATCCAGAATCACTGTCCCAAGATCGAGAATCAGCGCCTGTTCGGAGAGCTCCGCATGGGCGGATTCGCGACGGGGATCATTTCGTCGAAGCTGTAGGCGGCAGGGTGCCTGTTGAGCCTGTTCCGGCGCGTCAGCGCCGGATCGCGCCCGCCCCGCCCCCAAGGC
>JABURR010000036.1:0-21191 GCA_014762635.1 Paracoccaceae bacterium
GGGCCTCGGCATGGCGATGGCCGGGCAGATGGCCGGGCCCTGGGGCGCACGGCCCGCCGCGCAACCCGCCGCCGCCCGGGTTGCGGGCTGCCGTGGTCATCGCCTCGGCCGCGGAATACTGGGTGAACTTGCCCAGATCGCCCACCAGCCCCATCGCGGTGCGCTTGTCGAGCGCGTCTTCCACCGCGGGCGGAAGCGAGATGTTCTCGATGTAGAATTCGGGGATCGAGAGCCCGTACTCTGTCAGCACCGGCGCGATGGCGGCGCTGACCAGCTTGCCCAGGTCGGCGGTGTTGGCCGCCATGTCCAGCACCGGAATTCCGGCCGAAGCCACCACGCGCGAAAACTCCTGCACGATGATGTTGCGGATCTGGAAGCTGATCTCGTCCATGGTGAATTCGCCGTCGGTGCCGACGATCTCGGTCAGGAAGCGGCCCGGGTCAGTGACCCGGATCGCGTAGGTGCCGAAGGCACGCAGGCGGACCGGGCCGAATTCCGGATCGCGGCAGATGATCGGGTTCTTGGTGCCCCATTTCAGATCGCCGAACCGGGTTGTGGCAACGAAATAGATCTCGGACTTGAAGGGCGAACGGAAGCCGTGGTCCCAGTGCTGCAGCGTGGTGAGCACCGGCATGTTGTTGGTCTCGAGCAGGTAGAGGCCCGGCGTGAACACATCCGCAAGCTGGCCCTCGTGGACGAAGACTGCCGACTGCCCCTCGCGGACGGTCAGCTTGGCGCCGTACTTGATCTCGTGGTCTTCGCGCTCGAACCGCCAGACCAGCGTGTCGCGCGTGTCGTCGGTCCAGTGGATGACGTCGATGAATTCGCCGCTGAGAAAATCGAAAATGCCCATGGAAAAACGCTCCGCTGGCTGGGGTTAACTCGGGCCGCCCATCAGTTCGGCGGCGATGATCTCGGCGATCGGCATGGCCTCGGAAGCACTCATCCCGGCGCGCAGGCGCGGATCGTAGAGCATCTCGAGCAGAAGTTCGTCGTGCCGGGTCAGCAGGCCGAATTCCTCGTCATCGTTGAAGATCGACGGGCGCGCGGCGGGGCTGTCGTTCGACAGGCCCAGGCCCTGGGCGATTTCCTCGTGAATGCAACTCAGGCGCATCAGGTCGGGATGTTCACCCCGTATGATGGCGACGGCCTTGGTGTAGGTGCCGCGATTGCCCGGGTCCACCGCGAAGACAAGGCAGAAGGTCGAGCGCGGAAGGTTCTCCAACTCGGTCAGGGCGGCATTGTCGATCCCCGGTACAATTTGCCGAAGCCGCGGGGAAAGCGCCCGACGCTCTTCCTCGTTCACAACGAAGACATGGAAGTTGGGCGCCAACTCGCTGACCCGGATCGGGTGATCGGACACCCGCGCCAGACGGTTGGCATAGGAGATGATCGCATTGCGGTCCCGGGTGCGCTGGGCCAGCGGGACACTCGCGCCGAATTCCACCGAGATGCGCACCGAATCCTCCCAACGGTGGATCTGGCTGGGCGTTTCGCGCGCCACGAGCCGCCCGCCCGCGGTGACGTATTCCTCGTAGAGCGCGATCTTCTCGAAATTCCGCAGCAGGGTTCGCGTCGAGAAGGGCACATCCGGCCCGCCACCGTCAGTGCGCAACAGACCCTGGGCCACCAGCCCGTCCTGCACCCGGCGGTAATAGGCCGCCAGTTCCCGGCTTTCGTCCGACAGGGGCGCGACGGTTTCTTCCTCGGGCGTTTCGACGGTCGGGGGGGCGACGGGCTCGGTCGGGAACATCGGGAAAAGCTCACAGCCACTGAGCGCGATCAAAGCCGCGCCGGTCAGTGCTGCGTTTGCCTTACGGCCCGACATGCCACCTCATCAGTCCGGGACTGAGCTGCCCGCGTTTTCTCCTGTCTTGTCGCCGCGCGCCTTGGCGGCGGCAAGGGTTTTACGAAGCTCGGCCTCCATTTTCTTCAGGTCTTCTTCGGCCGCGGCACGCTTCGCCTTCCCTTCATCGGCAATCTGCAGGCTATCTTCGATGGTGGCAACCAGCGAGGCATTGGCCGCCTTCACCGCCTCCACGTCGAAGATGCCGCGCTCCATCTCCTGCCGGACGGCGCGATTGGCCTCGCGCAGGTTGGCGGCATTTGCCTGAAGAAGCTCGTTGGTCAGGTCAGACGCCTGCCGGACCGCTGCCGCAGCCTCGGTCGAGCGCTGGATCGTCACCGCCTGGGCAAGCTGGGTTTCCCAAAGCGGCACCGTGTTGACCAGGGTCGAGTTGATCTTGGTCACCAGCGACTTGTCGTTTTCCTGCACCAGCCGGATCGAGGGCAACGACTGCATCGTCACCTGGCGGGTCAGCTTCAAATCATGCACCCGCCGCTCCAGGTCGTCCCGCGCGGCGCGCAGATCGCGCAACTCCTGGGCGCGCAGGATCTTCTGATCCTCGTCCGCCTCTTCCACTGCCTTTTCCGCCGCGGGCACGTCGTTGCTGTCGACCTCCTTCAGCTTTTCCTCGCCCGAGGCGATGTAGAGACCAAGCTCGTCGTAGAAATCGAGCGTGATCCCGTAGAGCACATCGAGCGACTTGATGTCCTTCAGCAGCTTGTGTTCGTGATGCAGCAGGGCGTCGGTGATCCGGTCGATCTGGTCCTGCACCTGCTCGAACCGTGCGATGAAACGGGCCATCGGGGCGAGCCTGCCGGTGAGTTTTTCCCACCACGACCGGCTGCGGCGAACATCCAGTTCACTGACCGAAAAGCCGCGGATCGTTGTCACGATCTCGCGCAGGCTGTCGCCAGCGGGGCCGACATCCTTGTTGCGGACGTCCGCCAGCATGGACTGGCTGATCTTCTGCAACTCACCCTGCGCGCGGGAGCCGAACCCGATGATCGACCCGGTGTCGCCCATGTCGATTTCGCCCATGCGCTTGCGGATTTCTGCGGTGAGTTTCTTGTCGGCAGCTTCGATCGAGACGATTTCGTCCTTGGGCTCCGGCAAGACGACCGCGGCGACCTCCTCGACGCGGGCTTGTTCCTTTTCGGCCCTGTTCTTTATCGACACCGACATGCTCCTTCTCCCGACTATACTAACTGGTTACTACACCTTCACGAGCCAGTCGCTCGCGAAGTACATCAATTTCAATCGTAAGATCGCCACGACCTTCGCGCATCATCTGTTCGGTCTTGGCAGCGTAGTTCTTTTCCAGATCGTCCAGCAAATCCCGAAAATCCTCAAGTGCATCTTCGTCTTTCGTGCGAGAATAGAGTTGCGCGAACTTGATTGCGGCATCCCGTGTACCCAGCAGATAGACCCCCAGGTACTTGCGAACAGCGGCCAGTTCGCGCGGATCGTCTTCCACCGCGCGGAAAACGCGGCGCACCTCGTCCAGGAATCGGTCGACTCGAAGGATCAGCGACGGGTCCCCGGCGAACTTGACCGCCTTGCGCAGGGCGGCAAGATGGCGTTCGGCTTCGTCCACGGCACGGGCCACCCGGCGCGACTGGTACTCCTCGAGGCCGTTGAGCCTCTTGTTTTTCGTCGGATCCAGCCCGAAGGCGAAACCGTGCAAGACGGTTCCCAGGCCGGCAAAGATCAACGGGTCGAGCAACGACTCGCCTGGTACGTAGCTGGCGAGGAAAAGCCCGCCGCCGGTCAGGACCGAGCCGATGCTCTTGCGCGGGATCGCGGGCCTTCGGGCAATGTTGCGATGATCATAGGCTTCCTGTGCCAGCGCGCCTTGCCGCGTCATGAATGCCGCGGCCAGAAGTGTTCCCAGCGCGGCCATGTCGAACGCCATGTCGGTTGCGGGGCCCAGGAACGCAAGCAGAGCCAGCGGCAGCGGGGCAAGGAAAAGCAGAGAAACGCGCGCGCCAACCTTCGAGCGGCGCTTCTGCTCCCACCGGCTCAGGGGTTGGCCGCCGGTCTTGCTGTGAGGCCCTCCGAATCTGATCGCCATGGTCAGCTCCCCAAGAAGGAGACATAGAGGATCAACCCGACGAGCAGGAAAAAGGCGAGTTTCCGCAAGCTGGATTCTGTCATGTCCCGGTCCGATTTTTTCCTTTGGAACCAGTTGTATCCGGTCCGAATGACAGCCTAGAGCCAGAACAGGACCGGGTCTTGAAAAATCCGGCGGGGGGCTGGGGGATGCGTGTAAATCCGCCGATTTTCGCAACCTATTCGTGTTTTTTGGGGCGAGGCGCCGATTTGGAGGCGTCTTTTCCGCGCGGAGTCCGGTCACCGGACTTGCGCGGTGCGCGACTCACCTTGGGTTTTGCCCCGTCGAGCCCAAGCTGGTCCCGCAGAACCCGCGCACGCACCTCTTCCGTCTCGCCGGGCTTCAACTCGCCCAGGCGGAACGGACCGTAGCTGACGCGGATCAGCCGGTTCACGGTGACGCCCACCGCCTCAAGCGCGCGGCGCACCTCGCGGTTGCGGCCCTCGCGGATCGCCACGGTCAGCCAGGCATTGGCCCCTTGCTGGCGGTCGAAGGTGACGATCATCGGCTGGAATTTCTCGCCGTCGATCTCGATCCCCTTGCGCAGGATGTCGAGCTTGTCCTCGCTCGGCGTGCCCTTGACTCGAACCCGGTATTTCCTGAGCCAGCCGGTCGCGGGCAGTTCGAGCTCGCGCTTGATCTCGCCGTCATTGGTCAGCAGCAGAAGCCCCTCGGAGTTGAGGTCGAGCCGCCCGACCGACATGACGCGAGGCAGGCCCTCGGGCAGGTTCTGGAACACCGTGGGTCGGCCCTTTTCGTCGCGCTCGGTGGTCACGAGGCCGGTGGGCTTGTGGTAGAGCCAGAGGCGCGGCGGTTCGGGCTCGGCCAGGTGCGCGCCATCCACGGTGATCTTGTCGCGATCCGTCACGTTCAAGGCCGGAGAGCCGATCACCTTGCCATTCACGGTCACGCGGCCGGCCTCGATCATGCGTTCCGCCTCGCGGCGGGACGCGACGCCCGCGCGGGCCAGAACCTTGGCGATCCGATCGCCTTTCGGGGTTTGTTTCTCCATCTCTTCGCTCTAGCGCGGGGCGGACAAAAGGGAAAGCGGCTTGGCAAGGGCGGCTCTGCGCGGCATCACGAGGCATGACATTCGCAAGCCACATGGAAACCGCGCTGGCCGAGGCGCGCGCTGCCGCCGAACGGGGCGAGGTGCCCGTGGGCGCGGTGGTGGTCTCGCCCGACGGGCAGATCGTGGCGCAGGCCGGCAATCGCACGCGCGAGCTTTCGGACCCAACCGCCCATGCCGAGATCATCGCCCTGCGTGCGGCCTGCGCCGCTGCCGGCTCCGAGCGTCTGCCGGGACATGCGCTCTACGTGACGCTGGAACCCTGCCCGATGTGTGCCAGCGCGATTTCCCAGGCGCGGATCGCGCGGCTCTACTATGGCGCGGCCGATCCGAAGTCCGGTGGGGTGGCGCATGGGCCGCGGATTTTCACCCACCCGCAAAGCCACCATGTGCCCGAGGTCTATGACGGGATCGCCGGAGAGGAGGCCGAGCGCTTGCTCAAGGCCTTCTTTGCGGACCGCCGGTAGGGGCGGGCAAGGCTTTTGAGCAAAAGCCTTGCCAAATTCCTTTCACAAGGAATTTGCCCGTCAGATCTCGACCGGTTCCATCACCTCGGGCGTCTTGACATCGACGCCGGGCAGGCCCGCCACCAACTCGTCGGCCGATTGCGCCAGAAGGGGGAAGGTCTTGTAGTGGCAGGGGATCACCGTCTTGAAGTCGAAGAAGGTCTTCGCCGCATAGGCCGCCCGCTTCATGTCCATAGTGAAATGGCCGCCCGCGCAGAGGATGCCGATGTCCGGCTGGTGCAGGTCGTTGAAGACCTTCATGTCGGCCATCACGTCGGTATCTCCCGAGAAATAGATCGTGTGACCCTCGCCCGCGATCATGAAGCCCGCCTCGGTGCCGACGTAGACCGGACCATCGGGGCCCGAGATCGAAGAGGAATGGGTCGCGCTGACCATGGTCAGCGCCACGTCACCCAGTTTCACCGTACCGCCCTTGTTGAAGCCAACGGTCTCAATCCCATGAGTCTCGCCCCACCAACTCATCAGGTCGTAGATGCCGACAACGGGAATACCCAGTTCCTTGGCCAGGCCGACCGCCTCGCCGGAATGGTCGCCGTGACCGTGGCTGACCAGGATATGGGTCGCGCCCTTGACCGCCTCGCCGCGCTTGCCTTCGGGAAAGACCGGGTTGCCGGTGAACCAGGGGTCCACCAGAAGAACCTGCCCGGCGATTTCGATCCGGAATCCGGCATGTCCAAGCCAAGTGATTTTCATTATCGTCTCCCTATTTGTTTGCCCGGAACCTAGCAGGGAAAATTCCGCTGTCACATGGAATGGGTCGGAAGGGGGTGTCTGCCAGCCCGATCATGGCGGATTCGCGGCCCCACATGCTTGAAGCCGGGCGGGCAGGGCGCTAAACGCAGCCAGAACGAAACAGGGGATTGCCCGATGTCGATCGATACCGAAACTGCCCGCCGCGTGGCCAAACTGGCCCGGATCAAGGTCGAGGATGCTGACCTGCCCGCGCTCGCCTCGGAATTCAATGCAATGCTCGGCTTCATTGAGCAGTTGAACGAGGTGGATGTGGAAGGGGTCGAGCCGATGACCTCGGTCACGCCCATGCGGCTCAAGCGCCGCGAGGATGGCGTCACCGATGGCGGCATGCAGGACAAGGTTCTCTCGAACGCTCCCGATGCGCGGGAAGGGTTCTTCGCGGTTCCGAAGGTGGTGGAATAATGGCCGACGTGAATTCTCTGACCATCGCCGATGCGCGGGACGCGCTGCGCAAGGGTGACCTGACGGCGACCGAGCTGACCGACGCCTGCCTGGGCCAGGTCGAAGCGGCCGGGGCGCTGAACGCCTTCGTGCATAACACGCCTGACCTCGCGCGTGATCAAGCCAAGGCCGCGGACGAACGGATCAAGGCGGGCGATGCGCCGTCCATGTGTGGTATCCCGCTGGGCATCAAGGACCTGTTCTGCACCAAGGGCGTGCCCAGCCAGGCGGCGAGCAATATCCTCGACGGGTTCCGCCCCGAGTACGAATCGACCGTCAGCCAGAAGCTGCTGGATGCGGGTTCGGTCATGCTGGGCAAGCTCAACATGGACGAGTTTGCCATGGGCAGCTCGAACGAGACCAGCACCTATGGCAACGCGGTGAACCCCTGGCGGCGCCAGGGCGACGCGGCGCAGCTGACGCCGGGCGGGTCCTCGGGCGGCTCGGCGGCGGCGGTGGCGGCCGACCTCTGCCTTGCGGCCACCGGCACCGACACCGGCGGCTCGATCCGCCAGCCCGCCGCCTTCACCGGCATCGTCGGGGTGAAGCCCACCTATGGGCGCTGCTCGCGCTGGGGGATCGTCGCCTTTGCCTCGTCGCTGGACCAGGCCGGACCGATGACCAAGACGGTTCGCGACGCGGCGATCATGCTTGAGGCCATGTGCGGCCACGACCCGAAGGATTCGACCAGCGCCGATCTGCCGGTGCCGGATTTCGAGGCCGCGCTGACCGGCGATATCAAGGGCAAGACCATCGGCATCCCTGCGGAATACCGGATGGACGGCATGCCTGCCGAGATCGAGAAGCTCTGGGCCGACGGCACCGCGATGCTGAAGGATGCGGGCGCGAAGATCGTCGATATCTCCTTGCCGCACACGAAATACGCGCTGCCCGCCTATTACGTGATTGCGCCGGCCGAGGCGTCCTCGAACCTCGCGCGCTATGACGGGGTGCGCTATGGCCGCCGCGCCAAGCTCGCACAGGGCGATGGCGTCACGGAGATGTACGAGAAGACCCGGGCCGAGGGCTTCGGCAAAGAGGTCCAGCGTCGGGTCATGGTCGGCACCTACGTGCTGTCGGCAGGCTTCTACGACGCCTATTACAACCGGGCGCGCAAGGTTCGGGCGCTGATCAAGAAGGACTTCGACGACGCTTTCGCAAGCGGCGTGGATGCGATCCTGACGCCCGCGACCCCCTCGGCGGCATTCGGGCTGGGCGAAATGGCCGCGGCCGACCCGGTGCAGATGTATCTCAACGACGTTTTCACCGTGACGGTGAACCTTGCGGGCTTGCCCGGCGTGGCGGTTCCGACGGGTCTGGATGCGCAGGGATTGCCGCTTGGACTGCAGCTGATTGGCCGCCCTTGGGAGGAGGCCGATCTGTTGAACACCGCCTATGCGTTGGAATCTGCCGCCGGATTCGTTTCCAAACCGGCCAGATGGTGGTAAAACGCCTGAAAACAACAGGCACGGAGTAGGGCAGAATGCGCATTCTGGCGGCAACAGGCATTTTCTTGATGCTGGCGAGCTGCGGCGCGCCGGAACTGATCACCTCCTCTGGTGTCGGGTTCGACAGCTACGACCGATATTCCCGTGCTAGGGCCGAACGTGAGGCGATCCTGTCCGGCCAGACGGCCAGCGTCGTGCCGGGGCCGACAATCTCGGACGAAACCATTGGCGATACGACCGCGCCCGCGATGCCGCGCCGGACCCGGGTTGCTGCGGCGGATCCGGCAAGCGTACCGGATGGTGCGCCGATGGTGGCCGCGGGGACCGAGATTGCCGTTGATACGAACAACCCCGGCATTTCCAACAACCAGGATTTCGAGTCCGTCACCGAACGCGTGTCCATCGAGGCCGACCGGGAGCGCCTGCAGGCCTTGCGCGATTCCTACGAGGTGGTCCGGCCGACGGCCGTTCCGCGCAGGCCGGGCGATACCGGTCCGAATATCGTCGAATACGCGCTGAGCACGACGAATCGCGTGGGTCAGGCGATCTATCGCCGTTCGCCGATGCCGGTCAGCCAGTACCGCCGCAATTGCGCACGCTATGATTCGCCGGATCAGGCGCAGCAGGCCTTCCTCGACCGGGGCGGCCCACGCGAGGACCGGCTTGGCATCGACCCGGATGGCGATGGATTCGCCTGTGGTTGGAACCCTGAGCCGTTCCGCAAGGCACGCCGGGGCTGATCTTGCATATCATCGGCCACCCGTCGCCCAACTTTGGTGAGCGCCGGGGCGGGGCGAAGCCTGACATCGTGGTCATCCACTACACGGCCATGGGCACGGCCCAGTCCGCGCTTGAGCGCATGTGCGATCCCGCGATCGAAGTTTCGGCCCATTACCTGATCTCCGCTCAAGGAGAGGTTCTTCAACTCGTCGAGGAAGAGGCGCGGGCCTGGCATGCGGGTGCCGGCGCCTGGGGCGATGTGGAGGACGTGAATTCCCGCTCCATCGGGATCGAGCTGGCCAATGACGGGGCGGTGCCCTTCGCCCATCCGCAGATGGACGCTTTGGAGGATCTGTTGGGCGCGATCATGGCGCGCTGGTCTATCCCGCCGGAGCGGGTCATCGGCCATTCGGACATGGCGCCTGAGCGCAAGCAGGACCCCGGACCGCGCTTCGACTGGCGCCGGTTGGCACGCGCGGGCCTGTCGATCTGGCCCGAACCAAGCGGTGACGAAGGCGATTTTCATGCCGATCTGCGGGCCTTCGGCTATCCCGATGCGGCCCCCGAGCTGCTACTGGCTGCCTTCAGGATGCGGTTCCGGCCATGGGGCTCCGGCCCGCTCGGACCGGAGGATCGGAGGATCGCACGCGCATTGGCCGCATCTTTCCCCATTGACCGGACGGGTTTGGCTTCCTAGATCGGCCCTGCGCGGATGGCTGGATGGCCGCGGGCGGCAACGCTCGAGGAAAGTCCGGACTCCACAAGGCAACGGTGCCGGGTAACGCCCGGCGGGGGCAACCCCAGGGAAAGCGCCACAGAGATCAGACTACCGGCCTCTCGGGGTCGGAAAAGGTGAAACGGTGCGGTAAGAGCGCACCGCGGGACTGGTAACAGGACCGGCACGGCAAGCCCCACCGGGAGCAATGCCGAATAGGGGCCTCGCGCGGGCTGGTCGGGCAACCGATACCGCCGCAGGGCAGTCTTGACCCAGAGGCCCGGGTTGGCAGCTACACCCCGTCGGTAACGGCGGGGGCAGAGGAATGGTCATCCAGGGGCGGGCAACCGCCCCGGACAGAATCCGGCTTACAGGCCATCCGCGCATAAGTTTCCGTCTTCCCTGTTGACTCGGGCGATTGTCCCGGTAAAAGGCGGGCTTCAAGAGATTTCACGGGCGGCGCGTCTGCCCCGTTGAGGAGACAGTACCATGGCGAAGCCGACGACCATCAAAATTCGTCTGAACTCGACCGCGGGCACGGGCCACTTCTACGTGACGAAGAAGAACGCCCGCACGATGACCGAGAAAATGACCGTGCGTAAGTACGATCCGGTCCTGCGCCAGCACGTCGAGTACAAGGAAGGCAAGATCAAGTAATCTTGCCTCCCGGGACGAGGGAACAAGGGCCGCGCGTTGTGCGCGGCCTTTTTCGACTCTGCGACGGAGACCGGACAAGATGAGCCCATCCCTCAGCCTTCGAACCGCTCATCGCGGCGATGCGCCCGAGGTCGATGCGCTTCTGTCCCGGTCCTATCCGACCCTTCTGAAACCCGACTACCCGCCCTCGGCCATGGTCATGGCGGTGCCGCTGCTTGCGCGCGGAGACCCGAGCCTCGCGGCCTCGGGCCGGTATTACGTGGCCGAGATCGGCGGCGTCATGGTCGGGGCGGGAGGCTGGAGTTTCGGCAACCCCCACGGGGGCGACATGGTCGAAGGGCTGGGCCACGTCCGTCACCTGGTGGTCGATCCGGGATATATTCACCAGGGCATCGGGCGCCGCCTGATGGACCGTATCCTCCGCAAGTCCCGGGCCGAGGGGATCACCCGGCTCGAGTGCACCTCCACCCGCACGGCGCTTGCCTTCTTCGAGTCCGCGGGTTTCGTTGCCGAGGAGGTGACCGAGCTGGAACTGGGCGCCGGGATCGGCCTGCCTGCCATCAAGATGACGCGGGACCTCTGACGGCGTCACGCGTGGCGACAAAAGAAAAGGGCCGGCGTTTGCCGGCCCTTTCTTGTTTCGTCTTCCGTGCGGTTATTCCCGGTTGCCGAGGAACTGCAGCAGGAAGATGAAGAGGTTGATGAAGTCGAGATAGAGGTTCAGCGCCCCCATGATCGCCGACTTGCCCAGCCATTCTTCGTCCATTGCCTGGGCGTGCTGGATGTAATCGGTCTTGATCCGCTGGGTGTCGTAGGCGGTGAGTCCGGCAAAGATCAGAACGCCGATCACCGAGATCGCGAAATGTACCGCGGGCGAGCCGAGGAAGATGTTCACGATCGAGGCGATGATCAGGCCGACAAGGCCCATGATCAGGAACGCACCCCAGCCCGAGATGTCTTTCTTGGTGGTATAACCCCAGAGCGACAGGCTGGCGAAGGCGATGGCGGTGATCAGGAAGGTCTGCACGATCGACACGCCGGTGAAGACCAGGAAGATCGAGCTGAGCGATACGCCGACCAGCGCCGCGTAGACGTAGAAGTAGAGCTGCGCACCGGCTGCCGAGATACGGTTCAGCGCGGCGCCGAACAGGAACACCATGGCCAGCGGGGCCAGCATGACCACCCATTTCAGCGGCGTGGCGAAGATGGCGACGCCCAGCGGCGACAGGTATTCGCCCGAGCGCAGCATGTATTCCGACGGGGTGCTTGTCACCGCGAGACCCGCGATCGCCCATGCGGCCAGCGCCGTCAGCACCAGCCCCACGGACATGGTGCCGTAAACCTTGTTCATATGGGCCAGAAGACCCTTGTCGATCTGCGCTGAACGGGCACCTGCCCCTGCGCGGACCGTCTGATAATCAGCCATTGCACGCCTCCAAAAATATCCAATCGCAGCGGTGCCCGAAACGGACACCGCGCTTGGGTCCAATATTGGCAAGCCGGGCCGCGTTTTCAAGGATTTCCACCTTGGGATGTGCAGAGAATCCAATCTGTTGCGTCAGCGCCGCCAATGGCCGGGAACATCCCAGATCGGGCGGCGGGATTCGGCCTCGGCCTCGCCGCGGGAAAGGCCGACGTCGCGCAGGATCGTGTCGTCCAGATCGGCAAGGCGGTGACGCTCGCGACGGATGGCGAGGACAAGGCGTAGGCGGGACAGGAGGCTCCGGCTATGCCGGGCGGGGCTACGGGAGGAGCCGTGGGACAGCGAGTACATGGAATGACCTTTCTGTTTCGTGAT
Organism: Paracoccaceae bacterium; assembly: GCA_014762635.1. Lineage (GTDB taxonomy): Bacteria > Pseudomonadota > Alphaproteobacteria > Rhodobacterales > Rhodobacteraceae > JABURR01. Next base: position 12,085 of record JABURR010000036.1, read on the forward strand.
GTGACCCGGGTTTTGAATCAATGATGTTGATGCATATGCAGGATTGTGCTTCATTACGGAAATGAATGTTTTTGACGGCTATGATCAGGATCCGTGATATGCCCAGAAATCTCGACCTCACCGCGCTGCGCTCCTTCGTGACCGTGGCCGATTCCGGGGGAGTGACGCGGGCGGCGGGCATGCTGCACCTGACGCAATCCGCCGTTTCGATGCAGCTCAAGCGGCTGGAGGATGCGCTGGGCTTGCAACTTCTGGACCGCTCGGCCCGTGCGATCGCGCCCACGGCGGCGGGGGACCAGCTTCTGGCCTATGCGCGCAAGATGCTCGAAATGAACGACGAGGCACTGAACCGGCTGACCTCGCAGGAATTCGAGGGCGAAGTCACCCTTGGGGTGCCCCATGACATCGTCTACCCGGCGATCCCAAAGGTACTTCAGCGGATGAACGCCGAATTTCCCCGGGTGAAAGTGCAGCTTATCTCATCCTTCACGCGGGGCCTGAAGGCGGCCTTTGACCGGGGCGAATGCGACCTGATCCTGACCACCGAGGATGACTGTGGCCCGGGCGGAGAAACCCTGACCACCCTGCCGCTACACTGGATCGGCGCACCCGGCGGTTCGGCTTGGCGGAAACGACCGCTGCGCCTTGCCTTCGGGCGGCACTGCATCTTCCGCGCGGGGGTGATCCGCAAGGTCGAAGAGGCCGGGATTGACTGGGAACTGGCGGTGGAGTCCGATTTCGATCGGGCGATCGAGGCCAGCGTGAGCGCCGATCTTGCGATCTTCGCCGTGCTTGAGGGAACGGAGCCCCAATACTTGGAGCGCATCTCCCATGGCGGGCAGCTTCCCGCGCTCGCCAGCAAGAAGATCAATCTCTACATGCGCGAAGCCAATACCGCGCCGATCCTGCCGGAATTGGCAGAGATGATCCGGCAGGCCTATCGCCAGTTCTAGATCGTGATAACCACCTTCCCGGTGGATTTGCGGCTGGTCAGCAAGTCCAGCCCCTCACCAGCACGTTCCAGCGGCAGGTTATGGCTGATGTGCGGAGAGATCTTTCCTTCCGCGTACCAGCCCATCAGCCGCTTCAGGCTATCGGTGATGACCTCGGGGCGGAACGCTTTGTAGCCGCCCCAGTAGAAGCCCAGGACCGAGATGTTCTTGACCAGAAGGTGATTGGCCGGGATCTGCGGAATGTCGCCACTGGCGAAGCCGATCACGATGACCCGCGCTTCGGGGTTGCAGGCGCGGAAGGCGGCCTTGAACTGGTCGCCGCCGACGGGATCGTAGACCACGTCCGCGCCGCCCAGCTCCTTGACCCGCTCGCGGATATCCTCGCTTTCGCTGTCGATCAAGTGATGCGCCCCGGCGGCCTGCGCGGCCTTGAGCTTCTCAGGGCCGCGCGCCACGGCGATCACCTTGGCGCCCATGAGATTGCCAAGTTCCACCGCCGTCAGCCCGACGCCTCCGGCGGCACCAAGAACCAGCAGCGTCTCGCCCTCGCGCAGCTTGGCGCGGTGAGTCAGGGCAACCTCGCTGGTGCCATAGGCCACGAGGAAGGCGGCGGCATGGTCGAAGGGCATCTGGTCGGGCAAGGCGATGCAGCGGTTGGCGGGAAAGCAGCCATATTCGGCAAGCCCGCCGTTGCCTGCGAAAACCGCCACCCGGGTACCCACGGCGGGTTCGGTCACGCCCTCACCCAGCGCCGTCACCGTTCCGGCCAGTTCAAGACCCAGGGTTGCGGGCAGGGGCGGTTTCTCCTGGTACTGGCCCTTGACCAGCAGCGTATCCGCGAAGTTCAACCCGCAGGCCGAGATCTGTACTTGGACTTCTCCGGCCTTGGGCTGGGGAATCTCCACATCGCGAACTTCGGCGGGGTTGCCGTATTCTATGACCTGAAATGCGCGCATCTGACCCTCCTTTTCGGTGGAGGCTATCCGCTTGCCCGGCCGAATGCGAGGGCATTTCGCCACGCCTTTAGGACAGTCTGATGTAAGCTTCCGTATACACGTGATGAGAGAAATTGAATTTATCCGTTTGATAACTTTGAAAAATCGAACGCAGCCCCCTTTCAGACAAAAAACCATCATAATTGGGGGATTATTGGTTTTTATCAGGCGATCGAAGAAAACCGTAGATTGCTCTGGGTTGTCACGGTATGGTTGAAGAACGGCGACGCCGTTGGTTAGGAGTAAAGATGAAACACCCTGTAGATGTACACGTTGGCAAACGCGTCCGACACCGCCGCTGGATGCTTGGGATGACCCAGCAGCAGCTTGCGGAAAGCGTTGGAATCAAATTCCAGCAAATCCAGAAATACGAGACCGGCATGAACCGGATCAGCGCCTCCCGCCTTTGGGATATCGCCGATACGCTTCAGGTGCCCGTGTCCTATTTCTTCGAAGGCCTGTCCGAGGAAGACGATGCTGCCCCGACCGACTCGGTCAAAGGAGACATCCTCGCGGATAAGGAAGCGCTCGAACTCGTGCGGTCGTATTACGCGATCCCGGAAAACCAGCGCCGCCGCTTGTTCGAACTGGCCCGGGTGCTCAGCGACCACGGCTGAGCTTGACGTCAGGCCACCTCCGACGTTACCGCGTTATCAAAGATATCCACGCGGGCGGGGGACATGGCCGAACTGTCAACAGATGAGCGGAACGCGATCATCGCCGTTGCCCAGCGACTGGCCGATGCCGCGAGAAAAGAGACCCTCGCCCATTTCAGGGGCGCGGGTCTGCAAACCGAGAACAAATCCCAACATCATTTCGACCCGGTGACCGAGGCCGACCGCGCCGCAGAGACCGCGATGCGTCATCTTCTGGCCGAGTTGCGTCCGCAGGATTCGATCCTGGGCGAGGAATTCGGCTTCCACGAGGGCGAGAGCGACCTGACCTGGGTGCTCGATCCGATCGACGGCACTCGCGGCTACATGAGCGGCACGCCCACATGGGGCGTTCTGATCGCGCTATGCGGTCCGGACGGGCCGCTTTTTGGTGTGATCGACCAGCCCTATACCGCCGAGCGATTCATGGGCGGCTTCGGTCTGGCCGAGATGCACGGTCCCCACGGCAACCGCCGCCTGGACACGCGCGAGACCTCGACCCTAGAGCGCGCGGTTCTGTTCTCGACCTTCCCCGAGGTGGGCACCGATGTTGAGCGCAGCGCCTTTCACACATTGGCCAGCCAGGTCAAACTTACGCGCTACGGCATGGATTGCTACGCCTATGCCCTGTTGGCGCTGGGCCAGATCGACCTCGTGGTCGAGGCCGGTCTGCAACCCTATGACATCCAGGCTCCCATCGCGGTGATCGAGGCCGCAGGCGGGATCGTGACCGATTGGCAAGGCAACCCCGCGCATCAAGGCGGGCGGGTGCTGGCCGCCGGGAACGCACAACTCCACGCGGCGGCGCTGGATATCCTGTCGCAGGTGCCCGCAGGCTGATCGCCGAAAATTCTTGCCAGCCCGCCGCGCGGGCGGCTAGAGGGAAAAAGTGCCGAGTCCTTGACCCCCTTTCTGTCGGCGCGATCCACATATCGCCGAAAGGGGTGCGATGGATATGTGGAGCATGACATGACCAACACCATCCTTCTGCAAGGCGCCGATACGGTCCTGACCATGGACGACGCCCGGCGCGAGCTTTCCGGCGCGGATATCCTGATCCGCGACGGTGTGATCGCTGAGATCGGAGCCAACCTTCAGGTCGCCGGTGCCGAGATCGTCCGCGCCACCGGCTGCGTCGTCACGCCGGGGCTGGTGAACACCCATCACCACCTGTTCCAGACCATGACCCGCGCGGTGCCGGGCGGGCAGGATGCGCTGCTATTTGGCTGGCTGCGCACGCTCTATCCGATCTGGTCGCGTTTCGGCCCGGAAGAGATGCGCGTCTCGGCCATGACCGGCCTTGCGGAACTTGCGCTGTCGGGCTGCACGCTCAGTTCGGATCACCTCTACCTTTTTCCAAACGGGTCGCGGCTCGACGACACGATCGAGGCCGCGCGGGAAATCGGCCTGAGGTTTCACCCCACGCGTGGGGCCATGTCCATCGGTGAAACCGACGGGGGCTTGCCGCCCGACGCACTGGTGGAGCGCGAGGAGGCCATCCTCCGCGACAGCCAACGCGTGGTCGATGCCTTCCACGACCCCCGCCCCGGTGCCATGGTCCGGGTCGGGATTGCGCCCTGTTCGCCCTTCTCGGTCAGCCGCGAGTTGATGCGCGACGCGGCGATCCTGGCGCGGGACAAGGGCGTCATGTTGCACACCCACCTTGCCGAGAATGACGAGGATATCGCCTATTCGCTCGCCAATTTCGGCTGCCGCCCGGGCCAATATGCCGAGGAGCTTGGCTGGACCGGGGACGACGTCTGGCACGCCCATTGCGTGAAGCTCGACGGGGCTGAGATCGACCTTTTCGCGCGCGCACGCACCGGCGTGGCCCATTGCCCCTGTTCCAACTGCCGCCTCGGCTCGGGTGTCGCCCCGGTGCGGGCCATTCGCGACGCGGGCGTGCCGGTGGGGCTGGGCGTCGATGGCTCAGCCTCCAACGACAGCGGCAACCTGGTGGCCGAGGCGCGGCAGGCGATGCTTCTGCAACGGGTCGCGCGCGGGGCCGATGCCATGAGCGCGCGTGAGGCGCTGGAGATCGCTACCCGCGGCGGGGCCGAGGTTCTGGGGCGCGACGATTGCGGACAGATTTCCCCGGGCAAGCGCGCCGATATCGCGGTCTGGGACGTGACAGGCATCGAAAGTGCCGGCTCCTGGGACCCGGCGGCGTTGCTGCTTGCGGGCCCCGTTCGGGTCCGTGACCTCTTCGTCGAAGGGCGACAGGTCGTTCGTGACGGGCATCTGACCACCGTGGACCTGCCGCGCCTGATCGAGCGGCAGAACGCCTTGGCAAAGGCTCTCGCCTTATCTCTGGGTCAGTGAATGATGCCCCAGATATCCGAGGTCAGTACCTCGGACACGCCCAGAAAAACGAACAGCATCCGCGCGGGCAGGCTGCGATAACGCGCGATCAGGACCGCGCAAAGCAGGAGTGACCCGCCAAGTTCCAGTGGCCCGACCACGCCCGCATGCAGGTTCTGGTCCCAATAGCTGAACGGGCTGCGAAACCGCCAGTCGCTCAGCGGCCAGAACTGCATCCGGGCGTCCTCGTTGTGAAGGACAAAATCGAAGCCCAGGTGCATCATCCCCGATGCGGCGAAAGCAATCAGCGCCGGGCCGCGGCGCCAAAGCGCGATACCCAGCAATATCCCCCACAGCAGGAAACTGTTGTCGATGGCGAAGACGCGCTGCCAACTGTCCGAGAAATAGGACTGCCTGAAGACTGCATGGGCATCGGTCCCGTTGATCAGGATCGACCAGCCGACGAGGACGAACAGCGACACGTCCGGCAGCAAGGATCCCGCCAGTGCTGCTCCGGTCACGCGCTGCGCTCCGGGCTTGCCGAAAGCGGCGGCGCCGAAGATCAGATGGGCGGGTGTGTTCATGCGGGCTCTTTCAAGGTCCGGCGCGTCGCGCTATTCCGGCACCATAGGCAGGGGAGGGCGCATGGCCAAGGCGATCATGATCCAGGGCGCGGGCTCGAACGTGGGGAAATCCATGATCGTCGCCGGTCTGGCGCGCGCCTGCCTGCGCCGGGGCCTTTCCGTCGCGCCGTTCAAGCCGCAGAACATGTCGAACAACGCAGCCGTCACCATTGACGGCGGCGAGATCGGGCGCGCACAGGCGCTGCAGGCTCGTGCGGCGGGGCGCGATCCGGTGATCGACATGAACCCGGTGTTGCTGAAGCCCGAGACCGACACCGGCGCCCAGGTCATCCTGCAGGGCCGTCGGTTCGCCACCCTGCGCGCCCGGGACTACGGCCTACGCAAGCACGAGCTTTTGCCCTCCGTTCTGGAGAGTTTCCGCCGCCTGGCCGCGACGGTCGATATCGTCCTGGTCGAAGGCGCAGGCAGCCCGGCCGAGATCAACCTGCGCAAGGGCGACATCGCCAACATGGGCTTTGCCGAGGCCGCCGATATTCCCGTGGTCCTGACCGGCGACATCGACCGGGGCGGCGTGATCGCGCAGCTTGTCGGCACCCATGCGGTTCTGCCCGAGGGTGACCGATCCCGGATCAAGGCCTTCCTCGTGAACAAGTTCCGCGGCGATGTTTCCCTGTTTGACGAGGGCATGGCCGAGATCGCCACCCGCACCGGCTGGACTGGCCTTGGCGTGCTGCCATGGTTCGCGGATGCCTGGCGCTTGCCTGCCGAAGACGTGATGGACGTGGCCTCGCGCCCGGGCGGGGCGTTCAAGGTTGCTGTGCCGCGCTTGAACCGCATCGCCAATTTTGACGATCTTGATCCGCTCGCCGCCGAACCCGGTGTCACGGTCGAGATCGTGGAGCCCGGCCGCGCCCTGCCGGGCGACGCGAACCTTGTGCTGATCCCCGGCTCCAAGTCCACCATCGCCGATCTCGCCCATTTCCGCGCACAGGGCTGGGACATCGACCTACACGCGCATCTGCGGCGCGGGGGGCGTGTGCTGGGGATCTGCGGCGGCTATCAGATGCTGGGCCGCGAGATCATAGACGCAGACGGGATCGAGGGCGCACCGGGCCGGGTCCCGGGGTTGGGGCATCTGGATGTGGCCACCACGATGCAGCCGGAAAAACGTCTCGCCCGCACCGAGGCGATTTATCGCCCCACGGGCGACCGGGTCAGCGGCTACGAGATTCACCTTGGCCGGACCGAGGGCCCCGATTGCGCCCGCGCCTGGCTGACCGTGGATGGGCGGAGCGAGGGCGCGGCCTCAGCCGATGGCAAGGTCAGGGGCTGCTACCTGCACGGCCTGTTCGCCGAGGATGCCTTCCGCGCGGCCTACCTGGCCGAGTGCGGCGCTGTCTCGGGGCTCAGCTATGACGAGGGGCTTGAGGAAACGCTCGACGCGCTGGCCGCGCATCTTGAGGCGCATCTCGACGTCGCCGCCCTGATCGAGGCGGCGACGCCGGTTTCCTGAGTTACTCGAACTCTTTCATCGCCAGCGCGCGCTCGATCTCGCGGCGCACGAGGCGGCGGATGTTCCGGGTGATGCGCTCGCCCAGATCGCCCTGAAGTTCCTCGCGCACAAGCTCCGATACCACCACCCGCAGCATATCCTCTTCGAGGAGCGAGGCTTCGCCACTTACGACCGTCACGGCGCCGCTCTCCTGATCGGCGGGTGCCGATGCAGCAGGTGCTTCGACCTCTGGCTGATCCGCAGAGGCGGCAACTTGCGACGCGGCCTCGGCGGGTTGGGCCGATACCTCCGGCGCAGGGGCGTTGGCCACCACGAGACGAGGACCCGACGCAACCTCTGGTTCTGGAGCGTCGGCGCGCTCGTCTTTCTCAGGCTGAGCCGTATCGTCTGACGCAGTTTCCACCTCGACCGGTTCTTCCGGCTCTGGTGCCGCATCTGCCGTTTCGGACTGGTTGTCGTCCTGCGAGTCGGAGGTATCTTCCTCTGCCGATGCCGCAGTTTCGTCCGGTGCCGCGTCTGCTGCTTCCCGCATGTCCTGCTCGGCCACCTCTTCCGTCTCTGGCTCGGGGGGGGCGGTCGGTTCCGGCTCCGAAGCCATTTCCGGCTCTGGTTCCGGTTCGGTGGTCATTTCCGGTTCAGACGCATCTTCCTGTTCTGGCTCCGACTCGGGCACGGCTGCGATTTCGGTGTCCTCCGGAGTCTCGGCTTCCTCAGCAGTCTCGACTGCCTCTGGCTCTTCCGCTTCCGATACGTCTTCACTTGCCGCTGCAGCTTCCGTCTCTGCCGCGCTTGCTTCGGACGCAGCGTCTTCTGCATTGGAGGCTGTTTCCGGCTCTTCAGAGGGTTCGCCGGTTGCTTCCATGACTTCTTCCGTCGTGGCCGCATCTTCCACGACGTCGTCCGAGTTCATCTGCTCGGTGGCCTCCTCGGGTTGGGCGTCATCGGGCGCATCGGTGGTGGGGGCTTCGGCGCTGGCCTCCTCCTCTTCGGGTTGGTCGGTCTCCGCAACCGTTTCCATCGACTGGTCATCGATGGCTTCGGCTTGAGGTTCTTCCTCAGCGGTCGCGACCTCTGCCGACGACTCGGCCATTTCGGGTTCCGCCGAAACGTCCGCCTCTGCGGCGGGTTCGGCCACATCTTCGGTCACTTCGGACGCCGCCGTCACCTCTTCGGGCTCGGCTTCCTGTGTCGGCCCGGGTTCATCGTGCTCGACCGTGGCCGGTGGCACGTCTTCTTCCTTGGTTTCGACATGTTCCAATGTCTGCTGGTCCGAGGGTTGTGCGGCCTCGGGCGCGTCTTCCTGTGCGGCGGCTTCGGTCTTTTCCTCCGCCTCGGTCGAGGCCGAAACCTCACCCTGTGACTCGGCCTCGACCGGTTCATCGGCTCGCGCGGCTTCTTCCTTTTCGACCGGCACAAAGGTTTCCATCGGGCCAAAGGGGTTCTTCACGCGGCTCCAGTCCAGCTTCGGCGGGCTGGGTTTCGCCGTGGCGATGCCTTGGGCGGCGTCCACTTTCTCGGCAGCGACCGAAGGATGATCCGGCCAATCGGACAATGCGTCTTCCGGCTCGGCCTCCGGTGCGCTCTCCGCAGCGGCGGCCTCTTTTTCGGCGGCGATGGAGGGATGATCGGGAAAACCCAGCAGGTCGTCGTCAAGCTGGTCCTCATCCTGTGCGCCCTGCGCCTCGGTTGCGACCGGCTCAGATTCGTTCCCGGCGGCTTCCCATTCGGCGAAATCCTCGTCAACCGCTTCGTCCGTATCGGCCTGGTCTTCCGGCTCGGCTTCCGCCACTTCGGGCTCAGGCTCGTCCTCTGCGACGGGCTCCGGTTCGTCCGCAGCCTCCATGACGGGCTCGGGCTGCGAGGCCTCGGCCTGGTTTTCCGCTTCGTCCGAGGGTTCGGGTTGGGCTTCCTCGGCGACGAGGGTTGGCTCCTCTGGCTCGGCTTCCGCCACTTCGGGCTCCGGCTCGTCCTCTGCGACGGGCTCCGGCTCGGGCGCAGCCTCCATGACGGGCTCGGGCTGCGAGGCCTCGGCTTGGTCTTCCGGTTCGTCCGCGGGTTCGGGTTGGGCTTCCTCGGCGACGAGGGTTGGCTCCTCTGGCTCGGCTTCC
>JABURR010000036.1:21287-34656 GCA_014762635.1 Paracoccaceae bacterium
CGCAGCCTCCATGACGGGCTCGGGCTGCGAGGCCTCGGCCTGGTTTTCCGCTTCGTCCGAGGGTTCGGGTTGGGCTTCCTCGGCGACGAGGGTTGGCTCCTCTGGCTCGGCTTCCGCCACTTCTGGCTCGTCCTCTGTGACGTGCTCCGGTTCGGGCGCAGCCTCCATGACGGGCTCGGGCTGCGAGGCCTCGGCCTGGTTTTCCGCTTCGTCCTCGGGTTCGGGCAGGGCTTTCTCGGCGACGAGGGTGGGCTCCTCTGGCTCGGCCTCCGCGACTTCGGGCTCGTCGACGGGTTCCGGTTCGCCTGCGACTTCGGGCTCGGCCTCCGTCTCGGACTGCATCTCCGGTTCTTCGTCGGTGGTTTCGGCTGCTCCGGCGCCCTCGGCTTCGGAGGGGGCCTCGCTGCTCTCAACCGCTTTGAGTGCGGGCGGCGGGGAATCGGACATCATCTGGCTCACGCGGGCCGCGATGTCGAACGGGTCTTCGCCTTCCTCTTCGGGCTCTTCCTCGAGCGTTTCTTCGTCCGCCTTCAGTTCCAGAACATCGCTGTCGTCGTCAGCCTCCCCGTCATCGGGTGTGCCCAGAAGCACCAGCGGCTCCGGCTCTTCTTCGGTCTCGGCCACCTCTTCGGCGTCCTCGATATTTGCGAGGTTGCGCGCTCCGTTCACCCTCCTGGGTGTCACGAGGCGAAGCGGGGGGGACTCGTCCTCCTCCGTCTCGGGAATATTGCCGTCCAAGGCCTCTTCGCCGTCGAAGAGATCCTCGTCCTCATCGGCGGCAAAGTCTTCCTCCACCTCTTCGGGCTCGGAGTCTGCCTCCAACTGAAGGGGAGCATCGAGAGCGTCTTCAAGATCCTCGGGGTCTCCGAACAGGTTCTCGTCGTCGCTGTTATCCTGGGCCGTTTCGGTGCGCTCGGCAGGTGTCAGGACAAGTTTCTGCTCTTCCGCAGACGGGCCGTTTTGCTCGGCCTTCGATTTGCGGTCCGCCAAAAGCCGTTTGACCGAAGACAGGATATCTTCGTTCGGTGGCATGGACGTATGCTCGGACATAGCTGCCTCATACTAATTTTAGAAACAATACCAGACCAACTGGCTACTTCACACACAATAAAGGCAGACTCTATGTGTCAGAATAAAGACAGGATTATTGACGCCCTATGGCACGGAGAACACTGTCAAGCCGCCTTCCCCGTTCACTATCCCGGGAAATTGGCGCATTTTTGACGGAATTGTAGTAAGCAGCGGGATCGTAGGCCGCTACAGACAGATTCAGGTGTTCGGCTGTCAGAAGGCCCATGGCCGCAAGAAGTTGGTAGGCTGCGATCACCTCGTCGGATTCGGCAGAGATTCGGTTGGCACGTGCGTCAAGCAATTCCTGCTCGGCGTTGAGAACATCCAGTGTCGTCCGCGCACCCAGTGCCGCTTCTTCCTGAACGCCCTTGAACGCGAGGTCCGCCGCGCGAATCTGTTGGTCCGAGGCCTCGAGGCTGGCCTTGGCGACCTGAAGGTTGGCCCAGGCGTTCCCGACATTCTGATCCACCGCGATGGTGGTCGTGAGCAGGCCCGCCCGAGCCGCATCGCGGCGCGCGACGGCCTGCCGCTCCACCGACGCCAACTGTCCGCCCTGGTAGATAGGGCCGGTGAGTGAAAGGCCCAAGGCGCTGAGCTGATCACCGTTGTTGTTGACGCCCACGCTGCCGGTGGCGTTGAGGCGCGGCATGTAATTCGTGCGGGTCCGCGAGATGTTCAGTTCCGCCACCGTTACCTCGTGCTGGGCGCGGCGGATATCCGGATGGCGGCTGCGCGCGACTTCGGTCGCTGCCGAGAGGCTTCCGGCGGTCTCGGGCAGGCCGCCGGGAGCACTCAGGCCACCCGGGTAGCGTCCTACTGCGGCACGGTATTCCTCGCGCGCGCGGGCAAGGGCGCCTTCTGCCGCGGCAAGTGCACTACGGGCGGCGGCGAGGCGCGCCTCGGCGATCGAGACGTCGGTACGCGTGACCTCGCCCACCTCGAACCGGTCACGTGCAGCGCGCAGTTCCTGTTCGATGAGTCGCACGTTGCTCTGGCGCAGCGAAACGAAGGCGGTCTCGCGCCGCACGTTCATGAAGGCGACGACGGCGCGCAGGAACACCTGCTGCTCGACGCCGACCAGAACCTCGCGCGTGGCCAGAACGGTTTCCTTCTGCGCGTCGACCCGTAATCCGCGATCGCCGAAGTCATAGAGCAGAAAGCTGAGATCGACCGAGGCCGACGAGGTGACATTGTCCCCCAGCGCCGGGTCGTTGTAGTTCACGCGCCCGGCATATCCCAGGATCGGGCGCAGGGTGGCCACGGCCTGGGCCACATCCTCGTCAGCGGCACGCAAAAGTGCGCGTTGCTGATCCAGAAGCCCGCTGTTGCGATAGGCCGAAACCAGCGCGTCGGCGATTGTTTCACCATGGGCTGCCTGCAATCCAAGCCCCAGGACAACGGCAGCAGCGGCGGCCCCGGGCCGCAGCATCGAAAATACATACATCAAAACGCCCCCAAAATTCATCTTCCGCACCACGCCCTCCACGAGGTAGCGGAACAGGTCAGAGCGCAAATTCCCGTTGGCGTGCAAAGCCAGGCAGGACAGGCGCACCTGCATTGAAAGCAAAGCGCCAGCTTATCCGTCCGTCAAGCTTATATCCCACGCGGCAGGCGCCAACGGCACCATCTGCGAACAATGCAGCGATTCGACCACCTTCCTTGAGCTGATCGAGAACGATGGCCGGAATCTCTTCGACCGCCCCTTCCACGAGGATCACGTCATAGGGTCCGTGGCGAGAGTCGCCTTCCGCCAAGGGGCCCGCCACGACGGCCACGTTGTCGGCGCCCGCATCCGCAAGCGCCTGCTCGGCCTCCGTCGCCATGGCTTCGTCTTCTTCGATTGCGACGACGGCCTCAGCCATTTTCGCGGTCACCGCCGCGACATAGCCAAGCCCGGCGCCGATATCGAGCACCAGTTCGTCGGGCTGTATGTCGAGCGCGTCGAGCATCTTGGCGATGGTGCGCGGTTCCAAGAGAACGCGGCCATTGCCCAGATCGACATTCTCGCCCGCATAGGCCGCTTCGCGCTTGTCGCCGGGTACGAACCCCTCTCGCGGAATCGAAAGCATGGCTTTGATGATCGGGAACTTGGTCACGTCCGAGGGCCGGACCTGTGTGTCGACCATCATCGTGCGGCGGGCGGCGTAATCGGTCATGGACTAAACTCTCTGGTTCAGTTTCGTCCTTGCCTATCTTGCATATTCCGTTCGGAGCAGCAACACGCGAAGCGGCGCGATCACGTCTTGCACGCCCCCCGGCCTTGGTCTAAACCCACAGCGCTCTGGCGAGTTGGCGGAGTGGTTACGCAGCGGATTGCAAATCCGTGTACACCGGTTCGATTCCGGTACTCGCCTCCACACTTCATTGAAATCGTTATGTTTTTTCAGGTATTGCCTAGAATATTGGCTACCTATCTGCCATCTTGAAGTGTTAGTAAAGGTTATCTTACGCGACCCGTTGCAGGACGTTTCGCACGGTCGAGAGATGGCATGCGCTACCCCGCCAACACCGCAAATACCGCCAGTCGGTGGCAGAAGCAGAGCAGAGAAGTCTGCCAAGGAAGTCTAAGGCTTTTGATATCGTCTCATCCCGCTTAGGGTGATCGAGGGCTGCGCTATCACTGGAAAACCTGGTGTTTCGGCCCTTTCTATAGCCAAAAGAGGATGCCCGCATGAAAGTCATAGTTACAACGATCACGCGCCAGCAAGGTAGCGACTTCGATCAAATTCTGGTCGTTGGTGAAGTAAAAAACAGTGATATTACAGCGACTTTCCAAATCGCTCAAAAGGTCAAAGCAGGCGATCCTCTGCCAGATGACCTTGAAAAACTAATGGAAAGTCGCGCGCACGAGCTTCTAACGAGCTAGCACGTTCCGCACGGTCGAGGGGTGCCATTTACCGCCCCTGGCCGTTGCCACGCCCAGCGCGTTCAGTTCGTCGGCAATCGCTGCAAGGGATGCGCCAGCCGCTTTGCGCGTCTGAATTGTCGGCATGACCTTAGCCGCGAATTCGTCCGCTTTGGCGCGTGCAGCCGCATTGCGCTGGGCGGTTCCTTCCCGCAGACCACCCAGAATCGTGCCCCGTGCCTTCGCTTCGGCCAGTGCGGCTTTGGTGCGGCGGCTAATGAACTCGCGCTCCTGTTCTGCAAGGGCGGCGTAGATGTGAAGCTGGAACTTGTCGGCATAGGGCATGGATGCCACGCGCAAGCCCAGCCGCTTATCCTCTAACAGGCCAGCGATGAAGGCCACAGAACGGCTAATGCGGTCCAGCTTGGACACCAGCAGGGAAGCGCCTTCGCGGCGGGCAAGGTCCATCGCTTCGCGCAGTTGCGCACGATCTGCTTTCGATCCGCTTTCAACGTCGGTGAAGGTGCCCAGCACCTCGAAGGGCACCTCGGCATAGCTTTCGAGGAAAATCTGAATGTCGCGGTCCTGCGCCTCTAAGCCCAGCCCGCTATCGCCCTGCCGCTTGGTCGAGACGCGGCGGTAGATGACGAATTTTTCCATGTTGCGCCTCAAATACAAAACTTCAACGTCGGTTGTGCTTTGTATAATTGGCGCAGCGCGGGTGGGCAAGGGGTTTTCCCGTCTTTAGGGACCGGGACGAAACTTCGGGACGCTATCAGTCATCCGTCCGCGCTGGGCGTGTCTAGTGTCATGGTGATGGTCTGCATGATCCGGTCGGTCTCGGACAGGATTTTGAGGATTTTCTGGTAGTGCTTCACATCGTCGAAGCTCAGCGCGCGGCCCTTGCGGTCTTTGAGCCATTTCTGGGCGGGTTGGTAGCCGCCGATGTAAAAGCCCCAAGAGACCTCGGGGGCGGCGTCGAAGTATTGGGTTTTGTTGATCCAGACCTTCCCGTCTTCAAAGACAGGTTTGTCCACTACGTTGTCGCCTTCACCCATAAAGGGATAGGGGGTCGGGCCGATGATGGCGGGGTCCATCAGGTGCAATTGGCGCAACTGCTGGCCCTTGGCGCTGATATCCCAGAATTCATCCGGGGTGGCGGGCCACGGAATGCGGGGGAAGTCGATTTTCAGGAACTCGGCATAGGTATCCCGGTAGGCGGGGCAATGCAGCACGCCATAGATGTAATCGAAGGTCTGCACCTCATCCGGTGTGCCATGGTCAGGGTGCTTGGCCAGCCCTTGCAGCTTTTTCCACAGCTTGGCATCAAAGTTCACCCGGCGCGTTTGGTCGAGGTCTTGTTCGTCGGGGTATAGGTAGAGGGGGGCATAATACCCTCGCTCGCTTGATCTATTTGATATGCAGCTATCATCAACGATAGTTTCAAAAACGCTCGTATGCGCCCAATGGTTTACGCCTGCTTGCCTGCAGAAGCCCAAAACGATGTTCGTCTCCTGAGACATGTGCCTCATCACGTCAGAACGGGGGAAGCATATGAACCCCCGCGAGTTTCCAGTGTAGAAGGTCCAGCGGGTGTCAAAAGGTCGGTAGGCAACTTTGACAATGTTCTCTTCATAAAGGTTAAGGCTTACATCCTCTTGTGCCCAAGAAACTCTCCAATCGCGCACATCCCTTCCTAGGCCAAATCTTTCGCGGGCCACCTCTGGGTCGAGGCTTGAAAAACTTTGAACCCGGCTCCAAAGGTTCGTTTTGCTCATATCTATGGTCAAAGCATCGCGGGCGGTAACGATCCCGACTGAGTTTACGGGCATGAATGCATTTATCTGAAAACCTCTCTCATAGGCTTCTTGCGTCTCAAAATCCCGCTTCACAAGCGGGTGCTGTGGTGCGGGGCTGTCCAACTTTGAGAAGATAGGCGCGGTAAGGGTGGCGGCTTCCAGTGCGTCATATTTGCCTTTTCTCTCGCCCCACAAATCCCCATGCATCACCTCGGCCAAGCCCTTGCCACCGTCCTTCTTTTTCACGCCAATGATGATCGACACGCCCTGTTGAATGTCGAACACGTTCTTGTCGGGCTTGCCTTCGGGGGTGACCTCTTTCTTCTTGGCATTGCCGTGCAGGTCCAGCACCCAAATCCGGTCGAAGGTGTTGAGCAAATGCCAGCGCATCCCGCGAAAGGTGGGGTTGTCGAGATAGCCGTGGTTGGTGATGAAGCCCAGCACGCCCTCGCCGTTCTTTTCGATCAAGTGCGAGGACAGGCGGATGAACTTCACATAGAGATCGTTCAGCCACTTTGGGTTTCGCTCTTTCAGCTTCACCTTGCCGCCCGGCTCTTTCTTGTAGTCGTCCATCAGGTCGCCAATCCATCCTTCGGACACACCACCTTCGCCCAGATAAGGCGGGTTCCCGATCACGCACATGATGGGCATGTCGCGTTTGATGGTGTTTGCGCCCTTGGCCTCTCGGGACAGCCATTGGGTGAATGGCAGGGTCTGGTTGGCCGGTTCGCCTTCTTCAAGCGAGTTTGTGAGGTAGACCGAAAGACGCGGAGGCTCCTTGGTGGGCTTGTAGCCCAGTTCGGTCAGGATCATATCAAGCTTCATGTGGCACATGGCGTAGGAGGCCATGAGCAGTTCGAACCCGTGCAGGCGGGGAATGAGGTCTGCCTCGATATACTGGCTCCACATGCCCGGTGCGACGCCCTGGATTTTGGGGGCGATCTGCTTGATCACCTCCGCCAGAAAGGTGCCGGTGCCGGTGGCGGGATCAAGGATTTGCACGCGGTGCACGTCTTTCTTGATGGTGACGGCTTTACCCTTTTTGTCGGTCTGCCCCGTGTCCCAGTCGATTGTCACTTTTGAGGTGTCGGCCAGGCCATCGGGAAGACCGAACTCGGTCTGTAGAACCTCATCAACCGCGCGCACGATGAAATTGACGACAGGTTCCGGCGTATACCAAACGCCCCGGGCCTTGCGCTTGGCGGGGTTATAGGCGGCTAGGAAGGTTTCGTAGAAATGCAGGAAGGGGTCATTCTGCCCGGTCAGTTTGCCGAACCCTTCCATGAGTTTTGCCACGTCACAGGCGCGGAACACGCGGGCCAGATCGTCGATGATCCAGGCGATGCGGTCGTCGAGGTCATAGCCCGCCACATAGCTGAACAGGGACCGCAGGAAGGGGTTGGATTTGGGCAGGAGTTCCAGCGCCTCTTGGCGGCTGAAGGTATCGAGGGTCTGATCGTGCAGGCGTGCGGCAAACATGCCGTAGGCGATGGTCTCGGCGTAGATATCCGCGAAATCCTCGGGCGTGATGTCGTGGATCAGGTTTTCCTTGAAGGCTTGGTATTGCGCGGCGAGTTCGGTTTGCAGGTCCGCATCCTCGCGCAGGGTGTTGCCCAGCACGTCCTTGATCAGGTTGGCCTTGCCCGCCATTCGCGTGGCCAGTTCCTTGGGCGATGTGATGGTCTGGGGGCGCTGGGCGATGAAATCGCGGAGGAGGTTTTCGAGAGTGGCGTATTGGTCGGGCTTGGGCTGAATGCCCATGACCAAATCCGCGATTGTCACCGACGCCACCAGTTCGCCATCGCGGTAGAAATCCCAGTCGAGCGCGTTTGTGTAGATCAGGTTCGACAGGGCAGCCTTGTAGCGCTCTTGCTGGCTTTTGTTGGTGTCCTTCATGCCGCGCAAACCGATGTGCAGGTCTTTCGCCTCGACATGCCCGATCACGATATCGCCCATGGATATGATGAAGTCGGGGGCACCACATTTCACGCGCTTGGGTTCGTTCAGCGCGGCCACCTCGGGGACGAGCGCAGCGAACAGGGCCTCGAAGGCGGAACGGTAGGAATGTTCGGTGGCGTTGCCGGTCTTGTGCGTGGCCTGCACCTTGGCGATGAAATCGCTGATGATCGTCATGTTCTACCCCATTGTGTTGGGTGCGACCGTAGCGGGCAGGGGAAGGATGGGGAAGGGATTCAGTGCTTTCAGAGAACTGTCTTTCCCTGCATTCAGGGAAGGGTGCACCTGCGTTCAGGTGTGTTTCCTGCGCTCAGGAAAGGCCTCTTTGGAAAAAGAATGGCGGGCGCAAAACGCCCGCAAAGTTCTGGGGGTATAAGGGGGTGTGTGAACAGGGGTTTTGAAGTCCTTTTGAAGTCCCTTTGAAGAGGTTTTGAAGATCACGCATTTGGCTCTTTGATCCTCAAGTATTTTCTGCGCCGTGAGGGCGGACCGTCTTCACAAATTTCTATTGCGCCAGACTTGAGCAGGGCCATTTGCGCTCGTTCAAAGCCCTTCTTTTTTACGCCATCGCAATCATCGTCCTTTGAGAACACTGTCGCGGTCCTGCTAGCGGTGGGAACGTCGCCAATCTCAGTGTATTGACGCAACAACTCCAGAAAAACCCTCTCCGCTTTGTCGTGCATTGCCTTTCGATCCAGCATCGTTTCACCCGGTTGCGCTGCAAAGCATCCTTCATTCCAATTGAGGTTCATCGAAGCGCCAGAAAAAGAAAAGTTATTCTTTTTACTCGACAAGACGCGGCACAATGGCTCTATGTCACCGTTTTCTAGTCTTAGAAATTCTAGATATAAGCGCGACCGTGCTGCACCATTCCAAGCTGTTGATCCGCTATCGCCGCGTCCTGAATTCATGCCGTCGCGGGACGGATGTGCCAGCATAATCACGGCGCACTCATGTTTCAAAGCAAGCCTTTTCAAAAGATTTGCAAATTGCTTTACTTTGGCGCGGTCATTCTCGTTTGCCGGATACATGTCGGAAAGGGTATCGAGAACAAGAACGGCTGGCCGATGCTGCCTTAGTGTTCGCTCGATCCGTTGATATAGTGGGGACGTTGACAACGGCTTGTCGCGCTGTTCCTTAGCTAATAGCGCATCCTCACCCGCAAGCGATCTGATTTCTAGGTTTTCTAGGTCACTAAATTCTGCGCCTTCACTTTTCAGAATGCTGGCAAGCCGTCGCTGCATTTCGTCTTGTTCGTCCTCAGCGCCGATGTAGACGGCCTTCCCGGCCATCACAGGCAAGCTAAGCCACGTTTGCAGGTTGCGTTTCGTGGCCAGCGCTACCGAAACTGCCAGTTGTAGCGCGACAAGCGACTTTCCGGTGCCACCATCACCATACAGCAAAGTGACCTCTCGGCCCGGTATCCAGTCCCGCACAAGCCACTCACGCGGCGGTATGGGCTTACCTTGGAACGTCGCGGCGGATACCGTCAGCGGATCGTCTAGGGCCTCTGTGACGGCCCTTAGGCCCTCTGCAACGTGCAAATCGTTCCAGTCACCTGTAGGCGGATACATCGCCCGCCCGTTGACAGCCTTCGCGGCTTGGTCGCCATGCCGCTTGCCCGCCTCGTCCGCATCGCCCGCGATGATGATTTCAGCATCGGGAAACTTGGCTCTGGTTTTGCGCGCGACCTTTTCGAGATTGCCCGCGTTGAACGCCACAAGGGTTGTCCAGCCCGTTGCCTCATGAACGCTCGCTGCCGTGGCGAACCCTTCCGCAATGGCGATTTCTTCGTTTGTTCCGGCAATGGCGAAATATCCACCGGATACTTTGCCGCCCTTCATGAACTGTTTGCTCCCATCCGGGTTGATGGCTTGCAGGCTTACAATGTCGCCCCCGTCCATCACCGGCACCAATATGTCGTCGCCTTGAAACCTGACACCGTGCGGCCCGATCTGTTTACGGTCCAGATATGCCGAAGCGCCCTCTAGGCTTGCCGCCTGCCAACGTTCTTTTGCTTTGTCCGCCGCTTCCCGCTGCGCTTGTTCCCGCTCGCGCTCGGCCTGTGCCTTCTTGTGCGCAACGCGATCTTGCCGCCTTTGGCGTTCCTCGGGTTCTAAGTCTTGAGAACCGCCAGAATGCCAGCCCGTGGGGTCATCGCTTTGGGTCCAGTCGTGAAACCAGCCATAGGCGAAGCCATCGGCATGGTCGATTGCAAGCCGGTAAGCCCCGTTTTTCCCGCCCCTGCGCTGGCCTGCGATCTGGTAGCGGTGCAGCTTATCGTCGGCCAAGACTTGGCCATTCTCAGGTTCGCATCCGGCTTCCCGCATGGCTTCTAGAAATTCTTGTGTTGGGTCTTTCTGAGTTTGCGGCACGATTTGGTGCCGATTTGTAGATTGCTCGATATTCAACTATTATTTTCCTTGAGATTAGGGTCTATCCACCCTGTAATAATTTCCCTTTCAAACTTCCCGCGCCCTAACAGGCGGGGGATTTTTTTAATTGACGCGGTTTTCAAGCCAAGCTTCCAGATCAGCCTCTCGCCAATAGCGGCGGGTCTTAATGTAAAGGGGTTTGGGAAAGTTGAGTTCGTCATCTTTCATATAACGCCATATCGTCATCTGACTGACGCCACCAAGGCGTTGCATGACTTCTCTTGCGGGTAGCAGGTTCATAGCAGTCTCCGTTTATTTACGATGACACAATGATATCGCTTGTTAAAACCGAATCAAAATTAGGGGTAATGCAAAAATACGTCCTGAAAATCTTTATTTCATGAAATCAATGCTTTATGGATTTCAGCCCTTGATTTTAAGGCATATAACCTTGCGGTTTCATCCGTAAACCGAACCCAAGATTGCATCACGTTTCGCCGCTTTTCGAGCATATCAGAGCGTGCATAAGCGCGCTCAACCTTGCTCCCCAGCGTATGCCAAAGTGCCGCTTCAGCGAGATTGGGATCAAACGTTGTTTTGTCCTGAACCCAAGTACGGAACGTCGAGCGGTTGCCATGGGGAACCGCGATCTCGCCGGTTTGCGCATCGGTAAAGCCCTTGCCGCCAGCCCTCACGTCAGCGGCGTGAATGACCTTCATAACCTTGGACAGTGTTGCGTCTGACAACGCGCCGCCTTGTGGTGCCCAGAATACATAGGGACTTCCGTCAAGTCGCGGAGTGCTTTGCAGTAACCCTACCATTTCGGGTGTTAGGGGAACGCGTTTCGCATCCCGTGCACCCTTCGGAATCTTCGAAGCTTCTCGGCCCGGTTGGACCGTCCAAACCATTGCATCTAAGTCGAATTCGTCCCATGTTGCAAAGCGGACTGCACCCGGACGGGTGGCGGTCATCATCTGGAACCGCAGTGCCGCAGCACCCATGCCGTCACGCGCTTGGAGCGCAGTCCAGAAGCGGCCAACATCGTCAACTTTTAACGATGGATAGTTTTCGCCACTCTGTTCAACAGGTTCTTTACCGATCACATATTTCATCACCTGTTTTTCGGCAGGATTCTGTCCGAAATAGTACTGCTGCGCAATGGCATACCGAAAAACTTCCTTGAGTGCTTGCTGCACCTTTCCGACAGTCTCGTTCTTTAGACCCTTATCCCGCATGCCTTGGAGTATGAGGGCAATATCATACTTATCGACGTCCTCAATCGCTTTTGCCCTAATGTGTGGATAGGCATATTTCTTTAGCTGTCGCCCCCAATCATTGCGATACTTTCCAGGCGAAAGTTCCTGCTGTTTGATCGGAATGAATCCGTCCAGGACTTGCGAAAAGCTAATGAATAGGCTTTCGGCGCGCGCTTCATTACGTGCCCGGCGTCGCTTCTCGATAGGATTGACGCCATCGCGTGCAAGCTGCCGTGCCTGCCGTGCCATGTTGCGTGCATCCGCCATCGAGATTTCAGGGTAAGAGCCTAGGCCGAGCCAGTGCCGCTTGCCGTTTACCGTCAGCCGAACGGCCCATGACTTCGATCCGCTTGGCGTGATCTGAATGTGCATCCCCGCTATGCCGCCCACAGGGACAAGTGTAGGCTTGTCGGTGTATCGGGGTTTCAGTGCCTTGATCTGCCCCGGCGTCAGTTCCTTCGCTTTGCGCGGCATTTCGATTGCCTTCCTATATGCCTAAAATTTTGTTCTGCACAGATATGGAGTGTTAAGAGATGTTGCAAGGATTTCGGCTAATCATGTGAAATTAAATGATAATTGTGATGCAGTGCTAGGCGGTGAAACGGCCTTTAGGCGGCGGTACTCGCCTCCAAATCTTTTCAATGACTTAGCGGACTTTCGGTTCGCGCCGCACGGCGCGTCTAAACATTTGTCTAAACATTCTGTTTTTGTTCTGTTCCTTTGCAAACCGCAATTGTACGACCACAATCAACGAGTTGATCGAATGCTGGAGTTTGAAACTGGACTCTCCGAAATCATCGGTCGACCGTCGACTCAAAGACCATTTGTCTGCGACGGCGACCCGTTCCTCTGCGGCGTTTGGGTTGTGGGTTACAATGCTGCCACAACTGGTGGCGACTGGTGGCAGTACTGGACAACTAAAAAAGGGTTCGATCTTGTCTCATGGCGCCGCGACTATGATGCTGAACGCGCAAGTCGCGGCAAAGGTCCTTCTGCCACTCGGCGTCGCATAGATAGGATTTCTGCGCGTGTCCCGGCGGTGTTGGAAACCAACATCTTCGCAACACCTTCTACGGAAATGGCAAACATGCCCAAGAGTACGACAGAAGCCTTCGACTATTTGATGTCTACGCTAAACCCCCGACTAATCATTGCTCATGGCGTTCCGGCAGCGAGGCACCTTGGGGGATGGACTGGCGGACGGCTTATCTCTTGTCCGCATTTGTCGCGCACAAGTTACGACCTTGTAGACGAAATCATAGACAAGCTTGCGGCTGCTGAATTTTGAATGTTGGTTCAAAGCATTGATCAGCCCATTGATGTCTAGAGTACATCCTTGTGGTTCAATCGCCTGTTCTGCGCTTGAAGCGCTCGGACTTTTTGCCTGACCTTCTTCGTGTAGTGAAGAACCATCGCGGAGCTTTGCCCGGTCACCGCCGCCACTAGGTCGTCGCCGCACCCGGCCTCCACGAGTTCACAGGCGGCGTTGTACCGCCATGAGTGGATATCGTAGTCCAGCGCCCCAATGCGATCCCTGACGCGCCTGACAGCCGCTGAGGCGCCTCTGTATGACCAGCGATTGGTTCCTCGCTCATTTGTGAGGATGAACACAGAGTGCCGACTGGCGGCATCCAGCGCCGCTTGAAGCTCGGGCAGGATGGGAACCCAGAGCTCCTTGCCGGTCTTGGACTGCCGGACGACGAAGCCGCCGTCCTGAATATGGCTCCAGCGCATTTCGAGCACGTCACCGATACGCTGACCGGTTCCGACGCACAGTTCCATGACGAGCCGCTCACGGGTGCCAAGATCGCAGGCGTCCCGGTACGCGTCGAGCATTTCACGCGGCCAAGGCTCGCGCTCTGGCCGCTTCTGCGACTTCAGTTCGGACACGCCGCGCGCCGGGTTGGACTCGCGCCAACCCAGGTCGACGCAATGCTCCAGGAGCACCCGGAGAACGCGTAGCGAGTAATTGGCGAAATAGGCTTTGTCCGCATTGGAATCCCGAAGCCGGATGACCTGCTCCCCTTAGAGTCCGCGTTTATGAGTTAGCTCTGTTCAGGGTTTGGT
>JABURR010000039.1 GCA_014762635.1 Paracoccaceae bacterium
CGCATCCCTTCAAGCGATCTGCGCCCCAGGACACGGGTCAGTGTCGAACCCGCCCCACGCACCGCCCCGTCGCCCCCCAACAGGACATGCATGGGCATCAAAGTGTCCAGAGATGCCGTATCAAGGCACAACTCACTCATGCCAGCGGCACAGCGAGTGCAAATTCCCGCCCCTTTGAGAATCCACAGTCGAATATTGTCAATCCTACAGCATGATGTGCGCCACTCACTCGCCCAAAATGTTCTAAAAAGACAAGTGCGCCATAGTCATCTGCCATCGCCCGAAGGACCCCGGAACACAAAAACCCATATCCCGACCAATGCGCATGACAAAAGATCTCGTATTTGCCGCGCGCCAACTCCCGCAACTCCAAGGTCGGCAGGTCCAGATCCGGAACTGCAAGCCGCGCCCTGTCCGGGAGGTCATCCAGGGAATCCAGAAATTCCATGAACGTGTCCCCACCAAAGCGCAGCAGCCTCCGGACCGAAGACATCGACGGGTGCGACACGAGGAAGGCGCCGATATCCTCAAGAATGACGTCACGCGGACGCCGTAGCCTAATGGCTGCCGCGTCAAGGACATCGTCCGTCAGGCGATCCTCGTAGATGAGCATCGGCTCGAAGCCCGGCCCGGGAATATCCGCCTTACGAAGAATATCCTTCCAAGCGTCCTCCCCATAATTCTGGCAGACGAAGGCCTGGATGGAGCGGTTGATCAGTCCATGCATTGTATGTCCGTTCGCGTATTACACGCGAGCCTAGGACCGGAGGATTAACAAATCCGAAAGATTTGCGATCAAGGGGTGATCGACAGTTCCACATCCCCGGAAAAGATCGCACGGGCGGTCGGCGCCCCGACACGGAAATCGCCCGCATGAAGCCGGTCGATCAGGGATGGGTCCTGGAACCCGCCCCATGTTCCTGAAATCACGCTTGCTAGATCGAGTGTCTCCCGGTTCCGCGAGGTGAAGGCCTGGACGCTGACCCGATCCCCGTAGACCTGGGTGAACAACAGAACCTCGTCCCCCGGCGATTTGGGCAGAAGGTCCACCACCAGCGCCAGGCAGCCCGGATTACCTTCGGGTGTCCGGCGGTCGCAGCTCTGCACCCAGCCGTCGACCATACCGTAGCCGGTCGCGAACATGCTTGCTTCAAGCGCAATGCCTTCGGGGCGAACCACCAGTTTGGAAATGAACTCGTCTATCGTCGCGTCTCGCGTGCCGCCGCGACCGCTTTCGAACTCCCAACGGGAAGAACTGGCCTCCAGAAGCGCGAGGCGCTCCTTCAAACGCTCGGAATCATCCAGGTCCATATTCTCCATCCGGGCCAGCGCGGCCTTTCCAGCCCTGCCCCACTCGCGCCCGATGGACCAGAGGTCGACCTCATCCACCGAGACGGCGCCCCGCTCCAAACGGGAAAGCTGCGACGCGGCCGAGAGCCACTGCGCGTTGATGGCAGGCGTCAGCCACAGCGCCGCCACGGACAGCAAGACCAGCGCCAGAACCCCGTTCGCGCGCCGGATCCGTCCCATCCAGTCGGTCCGCATGACCACGGACCCCGCATAGGCCACCGCGTAGAGCGACAGGATCCCCGCCGCCGTCGCGGCCGCCACACGGGTCGGCGTCCACCCATATTGCTGGACACGAAGCGCCACCGCCCAGAACGCCAGCAGCGTCAGGACCGGGATCATCAGCGCCATGGCCTGCGCCGCCAGCTTCATCAGGGGGCTTTCCGTGGCCTCCTCATCCCACGCATCTAGCGCCGAGGTGACCAAGGTCACCGCCCCCACCGCTGCAGCCATCAGCGTTCCTGCGGCCGACAACCCACCGAAAAGGCCCGACAGACCCCGGAACGGCAGTGCCGCCACGAAAATCGCCAAGACGACCAGAACGAAGGGCAGCAGCAGTCGCAGAAGCCGGATCGCGAGGAAGGGCGAGACGTAGTCCGACATCTCGTTCACCACGGCAAGCGCAAGCCCCAGCATCATGCCGGTCATGATGTAGGGCACCGGTTCGATATCCAGCAGGTCCTCGATGATCTCGAGGCCGACAATCTGCAGAAGCGCGTCCGAGAAGAACAAGACCGCCCAGAACAAACCCACGAAAGTCCACGCGACGACGAAGCGCACGACGATGCTCCAGGACTCGTTGAACAGGGTCTGGTAGTCGCGCCAGTCCGGCGCCATCCGCCACGCGATGAGATAGGGCAAGGGAATGAATACGAGGGCCGAGAAGGCAAAAACGGGCTGACCGCTCTCCATGTAGGGGCCGACTTCGTCGAAACGAAAACTCCCCCAAAGCAGCAGGAGGGTCGCCGGAATCGCCACCAAGGGGGCCAAAGCCACCGCCCACCGAGGACCGAGGGGACCGGCCATCGCCAGGAGCGACACGAAAAACGCCCCGGCCGCGGCCGCGATCCCAAGCAACACACGCTCATTCTCGATCCGGTCGGGCAGGATCTCCACGAGGCCCCAAAGCGCCATGCCCGCCAAACCACCCAAAAGCGCCATCACCGCGCGTTGGATCGCTTTTTCATTCATATCGGTCATCTGGTGCCACCTGCCTCAGCCGTTTTCCGAACCCTAGCGGTAAGTGCAACGTCCCGCAAAGCGCCACGTCAGAAATTTCGGGAACTCGCGGCGAGTTGCCCGCCGATCAAAACCCGTCCAGCCAATCGGGCAGATGGCCGATGTCCGGCAAGACAGCATCGGCAAGCG
The DNA here is from genome assembly GCA_014762635.1 of Paracoccaceae bacterium. Lineage (GTDB taxonomy): Bacteria > Pseudomonadota > Alphaproteobacteria > Rhodobacterales > Rhodobacteraceae > JABURR01. The sequence goes on from JABURR010000039.1 coordinate 2,716, forward strand.
GCGCCAATTGCTCGGCCGGTGCCACACCCGTCAGCACGGCAACCGTCGCCATGCCGGCGACCCTGCCCGCGATCAGGTCATGGGTGCTGTCGCCGACCATGACGACCTGCTCGGTCGCGATTTTCATGGCACCGGCGAAGGCCAGGCACATTCCCGGCGCTGGCTTCGCCCCATGACCGCTATCGGACCCTGCTATGAAATCGAAATGCCCGGTGATCCCGGCCCCGTCGAGATGGGCCTTTGCCGGGGCATGGGCATCATTCGTAGCCACTCCAAGCGACAATCCACGTTCACGCAGCCCCGTCATCAGCGGCACCAGGGGAGCCGCCTCGATCATCTGGGCCTGAGCCGCTGCGGAATTGATCTGGTTGGCGATCTCCCGCGCAGTCAGGTGCGGGAACTCGGGGGCGACAAGCCCGACGATTTGGTCCGGCGTCCCGGCGATAACCGGGCTTTCAAGGTCAAATCGCGCAGCCTCCAGATCAAAGCCTATCCGCGCCGCGAGGCGGGTCGCGCGAACCATGTCGCCTTCGCTAATCTCAACGAGGAAATCCCGCGCCCAGGCACCCCAGCTCAGGTGAAAATCGAACAGCGTGCCATCCTTGTCGAAGAGTATCGCGCGAAATGTCATTTCGGGACATCCTCTCACGTCAAGACCAGCCAGATTTGCACTACATTGACACTCAAACCGATATATTTGACAAAGTACATCATGGCGACGGAAACAAAAGAGCGATACCGGCTGCACCAGTCTCTGGGCTATCAACTGTCGGTCACCTCACGCATCCAGGAACGCAGGCTGGACGAGGGCTTGAAGGAACTCGGCCTGACCCGGATCACTTGGTGTGTGCTTCTGGCCGTCGGAAACGAAGACCTTGAACACCCTTCCGCGATTGCCGAATTCGTTGGAATCGACCGAACTGCGACCTCTCGCGCCCTACGCCAGATGGAAGAGGACGGGCTGATTGCCCGCCGCACCGGCACCGGCGACCGCAGGACGACCAGTGTCCGCCTGACCGACAAGGGGTCCCGCTACCTGGACCGTGGAACCCCCCTCGCGGAATCCAACAATGCGATCCTCGAGAGCAAACTCACGACATCCGAGCTCGCCGAACTGCGGCGGTTGCTCAAGAAGGTCCGGGAAGGACAGGAAGTGCCGCTGACGCGCCTCTAGGTCCAGTTGACCTGCTCTCCCCCCGGAAGCGCCGCCCGCGCGGCCATCAGCACCTCGTAGGCCAGACCTTCGGAATCGCAGAATGCCACGACCCAGGCATCATCCATCAGCAGGAAATCCAGGATCGCACCGAGGAAGGCGGGATCACCCGCCCCGGCCTTCAGATCTTCGAGCCCGGCCCCGGACGACCCAAGAAAGACCGGCAGCAATTCGTCATGCCCTGCCACCCACCCCAGGGCCCTGAGGCCTATTTCTTCTGCCTTGTCGCGCTGCATGTGCCTGCCTGCCCAGTCAAAATTAACCTTTTGTTAACCCTTTTCATTGAACCCTTAGGCGAAATTTCCGAAACCGCATCGTATTGCGAGGGTCCATGGGTGGCCGTATTTATATTGCAGACATCGACGCCGCCAACCGAATAAGTCTCAAGAGCAAACTCTCTGAATCCAATTATGACGTCATCGACGTTTCGGACGACCCCCATCTGTCGGAGCGGTTGGTCCGGGAGCGACCTGATCTCATCGTACTCGGGGCCGATCTTCCCGGCAAATCCCTCCTGACGGTTCTGTCAGAGTTCAAGGCCCATGACCGCCAGAACGAAACCCCTGTGCTGGTCGTCGCGCGAACGCCCTGCCCGGGGCTGCGCTTGGCGGCCTTCGCAGCGGGCGTGGAAGACGTCCTTGACCTGCCCGTCGACGAAGGCCTGTTCCTTGCCAGAGTTCGCAGGGCCCTACGTGCGCACTGCACCTTTCGCCGACTGCGGGAGCGGGCAAGATCCGTCGCGAGCATCGGCTTTCACGAGGGGGTGCCGGCTTTCACCACAAGAACAAGCCTTGTTCTTGTCTCCGATGATCATGACACCGCCACTCCGCTCGCGTCGCAACTCGCCGATCATATGGGGGCCAGCGTCGACATTGTTCCAAGCAATCAGGCGCTTCGGCATCTCGGGAACGTTCCGGCTCCGGACGTTGTTCTGATCGCCTCGGATTGCGCGGCAGATGCATCGCGCCTTGTGGCCGAACTCGGAAGCCGCCCGGAAACCCGGCACGTTCTATGTGTGCTTAGCTACAATCGCGACAGCCCGGAGAGTGCCATCATCGCGATGGATGTGGGCGCCAGAGAGGCGGTTCCGGACGACATCGACCCGCGCGAACTCGCGCTGCGCATCGGCAACCACTTGAAGGTCTTTCGCCATCTGGAGGGTCTTCGCAAGGCAAGTGACCGCGGATGGCTGTTGGCCACAAGGGATCAGTTGACCGGGCTTCTCACCCGTCGTGCCGGGCTGGCCCAACTGGAGAACCTTTCGGACCGGCTTCGAACGCAGGGTCAGAATTTCGCTGTTCTCTTTCTCGATATCGACCATTTCAAACGGGTGAATGACAATCATGGCCATGCCGGGGGTGACGCGGTCCTGAGCGAGGTCGCGCGTCGGATCGTCGAGAATCTGGCAAATTCGGCGCTGGTTGTGCGCTACGGCGGGGAAGAATTCCTGGCCGCCCTTCCCGACATCGACCTTGCGGCGGCAAACGTGGCCGCTGAACGCATACGGCGCGCGGTGGAAGCCATCCCGGTGCCCCTGCCCGGAGGCGCATCAGTGTCGGTGACCGTTTCGATCGGCCTTTCCATGGGCGGCAGGATCCGATCCCCGGCCCCGGGCCTGCGGGGCCTGATAGAACAGGCCGACCGGGCCCTCTATGGCGCCAAGGCCGAGGGTCGGAACCAGGTCACCATCGATCACTCGCCGCGCTGACCCCGCACCGCGCGGGCAAGGTTGTGCCGCAGGCGAAATACATACTCGCGTCGCTCGGGCACGGTCATTTCCGCCAATTGGTCCATCAGCAGCCTTTGCCCGAGGGCTTGTCGCTCAGCGAGGTGTGCCGATTGCTCTGCGAAAAGCCGCTGCACGGCGCCAGCGTCATAGGGGTCTGCCAGAAGCGCTGCCATCAACCGTTGAAAATGCGCCCGCATTTCACTGCGGCTGGTCGGCAGCGATCGTGCCGAGTCAGTCGCCGCCCGTGCGAATTCGGCACGATCTTCTCCGGACAGCGCCGCCACGAATGGCGTGTTTCCCAGTGCCCGCATCTGGCGCGGAAGCGGATCGGAGAGACGCTCTCTCCCCGCCAGCCCCCCAAGAACAACGCCCAGTACAAGCAAGTTGACCGCAAGCGACAGAACGAACGCCACCTGCATCCACCTGGGTGCTCGGATCATCGTGCGAGTTTCAACATCCGACATCGTCACCCCTCCGAAAGGAGTTCGGAATAGGAGGGCGCAAAAGCCTCGGCCGCGTCATAGGCTTGGGCAGCCACGCTGGCCTCCAGACTTAGAACATCCAGGGTTTCCGGAACGTTTGTCCCGATCCAAATCCCCAGCAGGCTTGCCGCCCCAAGGCCCGCAAGCGCGCGCCAACCTCCCAATTGAACGAGAACTGGCGCAAAAACCGGAGGTGCCTTCACCGGCTGCCGCGTCTCGGGCTTGTTCGGAATCGGCATCGGAAGGGCTTCGGGTTCCGCAGGAGCCTCGGCCTCTTCCACGATCCACAGCAACAGGTCCTCGCGCACTTGCGGATTGTTGGCGCGAGCCGCCGCGAAGACATCATCCAATTCTTTCTTGTCGAGCGGTTTTTCACCCATCACAAAACCCCAATTCACGACGCTGGCGCCCCAATTCTTCCGCCAGCGCCTTCTTCCCGCGCGCGGTCAGACTTTCTACCGCTTCGACGCTTGTGTCCATAACTTCTGCGATTTCCGTGTTTTGGAGCCCATCCAGATGTCTCAGAATGATGGCGGTTCTCTGTCTTTCCGGCAGACTGAGAAGCGCCTGCTCAAGCGCCGCGGAGCGCGCCTTGTCCTGCAAGGTCTGATCGGCCCGGGGCGACGGGTCCACAGGATCGGGAACCGTATCCAGACCAACGTTGCGCCGCGCTCTCAACCGATCCGTACAAAGGTTTGTCGCCACCCGGAACGCCCAGGTTGAGACCTTGGCCCGCCCGTTTTCCCACTTCGGCGCGATCCTCCAGAGCCGGAACATCGTCTCTTGCGTCACGTCCTCGGCTTCCGAGACATCTCCCAGCATCCGGTTGGCATAGGCCAGGATTCTGGGTGCAAGGCGCAGGGTCAGTTCGCGCGCCGCCGCGCGATCCCCGTTCCCATAGGCAACGAGCAAAGCCTCGTCCGGCGCCTCGCCCAAACCGTCAAATGCCATACTCATTCTCTGCCTTGCTACCCCGGCGGCGGGATCACGGCAATCGCCGCGCACGAGACAGCCCCGTGCACGGCGCCTGTTCAGTTGTGGCGGCGCGGTCCCGGACCTTGATGCCGCCCCACACGCGCCTGGGCCTGGGCGAATTCCTCACGCGAGATCGCGCCATCATCGTCCCGGTCGAGACGCGAGAACATGCGATCCAGCCGGTCCCCAGCCGCAAGTTCCTCGCCACTCAAGACGCCATCTCTGTTGCGGTCGCGGCGCTCAATCATCCGCTCGGCCATTTCGGCCGCCCGGTCCGCGGCCTTTGCAAGGATGCTGGCTTCGATTTCCGCAGCGGTGATCTCACCGTTGCCATCGGCATCCACCTCGGCGATGCGGTCTCCGGCCAGGGTTTCGGCGCGGGCCTCGGCCTCCGCCCGGGTGATCAACCCGTCGCCATCCGCATCGAAGGCCGCGAAGTCGAACCCGCCACGGTGGCCTCGCTGATGCTCGCCTTCCTCTGCCTGGGCGGACACGCCCGCCAGCGACATCGCCAAAAGAAACGGAACAAGTCTTGTCATAATCAACTCCATTTGCTCGAACGCGCTCGTCATGAGGGCGTCATGATCCTCAAACGGAGCAGCCCGGAATTTCCGTCGAAAAAAGTTTCGTGCCTTTGCGACATCCCGACGCAAGAGCCATTCCGGCCCTACACACCGTTCCTGATCCTGTTATCTTCAGGCATTCCAAAGTCTGGGGCGCGATAATGTACGATTCCGGAGAAGCTCCGGCCGAAAGGCCTTTGCGCCCCGCGCTTTTGCGTGGCTGGCGCCGGCGCTGCCCGAATTGTGGCGCGGGTCCGATGCTCAAGGGGTATCTCAAGGTTCGCGACGCCTGCCCGGTTTGCGGGGAAGCCCTGCACCACCACCGTGCTGACGACGGCCCCGCCTACCTGACGATCCTGTTCGTGGGCCACCTGATGGCACCGGTCATGCATTGGTCCTACGTGACCTTTCGGCCCGAACCACTGGTTCTTTTCACCATCATCGCCGTGGGCTGCGTTTCGCTTTCGCTGTTCTTGCTCCCGCGTCTGAAAGGCGCCATGGTGGCGTTTCAGTGGGCCAAGCGCATGCATGGCTTTGGCGGAACAACCTGAAAGGCCTCATGGATCAACCGGTTGACAAGACAGCGATCCGCCACGCGGCGACGGTAATTCTCGTTCGAGATCCCGAACATTCTCCCAAGGTACTGATGGGCCAACGTGGCGCCTCGGCGGCGTTCATGCCAAACAAGTTCGTCTTCCCGGGCGGTGCCGTGGATGCCGAAGACGCCCAGGTTCCGCTGGCCGAGACATTTGCCGACCGATGCGCCGCGCAGCTTGCGCAAAACGCCGACGCGGCGCTTGTACCCGCCCTGGCCGGGGCCGCGGTGCGCGAACTTTGGGAAGAAACCGGGCTAGTGCTCGGGCAACCCGGCGAATGGCGCGATCCGCCTGCGGGATGGCGCAGTTTTGCACAAACGGGGCATATCCCCTCAGCGGGCGGGCTTTCCTTCGTCTTCCGCGCGATCACGCCCCCGGGCCGCCCGCGCCGGTTCGATGCGCGGTTCTTCCTGGCCGATGCGGCGCGGGTCGTCGGTGATCCCGATGACTTCACCCATGCGACCGACGAGTTGCGGCACCTGCAATGGATCCCGCTGGACGAGGTCCGCGGCTTCGCCCTACCCTTCATCACCGAGGTCGTTCTGGCCGAGGTCGAGGCACGACTTCCCGACATGAACCCGCCCGAAACCGTGCCCTTCTTCAAGAATGACGATGAGGAAAGCCTGTTCCTGCGTCTGGCCGGTCAGGCCCGCTAGGCGCTCAGGATCAGGATCGGCAGGCTGACCATCAAAAGGATGGCTCCGGCCAGTTCGCGGGCCGTCACCCGCTCGCGGAAGAACAGCACCGAGGCGATAAACCCGAAGACCAGTTCCACTTGGCCAAGCGCACGCACATAGGCCGCGTTCTGCAGGGTGAAGGCGGTGAACCACCCCAGCGACCCCAACATGCCCGTCAGCCCCACCGGGGCGGTCGCCTTCCAGCTTTGCGCCACAAGGGTCAACTGCCCCGGTTCACGCACACGCAGCCACAGGGTCATCACGATCGTCTGGAGGCTGGTCACCGCGGCCAGGGTAACGGTGGCGCGGGCAACGAAATGCATATCCCCAAGCGTCACCGCCGCGGCACGGTAGCCGATCGCCGACAGGCCAAACCCGGCCCCGGCCAGAAGCCCCAGCGCCATTGCCTTGTTGAAAAGGCCGCCTCGCAACCCCTTCGGAGGGAGAGAAAGCAAGACCACGCCAGCCATGCCCAGCAGAATCGCGGCCAGCCCCAAGGGCGCCACGGCCTCCCCCAGGAAGATCATCGAGAAGACCACGACCTGAACCGTCTCGGTCTTGGTGAAGGCGATCCCAACGCCGAAATTCCGCTCGGAAAACAGGGCGACGGTGCAGAAGGTGCCAAGGATCTGCATCAGCCCCCCGGCCAATGCCCAGATCCAGAAGGTCGGCGACATCTCCGGCAACCCCGTGTCCCACGTCAACACGGCGGCCAAGCCAATCGCCAGCGGCGCGGCAAACAGGAACCGGGAAAAGGTCGCGCCGCCCGTGGACAGGCCTGCCCCCTTGAGGCGCTTTTGCAGCATCAGACGCACGGTCTGTATCGCGGCCGCCGCGAACGTAATGAAGACCCACAGTTCCATGCCAAGCCTCATGGCATGGGTTCCAACTAGTTGCCAGAGAGATCAAGGCCCGGCGGAAAAGGTTGAAATCGCCTAGCTTCGCGCCCCAGAGCCGTTTTCCCGCACCGAGGACCAGAACGCGAGCCCGATCAGCCCTGCCCCTACCAGCCCGGTCAGCACCTCGGGCACATGCACCTGCGACTGCGCCATCATGATCAACGACAGGAAAAAGATCGAGTAGAACGCCCCATGCTCCAGGTAACGGAAGTGCGCCAGAGTCTCCCGCTCGACCAGCATGATCGTCATGGAACGTACATACATCGCGCCCACGCCAAGACCGATTGCGATCAGGAACAGGTTCTTGGTCAGGGCAAAGGCGCCGATCACCCCATCGAACGAGAAACTGGCATCCAGCACCTCGAGATAGAGAAAGGCCCCCAGCCCCCCTGCCCGCGCGGTGTCGCGCGCGGCCCGTTCCCGATCCAGAAGCTGCCCGATGACCTCGACCGCGCTGAAAGTCACCAGGCCGAACATCGCGGAATAGAGGAAGGTCGACCGCTCCTCCCCGCCGAGCGCTGTACCAAAACCCAAAACGAAGACCAGAACGCAACTGATCTGCATGCCGCGGATCGGCGCAAGGCGGCGCAGGTTGGTCTCCAATGTGGCGATCCAGTCAACCTTCTTGCCGTCGTCGATGAAATAGGTCAGCGCCACCATCATCAGGAACGCGCCCCCGAAGGCCGAGATCGACAAATGCGCCTCCTCCATGATCCGGGCGTATTCATCGGGCTGCGAGGCGGCCAGAACCAGCGCCTCCCACGGGCCAATGCGGGCCGCAATCGCCACCACCGCCAGCGGAAAGATGATCCGCATCCCGAAGACGGCAATCAGGATACCCCAGGTCAGAAACCGGCGCTGCCAGACCGGCGCCATGGTCTTGAGCTTGTTGGCGTTGACCACCGCGTTGTCGAACGAGAGCGAAATCTCGAGGATCGCCAGAACTGTCCCCACAAGGCCGAAACTCAGCGCACCGGCCAATGTTCCGGTCGTGGTCCAGCCCAGCCAGAACGCCAGGATCACCCCGATCAGCGTGAAAACAAACGCCCAGCGGAAATAATGAACTGCCGTCGTGATCATCGGCTCGTTAGCCCTTCCGCCTTTCCGCCCGCGACTCGGATACCCGCCCCGTCGGCTGTTCTCAAGGGCCGCCGGTGTCACAGCCCGGGAAGATACCTTCCATTCAGATCCACTATGGCGCGGTTGATCCGCGCCGCCGCGAGCCGAAGCTCCTGATCCGCGCGGTGCAGGAAGACTCGGCACATCAAGTGTCACCAAACGGCCCGGCAGGAATTCCTCCATCACCGTGTGCTGGGAAATCCGCCAACAAGGCGCGCCTTCGGCAGCCCAATCGGCTGTTCCGCACGGCAAAAGGACCTCTGGACGCCGACGCCCTTTCGACGATATGCGAGGAGGACATCAGGGCCAGCCGGGTTTTCCAGGGTGGGCTCAACGTTGACAGGAGACCCCAGCCATGAGCTTCGACCGTTCCATCAAGATCGCCCCCTCGATCCTTTCCGCGGATTTTGCCAATTTCGGCCAGGAATGCGAGGCCATCGAGGCACAGGGCTGTGACTGGGTCCACGTGGATGTCATGGACGGGCATTTCGTGCCGAACATCACCTTCGGGCCCCAGACCTGCAAGGCGATCCGCCCCCATATCAAGACCGTGATGGACGTTCACCTGATGATCGCGCCGGTCGATCCCTATATCGAGGCCTTCGCTCAGGCAGGCGCTGACGTGATTACCGCCCACGTGGAGGCCGGACCACATATTCATCGCACCCTGCAAGCCATCCGCGGCGCGGGCGCCAAGGCCGGGGTGGCGCTGAACCCCGGCACCCCGGCCGAGTCGGTGGACTACCTGCTCGACATGGTTGACCTCATCTGCGTGATGACCGTGAACCCCGGTTTCGGCGGGCAGAAATTCATTCACAGCCAGGTCGAGAAAGTGCGCAAGCTGCGCTCCATGATCGGTGACCGCCCCATCCATATCGAGATTGACGGCGGCGTCGATCCCACCACCGCGCCCCTGGTGGCCGAGGCCGGGGCCGATGTGCTCGTCGCCGGATCGGCCGTCTTCCGGGGCGGTTCGGTTGGAAACCCAGCCCCCTATGGCGAGAACATCCGCGCCATCCGCGCGGCGGCCGAGGGTGCGCGCAAGGCAGCATGAACGCATTTTCTTGCATATTCCGCGCCGCTCCGTCACATTCGCGCAAACGAATGTAATGGAGAGCGCCCATGTTCCTGACTCGTAGACAACTGTTACAAACCTCGGCCGCGGCGACGCTTGGCGGGCTTGCCCCGATGCGGAGCTGGTCGTCGACGGAACTCACCGACGGCAACATTACCGTCCAGACCCTCAGCGACGGGAAACTGACCCTTCCTGCCAGCTTCCTGCTGGACGGGCTTCCGATGGACGAGGTTCAGCCGATCCTCGACAAATACGGGTTCACGGGCGACCAGTACACGCCGGACTGCAACATCACGCTGGTGCGCGACGGCACCAACACGATCCTGTTCGACGTCGGCTCCGGCCCCGACTTCATGTCCTCGGCCGGCAAGCTTGGCGAGGCGATGGACGCGATCGGCCTCGATCCGATGGATGTGACCCACGTGGTCTTTACTCATGCCCACCCCGATCACCTCTGGGGCCTTCTCGATGATTTCGGCGACCCGCTCTTTGCCGAGGCGACCTACATGATTGGTCGCGCCGAGTGGGATTACTGGATGAACCCCGAAACCGTGAACACCATAGGGACGTCCCGCCAGGTCTTCGCCGTCGGCGCGCTGAACCGTCTGCAGACCATCGAGGACAATGTCGTGCTGTTCGACGATGGCGAAGAGATCATTCCCGGCGTCGCGGCACGCGGCACCTTTGGTCATACGCCGGGCCACATGTCCTTCGACGTGGCCATGAGCGAAGGCGGCCTGATGATCGTCGGCGATGCCATCGCCAACTACCACATCGCATTCGAACGTCCCGATATCCTGTCCAACTCGGACCAGGACCCCGAGATGGGCGCCGCCGCGCGAACGTCCCTGCTTGACCAGATCGCGTCGGAGAAAAAGCGCCTGATCGGCTTCCACCTGCCCTACCCAGGCATCGGGCGGGCCGAACGCAAGGACGGGGGCTTCGTCTTCGTCCCCGAAACCTGACTGGCACCAGAGGAGCCATAATCCATGCCCGTATCTCCCCCAGTCTGTGACTTCGGTTGGAAGGCCGTGGATTTCATCCTCCCCTCGACAGAGGGTCCCTGCCTGGGCCTGGAAGATATCAGGGGGCCGAAAGGCACCCTGATCATGTTCATCTGCAATCACTGCCCCTATGTCCTGGCCGTATTGGACCGGATCATCCGGGATGCGCGCGATCTGCAGGACCTCGGGATCGGCATCGCCGCGATCTCCTCGAACGACGCGAACAGCTACCCGGCGGACGGCTTCGAGAAGATGAAGGAAATGGCCGAGGCTCGGACCTTTCCGTTCCCCTATCTCTATGATGAAAGCCAGGCGGTGGCGCGGACCTACGGCGCGGCCTGCACCCCGGATTTCTTCGGCTTCGACGCGGATCTTGGCCTGCAATACCGCGGCAGGCTTGATGCCTCACGCAAGCAATCCGGCCCGGCCGACCTTCGCCGTGACCTCTACGAGGCAATGCGCCAGGTCGCCCTGACAGGAAAGGGCCCCGAGGAGCAGATCCCCTCGATGGGCTGTTCGATCAAGTGGAAAGCTGCATGAGCGCAATTGTCTTCGACCTCGACGGAACCCTGATCGACAGCGCGCCCGATATCCACGCCTCGGCCAACGGCGTTCTTGCCGATGAAGGATTGGGCGAGATCACCCTACAGCAGGCGCGCAGCTTCATCGGCCATGGCGCGGGCATCTTCGTCAGCAGGTTGATGGCGGCCGTCGGACTAGGCGAAGACACCGAGACCCATGACCGGATGCTTGGGAACTTCCTCGAAAGATACGAGACCGAGCCGAAACTGACGCGGCTCTATCCGAACGTGGCCGAGACCCTGCATGGGCTGAAAGATCAAGGCTTTACGCTTGGACTTTGCACCAACAAGCCCCTGTCGCCGACCAAGGTCGTGCTGCGCCATTTCGACCTTCTCCCGCTCTTCGACGTGGTGATCGGGGGCGACAGCCTGCCGGTGCGCAAGCCCGACCCCGCGCCGCTGAACACGGTCTTTCTCCAGATCGGGCAACGCGGCCTTTTCGTAGGCGACAGCGAGGTCGATGCCGAAACCGCGCAGCGCGCGGCGGTCCCCTTCGCGCTCTACACCGAGGGCTATCGAAAGACCCCTGTCAGCGAACTCTACCACAGCCGCAGCTTCCAGGACTTCGCAGACCTGCCCGCGATCGCCGAAACGCTCCTGAACCGCGCCGCCGCCGAGTGACGCTACGCGCGCAGATCTTCGACCGAGCGCGACATTTGCCATGATAGCCCAACCCGTAGGCTGAGCCGTGCTAGCTCGCGAACACCTGATCCATGCGGGCGAACCCCTTGATCTCGATCGGGTTTCCGGCCGGATCGCGGAAGAACATGGTCCACTGCTCGCCCGGCTGCCCCTCGAACCGCACCGTGGGCGGGATCACGAAATCGATCCCGGCAGCGGTCAGACGATCCGCCAGCGGCCGCCAGTCGTCCAGACCCAGCACCAGCCCCAGATGTGGCATGGGCACCATGTGATCGCCGACCTTGCCGGTATCGGTGGTCTGAAACGGCGTCCCAAGATGCAAACTGATCTGGTGCCCGAAGAAATCGAAATCCACCCAGGTCTCGGTCGAGCGCCCCTCGGCGCAGCCCATGACGCCACCGTAGAACGCCCGCGCCTCGTCAAGGTCGGTCACGTGATAGGCAAGATGAAACGGCGTGGGCATGGCAAACCTCGGGATTTGATTGTTGCGAGTTCAATCATCGCCTACACCTGATCCAAAATCATTTGAAGGGAGGATACGACAATGGATAGCCCCTACGGCTTCGACACGCTGCAAATTCACGCCGGGGCGCGGCCCGATCCGGCCACCGGCGCCCGACAGACGCCAATCTACCAGACCACCTCCTACGTGTTCCGGGATGCTGATCACGCGGCGGCGCTCTTCAACCTGCAGGAAATCGGCTACATCTATTCGCGCCTGACGAACCCGACCGTCTCGGTCCTGCAGGAACGTCTGGCGACACTCGAGGGCGGTGTTGGTGGCGTCTGCTGCTCGTCGGGGCACGCGGCGCAGCTCATGGCGCTCTTCCCGCTCATGGCACCCGGGCGCAACGTCGTGTCCTCCAGCCGGCTCTACGGCGGCACGGTCACCCAGTTCAGCCAGACCATCAAGCGCTTTGGCTGGTCGGCGAAATTCGTGGATACCGATGACCTGGACGCGGTGAAGGCCGCCATCGACGAGGACACCCGCGCGATCTTCTGTGAAAGCATTGCCAACCCCGGCGGCTACATCACCGACCTCGATGCCATCGCCAAGATCGCGGACGAGGCCGGTCTGCCGCTCATCGTCGATAATACCACGGCCACGCCCTACCTCTGCCGCCCGATCGAACATGGCGCCACGCTGGTGGTGCATTCGACCACGAAGTACCTGACGGGCAACGGCACCGTCACCGGGGGCGTCGTAATCGACAATGGCCGCTTCGACTGGTCGGCCAGCGACAAGTTCCCCTCGCTCAGTCAGCCCGAGCCTGCCTACCACGGGCTCAAGTTCCACGAGACCTTCGGCCACCTGGCGTTCACCTTCCACTCCATCGCCATCGGGCTGCGCGATCTTGGCATGACCATGAACCCGCAGGCGGCGCATTACACGCTGATGGGGATCGAGACGCTGAGCCTCAGGATGCAGAAACACGTGGAGAACGCGGTCAAGGTCGCCACATGGCTCGAGAACGATCCGCGCGTGGAATATGTGACCTACGCGGGCCTGCCATCCTCGCCCTACCACGGGCGCATGGCGAAGATCTGCCCCAAGGGCGCAAGCTCGCTATTCACCTTCGCGCTGAAGGGCGGGTACGAGGCCTGCGTCAAGTTCGTGGACGGGCTGAACCTGTTCTCCCATGTGGCCAACCTGGGTGACACGCGGTCCCTAGTGATCCATTCGGCCTCGACCACCCACCGCCAATTGACCGAGGAACAGCAGAAGGCCGCCGGCGCCGCGCCCAACGTGATCCGCTTGTCGATCGGGCTGGAGGACGCCGACGACCTGATCCGCGACCTGGACGAAGCGCTGGCGGCGGCTTCTGCCTAGGGTCTGCTACTCGATCTGCCAGGTTATATTGACGTGCTGGGCGATGGAAACCTCGCCCGGCGCCACCGGAACCGGGCTCGATACCGCCATTTCGCGCATCATCACCGGGCCCGGCGCCCCGCCGCCCGCCTCGGTGATCGACAGAATTCGCCCAAGCTTCACCCCGGCGGCACCGGCATAGAGCTCGGCCTTGGCGCGGGCGTCGGCCACGGCGCGGCGGCGCGCCTCGTCCTGCAGCGGGCGCGGCTCCTGCATGCCGAAACTCAGACCATGGAACTGGTTGGCCCCGTCGGCCACCGCGGCGTCGAGAACCACGCCAAGGATCGACAGATCGCGCACGCGGACCGTCACCATGTTCGTGGCGACGAAGCCACCGATACGAGGACGACCGTTGTCCATCGAGCGGGGATTCTCCCACCGGGGCGACAGGCTCAACCCGCTGGTCTGCATGTCCCGCTCGGCCACCCCGGCCGCCGCCAGCCGCGCCAGAACCGCTGCCGTGGCCCGGTTGGTCGCATCCAGCGCGTCGGCGGCCGCCACGGCCTCGCGCACGGCGCCAAGCGTGATGATCGCCATGTCGGGCGCCATTTCGACGGACCCTTCGCCCTGCATCGAAATCTGGGCCAGGGGCTCATCGGCCCAAGCCGGCAGGGACCAGAACGCCAGGCAGATGAAAAACAGTCGCATTGCAAAACCCTCCAAGTAATCACACATGAATGTTACGGCAGCGATTGCCATGGTGGGAAGGCCGATACTTTGCCTAGGCCAAAAGCTGCTATAGTGTCGTCGTCAAAGGAATTGGCACCTTCTCCGTTTTGGGAAGCATGATAAATCCACGAGATGAAACCCGGCTTTGCACTCGATCTCAGCCATCATGGCATCGGACTCCTGCGTCGCACGAAAGGCGGCTGGCAGAGCCTTGGTGAAGTTGCGCTCGACGCTCAGGACATGGCCGAGCAGTTGGCGGCCCTGCGCCGCACCGCCGCGGACCTTGAAAAGGGCGGCCTGACGACCAAGCTGCTTATCCCGGCGGACCAGATCCTGTACACCGAGGTCGAAGCGCCCGGCACGGATGAGAAATCCCGGGAAGAGAAGATCGGCGCCGCGCTGGATGGGCTTACACCCTATCGGCTGGAGGAGATTTCCTTCGACTGGGCGCCGCTAAAGGGCGACCGGGTCGCCGTGGCCGCCGTGGCCCGCGAAACCCTGGCAGAGGCCGAGAAATTCGCAACCGAGCACCGCTTCAACGCGGTCAGCTTCGCCTCGGTCCCGGCAGAAGGGAAATTTCCCCGCGAGCCGTTTTTCGGCACGGCCGGCGCTGCCTCGGACTGGTTGGGCAACGGGGAAACAGTCGAGAGGGAAGATGAGCCGGTTCGGATCATATCCACACCGCCCGGGTCGCCGGACCATGCGACCTCTCTCGGTGAAAAAACCCCGGTTGCAGCGGTTCCAGAACCCGAGACGGCCATTGAAACTGTGTCGGAAGATGAGGACCTACCCCCTCCCGACCCGAGTCACCTGACACGTCAGGTCGAAGATGCCCCGCAGGTAGAGGGCGTGGATGACCCGGGCGTTACCGACCTGTTCGAGGAAACGGCCACGCCTCAAACGGAAGCCGGGCCCGATACGGCAGCTGGGTCAAAGAAGTCCAAGGCGCGACTTTTCGCAATTCTCGGCATTCTTGCCGTCGCAGCGATCGCGATCGCCTACTGGATATTCCTCGTGGCGCCATCCGAGGAGGAGCAGGCGACCGCGCTCCCCTTGGCAGAGCCGGAACTGGTGGCCGAGGAAGGCACATCCCAGGAACAAGACATCGTCACCGAGGCCCCGACAGAGCTTTCGCCTCCGGATTTGGCGGTTACCACGGCCCCGCCAGAAATCGCCCCACAGCCGAGCGCGCTTCCCAACCTCGTTCCGACACCCGAAGAACTTGCGGAGGCCGCCGAGAGCGAAGTCCTACCAACCGATCTCGAGGCGGCGGTCGAGCCGGCAGAGACGCGAGAAGACGCCGCGATAGACTTCGCCATAACGGGCATCCGAACGATGCTCGACCCGCAGCCCTCCATGCCACAGGTAGACTACCTCGAAGGCCTGGTCATTGCGCGCAGCGTTCCGCCCACGATCGGGTTTGATGCGGTTGCACTTCCCTCCGAGACAGGCTTCGACCACGACCGTCGCCCGACAGGATACACTCCTCCGCCCCCACCCGGAACGACGTTTGAATTCGGTGACAACGGCCTCGTGATTGCCACGGAAGACGGCGCGTTGACACCCGATGGGATCACGGTCTTTGCAAGCAGACCGCCCCTTCAACCGCCCGAACGCCCGACGACACTGGTTCTGGCGGCAGATCCCGATGCCGTGCGAATTGCCGCAATCCGGCCAAGGGCGAGGCCTGCCAATCCGCAACTGGCAGAGCGGATCGATGGAGAGCCCACGGGGGCGGCTGTCCTGTCCTCACTCGTTCCTCGGACGCGGCCGCAGGGCTTCTCGCAGACCGTTCAGGAAACGATCGCCGCGATCCAGGCTGAAGAGGCCCGCCGCTCGGAGGAGGCCGATGGCGAACCCGAGGTGACCTCGGCGGCCGTCAGGACGCCTTCGATCCCGACCTCGGCCTCTGTGGCGCGCACGGCCACGCTCGAGAACGTCATGAACCTGCGTGAAATCAACCTGATCGGCATCTTCGGAACGTCATCGTCACCGCGGGCACTGGTCCGCATGCCCACGGGCAGACTGATCCGCGTGGGCGTCGGGGACCGGCTGGACGGCGGACAGGTGGCCGCCATCGGCAACAGGGAACTGGCCTATATCAAAAATGGTCGCACCTACCGTCTGACGATCCCAGAATAGAAAAGGCCCCGCGCCAAAGCGCGAGGCCTCTCCCGGCCGGTTTGTACGGCCCCTCCCTTATTCTGCGGCGGTCAGGACGCCCCGTTCGATCTGATCCTGTTCGATCGACTCGAACAGCGCCTTGAAGTTGCCCTCGCCAAACCCGTCATCGCCCTTGCGCTCGATGAACTCGAAGAAAATCGGCCCGATCACTGTCTTCGAGAAGATTTGTAGCAGGATGCGCGTCTCACCTCCGTCGACAACGCCTTCGCCGTCGATGAGGATGCCATGCTTCTTCATCCGCTCCACCGGCTCTTCATGGCCAACCACCCGGTCGTGGCTCAGGTCGTAATAGGTATCGGGCGGCGCAGGCATGAATTTCAGCCCATTCGCGGCAATCGCATCGGTCGCGTCGTAGATGTTACGCGCCCCGACGGCGATATGCTGGATGCCTTCGCCATTGTAACGCTTCAGATACTCGACGATCTGGCCCTTGTCGCTGCGATCCTCGTTGATCGGGATGCGGATGCGGCCGCAAGGAGAGGTCAGCGCACGAGAGAAGAGCCCGGTGAACTTGCCCGCGATATCGAAGAAGCGGATTTCCTTGAAGTTGAAGATATCCCCGTAAAACCGGAACCAGACGTCCATGTTGCCCTTGTGGACGTTGTGGGTCAGGTGATCGAGGTAATAAAAGCCCACGCCCGCAGGGTGCGCGTCGGTGATCCAGTCGAATTCTTCGTTATAGGGCGAGGTCTCGTAATACTGGTCGATGAAATAGATGAGGCTGCCGCCGATCCCCTTGATCGCGGGCACGTTCATCGTCTTGTCGTCGCCGGTGTATTCCTCGGCGCCCTTCGCGATCGCGTGCTTCAGCGCGTGCTCAGCATCCACCACACGCCAAGCCATCGAGGGCGCACAGGGGCCGTGTTCCTCGACAAAACGGGCGGCAAAACTTCCCGGCTCGGCGTTCAGCACGTAGGTGATGTCACCCTGCTGCCAAAGCTCGATCGCCTTCGATTTGTGGTTCGCCACGTGGACATAGCCCATCTTGGCGAACAGCTCGCGCAGCTTTTCCGGTTCGGGATGCGCGAATTCGACGAATTCGAAACCATCGGCACCTGCGGGGTTCTCGGCCGTGATCGTGGCCTTCGGCGCGTCATGGGGGAACGGACCCATCCTGTCCTCCTGTTTTCCTGTTCGGCGAAAGGATACACCTGTCGGCCTGCACAAGATGCGCATACTCAAGACCTATTACGCCATTTTACGCGTCATATTTTCGTGTTATCGAGTCTTCATGCACAATTCCCGCACCCCAATCGACGAAACCGACTCGCGGCTGCTGACAGCGCTGCAGCAGAATGCCCATCTCACGACGCAGGAACTGGGTGAGATACTGAACCTCTCACCCAGTCAGGCAGGACGACGGCGGCAACGGCTTGAGGCGGAGGGCTTTGTTCTGGGTTATACCGCGCGCCTCTCGGCCGAGCGGTTGGGTCTGGCGGTGCAGGCTTTCGTGCAGGTGCAGATGGCGACCCACGACCCCGACAAGGTGCGCACCTTCGCGCGCGTCGTGCAGCTTCGGCCCGAGGTCACCAGTGCCTGGACCCTGACCGGCGAGGCGGATTACCTGCTCAGGGTCTATTGCGAGGATCTTTCCGCGCTCAACGTCCTGATCCACCAGGTTCTGCTGCCACATCCCGCCGTGGCCCGGGTGCAGAGCCAGATCGTCATGGACCAGTTCAAGCCGGATACACACCTTCCGGTTTCAACGACCTAACGGCGGTGCGCATCTTGCCGCCCGCACCGCAAAGGCCAATGGACCTTTGGCGGTCCTGACACTAGGTTCACGTCAGGCAGTAAAATCCAGAACCCGGGACCCCGATGGAAGGCTTCTTCTACCAGGCCACCATATTTCTCGCCGCCGCGGTGATCGCGGTGCCGATTGCTGCGCGCTTGGGGCTGGGATCGGTTCTGGGCTACCTGTCTGCAGGCATCCTGATCGGCCCGGTTTTCGGCCTGGTCAGCGACAATGTCAGCGACCTCCAGCATTTTGCAGAATTCGGCGTCGTCATGATGCTGTTCCTGATCGGGCTTGAACTGGAGCCCCGCGCGCTCTGGGACATGCGGCACCGGTTGATCGGCCTTGGCGGGCTGCAGATCCTGCTGACCATGGCCGCCGTCACCGCCTGGGCTGTCGGCGTGGGCCAGCCATTCAAGACCGGCCTCGCCATCGGGATGATCTTTGCGCTGTCATCGACAGCCATCGTGCTGCAGACCCTCAGCGAGAAGGGCCTGATGCAGACGCAGGGCGGGCGATCTACCTTCTCGGTCCTGCTCACGCAGGATATCGCCGTGATCCCCATGCTGATCCTGCTGCCTCTTCTGGCTGTGCCGATGGAGCCGACCTTCGGTCCGGACGGGTCCGTGGTGCGCCCCGGAGCGGATGCAGCCGATAAATCGCACGAGGCGCTGTCCCTGGTCGAAGGTCTGCCCGGATGGGGCGTGACGCTTGTCACGCTTGGCGCTATCGCCGCGATCATCCTTGCCGGCATCTACCTGACCCGGCCGGTTTTCCGCTTCATTCACATCGCCCGCCTACGCGAGATGTACACGGCCCTGGCCCTTCTCATGGTGATCTCGATCGCCTTCGTCATGTCCCTGGTCGGGCTTTCACCCGCGCTTGGCACCTTTCTCGCCGGGGTCGTTCTGGCGAACACCGAATTCCGCCACGAACTCGAGGCCGATATCGAGCCCTTCAAGGGCCTGTTGCTTGGGCTTTTCTTCATCACCGTAGGCGCGGGCCTCAACTTCGCGGTCTTCCTGCGCGATCCGGTGACGATCGTCACGCTGACCCTGTCGGTAATGGTGCTGAAAGGGTTGATCCTTTTTGGGCTTGGGCATTTGTTCCGCCTGAAGGGGCGGAACCAGTGGCTCTTTACCCTCGGGCTGGCCCAGGCAGGGGAATTCGGCTTCGTTCTGATCTCGTTCTCGGTACAACAGCACGTCCTGCCCGTCCCGCTTGCCGAGACACTGCTTTTGTCAGTTGGCCTCACGATGCTGCTGACTCCTCTTTTCTTCATTCTCTACGAATGGCTCTCGAAGCGGCTCGGCGAAGGCGGCGAGGAAATGCCCGCGGACGTGATCGACGAGCAAGGACCCATCATCATCGCCGGGATCGGGCGGTTCGGGCAGGTGGTGAACCGCATGGTGCAGACCGCGGGCCTGAAGACGACCGTTCTGGACCATGACCTGAAGACCATCGAACTGATGCGCAGCTTCGGGTTCAAGAGCTTCTTCGGAGACCCGACTCGGCCCGAACTTCTGCACGCGGCGGGTCTTAAGAAGGCAAGTGTTCTCGTCGTGGCGCTGGATGACCCGGACAAGGCTACGCGCCTTGTCAGGTTCGCCCGGCAGGAACGCCCCGATCTGCATATCGTTGCCCGCGCACGCGACCGGATCCACGTGTTTCAACTTTTCAAGGCCGGGGCCGACGACATCGTGCGCGAGATGTTCGACAGTTCTCTGCGCGCCGGACGCTATGTTCTTGAAAACATGGGTCTGACGGATTTCGAGGCCGCCGAGATGACGGCAGCTTTCTCGCAACTGGATCGGGAGTCCCTAAAGGAACTGGCCGAGCTTTGGCGCCCGGGCGTCCCGATCGAGAAGAATGAAGCCTACGTTGCGCGTGCGCGCCAGCTGAACAAGGATCTGGAAACGGCCCTGCTCGAGAAATTCGAGCAGGGTCGCGAAACGCGCAAGACCGGGACCTGAGGTCTAGCCTTCGGAAACGCCCGCCTCTGCAAAGGTCGCCATACCCGAATGGCAGGCGACCGCGCCCTTCAGAACACCGATGGCCAGGGCCGCGCCGGAGCCTTCGCCAAGCCGCATCCCAAGCGACAGGAGCGGCTTTTTCCCGATCTTCTCAAGCAGAACCGCATGGGCGGCCTCGGCCGAGACATGACCGGCAACCGCGTGATCCAGCGCCCCCGGTGCAGCAGCCTCAAGCACAGAGGCCGCCGAGGTGCAGATGAACCCGTCAAGGATAACCGGAATCCCCTCCGCCCGCGCCCGCAGGATCGCGCCCGCCATGGCGGCAAGCTCTCGCCCGCCAAGGCAACGCAACACCTGCAGCGGATCGGAAAGATGGGCCGCATGGCGCTTCAGCCCCGCCTCGACGACCTCGGCCTTGATCTTCAGCCCCTCGTCGGTGACGCCCGTGCCCCGGCCAACCCAGTCGGCGGCATCCCCCCCGTAGAGACCCGCTGCAACGGCCGCCGCCGCCGTGGTGTTGCCGATGCCCATCTCGCCGGTGACAAGCAGATCGGCCTGCGGATCAACCGCGGCCCAACCTGTGTTGATCGCCTCGATGAAGTCTTCCTCGCTCATGGCCTCGGTCTCGGTGAAATCACCAGTGGGCCGGTCCAGCGACAGGGCATGCACGTCCATCTTCGCGCCGAAGGCCTTGGCCAGTTGGTTGATCGCGGCACCCCCGGCCTCGAAATTCGCCACCATCTGCACCGTGACCTCTGCCGGAAAGGCGGAAACACCCCTGGCCGTGACCCCGTGATTCCCCGCAAAGACAATGACTTGCGGAGCATTGATCGCTGGCCGCGCATTCCCGCGCCACGCCGCGTACCAGATGGCAAGATCCTCGAGCCGCCCCAATGCCGCCGGAGGCTTGGTCAACTGCATGTTGCGCGCCGTGGCACCCTCCCGGGCCGCCCCGTCGGGTGCCGGCAGCGCCCCCAAACGGGCCCACAGATCCTCAATGCTCGAAAACGCTCTGCTCATCTCGTCCCTCGTTGATTGGTGTTTGCGAAATCTTTATCGCTGGTTGCAGGCAAGGGACAGTAGATAAGGACCGGTTGCGTGACCGAACCCGACGAAAGTCTGACTGAAAGCGGCGACATCTCGGCGGCGCTGGGGTTGCTCAGCCGTTTGCCGATGTCGGTGGATACGGATCGCGCCCAGGCACGCGGTGCGGCAGCGGCCTGGGCATGGCCGCTGGCCGGGGCCGTTCTGGGGGGGCTTGCAGGGCTGGTCGGTTGGGTCGCGCTTGTGTTGGGCTTCACGCCCGGGGTTTCCGCGGCGATTGTTCTTGCGGCACTGATCCTGATGACCGGCGCCATGCACGAGGATGGGCTGGCAGATACCGCCGACGGCCTTTGGGGCGGGTGGGAGCCCGCGCGACGGTTGGAAATCATGAAAGACAGCCGGATCGGCACTTACGGGGTGCTAGCACTTGGGCTGTCGCTTCTTGCCCGTTGGTCGGCGCTGACCTCGCTGATCGCCGCGGGGTCGCTTTTCGCGCCTCTGATCGCCGCCGGGATGCTCTCGCGTGCGCCGATGGTGGCGGTCATGGCCGCCCTGCCCAACGCCCGCGGCGACGGGCTGTCGCAAAGCGTTGGCCGCCCAGGGCAGCGTACGGTGACCCTTGCGATTCTGCTGGCCTTCGGCGGCGGTCTGGCGGTCACCGGATGGGCCGCTTTGCCTGCTGCGCTGATGGTGGCGATCGTCGTCTGGGCCCTGTCAGGTATCGCAATGGCTAAGATCGGCGGGCAGACCGGCGATATCCTCGGCGCCTCGCAGCAATTGGCCGAGATCGCGGTTCTTGCGGTGCTGGCAGCACGGCTCGCGTGAATTAACCCGCGCTTTCGGCCTTCTTCTGCCAGCTACCGCTTTCCTGGCTCCAGTATTGAGCGGCACAGCCTGCGCCGGTGAGTTCGCGCCACTGGCCGCGTGCGCGCTCCACGGCGGCAGGATCATTGCCGTCGAACAGGATGCAGACCCGTTCGAGCGACTGCACCTCTTCCGGCGAAACAGGCGCGCCATCGACGGCCATGAGG
Organism: Paracoccaceae bacterium; assembly: GCA_014762635.1. Taxonomy (GTDB): domain Bacteria; phylum Pseudomonadota; class Alphaproteobacteria; order Rhodobacterales; family Rhodobacteraceae; genus JABURR01. The sequence goes on from JABURR010000039.1 coordinate 24,777, forward strand.
CAGGCCGCATCATTGAGGTTGCCGGGTTCTTCGGTCAGCAGCACGGGCTGGTTCGCATCGAACTCACCTCCGGAGCGCCCGTGCGGCAGGAACCCGTCCTCGGGCCCCAGCCACAGTTTGTCATCCAGCCAATCCAGCCGGGCGGCATCGACTCCGCGAACGAGGACCCGCCACCCGGCCTGGCGCGACTTTTCCAGCAACATCGGCAACGTCGCCTCAAGCGGCGCGCGCGTCAGGTGATAGAAATAGGCCGCGCCCATCAGCCTTCGTACTTGTCGGCAATCAGCCGGTTCAGCGCCAGAACACCCCAGCCGGTGGCGCCTTTCGGTGCGAGGGTGGTGTCGGACTTCACGCTGGCCACGCCCGCGATGTCCAGGTGGATCCACGGAACACCTTCCTTGACGAAGCGTTGCAGGAACTGCGCCGCGGTGATCGACCCGGCGGGCCGCCCGCCGACGTTCTTCATGTCGGCGATCAGGCTTTTCAACTGCTTGTCATAGGCCGGGGCCAGCGGCATCCGCCAAGCGCCTTCGCCTTCGGTCTTGGCAGCCTTGAGGAAGGCATCGCAAAGATCATCGTCATTCGAGAAGACACCGGCCATTTCGTGGCCCAGACCGATGATGATCGCGCCAGTCAGCGTAGCGAGGTCGACCATTCCGGTGGGTTTGAACCGCTCCTGCGCGTACCAGAGCACATCGGCCAGCACGAGGCGCCCCTCGGCATCGGTGTTGATGACCTCGACCGTGTCGCCCTTCATGGAGCGCACAACGTCGCCGGGACGCTGGGCGCGACCATCGGGCATGTTCTCGACCAGGCCAACCAGGGCCACGATATTGGCCTTGGCCTTGCGCAGGGCGATGGCTTTCATCACGCCCGCGACAACGCCCGCGCCGCCCATGTCCATGGTCATGTCTTCCATGCCGCCGGCGGGTTTCAGGCTGATGCCACCGGTATCGAAGACGACACCCTTTCCGATCAGGGCGAAAGGTGCTTCCGAGGCCCCGCCCTTCCACTGCATGACCACGACCTGGCTCGGGCTTTCGCTGCCCTGCCCCACGGCAAGCAAGGTGCGCATCCCGAGGCGCTCCAACTCGTCTTCGCCCAGAACCTCCACCTCGACGCCGAGGTCGCGCAACTGTTCTAGGCGCGCGGCGAATTCCGTGGTCGTCAGAACATTGGACGGCTCGCTGACGAGGTCGCGGGTGAAAAAGACACCCTCGGCCAGCGCCGCAACGGCAGAGGCCGCCTCGCGCGCCTTGGTGGCGTCGGTGACCATGACTTTCAACGCGCCACCTTGCGCACCGTTCTCGTTATCGTTCCCGGTCTTGTGATCCTTGAAGGCATAGGCCCGCAGAACCGACCCGAGTACGACATCCTCGACGCATTTGTGCTGCGGAGCGAGGATCAGCGCCGATTTGCCGCCAAGCGCCTTGCCGATCGCGGCACCCGCCTTGCGGGCGGCTTCGCCATCGGCATTCCGGTCCAGCTTGATCAGTTGCAGCGCTTCGGCGGCCAGCCCCGCCGGAAACCCGAGATCCCGCGCATCGCCCTGTTTCATCTTGCCAAAACCTTCGGCGTCTACCGCGCGCTGCAAAGCGCCTTTCGTCAGGCGGTTCACGCGCCGCGCGGCCTTGTCGAGCTTGCCATCCGCCCCGACCAGAACCACCACGCGGCCTTCGGCACCAGCAATCGCCTCAAGATCAAGTTCGGCAAAGTCAAAAGCAACGGGCGTCGTCATTCGGAACCTCCAGAAATTTGTTGTCCCGCCATTCCTAGTGCGCTGTCGCCCGCATTGCCAGATAGGAGTTTTCCCTGCCGTAACCTTGGGCTAGGGTCGGCGCCGATTGACATGTTTCGGGAAGGCCCCCTTGGGAAAGTTCGACAGATATCTCTTGTCGCAGCTGATGATGCTGTTCGGGTTCTTCTCGCTGGTCCTGGTGATGATCTACTGGGTGAACCGGGCCGTGGCCCTATTTGACCAGCTGATCGGCGATGGCCAGTCGGCCATGGTCTTTCTCGAGTTTACGATCCTGACCCTGCCCAACGTGATCAGGCTCATGCTGCCCCTGTCGGCCTTCGCAGCCGTGGTCTATGTAGCAAACCGCCTGACGTCAGACAGCGAACTCGTCGTCGTTCAAGCGACCGGTTTCAGCCCCTATCGGCTGCTGCGCCCGGTGCTGGTCTTCGGACTGATCGTCGGGCTCTTCGTGGCAGTCCTCGCGAATTTCCTCGTACCGCGTTCCGTTGCAGAGCTGGACAAACGCAAGGGCGAGATCGCCGAGAACGTGACCAGCCAGTTGCTCAAGGATGGGACGTTCATGCACCCCGCCCGAGGCATCACCTTCTACATCCGCGAGATTTCGCCTGCCGGGGAACTTCTGGATATCTTCCTGTCCGACGCAAGCGGTACAACCCAACGCACCACATACACGGCACGCCGGGCTCTGCTGATCCGCTCCGAGACCGGGCCGAAACTCGCGATGTTCAACGGAATGGCACAGATACTGGAACTCGAAGACAATCGCCTGGCGACAACGGCCTTCGATGAATTCATCTATGACATCGGTGCGTTGATCGAGGAAACCGGGCCGAAGCGCAGGCGTGCAGATCAGCTATCCACCCTGGACCTGATCTTTCCTTCCGAGGAAATCCTGGCCGAGACCCGTACCAAGGCCTCTGTGCTGGTTGCTGAGGGGCACGACCGCATCAACCAGGCAATTCTTTCGGTCGTGGCGCCCCTCGTTGGGTTCGCCTGCATGCTTGTCGGTGGGTTCAGCCGGTTCGGACTGTGGCGACAGATACTTGGCGCGACTGTGACCATCATCGTCATCAAGGCATTGGACAACACGATGGCCACAACCGTCGCCCGGGACCAGAGCCTTTGGCCGCTCGCCTACGCGGCCTCGACCTTCGGGCTGATACTGGCCTGGTTCCTGTGCTGGATTTCCGTCAAACCGCGTCTTTTCACCAGAAAATCGAATACCGCCGCGCCATGATGTTGCATTTCTACTTTGCCAGACGTTTCCTGCGCGCCCTTGCGACGGTCTTTGGCGTGTTCTTCATCCTCTACGTGCTGGTGGGGCTGGTCGATCACATCACCTGGTTCCGGGCTCGCGAGGCGGGGATGGGCGATATTCTGAAACTCACCCTCCTTTATGTGCCCGAAGAACTCTACAAGGTCTTCCCGCTGCTGTTCCTGATGGGATCGCTGCTTCTGTTCCTGTCGCTTGCCCGATCGAGCGAGTTGGTTGTGTCACGGGCGGCGGGCCGATCGGCCATCATTTCGCTGTTGTCACCGCTGGCCGTGTCGCTCCTGCTCGGAGCCTTGATCCTCGCGATCTACAACCCGATCGTTGCTGCGACCTCGAAGGAATACGAAAGCCTCTCGCGCAGCTACAAACGCGGCACCACGAGTCTCCTGTCCATCAGCCGCGAGGGTCTGTGGCTAAGGCAGGGAACCGAAAGCACGCAGACCGTAATCAAGGCGGAACGTTCCAATCTGGACGGCACCGAGATCTTCGATGTGACCTTCATCGAACTGTCCAAGGACGGGATTCCGCAACGCCGAATCGAAGCCGAAAGCGCCCAACTCCGGCCTGGATCGTGGGAATTGACGAACGCCAAGTCCTGGCCCCTCACCGGTGAGAACCCCGAGGTCGGCTCCGAGATCCACGAAACGCTGAGCGTTCCCTCGAGCCTCACGAAGAACCAGATCCGCGACAGCTTCGGCACACCTTCGGCGATCCCGATCTGGGACCTTCCGCGCTTCATTCAGCAACTCGAGGCAGCCGGGTTTTCGGCACGTTCGCACCGGGTCTGGCTGCATATGGAGCTCGCCCTTCCGGTGCTTCTGATGGCGATGGTCATGGTCGGCGCCGGATTTACCATGCGCCACACCCGTTTCGGCCGAACCGGGATCATGGTGCTGGCGGCGCTCGGGCTTGGCTTTTTCGTTTTCTTCATCCGGAACTTCGCCCAGATCCTTGCCGAAAATGGACAGGTGCCTATTCTGCTCGCCGCCTGGGCCCCGCCCCTGGTTGCGATCATGCTGTCGTTGTCGCTGCTCTTGCACCTGGAGGACGGATGAGACGCATTTTCGCGATCATTGCCGTTGTTCTGGCTTGGCTCCCCACGGTTCTGGCGGCACAAAACTCGGCCGCGATCCTTGCCGACAGCGTCACCATAGTCGGCGAGTCGACCATCATCGCGGAAGGCAACGTCGAGGTGATCTACGGAGATACGCGCCTGGAGGCCCGCCGGGTGACCTACAACAGGCTGACGGAAGAACTGATCATCCAGGGACCCATCATCCTGACCGAAGGGGAGGAAAGCAGGGTCACGGCCGACTACGCCGAACTCGACAGCCAGCTGCGCAACGGCATCGTGGAGGGCGCGGAGATCGCGCTGGAGCAGCGATTGAACATCCGGGCCGAGCGCATTTCGCGAACCGACGGAACCTACAACGACATGTACGGGGCCGTCGCCACGACCTGTCAGGTCTGCAACGAGAACGAAACCCCGTTCTGGGAGGTCCGCGCCCGGAGTATCCGTCACGACACGACGGCACGCCGACTCTACTTCCGGAACGCGCATATTCGGGTTCTGGGAATACCCGTCTTTTTCACCCCGCGATTGAGCATCCCGGACCCGAGCGTCGAGCGCGCGAGCGGGTTCCTGTTGCCGTCCCTGAAGACGACTTCGGAACTCGCTACAGGGATCAAGATTCCCTATTTCCAGACCTTGGGCGACCATGCGGACGTCACGATCACCCCGTATGTCTCGCCCGTTACCCGGACGCTCGAGTTGCGCTACCGTCAGGCGTTTCGGCGTGGCGAGATCGAATTCAACGCTGCGGGCTCGGATGACGATATCCGACCAGGGGAATTCAGGGGATATCTCTTCGGCGAAGGCCAGTTCCGCCTCCCCCGCAGGTACAAGCTGAGCTTCGATTTTCAGACCACCTCTGATCCGGGCTACCTTCTCGACTACGGCTATTCCAACGAGGACCGGCTTCGAAACGAACTCTCGCTCACGCGGACGACACGGGAAGCCTATGTAGGGATCGGCCTGCTGAACTTCCGCACGCTCAGGGATTCGGAAATTCCGACGTCAGATCAACTGCCCTATCTGCTGGGTGAAGCCATCTGGGAACGTCGGTATCATCCGTCGTTCATTGGTGGTGAGACACGGCTGTCTTTCGATGCACAAGGCCACAGCCGGGAATCCGAGTTGGATATCTTGGGCCGCGACGTTCTGCGGTTGGGTGGCTCCGCCGAGTGGCACCGCGACTGGACGCTACGAACCGGCATGGTTGCAGGGCTTGACACGGCACTGGACATTGATCTCTACCAGATCGCCCAGGACAGTACCTACGAGACGCAAGTCGCGCGCTACACCCCCGCTTTGGCCGCGGAGTTGCGCTGGCCCTTCGCGAAGGTCGAGACCTCCGGTGCCGCCCAACTCCTGGAACCGATCGTGCAACTGGCATGGACAGAAAGCTATGGCGATCCGGTTCCGAACGAGGACAGTGCCCTTGTCGAATTCGACGAGGGCAATCTGATTTCCCTGTCGCGCTTCGCGGGCAAGGACGCCGAAGAAGTCGGCCTGCGCGGGGCCTTCGGAACGACATGGAGCCGCGACGATCCCACCGGCTGGTCGATCGGTGTCACCGTGGGTCGTATTTTCAGAGCCGAGGAAAACACCGCCTTTTCCGAAAGCTCCGGACTGTCCGGCCTGAGTTCGGACTGGCTGCTGGCCGGGCGGGTAACCCTAGGCGATCGCTTCGCGCTAAGCCAGCGCACCCTGGCCGACGACATGGGCGGAATCGGCAAGAGCGAAACGCGGATCGACTGGTCTACGAGCCAATTGAATTTGGGGCTGGGCTACACATGGGTCGAGGCAGACCTTGCAGAAGATCGTCTTGAACACATATCAGAAGCTCGCGGCAACGGGCGCTATCGCTTCAAGCGGCATTGGACGGCGCGGGTGAACGCGCGCTACGACGTCAACGCCGAGCGCATGGCCCAGGCCGGTGCCGGGTTGGAATATCAGAACGAGTGCATCAAGATGGATTTCTCGGTTTCTCGCCGGTTCACGTCTTCCACAAGCGTATCGCCCACGACGAATGTCGAATTCACGCTCTCCCTAGGGGGTTACGGCGAAGAGTCCGAGCGCTATCGCCGGATTTGCAGTGAATTCCGCTGAGAAGGATGCAGGATAGTTCAATGCGATTGCACAGGCTCTTCACTGCGATCTTCTCGGCGTTCCTGTCCGGGCTGTTCGTCGCCGCCCCAGAAATGGTCGCGGCGCAGTCGCTCTTTTCTCCGGAAATCCGGGTCAACGATCAGGCCGTGACCTATTACGAGCTTCGGCAGCGGATCGCGCTTCTGGAGGCACTCAACGCGCCCGGAGACCGAGAGGAGACCGCGAAGGAAGCGCTGATCGACGAACGTCTGCAGATCGAGGAAGCCAAGCGGCTGGGGATCACGGTTTCGGACGCGGCGGTGACCGAGGGCATGGCCGAATTTGCCGCAAGGGCCAATCTCACCACCCAGCAATTCCTGGCCGAGGTTGGCAAATACGGCGTCGCCAAGGAAACCTTCCGGGATTTCGTGAAAGCCGGCCTTTTGTGGCGCGGGGTCATTCGGGAGCGCTTCGGCCCGCGCGCGCGTGCTCAGGTCACGGAAGCCGATATCGAGCGCGCGCGGATCGCCGGCACCGGGACCGGCGGCGCACAGGTGCTGCTAGCCGAGATGTTCCTGCGTGCGGATACGCCCGAATACGCCGCCCAGAGCGAGGCGTTTGCCGAACAGATCAAGACCTTCCGGAGCTTCGAACAATTCTCGGATGCCGCGCGTCAGATTTCACTGGCGCCGTCGCGGGAAAACGGCGGGCAGGTGGAGTGGATGAACCTCTCGAACCTGCCGCCTCCGCTGGCCGACCAGCTTCTTTCCATGTCACCGGGCGAGGTGACGGAGCCGATCCCGGTTCGAAACGCCATCGCCCTGTTCCAGCTTCGCGGACTTCGCGACACCGGGCAGACGTCGCTGCCGCCCTCGCAGGTGAAGGTTGATTTTCTATTGGTCGCACTGGGCGAAAACGCCGCCGCTAGGGCCAACAGGTTGCGTGAAACGGCCGCCTCCTGCGACGACGTCTATGGCCGCCTGGCCAATCTTCCGGAAGACAGGTTCCGTCGCGAAACCCTCGCCATGACGCAGGTGCCGAACGACCTTGCTCTGGACCTGGCACGGCTTGACCCCGGCGAGATCACGCTCCGTTCGAATGATGAAGGCATCGCGCGAGACCTTCTCATGCTGTGTGCGCGCGCGGTGGGATCCTCCGGCGAGACACCGGAGCGAGATGATATCCGCCAGAGACTGATCGGAGAGCGCGTGAATGCCATGGCCCAAGCCTATATCGCCGATTTGCGCGCCGACGCGATCATCATCTACCCGTGATGCTGCCGCCCATTGCCCTCAGTTGCGGGGAACCCGCTGGCGTAGGCCCCGAGATCGCGGTCAAGGCGTGGCAGGCCTTGGCAGGCACCCTGCCCTTCTTCTGGATCGGCGATCCGCGGCACCTGCCCCGGGCAACGGCTCATGTCCTGATCAGTGATCCCGCCGAGGCGACCCGGGCTTCGACCTCGGGGCTGCCGGTGTTGCCCCATGAATTCGCCGGGGTCGCCATTCCCGGCCAACCCGATCCCGCAAATGCCCGAGGTGTCATCGATGTCATCGCGCGCGGGGTGGATCTTGTGCAATCCGGGCGGGCCTCGGCGCTCTGCACCGCGCCGATACACAAGAAGGCGCTGAAGGACGGTGCCGGTTTCGCCTATCCGGGTCATACGGAATACCTCGCGGCGCTGGCGGGCGTGGACCGGGTGGTGATGATGCTGGCCTGCGATGAACTGCGGGTGGTGCCGGCAACAATCCATATTCCTCTGGCCGAGGTTCCCATGTCGCTCACCCGCGAAACCCTGAGCGACACGCTTCGCATCACCCATGAAGCGCTGATCCGGGATTTCGGGATCCCCTCGCCCCGGATCGCCGTGGCGGGGCTGAACCCCCATGCGGGCGAAGGCGGCGCCATGGGGCGCGAGGAGATCGAACTCATCACCCCGGTGATCGAAGCGCTCCGGGCCGAGGGGCTTGGGCTGTTCGGGCCGCTGTCAGCCGATACCATGTTCCACGCGGCCGCGCGGGAGGGCTACGATGCGGCGGTGGCGATGTACCATGACCAGGCGCTGATCCCGATCAAGACGATCGACTTCGCCGGTGGTGTCAACGTGACCCTGGGTCTGCCTTTCATCCGGACCTCGCCCGATCACGGAACCGCCTTTGATATCGCCGGGCAAGGCAAGGCGGATCCGACGTCCTTGATCGCGGCATTGAGGATGGCCGACCGGATGGCCCGGGCCCACGCGGCGGGATAGAGATTTCTTGCCTCCGGCGGGGATATTTTTTGGAACAGAAGAAGCCATGAGCGGAATCGACGATCTTCCCCCCCTACGCGACGTGATCGCGAGCCACGACCTGCGCGCCAAGAAGTCGCTTGGGCAGAATTTTCTTCTGGACCTGAACCTGACCGCGAAGATCGCGCGAACCGCGGGTGATCTGGAAGGCTGCGATATTCTGGAGGTGGGACCAGGACCGGGCGGTCTGACGCGGGGATTGCTGGCCGAGGGCGCGCGACATGTGCTGGCGGTGGAAAAGGATGCGCGCTGCCTGCCGCCTCTGGCCGAGGTCGCTGCGGCCTATCCGGGGCGGCTCGAGGTGATGAACGCGGATGCGCTGGAAATCGATGCGACGGCGCATCTGACCCCGCCGATCCGGATCGTGGCGAACCTGCCCTATAACGTGGGGACGGAATTGCTGGTGCGCTGGCTGACGCCGCCCTCCTGGCCGCCGTTCTGGGAGAGCCTGACGCTGATGTTCCAGAAAGAGGTGGCCGAGCGGATCGTGGCGAAGCCGGGCTCCAAGGCCTATGGGCGCTTGGCAATCCTGGCGCAATGGCGCGCGGACGCACGGATCGTGATGACGCTACCGCCCGAGGCCTTTACCCCGCCGCCCAAGATCCATTCGGCGGTGGTGCATCTGACCGCGCGGCCCGAACCGCTTTTCCCGGCCGAGCCCGAGGTGCTGTCCCGAGTGGTGGCTGCGGCCTTCAACCAGCGGCGCAAGATGCTGCGTTCGGCCTTGCGCGGGCTTGCTCCGGACATCGAGGACCGGATCCTAGCTGCAGGTCTGAAGCCCACCATGCGTGCGGAAGAGGTTTCCATCGAAGGATTTTGCGCGCTGGCGCGACAGTTGGCATGAAAAAACCCCGCCGGTCGGGCGGGGTTTCGTCTTACTCGGCCGCTTCGGGCGTTTCCGGAGCCTCGGGTTGCGCCGGTGCGTCGGGTTGCGCCGGAGCCTCGCCCGCAGCGGCTTCGGGTGCCTTGCGCGGTTTGCGCGGCTTTCGCTCTCGCTTGGGCTTGCTCTCGGGGGTTTCCACGAGGCCGCTGTCCTCGGTCTGCGCTTCGCCCATGTCGATCACATCGTCGGGTTTGCGTTCTTCGCCGCGCGCCTCATCGGGCTGACCGTTGCGCCGGTCGTCCGGGCGACGGTCCTGGCGGCGATCCTCGTCACGTTTTCGGCTGCCGTCGTCGTCCCGGCCCTGCGGCTGCTGCTCTTGCTGGTCGCGGCGGCTCTGGTCCATCTCGCGCTGCGCTTCGCCCAACATGCGGGTATAGTGCTCGGCATGTTGCTGGAAGTTTTCGGCGGCGACACGGTCATTTCCCAGATGTGCATCGCGTGCAAGCTGGTTGTACTTGTCGATGATCTGAGCCGGGGTGCCGCGCACCTTGCCCTCGGGGCCGGAGCTATCGAAAACCCGGTTAACGATATTGCCGACGGAGCGATTGCGGTTCGACTTCGACCGCGAGCGTGACTTGGAAGATCTCATATTGTCCTAAAATCCAGCCTTGTTATGGCTTCGCGCCCCTGAGCGGATACATCATACCTGCGATTGCCCGGGGCTATGCGATTTTGTGGCTACGCAGCAAGGGGGACAGTCTTTGTCCCGCCGCCTGCTGTTCTTGAGTAATCACGAGAGGCGGAAAGAGACAAGCGGAATCTGAGAATTTCGACGTTTTCCCCGTCATTCGGCGTCATTTCGCCTCAGGGAGACGTCCTGCCACGACCCGATCCCTGCCATCCATGTCGGAATGGACGGTGGTATCTTGGAGCCCCGCCGCGCGGAACAGGGTTGCGACCGCCTCTCCCTGCGAGGCGCCGATCTCAACCAGTATCCTTCCGCCCGGGCGCAGATGGCCCGGGGCGTCGGCCAGGATCGCGCGGTATGCGCCCAGGCCATCCCCCTCGTCGGTGAGGGCCTGACGGGGCTCGTGGTCGCGCACCTCGGGCGCCAGGTCGGGCATTTCGGAGAGCGCGATATAAGGCGGGTTCGAGACGATCAGGTCGAAGTCGCCGGTCACGGGCGCGAACCAGTCACCGAGACGGAATTCCACGCGGTCGGCCAATCCGAGACGCGCGGCATTATCTCGTGCGATGGATAGGGCCGCCTCGGACACATCCGTGCCGAGACCGGTGGCGGCAGGGCGTTCGGCCAGAAGGGTCAGCAGGATGCAGCCGGAACCTGTGCCAAGGTCGAGAACGCGAGCGAAACCCTGCGAAAGCGCCATATCCACAAGGGTTTCGGTTTCGGGCCGTGGGTCGAGAACGTCGCTGGTGACACGGAATTCGCGCCCGTAGAACTCGCGCCGACCGATGATCTGCGAGACTGGCACGCGGCGAAGACGCGCGGCGATGGCATCCTCGAAAGCAGCTTGGGCACCTTCGGGGATCGGGTCGCGCAAAACGAGGCTCAGGCGATCCGGGGCAATGCCAAGCGCATGGGCCATGAGGCGGCGGGCATCGCGCTGTGCGCCCTCGATCCCGGCCTCGGCCAGCCGCGCCGCGCCTTCGCGCAGCGCCTCGGCGGCGGTCATGCCTCCATCTCGGCCAGTTTCGCGGCCTGATCTTCGGAGATCAGTGCGTCGATGATCTCGTCGATGTCGCCCGCCATGATCTGGTCGAGCTTGTAGAGGGTAAGGCCGATGCGGTGGTCCGTCATTCGTCCCTGCGGGAAGTTGTAGGTCCGGATCCGTTCCGAGCGGTCACCCGAGCCGACCTGGCTTTTTCGGGCGGCGGAGCGTTCGCTGTCGACCCGCTGGCGTTCAAGATCGTAGAGCCGCGCGCGCAGCACCTGCATGGCGATCTCGCGGTTTCGATGCTGGGATTTCTCGGAGCTGGTGACCACGAGGCCCGTGGGCAGGTGGGTGATCCGTACCGCCGAATCCGTGGTGTTCACGTGCTGCCCGCCCGCGCCCGAGGCGCGCATGGTGTCGATGCGGATATCCGTGGCGGGGATGTCGATGTCCACATCCTCGGCCTCGGGCAGCACGGCGACCGTGGCGGCGGAGGTGTGGATGCGGCCGCCGGATTCGGTTTCCGGCACACGCTGCACCCGGTGCACGCCGGATTCAAACTTGAGCCGGGCAAAGACGCCCTCGCCCTTCACGTTGGCGACCACTTCCTTGATGCCGCCCAGTTCGGTCTCCTGCAGTTCCACAACGTCGAACTGCCAGCCGCGCGCCTCGGCATAGCGTTGATACATGCGCAGCAGGTCGCCTGCGAACAGCGCCGCCTCCTCGCCGCCGGTGCCCGGGCGGATTTCCAGGATCGCGGGCCGCGCGTCGGCGGCGTCCTTGGGCAAGAGGGCCAGGCGCAGGGCCTGTTCAACCTCGGGCAGGCGTTCCTTCAGGCGGGGCAACTCGTCCTCGGCCAAGGCCCGCATTTCCGGATCGTCCAGCATCGCCTCGGCCTCGGCGATTTCGTCGGTCAGGCTGCGATATTCGGCGATCTGGGCCACGACCGGGCGCAGATCGGCGTATTCGCGGCCAAGCGCGGCGATATCGCCCTCGCCGGTGGCAAGCTTCGCCTCGAGGAACTCGAAACGCTGGGTGATCTGGGCAAGGGTATCCTGGGGGACCATGGTGGCGGTTTTGCCGATCCGGGCGGCGCGGTCAAGTGGCGCCTTCGATCCGCGCGAGCCATCCCATGAGCCGCGCGCGGTTCACGCCAAGGTCAGACCCGCCGAAGCGCAGCCGCGAGAAGACGGCGAGCGTCGCCTTCCCCTCGCCCGCCGGAACCGCGCGGACCGAGACGTAATCGGGGAATCCCATCCATTTCGTGCGGGTCACGTAGGTGATCTGGCCCTCTTCCACGCTTCCGGCCAGCTTCCGGGTGCGCGGCGCGGCCCGTGCCACCTGATCAAAAGCCGCCAGCAGGTCTTCGGACGTCATCTGCCATGTGGGCGCAACATCGTCACCGCCCTCAGGGCGCAGCAGGATGCCGGCCTCGCCCGGGCTGTCGGCGGAGAGCGGATTCACGTGCCAGCGGACGGGGTCCGAGGGCGCAAGGCGGATATAGGCCAGAAGGCCAAGCAGCGCCACGACGACAAGAAGAAGGGTCAGTTTCATTCCGATCCAGATATGCCGCCCGGACGCTCAGTAAAAGCCCCGGCGGTGGACATTTCCCCCGTCCCCGATTGATAACGCCCTCAGGAAAGCAAAGGATGGCCCCATGTCCGACTCCAGCGACGCCCTGATCCACGACCCCGACGGCGGGATGCCCCGGTTGCTCGAAATCATGCGTCGGTTGCGCGACCCTGAAACCGGCTGCCCCTGGGATATCGAACAAGACTTCGCGACCATCGCGCCCTACACCATCGAAGAGGCCTACGAGGTGGCCGACGCCATCGAGCGCGAGGCCTGGGGGGAGTTGAAAGGCGAGCTTGGCGACCTGCTCTTCCAATCGGTCTTCCACGCGCAGATGGCCGAGGAAAAGGGCCTGTTCGACTTCCACGATGTCGCCAACCAGATGTCCGACAAGATGGTGGCGCGCCACCCCCATGTCTTCGGCGACGAAAGCCGCGACAAGAGTGCCGAGCAGCAGACCCGCGACTGGGAGGAGATCAAGGCCGCTGAGCGCGCCGAACGGGCCGAGCGCGGCACGTTGGATGGTGTGGCGGCGGGGCTGCCTGCCCTGACCCGGGCCGTGAAGCTGCAAAAGCGCGCCGCGCGGGTGGGATTTGACTGGCCCTCGACCGACGAGGTGCTCGACAAGGTCGCCGAAGAGATGGCCGAACTGGTGGAGGCGCGCGAACAGGCCTCGCAGAACGAGGTTGAGGAAGAATTCGGCGATCTGCTCTTCGTCATGGCCAACCTGGCCCGGCACTTGGAAGTCGACCCCGAATCCGCCCTGCGCCGTGCCAATGCCAAGTTCACCCGCCGGTTTCGTTCGATCGAGGCGGCGCTGGCCGAGCGGGGCAAGCGGCCGGAACAATCGAACCTCGAGGAAATGGATGCGCTTTGGGACGCGGCGAAAGCTGCGGAAAAGGCCTCTCGATAGGGTCGAAATTTTTCCGATTTTTTTCGTCAAGTATTGACCTGACCAAAAGACTCGGGTTTAAGCCTCCTCGTCAAGAACAGGAGGCACCTATGACCTTGCGCACGATTTTCCTGGGCAGCGTGGCCGCTCTGATGGCCCTGCCCGCAGTCGCAGACGAAGTGAACATCTACACCACCCGCCAGCCCGAGCTGATCCAGCCGGTGATGGACGCTTTCACCAAGGAAACCGGGATCGAAGTCAACATGGCCTTCGTCGACGGCGGCATTGTCGAACGGTTGAAGGCCGAGGGCGCACGTTCTCCCGCCGACCTGGTGATGACGGTGGATATCGCCAACCTGAAGCAGATCGTGGACGCGAACGTGATCCAACCTGTGGACAGCGACGTGCTGGAGGCCAACATCCCCGCCGCCCTGCGCGACAGCGATGACCTGTGGTTCGGCCTCACGGCCCGCGGTCGCGTGGTCTATGCCTCCAAGGATCGCGTGGCGGACGGCGAAGTCGTCACCTACGAGGGGCTGGCCGATGACAAGTGGGAAGACCGGATCTGTACCCGCTCGGGCACCCATAACTACAACCTCGCGCTTCTGTCGGCGGTGATTGCCCACCACGGCGAAGAGGCCGCCAAGGAATGGGCCGCGGGCGTGAAGGACAACCTGGCGCGCAAGCCCCAGGGCAACGACCGCGCGCAGGTCAAGGCGATCTGGGCCGGGGAATGCGACATCTCGCTGGGCAATACCTACTACATGGGCGCCATGCTCAATGACGACGAGCAAAAGGAATGGGCGGATTCGGTTCGCATCATCTTCCCGGTCTTCGAGGATGGCGGCACCCACCTGAACGTCTCGGGCGTCGCACTGACCAAGGCGGCCCCCAACAAGGACGCGGCGATCCAACTCATGGAATACCTCTCCTCGCCCGAGGCGCAGGCGATCTACGCCGAGGTGAACTATGAATACCCGGTGCTGATGTCCGCCGAGGTTTCGGACATGGTTGCAAGCTGGGGCACCTTCCTGCCCGATGACATCCCGCTGACCGATGTGGCCGAGAACCGCGGCACCGCGCTCCGGATCATGGAAGAGGTTGATTTCGACGGCTGAACCGTATCGGGTCACCGTACACGATCACAGGAGGCGGGGGCGGAGATGCCCTCGCCTTTTTTCGTTTCCAAGGCTACAGGGGAAGAAACGGCGGAGGGTTTCATGGCACGGCGCAAGATCATCATCGACACCGATCCCGGGCAGGACGATGCCGTCGCGATCCTTCTGGCGCTTTCCAGCCCCGAGGAGCTGGACGTGCTGGGCATCACGGCGGTCGCCGGAAACGTGCCGCTGCCGCTCACCTCGCGCAACGCGCGGGTGATCTGCGAGCTGGCGGGGAAGCATGAAACCCCGATCTTCGCGGGCTGTGCCGCGCCGTTGCAGCGGCGGCTGGTGACGGCCGAGCATGTCCACGGCAAGACCGGCCTCGACGGCTATGACCTGCCGGACCCGACCCTACCGCTGCGTGATGCCCATGCGGTGGATTTCATCATCGAGACCCTGCGCACCGAAGCCCCGGGCAGCGTGACGCTCTGCCCTCTGGGACCGCTCACCAACATCGCCACGGCCCTGACCCGCGCCCCGGATATCGCCGGGCGGGTGCAGGAGATCGTTCTGATGGGCGGCGCCTATTTCGAGGTGGGCAACATCACCCCGGCCGCAGAATTCAACATCTACGTCGACCCGGAAGCCGCTGATATCGTGTTCAAATCAGGCATTCCTATAACCGTTATGCCGCTGGACGTGACCCACAAGGCGCTGATCAACCCGCCCCGGCTGGAAGCGATCCGCGCGATCGGCACGCCGCTGTCGCAGGCGGTGGGCGGCTGGATGGATTTCTACGAGCGTTTCGATGTTGAGAAATACGGCGGCGCGGGCGGCCCGCTGCACGACCCGACGGTGATCGCCTACCTGCTGCGGCCCGATCTGTTCTCAGGCAAGCATATCAACGTGGAGATCGAAACCGCCTCGGACCTGACGCGGGGCATGACCGTCGCCGACTGGTGGCGGGTGACGGACCGCAAGGCCAACGCCACCTTTGTCGGAGATCTGAATGCGGAGGGGTTCTTCGGCCTTCTGACCGAGCGGCTGGCCCGCCTTTGACATGGTGGAAACCGGTGCGTTGCCGACCTAGGTTCTGGGCATGACCTTGCAGTTCCCCTTCGACAACAGCTACGCTCGCCTGCCCGACAGGTTCTACACAAGGCTTGCCCCCACCCCGGTGAAGAAACCCGGGCTGATCGCGGTGAACGAGGCCCTGGCGCATGAACTTGGCCTCGACCCTCAGGCGCTGGCCTCGGACGGCGGCCTGTCGGTTCTGGCGGGCAACGCGGTGCCGGAAGGTGCCGATCCCCTGGCCCAGGCCTATGCCGGGCACCAGTTCGGCGGCTGGGTGCCGCAACTGGGTGACGGGCGCGCGGTTTTGCTGGGCGAGGTTGTGGGCCAGGACGGGGCCCGCCGCGATATCCAGCTCAAGGGCTCTGGTCCCACGCCCTATAGCCGGATGGGTGACGGGCGCGCCTGGCTGGGGCCTGTGCTGCGGGAATACATCGTGTCCGAGGCGATGCACGCCCTTGGCATTCCCACAACCCGCGCGCTGGCCGCTGTCACCACCGGCGAGACGGTGGTACGCGAGGCACCCCTGCCCGGCGCGGTGCTGACCCGTGTCGCCCGCAGCCATATCCGCGTGGGCACGTTCCAGTTCTTCGCCGCGCGGGGGGATGAGGACGGCCTCAAGGCGCTGACCGATCATGTGATTGCCCGCCATTACCCCGAGGCAGACAACGCCTTGGAGTTGCTCGAGGCCGTCATCGGGGCGCAGGCCCGACTCGTGGCAAAATGGTTGGGGGTGGGCTTCATCCACGGCGTGATGAACACCGACAACATGGCGATCTCGGGCGAGACGATCGATTACGGCCCCTGCGCCTTCATGGATCGCTACCACCCCGAGACGGTCTTCAGTTCGATCGACGCCTACGGGCGCTATGCCTATAACAAGCAGCCCGATGTCGCGGTCTGGAACCTCGCGCAATTCGCGACCTGCCTGCTGCCGCTGATGGAGGGCGGGCGCGACAAGGCCGTGGCCGATGCGACCGAAGCCGTGCATCGCTTCCCCGCGCTGTTCCAGGCTGCATGGCTGGAGGTCTTCCGCGCCAAGCTGGGGCTGGAAACGGTCGAAGACGGGGATGAAGACCTGATCGACGACCTGCTGAACCGCATGGCGGCTGGCGGCGCGGATTTCACCAACGCGTTCCGTGGCCAATCCGACGGAACCGCCCGCGATGCGTTTGAAAATTCGGCTCTCTATGACGAGTGGCACCCGCGCTGGACCGCCCGGCTGGCGCGTGAGGACACCACGCCCGAGGCCCGCCAATCGGCCCTCGAGGCCGCCAATCCGGCCCTCATCCCGCGCAATCACCGGGTGGAACAGGCGATCCAGGCCGCGGTCAAAGGTGACCTCGACCCCTTCCGCAGGTTGACGCAAGCCCTTGCCAACCCGTATGAATTGAAGGGCGAGAACAAGGATCTGACCGCGCCGCCCACGGCGGCGGAGGTCGTAAGACAAACATTTTGTGGCACATAGCTCGACCGTGACGAGTTGAACTCGCCGTGGCCCGGCGCAATTGGGAAAGGGCCTGGCATGCTTGTCGCGCCCACGCCAGAAACGACCGAGCGGCTGCGCGCCCTCCGCGAACTCGGGATCCTCGACACCCCGAACGAGAGGGAATTCGACGACATCACCGCATTCGCCGCGCGCATGTGCAACGTGCCGGTGGCGCTGATTTCCTTCGTCGACCTCGATCGTCAGTGGTTCAAATCCTCGACCGGGGTCAATGTGCGGGAAACGCCGCTCAGCAACTCCATCTGCAGCTATGCGCTTGACGAGGAAGAACTGCTCGAGATCCCTGATTGCACCAAGGACGCGCGGTCCAAGGACAACCCCACCGTTACCGGCGCGCCGCAGTTCAGGTTCTACGCGGGCGCCGTTCTGCGCACCTCGGACGGGGTGGCGATTGGCACGCTCTGCGTGCTGGATCACCAGCCGCGCAAGCTGTCCGCCCGGCAACGGGACGTGCTGCTGCTGCTGGCCAAGCAGGTGATGAAGCAGGTGGAGTTGCAACACGCGCTGGATCTTCAGCAACTGCTGCGTGCCGAGGTCGATCACCGGGTAAAGAACTCCCTGCAAATGGTGGCGACCCTTCTGCGGTTCCAGAAGACCTCTCTGACGACACCCGAGGCCCGCGCGGCGATGGACGATGCCGGCCGCCGGGTCGAGGCGATCGCGGCCCTGCACTCAGAGCTTTACCGCGGGAACGACGTGTCTACCGTCGCGCTCGGGACCTTCCTGATCCGGCTTGCAGAGCTTCTCAGGCAGCAATTGCCCGACCATATCAGCCTGGACGTGGATATCGCCCCCGCCGCCCTCGTCACCTCCAAGGCCAGCGCCCTGGGCATGATCGTCAGCGAGTTCGTCGCGAACTCGACCAAACATGCGTTTCAGGACCGCGAGACCGGGTTCATCGGCGTGATGGGCCGCGCGGTGGGCGACGTCTATGTCCTGACGGTCGAGGATGACGGGATCGGCATGCCGGAAACCCGGTCCGGATCGGGGCTGGGCCTCAGGATCATCCAGATCTCGGCCGGGCAACTGGACGCCGAGGCGGACACCACCAGCACCCCGGGCATGGGCACAAGGCTCAGGCTGGAGTTCGCGCTCTAGCGCCGGCGCCCCAGGCGGGAAAAGAACCGGCGGTTCAGGCGCACGAACTCACCGATAAGCCAGGGCAGGCCACCCTCTTCCCGCCCGATCAGGTAGAGGAACCCGGCCCCGGCTCCGATCGCGCCGCCCAAAAGGTCCACGATCAGGTCCCACATCGTGTCGATCAGGCCGGATTTCTGCATGTTCAGGCCGAAGGACTG
This sequence comes from Paracoccaceae bacterium, assembly GCA_014762635.1. GTDB lineage: Bacteria > Pseudomonadota > Alphaproteobacteria > Rhodobacterales > Rhodobacteraceae > JABURR01. Next base: position 43,186 of record JABURR010000039.1, read on the forward strand.
GTCCATCAGGAACTCGAATATCTCCCAGCTGACGCCCATGGCCACGGCAAAACACCACCCCAGGAAGGCCACCGCCCAAGCGGGCGCGGCATAGCGGTCGCCCTGGAACAGCACGAAGATGAAGATGAACCCCACCATGCCGAAGCCCACGGCGGAGAGCCCGTGCAGCGCGATATCCCACCACCAGTAGCGCTCGTAGAAGGCCACCGCCTCGCCCAGGAAAAGGGTCGCGAAGATGAAGAGGACCACGCCGCTGAGGAAGGGCATCGGCACCCTGACCCCGTATCGCGCCGCGATATGGCCGGGCGCCAGCGTGACGAGGAATGTCACCAGCGCGACGAACCCCATGGACCAGCGCGCCTCGGCCAGGGACCAGACAAAGGCAACGGCCAGCGTCGCCCAGACCCCGTAGACAAGATAGCTTTGGCCCCTCCAGAACATGGAGAAAGGCTATCCGCAGCCGCCGCGATCTACAATTGCCATGAAACCATCCCCATATAGAGAGCAATGAGCAGTACAACACGCCTTGCCAGTTACAACATCCGGAAATGCCGGGGACTCGACCGACGCCGTCGGCCGGGACGAATCCTTGATATCCTGAACGATATCGGCGCCGATATCATCGCCTTGCAAGAAGCCGACCGCAGGCTCGGGGCGCGCCCCGCCGCCCTGCCCGCCCGGATGATCGAGCAGGAAACCGATTTCCAGGCCGTACCGCTGGCGAGGAACCACGTCAGCCTTGGTTGGCACGGCAACGCGGTGCTGGTGAAAAAGGGGATCGAGGCCCGCAACTTCCGCCATATCCACCTGCCGGGGTTCGAGCCGCGCGGCGCCGTGGCGCTGGACGTGGGCGATCTTACGGTGGTGGCCGTTCACCTCGGGCTGCGGCGGCGCGACCGGCTGACCCAGCTTGCCCATATCCGCGATGAAGTCGGCGCGGCCCGGCGCACCGTGATCCTGGGAGATTTCAACGAATGGTCCCCCCGCCGCGGCATGGAACCGCTGGAGGATCACTACGCCATCCACGCCCCCGGCCGCAGCTTCCACGCTGCCCGGCCCGTGGCCGCGCTGGATCGTTTCGCGCTGGGGTCGGACCTAGAACTCAGGGATGCAGGCGTGATCGAGACGAAACTCAGCCGGATCGCCTCGGATCACCTGCCCGTCTGGGCGGATGTCTCGGGCTGACGGCGTGGCGGGCGGTTGATGAGGGCGATGCCCACCGCCACCAGCACCAATGCGCCAAGGATACCAGTTGAGACCTCCTCCCCCAGCAGCGCCCAGCCCATGAACACCCCGAAGATCGGTGTCAGGAAGCTGAACGAGGCCACGCTCGAGGCCGGGTAGATCGTCAGGATCCAGAGCCAGAACAGGTAGGCGCCCGAGGCCACCACCACGATCTGGAACGCCATACCCCAAAGGTGAATGGGCTGCACATCGCGCATCATTGGCCCAAAGAAGAACGACGCGCCCACCAGCACCAGTGCCGAGATCGTCAATTGCCAGAAGAGCTGCGTCTCGGGCGGCACTGTGATCAGCTTCGTGCCCCGCGCACAGAGCGCGATCCCCGCCCAGGCGATCGCTGCGAGAAGTGCGAAAAGATCGCCGACAAGGCTTGCCTGCCCGCCGGACGCGCCGTCGCGGTCGAGGATCGCCCAGGTGACGCCCGCAAAGGCCAGCGCAAGGCCCAGCGATTTCTGCCGGGTCATCCGCTCACCGGGCAGGATCAGATGCGCCCCCAGCGCCAGCCAGAGGGGCATGGAGTAGAAGATCACGCTGGTCCGCGCCACGGTGGTCAGGTCCAGTGCGATGAAAAGGAACAGGAATTCGGCCGAAAAGACCATTCCGATCAGGATACCCGCCGGGATCGTCTCGCGCGTGAAAACCAGCTTCTTTCCCCGCGCCCAGAGGAACAGCGCGATGCAGACCATCGCCCCGGCCGAGCGCAGACCCGCGAAGAACACCGGCTGAAACCCGTCGTTCACCACCTTGATGACAACCTGGTTGAACGCCAGGATCAGCGTGAAGACAAGCAGCGAGACCAGGCCGAAGCCGTCGATGTGATCCTTGCGTTCCATGCCCGCCACAGGAGAGTGCGCCGCGGCAACTGTCAAGCCACGGTAATTCCGCTTGCATCGATTTCATGTTTTCGGCAGTTGGGGCGTCCTTTAGTAAGGACCGAAAGACCGGACAGGACGATGACGAAGAGCATTCTCCAGCGCTGTGAGAACCGCGGCCTGCGCATGACCGAGCAACGCAAGGTCATCGCCGGTGTGCTGGAAGAGTCCGACGATCACCCGGACGTGGAGGAACTTTACGCCCGCGCCAGCGCCGTCGATCCGCGGATTTCGCTGGCGACGGTCTATCGCACGGTGAAACTGTTCGAAGAGTCCGGCATCCTCGACAAGCTGGATTTCGGCGATGGACGCGCGCGCTATGAAACCTCGGACCGCGACCACCACGACCACCTGATCGACCTGAACACCGGCCAGGTGATCGAATTCGTGGACGAGGAAATCGAGGCCCTGCAGGAAAAGATCGCGCGCAAGCTGGGCTACCGGCTCAAGGGGCACCGGATGGAACTCTACGGCGTTCCGCTGAAAAATTCCGACAAAGACTAGCCTGCCCATTTCCCTTCCCCGCTCGGGGCGTTAGGACGGGCGCGAAATTCGTGAAAGGGCGAGGTCCGCAATGGACAATCTGCGCGGCGCGGCGCTGATGGTGGTCGCGATGGCCGGCTTCGCGCTGGAAGACCTGTTCATCAAGCGCCTCTCGGCCGAAATGGCCGTGGGCCAGATCCTGGTGGTGCTGGGTGTTGGCGGCGCGCTGGCCTTTGCCGCGATCGCCCGCGCGCAGGGCAAGCGCGTCCTGACCCGTGAACTGCTCTCGAAGCCGGTCATGATCCGCAACCTCGGCGAATTGATCGGGACCGTGGGATACGTCACCGCGATCGCGCTCACCCCGCTTTCGACCGCCGCGGCGATCCTGCAGGCCATGCCGCTGGCCGTGACGCTTGGCGCGGCGCTATTTCTGGGCGAAACCGTGGGATGGCGGCGCTGGACCGCGATCTGCGTCGGTTTCTTCGGCGTTCTGCTGATCCTGCGCCCCGGCACCGAAGGGTTCGAGCCCGCCTCGCTGTTTGCCGTGCAGGGCGTGATCGGACTGGCAATCCGCGATCTGGCGACCCGGCGGATGCCCACGCATATCTCCTCGGTGGCACTCTCCTGCTACGGGTTTGCCGTCGTCGTGCCCGCCGGGCTGATCCTGCTCGCGTTCGGCCAACCCGCAACGATGCCCGCGCCATCCGCCTATGTGGAGATCGCCATCGCGCTGTTCTTCGGCATGGGCGGCTATCTTTGCATCGTCGGCGCGACCCGGATCGGCGAGATGTCGGTCATCGCGCCCTTCCGCTATTCCCGCATCGTCTTCGCGCTGTTCATCGGGGTCCTGGTCTTTGCCGAACGCCCCGATGCCTGGACGCTTGGCGGTGCCGCACTCATCGTCGTCTCGGGGCTTTACACCTTCGCCCGCGAGGCCCGTTACCGCAAACAGTCAACCTTCCCCTCGGCGGCGACCATCGCTATACAAACGCCGACTGAGGACCAACCACGGGGGACAGAGACCTCATGAGCACGATTATCGATATCCACGGCCGCGAAATTCTCGACAGCCGCGGCAATCCCACCGTCGAGGTGGACGTCATCCTCGAAGACGGCTCAATGGGCCGCGCGGCGGTGCCTTCGGGCGCCTCGACCGGCGCTCACGAGGCGGTGGAAAAGCGCGACGGCGACAAGGCGCGCTACATGGGAAAGGGCGTGCTGGAGGCCGTGGCCGCCGTGAACGGCGAGTTGGCCGAGGCGCTGGTGGGCTTCGACGCCACCGAGCAGGAAGCCATCGACGCCGCCATGATCGAACTGGATGGCACCCCGAACAAGGGCCGTCTGGGCGCCAACGCGATCCTGGGCATCTCGCTGGGCGTGGCCAAGGCCGCCGCCGAATTCACCACCCAGCCGCTGTTCCGCTACGTGGGCGGCACCTCGGCCCGCACCCTGCCCGTTCCGATGATGAACATCATCAACGGCGGCGAGCACGCGGACAACCCGATCGACATCCAGGAATTCATGATCATGCCGGTCTCGGCGGACAATATCCGCGATGCCGTGCGCATGGGCTCCGAGGTGTTCCATACGCTGAAAAAGGAACTCTCCGCCGCGGGCATGTCCACGGGCCTCGGTGACGAGGGCGGCTTCGCCCCGGAACTGGGCTCCACCACCGAAGCGCTCGACTTCATCCTGAAATCCATCGAGAAAGCTGGCTACAAGCCGGGCGAGGACATCTACCTCGCGCTCGATTGCGCCTCGACCGAGTATTACAAGGACGGCAAGTACGAGATGAAGGGCGAAGGCAAATCCCTCACCTCGGCCGAGAACGTGGATTATCTGAAACAACTCGTCGGCGCCTACCCGATCATCTCGATCGAGGACGGCATGGCCGAGGATGACTGGGACGGCTGGAAGATGCTGACCGACGCCATCGGCGACAAGGTGCAGCTGGTGGGTGACGACCTCTTCGTGACCAACCCCGCGCGGCTGGCCGACGGCATCGCCAAGGGCGTTGCCAACTCGATGCTGGTGAAGGTCAACCAGATCGGCTCGCTCTCGGAAACGCTCAAGGCCGTCGATATGGCCCACCGCGCCCGCTACACCAACGTCATGTCCCACCGCTCGGGCGAGACCGAGGACGCCACCATCGCCGACCTCGCCGTGGCCACCAACTGCGGCCAGATCAAGACCGGCTCGCTGGCCCGCTCGGACCGGCTGGCGAAATACAACCAGCTGATCCGGATCGAGGAACTTCTGGCCGATACCGCCGTCTATGCCGGTCGCTCGATCCTGAAGTGATCCCGCACCAAGCGTGACAGGAACCCCCGCCCAACGGCGGGGGTTTTCGTTTGCGCCCATGAACTTGATCCCTGTCAAAGCCAAACCCGCACCAACCGCCGAAACTGTCTTTCAAACAGAAACAGACAGAAAGGCTATCGTCATGACCAAGGCATTCACGGCGCTTCTCGCCGCGCTGACCGTCCTCGCCTCATGCGCGACGACCGAATACCCGCTCTCGGGCGAGGAATGCGGCCCCAGCGATCCGGTGCAGACCCTAGACGCGGGCGACTGCACACTGCCCAACACGGGCACGGGCACCATGTAACCCATTGCGCTTTGCCGCCATCCGCGCCAGTTTCGCGGCATGGTGGACGCATATATATTCGACGTGTTCGGCACCTGCGTGGATTGGCGCGAGAGCGTCGCGCGCGAGGTGGCCGAACATCTTCCCGGCGTGGATGCCCACGCCTTTGCCGATGCGTGGCGGGGCGAGTACCAGCCCGCGATGGAGCGTATCCGCGCGGGCGGGCGCGGCTACGTGGCGCTGGACGATCTGCACATGGAAAACCTTGCGATCGTATCCGAGCGGTTCGGCGTGACAGCCCCCGACCCCGAGGCGCTGAACCGCGCGTGGGAGAAGCTCGATCCATGGCCCGACACGGTGGCGGGGCTGACCGCGCTGAAACGTCAGGCGATCATCGCGCCCTGCTCCAACGGGTCGATCGCGCTGATGACCCGGCTCGCGCGCCATGGCGGTCTGCCGTGGGACTGCATCCTCGGGGCCGAGATCGCGCAGGACTACAAGACCAAGCCTGTCGTCTACCTCGCCTCCTGCGCGGCACTGCGGCTACCGCCCGAGCGGGTGATGATGGTCGCCGCCCATAACGATGACCTGGAAGCGGCCCGTGTGCTGGGGCTGAAGACCGGCTTCGTACCCCGGCCCACCGAATACGGCCCCAACCAGACCACGGATCTGGAACCGAGCGCGGATTGGGACGTGATCGCCACGGATCTCCAGGACCTCGCCGCACAGGTGGGCGCGTGACGGCGGACGAGATCATCTCAACCCTCGGCCTTGCTCCACACCCCGAGGGCGGCTGGTTCCGCGAAACCTGGCGCGCCGAGGCGGCCACTGGCGAACGGGCCGCAGGCACCGCGATCTATTTCCTGCTGAAAGCCGGGGAACGCAGCCACTGGCACCGGGTCGACGCCGACGAGATCTGGCACCACTACGCGGGCGCGCCATTGCTGCTACGCATCGCGGAAACCGAGGCCGGTCCCGCGGAAACCCGGCGTCTCGGCCCGGACGTCGCGGGCTGCGAACGCCCCCAGGTCCTCGTCCCTGCCCATCACTGGCAAGCCGCCGAAACCACCGGCGACTGGACGCTTGTGGGCTGCACCGTTTCGCCCGGCTTCCAGTTCGAGGGCTTCGAACTGGCCGCGCCAGCCTTCAACATTCCCTGAATTCAGAGAAAACAGTTTGTTTCCTGGAAACATCTAAATAGGGCAGCAGTCCTTCCCCATATAGATGTTATGACCATTAACAATGCGACGCTTCTGCGCGCCCGGCTGCAAACGTGGCTGGACGCGCATCTGAAGGATATTGCCATGATCGCAGTGCTTGGCGCCGGGTGCGCGGGGTTCGGGCTGTTCTATATGCGCGTCCCCGAGAACCTCGGCTACCACCTGGCGACGATCACCCATGTGGAGGCCAGCTTCGCCTCGAAGGCGCCGGGTATCCGGCTCTGGGCGAAAACCGACGACGGACGGATGATCATCGTCAGAAGCCGCCGCTACAACGCGGGGGTGCGTGAAGGCGCGATGATCTGTGTGCAGCGGCTGCGCGACAAGCTGCGCGGCCGGACCTGGCACCAGTTCGCGCTGCCGAAACGCTGCGAGGCTTTCCTGAACGCCCCCTAACCCGGGGGCCGCAACAGGCGCGGTTTGACCGCGCCTGTCCTTTTGCAGGCCTCAGCCCATGCTCCGCAGGCGCTTGATCAGCGAGGACGTATCCCAGCGATTCCCGCCCAGCTTCTGCACGTCCTTGTAGAACTGGTCCACCAGCGCCGTCACCGGCAGGGACGCGCCGTTCTCATCCGCCGTATCAAGGCAGATGCCCAGATCCTTGCGCATCCAGTCCACCGCGAAGCCGAAATCGAACTTGTCGTCGATCATGGTCTCATAGCGGTTCATCATCTGCCAGCTTCCGGCCGCGCCGCCGCCGATCACGTCGATCACCGCGCGGGAATCGAGGCCCGCCTTCTCGGCGAAATGCAGCCCTTCGGCGAGGCCCTGAACGAGGCCCGCGATGCAGATCTGGTTGACCATCTTGGTCAACTGGCCCGACCCGCTTTCGCCCAGACGACGGCAGGCCTTGGCATAGGCGTCGATCACCGGCTCGGCCCGGCCATAGGCGCCTTCTTCACCGCCGCACATGACGACCAGCTGGCCGTTTTCGGCCCCCGCCTGCCCGCCCGAGATCGGCGCATCCACGAAGGCCACGCCCTTCTCGGCGGCCAGCGCGTGCAATTCGCGGGTCACCTTGGCCGACACGGTGGTGTGGTCGACGAAAACCGTCCCCTCGGCCATCCCGGCAAAAGCGCCATCATCGCCCTTGCAGACCGAGCGCAGGTCGTCGTCATTGCCCACGCAGGACATGACAAATTCCGCACCCTCGGCGGCCTCGCGCGGGGTTTTCGCAGCCTTGCCGCCATGTTCCGCCGCCCATTTTTCGGCCTTGGCGAAAGTGCGGTTGTAGACCGTCACCTCGTGACCCGCCTTCGCCAGGTGCCCCGCCATCGGGTATCCCATGACCCCGAGCCCCAGAAATGCAACCTTCGCCATGTCTTTCCTCCCGCTTCGCATTGGCCTAAGTTCGCTCCTAAGTAACGGCTCGGCCGCGCACGTCAACAACAGGCACTCATGGTACTCGTTTTTCGCTGGCTTCTCAGGTTCTTCACTGGCGCAGTTCTGCTAGGGCTGGCCACCTTCGCGGGGGCCTTGTGGCTGGCTGGCCGCTCCTTGCCGGAATACAACGCCGAGCACCCGGTCAGCGGCATCTCCGCCCCGGTGGAGATCGTGCGCGACAATGCCAACGTGCCGCATATCTTCGGCCAGAGCGACGAGGACGTCTATTTCGGCCTCGGCTTCGCCCATGCGCAGGACCGGCTCTGGCAGATGATGATCCTGCGCCGCACCGCGCAGGGGCGCCTGTCCGAAGTCTTCGGCGAGCGCACGGTCCGAATCGACGAGATCATGCGCCGGCTCGATTTCTACCGACTCGCGACCCAATCGGTAGAGGCGCAGGACGAGTATGCCCGCGCCGCGCTCACGGCCTATTCGGCGGGCGTGAACGCCTGGCTGACCCGCGTCAACGAAGAGGCCATGGGCCGCGGCGCGCCGGAGTTCTTCCTGTTCTCCAACCAGATCGCCCCCTGGCAGCCCGCCGATTCCATCGTCATGATCAAGATGATGGCGATGGAGCTCATGTCCCAGCTTGAGGACGAGGTGCTGCGCGCCCGAACCTCGCTTATGCTGTCAGAAGAGCGCGTGGCCGACATCCTGCCCGAGGCCCCTGGCGAAGGCGTGGCCGCCCTGCCCGACTATGCCGCGCTCTTCCCCGAGCTGCCGCGCTATGCCGAAGCCGCGCCGCGCCCCGAGGATCCGCTCTGGCCCGCCAACACGCATGAACTTGCCGGGGCGTCGAACGTCTGGGCCGCCGATCCCTCGCGTTCGGCCGCGGGGGGCACGCTTCTGGCCAACGACCCGCACCTGGGCTTCTCGGCACCCGGATTCTGGTACCTGGCACGGATGGAGTTGCAGACCGGTGGCGTCATCGGCGGCACGATCCCGGGCATCCCGGCGGTGCTGGTGGGCCGGGGCGAGCAGATGGGATGGGGCCTGACGTCTTCCTACATGGATGATCAGGACATCTTCATCGAGAAGCTGAACCCCGACAACCCCGACGAGGTGATGTCCCCGACGGGCTGGGAGCCGCTCCAGATCCGCAACTCGATCATCAACGTGAAGGACGCGGCTCCGGTCACGATCACCCTGCAATGGTCCGAAAACGGCCCGATCATCCCCGGCGACTATTTTGGACTGAATACCGTGACTCCGCGCGGCCACGTGGCCAGCCTTGCCTGGACGGCGCTTTCACCGCGCGACACCTCGATGTCCTCGGTCCTGCGGCTGATGCGGGCGCAGTCGGTCGAGGATGGCATCGCCGCCGGCGAACTGTTCATCGCCCCCAGCCAGAACCTCACGCTGGCCGATGCGACCTCGATCGCGATGAAGACCGTGGGCGCCATGCCGAGACGGTCGTCCAACCACCAGAGCCAAGGGCGCATCCCCGCCCCCGGCTGGCTTGCCGTGAACCGCTGGCAGGGCCGCATGGGCTATGCCGCGAACCCCGAGTTCACCGCGCCCGAGGGCGGGATCGTCGGCAATACCAACAACAAGATGACCGACCGGCCCTTCCCGTTCCACGTCAGCTTCAATTACGGCGACACGCAGCGGGTCCAACGCTGGAACCGCCTGATGCAAAGCCGCGAGGTGCATACCCGCGAAAGCTTCATCGAGGCGCAGTTGGACACGGTCTCGATCTCGGCCCGAACCTTGCTGCCGCTGGTGGCCGCCGATCTCTGGTTCACCGGCGCCGCCGCGCCGGAAGGCACCCGCGAACATCAACGCCAGCGTGCGCTGGAGCTTCTGGCCGACTGGAACGGCGAGATGAACGAGCACCTGCCCGAGCCGCTGATCTACTCGGCCTGGATGCGCGCCCTGCAGGACCGTCTGATCCGCGACGAGCTTGGCCCCCTCGCCCGCGAATTCACCCATTTGGAGCCGCTGTTCGTGGAGCGGGTCTTCCGCGACGTGGATGGCGCCTCGGTCTGGTGCGACGTGATCCAGTCCGCCGCCACGGAAACCTGTGCCGAGATGGCGCGGCTGGCCCTTGACGACGCGCTGCTCTGGATCGACGAGAACTGGGGCGACGCGCTGGAATCGCTGCGCTGGGGCGACGCCCACGAGGCCGTTCACCGACACAAGGTGATGGGCGACATCCCGGGCCTTGGGTGGCTGGTGAACGTCCGCCAATCGACCTCGGGCGGGGACAATACCCTGATGCGGGGCAAGTCCGTGGGAACCGGGCCGAACCCGTTCCTGAACATCCATGGCGCGGGCTATCGCGGCGTCTATGATTTCGCCGACCCCGACAGTTCGGTCTTCATCACCGCCACCGGCCAGTCCGGCCATTTCCTGAGCAGCCATTACGATGATCTGGGTGAACTCTGGCGGCGTGGCGAATACATCCCCATGTCGCTCGACCCCGAGCTTGCCCGGGCGGCGGCTGTGGGCATCACCCTGCTGGAACCGCGCTGATCTGCACAGGTTCGCGGTCGGCAAAGTCCGATGAAATTCCGATGGAATTCCGATAGTTTTCCGATTTGGATTTTCGGGGATTCCGGGCGGGGTCAGAGATCGCGGAACCGCTTCTCCTGACGGGCGGTCCAGCGCACCTTGAAGCGGAATCCGGTCTCGGTCGGGGTCTCGGATTCGACCACGCCCTGTTCGTGCAGCCAGGCCCGGCGCTGGCCGTCCGCGAAGGGCAATTCGATTTCCCGCTCCACCCGTTCTTCGTCCAGAGCGTCCGAGACGGCTTGCAGAAGCTCGTCCAAGCCGTCACCCGTAAGCGACGACAAAGCAAAGATATTTTCCCGCCGGTCGGCCTGCGCCTCGACCGCGGAACGGGCGTCGGGTGACAGCCGGTCGATCTTGTTCCAGGCCTCGAGCAGCGGCGCATCCTCGGCCACGCCAAGCTCGGCCAGGATGGTGTTCACGTCCTCGGCCTGCTCCTCGGTCTCGGCATGGCTGATGTCGCGCACGTGGATGATCAGGTCGGCGCCCAGAACCTCTTCCAGCGTGGCGCGGAAGGCGGCCACAAGCTGCGTCGGTAGATCGGAAATGAACCCCACCGTATCCGACAGAATAACCTTCCGCCCCGAGGGCAGAACCAACCCCCGCATGGTGGGGTCGAGCGTGGCGAAGAGCATGTCTTTCGCCATCACCTCTGCGCCGGTCAACCGGTTGAAAAGCGTGGATTTCCCGGCGTTCGTGTACCCCACCAGGGCCACCACCGGAAACGGCACCTTGGCGCGCGAGGCGCGGTGCAACTCACGCGTCTTCACCACCTTCGCCAACTGCCGCCGCAGCCGGGTGATCGCCTCGTCGATGGCGCGGCGGTCGGCCTCGATCTGGGTTTCCCCCGGGCCGCCCACGAAGCCAAGCGCGCCGCGCTGCCGCTCAAGGTGGGTCCAGGCCCGCACCAGACGCGTGCGTTGGTAACTCAGCGCGGCCAGTTCCACCTGCAGCACGCCTTCGCGCGTCCGGGCGCGATCCGCGAAGATCTCGAGGATCAGCCCGGTCCGGTCCAGAAGCTTGACGTTCCACTCTTTTTCCAGGTTCCGCTGCTGGATTGGCGTCACCGGCCCATCCACCAGAACCAGATCGACCTCGGCCTCTTCGAACCAAGCCTTCAGCTCCGCGATCTTGCCGGTTCCAAACAGCAAACCCGCCTTGGCCTGCGGCAAGCGCACCACGTCGGCGCCGACCACCTCCAGCCCCGGCAGCGCCGCGGCAAGCGCCACAGCTTCCTCAAGCGCGGGACCCGGCTCTCGCCGTTCGCGGTCAGTCTTGATGTCAGGATGCAGCACCCAGGCGCGCGTTGCGCCCCCCGGATCAGTTCCCACGTTTACTCGTCACCCTCGTAAAGCGAAATCGGCTGTGAGGGCATCACGGTCGAAATCGCGTGCTTGTAGACCAGCTGGGACTGACCATCCCTGCGCAGAAGCACGCAGAAGTTGTCGAACCAGGTGATAACCCCCTGCAACTTCACACCGTTAATAAGGAAAATGGTGACCGGAACCTTGGCTTTCCGGACATGATTCAAAAATGCGTCTTGTAAATTCTGCTTGTCTGCAGCCATTGCGTTCGCCTTTGTTCTTGTTTCCGCCCCGCTGTGGCGGACCTCAGTGCGCGAGGCCGAGTATGGAGTTCAATAGGGATAGAATCCACCGCAAATTTCAATCTGTTAGGGCGGATATCTACCTAACTCGCCTCAACTGCGCCAGAAATCCGGATTCAGCAGCGCAATAATTGCCAACGTTTCCAAACGCCCCAGAACCATCGCGGCCCCGACGATCATTTTCGCAGAATCATTCAAGGTCGCATAGCTGATCGGAACCTCCGAGGCGACCTGTGCAAGCGGCCCCGTGGTTGAAAGGCTGGCCACCGCAAGAACCATGGCGGGCTCGAAATCCAGACCTGCCAGCCCCAACGCAAGACATACCGCTGCAAGCGAAAGGGCAAAGAGCATGAAGAAGATCCAGGCCACGTAAGCGCCCTGACGCCTGATGCGGCGGGCCTCGACCCCGGCGCCGCCGACAGAGTTCGGATGGGTCAGCTTGTCGAGTTCCCGTCGCCCATGCATGTAGAGCGCGTAGACCCGCAAGAGCTTCACGCCCCCGGCGGTGGTCGCCACCCCGCCGCCAACAAGCGACAGGCCAAGCAGGATCACACCCGGCGTCGGCAGGCCCGACCAGGCCTGCGACGCGTCCCAAGCGCCCGACACGAAGCCGGTCGTGGACAGGAACGACAGAACCGTGAACACCGCCCCCCAGAGCGCGGAAATGGCGGCAGGTGCGTTCTCTTCCATATCCGTGGAGAAAGCGCCCACCCAATGACGAAGGAACAGCAGGCCGGGGATAACGGTCACCGCGACGACAGCCATTCTGAACTCGGGATTCCTGAACAGAAACTGCACGCGCTGATGGGACCGGTCCGGCGCGAATGTCTGGCGCGACACCGCGAACACGAAGAACAGCAGGATGATCGGTTCCCCCGAGCCGCCGCTCGGAGCGCCGGCAGGGCCGCCCACCGGGGAAATCCCGCTGGTGGCAAGCGTGGACATGGCATGGCAGACCGCCACGAATGGCCCGTCTCCAGCCACGACGAGGGACACCCAAAGCACCAGGGTCAGACCGGAATAGACCGGCAACAGGTCGACCGCGAAACGCACGAGCCGTTCGGATGGGTCGGCCACATGGGTGATTTGCGGTGCGGCCTGGCCGATCTCGGCCGCCGACTCCACCTCGAACCCGCCAAGGTTCATCGGTGCGAGAATCGCGATGGCCGTCACCCAGACGAAGAAGCCGCCCAACCACCCCACCAGCGCGCGCCAGAAATGCACCGCCTGTGCCACGCGGCCAGCGCCTTCGATGAAATTGGCGCCGGTGGTGGTGAAGCTCGACACCATGTCGAGATAGGCGTTGAAGAACCGCGCCCCGGGCACCGCGTCATAGACCGGCACGGCCAGCATCAGCGGCAGGATCAGATAGGCCCCCAGCAGCGCCAGCAGGTGGCTGCGGGCCTGGTTGGACACCTCGTAGGTCGACGTGGCGATGCCCACGATGGCGAAGAGAACCAGGAACAGTGTGCCCCAGTTGAAGAAGGCCAGCGCCACCTCGTAATCCCGCCCCGAAAAGGCGAGGGCCGCAGGCAGATACATCGCCAGCGCGCCGATCCCCATGAGGATGACAAGCAACGGCAGGCTGAGAATGCGCCCCAGCATCAGAAGAAGTCGATCGAGACCTGCAGGAGGCGCTCCACCTCGGGCACGTCATCGGCCATCGAGAACAGGACGATCACGTCGCCATCGTCGATCCGGGTCGCGCCTGTGGGTTTGACCACCTTGTCGCCCTTCAGCACCGCGCCCACCAGCACGCCCTCGGGGAAATCCACGTCGCGGATACGCTGCCCGGCAATGGGAGAGGTCGACAGAACCTGCGCTTCCAGAACCTCGGCCTCGGCATCGCCGATCGCGTAGACGCCGCGCACCCGCCCGTGGCGGATGTGACGCAGGATCGAGCTGACAGTTGTGGCGCGCGGGTTGATATAGGCGTCGATCTCCAGTGCGGTCATCAGCGGCACAAGCGAGGGGTCGTTCACCAGGCAGATCGCCATGGAACAGCCCGCCTGCTTGGCCCGAACCGACGCCAGCAGGTTCACCTTGTCGTCATCGGTCACAGCCAAGATCGCATCGGCCCGATCGATATTCGCCTCGGCCAGAAGCTCCATGTTCAGGCCGTCGCCGTTCAGGACGATGGTCCGCTCCAGCGCATCGGCAGCCCGTTCGGCGGCGGCGCGGTTGCGCTCGATCACCTTGGCGCGCACCCGGTCGGGGCGGCCCTCCAGCGCCTTGGCCACGGCAAGGCCGACGTTGCCGCCGCCCACGATCACCACCCGCTCCTGCTTCTTCACCGACTTGCCAAAGATCTCCAGCGTCCGGTTCACGTCCTCCACGTGGGAGAAGACATATATCTGGTCATCAGGGAAAAGCTGGTCCCCGGGTTCGGGCGCGAAGAGCGTGCCCTCGCGCCGCACCCCCACCACGATGGCCCGAAGGGTCGAGAAGAGGTCGGTCAACTGCCGCAAGGGCGTGTTCACCACCGGGCAGTCGTCATCCAGAGCGATGCCCAGAAGCTGGAGCCGGCCATCAAGAAAGCTTTGGGTGTCAAAGGCCACCGGCGCGCCCAGACGCCGCAGGGCGGCCTCGGCCACCTCCCGCTCGGGGCTGATCACCACGTCGATGGGCAGGTGATCCCGGCGGTAGAGGTCGGAATAGATCGCGGACAGATAGGATTGCGCCCGGATTCGCGCGATCTTGCGCGGGACCGAGAAGACCGAATGCGCCACCTGGCAGGTGACCATGTTCACCTCGTCGGACAGCGTCGCAGCGATCACCATGTCCGCGTCCCGGGCCCCTGCCCGATCCAGCACATCGGGATAGCTGGCATGACCCGCCACGCCCTGCACGTCGAGCGTATCCATCGCCCGCCGCACAAGGTCAGCGTTGCTGTCCACGACGGTGACGTCGTTACGCTCGCCCGAGAGGTGCCGCGCGATCTGCCAGCCAACCTGGCCCGCGCCGCAGATGATGACTTTCATCCCTCAGTCCCTGTCTACCTCTGCCGAAGGGATGGCAGATGGTCGGGGGGGCGTCAATCGGCAGGCTCCTCTTCCACGTGGGCGACGCGCGCCCCGGACTTGTTCGTGGTGACCACGCCCAGCGACTTGAGCTTGCGGTGCAGCGCAGACCGCTCCATGCCCACGAAATTCGCCGTGCGGCTGATATTCCCGCCGAAACGGTTGATCTGGGTCAGAAGGTATTCACGCTCGAACAACTCCCGCGCTTCGCGCAGGGGAAGGGTGGCAAGGCTGCCGCCAAGCACCACGCGATCTTCCGAACCGGACCGCGGCGAAACGTCCTGCGCCGGAATCTCCTCGGCCGAGATCGGACCGCTTCCGTCGCCCAGGATCAGGATCCGCTCGATCACGTTCTTCAACTGCCGCACGTTCCCGGGCCAGCGCATGGTCTGCAGCAAGGCAACCGCATCCTCTGAGAGCGGGCGCAACGGAAGGCCCTGGCTCTTGTTGAACCCGGCGATGAAATGGTCGGCCAGCTTGGGAATGTCTTCGCGTCGATCTTCCAGCGGCGGAACCTCGATCGGCACGACGTTCAGGCGATGGTAAAGCTCCTGGCGGAAGTTCCCGGCATCAATCTCGGACTGCAAATCCCTGTTGGTGCTGGAAATTACCCGGATGTCGACCCGCACCTTGTCGGTGCCGCCGACGCGCTGGAACTGCTGCTCAACCAGCACCCGAAGGATCTTGGACTGGGTGCCAAGCGGCATGTCGGCCACCTCGTCGAAATAAAGCACCCCGCCATGCGCCTCGTCGAGCATCCCCTGCTCGACCCCGCGTTCGGGCGTTTCACGGCCGAACAGAACCTCTTCCATGCGCTCGGGCTCGATCGAAGCGGCATTCACGCAAACGAACGGCGCCGAGGCGCGCGTGGAATTGGCGTGGATGAAGCGCGCCGCGACTTCCTTGCCCACCCCGGCAGGCCCGGTCAGCATCACCCGCCCGTTGGACTTGGTGACCTTTTCAAGCTGCGATTTCAGCGTCTTGAACACCGTGCTTGTCCCAATCATGTCCGAGCATGTCACGTCGCGGCGGCGCAGATCGTGGTTCTCTCGGCGCAGGCGCGAGGTCTCCATCGCCCGCCCGATCACCACCATCAACTGGTCGATGTTGAAGGGCTTCTCGATGAAGTCATAGGCACCCTGCTTGATGGCGGCGACCGCGATCTCGATGTTGCCATGCCCCGAGATGATGACCACAGGAATATCGGGATTGTCGCGTTTCACCGATTTCAGGATGTCGATGCCGTCCATCCGACTGTCCTTTAGCCAGATATCCAGGATGATCAGCGACGGCGGATCGTTGTTGATCTCCTTCATGCAATCGTCGGAATTTCCCGCCAAACGAACCGTGTACCCCTCGTCGCGCAGGATATCCCCGATCAATTCCCGGATATCGCGCTCGTCATCCACGATAAGAATGTCGCCCATAACTTTACCTCCTCAAACCGCTAGGGCCTTCAGGCCCTGATCTTGTTCAACCGTTGTCACCGGCAGGCGGATATCGACCCGTGCCCCGCGATGCGCGCCCTCGGCAAAGGGCTCGGCATCGCTCAGGGTGAGCGTCCCGCCATGTTCCTCGATAATCTTCTTCACGATAGGCAGGCCGAGGCCCGTCCCCTTGTCACGTGTCGTCACGTAGGGTTCGAACAGGCGCGACCGGTCCTCGGGGAAGCCGCAGCCATTGTCCGAAATCGAGATCAGAGCCGCCCGGGGCTCTAGCGCCATCTCGATATTGATCCGCGGGATATAGCCATCCGGCGCGCCGGACAGGACGAAACCGTCGATCGCCTCCCCGGCATTCTTGATCAGGTTGGTGAGGGCCTGGCCGATCATCGTGGCATCGAGGTCGGCCAGCACCTTGTCTTCGGGCAGGTCCGCAGAAATCAGCACCCCGTCCAGCGCCTCTTCCTGCAAGATGACCGACTCGCGGACCAGCTTCACCAGGTCCTGCAGCTTGCGCTCGGGCTCGGGCATCCGCGCGAATTTCGAGAATTCGTCCACGATCCGGCGCAGGTCCTCGGTCTGGCGGACGATCACATCGGTGTAGTTTTCCAACAACGCCTCGTCCTCGCCCACGGCTTTGCGGAACTTGCGCTTGATGCGTTCCGCCGACAGCTGGATCGGGGTCAGCGGATTCTTGATCTCATGCGCGATACGGCGCGCCACGTCGCCCCAGGCCGCCATCCGCTGCGCTGAAACCAGGTCTGTCACGTCGTCGAATGCGATCACGTAGCCTTCAAGCTGGTCGCGGGCCCCGCGCCGGGTCGCCATGCGGACAAGCAGGTTTTCCATCCGTCCGGCACGCGAAACGCGGATTTCCTCCTGGGCCACTTCCAACCCGCTCTCGCGCAGCCGGTCGAACAGGGACGCGAACTCGGGCACGACCTCGGCGAGCATGACCGAATGTTCTTCCAGGGTCGGCATCCGAAGCAACCGCTCGGCAGAGCGGTTGGCAAAGGTCACGCGACCATCGGAATCCACCCCGACAACGCCTGCCGTGATCGACGACAGCACCGAGTCGAACAGCCGTCGCCGCCGGTCGATCTGGCGGTTCGTCTCCATCAGCGCGTCCCGCTGTCCCTTGAGCTGAAGCGTCATCTGATTGAACACCCGGCCCAGCATCGCAATCTCGTCGTCGGTATCTTCTTCGACCACCTGCACGTCCAGGTCGCCCGAGCCGACTCGCTGCGCCGCCCCTGCCAGCCGCCCGACTGGCCGCGAAAGGCGCTCTGCAAACCACAAGCCGAGCCAGATCGACGCAAGAATCAGGATCACCGCGAACCCGAGATACAGCAGCCCGAACTCGAACAGCAGCCGCCCACGCTCGGACTCGAGCTGGTTGTAGAAGCGGACGGTTTCCTGGGTTTCGTCCAGCAGGCTCAGGATTTCGCCGTCCACGCTGCGCGAGACATAGAGGAACCGGTCCACGTAGTTGTTCAGCGCGACCAGCGCGCGGAATTCGTTGATGTCCCAGTCCTCGATGATGACGGTTTCGCCCGCGCGGGCGCGGTTGAACTGGTCGCGCGTCGGGAGTTCGTAGTCGAAAAGGTAGGAACGGTCACCGCGCGCGCGGATCTCGCCGGTGCCGTCGATGAGATAGGCCTCGCGCAGGCCCCGCTGGATCTGGCTTTGCCCTTGGGTCAGGACCTGCCGCAACTGGCCATCGGCGATGAAGAAATTCGCGTTCCGCGCGGCATCAAGGTAATCGGCGAGGACCTCGGCGTCTTCTGCCAGGTCGCGCCGGTGTTCCTGCTCATAGGCCTCCGCTGCAGCCAGCGAGCTTCCGACCACCTGCCGAACCCGATCCGAAAACCACCCCTCCAACCCGACGTTGACCGTCAGACCGGCAAAGATGGCAACCATGACCGTGGGAATGAGCGCCATGATCGCGAAGACACCGGTCAGGCGCAGGTGAAGTCGCGAGCCTGCCGACTTCCGGCGGGTGGCCGCGATCATCTGCGCCACCCGTTGCATCACGAGCGCAACCAAAACCAGCACGTACACAAGGTCGGCCAGAAGAACGAGCCGAAGCGAGAGCGCCGATGCGCCCTTGTCCAGAGGACCGAGGACCAGGAAGGTGGCAAACGCCAGCACAGGCCCCAACAGAACAAGCCCGAGCGCAACAGCGTTCTGTAGCCGCTGAAGAATATGGAGACGCGTCAGCCTGTCCCAAGTCGCCAGTCGCGCAGCTGTGCGCACGGCCTACACCCCGCTCGTTCACCGTTTCCCGGTGGCTGCGGCGTGTGACGCCGATTTGCCACTTCTATGTGACCTTTTTACATCAACTTGCGGCGGCGTGTCACCTGAATATCCAGATCCGTGATCTTCTTGCGCAAAGTATTCCGGTTGATGCCCAGCAGATCGGCACATTTCGCCTGGTTGCCCGCCGTCGCATCCAGCGCAATCTCGATCAGCGGCAGTTCCACTTCGCGCAGGATCCGCTGATAAAGTCCCGGCGGCGGCAGCACGCCGCCATGCAGATCAAAGTACCGGCGCAGGTGCTTGTGAACCGAGGTCGACAGCTTGTCGCCGTCGCCCCCACCCTGCAGCGGCTCCATAGCCGGTTGATTTCCAAGGACTTGTTCGGCCTCGGCGCGGGTGATCTCTTCTTCCGAGGAGGTCACGACAAGGCGCCGGATCGTGTTTTCAAGCTGCCGGACGTTGCCGGGCCAGCTGTAGGCGCGGATCAAATCCATCGCCTCGGGGCTGAAGCGGCGCAGGTTGAACCCCTCCCGCTCGGCCCGGGCAAGGAAGTGATCAGCCAAAAGCGGGATGTCCTCGACCCGTTCGCGCAGGGACGGAACGGTCAGCGAAACTCCGCCGAGGCGGTAGAACAGGTCCTGTCGGAACTGCCCAGCCTCCATTTTCTTGGCCAGGTCGGCCTGGCTGGTGGCCATGATGCGCGGCGCGTTGTCGGTGAAACTGTCGAGCATGCGCACGATTCGGGCCTGGGCCTCCTCGCTCAGGTCGCCCACCTCGTCGAACAGGATCGAGCCATTGCGCGCGCGGCTGATGATCGCGGAGGGGCCTTCCATCGTAGACAGGTCGGCGGCCATGGCGGTGACGAAGGGAAGGTTCCGCCGGTCCGAGAAATCGTGGATCGCGCGCGCGATCAGGGACTTGCCCGTGCCCGACTCGCCACTGATCAGCACCGGCAGATCCGTGTTCATCACCCGCGCGACCAGCCGGTAGAGCTCCTGCATGGCCGGCGTGCGGCCCACCAGCGGTAGATCGTCCGACTGCTCGTCGTCCTTCGCCTTCGCCACCGGCGCGCGGCGCTTGACCTCAAGCGCGCGCGAGGCCCGTTTCATCAGGTCCGGCAGGTCGAATGGTTTGGGCAGGTAGTCGAAGGCCTCGGCCTCGGCGGCCTGGATCGCGGTCATGATCGTGTTCTGCGCCGAAATGACGATCACCGGCAGGCCCGGCCGTTCCTCGGCGATCAGCGGCAACTGCTCGAGCCCGTTCCCGTCGGGCATGACCACGTCCGAGATGACGAGGTCGCCCTTGCCCTCTTCCACCCAGCGCATGAGCGTCACCAGAGACGAGGTAGCATGGACTTTACACCCCGCCCGCGAGAGCGCCTGGGTCAATACCGTGCGGATCGTCTTGTCGTCGTCGGCGACCAGAACTGTCCCGTCCATCTATTCTTCCTCCATCGACTTGGGTGCCACGGGCAATGAGATGCGGAACACGGTGCGCCCGGGCACCGAATCCACCGAAATCCAGCCGTCGTGGTCGGAAATGATTTTTGAAACCAGGGCGAGCCCCAGCCCGGTGCCGTTTTCACGGCCCGAAACGAAGGGCTCGAAGATATCTCCCGCAAGCTCGGGCGGCAGGCCCGGGCCGTCGTCTATGATCTCCACCTGAAGCGGGAGAGGGTTGCCCGACCCGTCCTTGCGACGCAGCCTCAGCGACAGGTCATAAAAGGTACGCAACCGGATCGTGCCACCATCCTTGTCGGCGACCTCCGAGGCGTTCTTCAGAAGGTTGAGGAAGACCTGCAGCATCTGGTCGCCATCCACATAGGTGGGCGGCAGAGAAGGGTCGAATTCCTCGAGGAACTTCATGTTCGCGGCATAGCCGACCTCGGCCGACTTGCGCGCCCGGTCCAGCAGGTCATGCACGTTCACCGCCTTGCGTTGCGGCGGGCGCAGGTTGCCGAACTGCTCCACCTGGTCCAGCAGCGCCACGATCCGGCGACTCTCGGCCACGATCAGGTCGGTCAATTCCTGGTCTTCCTTGCTCAGGTTCATCGACAGAAGCTGCGCCGCGCCGGTGATCCCGGCGAGCGGGTTCTTGATCTCGTGCGCCAGCATCTCGGCCATGCCGATCGCCGACCGGGCCGAGGATTTGACCGATCCGGCCCGGCCCATCCGGTCGGCCAGGTGGCGCGGCTCGATCAGGATCAGGATCTGGCCCGGCTGCCCCGCCAGCGGCGCGATCTGGATGTTGCATTCCATCGGAGCGCTGTTGCCGCCCGAGACATCCACCGAGTTGATGAAGAGGGCCGAGCCGTTGTTCCGCACGCGTGCGAAAACATCGTCCAAAGGCGCGTCGATCGCCAGCTTGTCGAAAACTGGCGTTCCGCGCAGAAGCTTGGACGATATGTTCAGGAACAGTTCCGCGGCCGGGTTGATATTCGCGATAAGGTCGTCCCCGTCGACCAGCAGGGCCGGCACCGGCAGCGAGCTCCAGATGACATCGGTCGTCTCGGTCATGCCGCCCTCCGTTCGGATGTGATGAGCGCATCCGGCAAAAGCGCCAGAACCTGCGCCGGTTGGCTTTCGGTCAGGACAGCGCGCCGAACCTCCGGGTCCGTGCCCACCTCGTCCATGTACCAGCCCAGGTGCTTGCGAATGACCCGACGGCCAAGCTCCTCGCCGTAGAAGGCGAGCGTGTCCTCGTAATGCCGCGCGACCAGGTCCACCAAATCCGCGCCCGATGGAACCTCCGGGGGGGCGGTTCCGATCAGTTCTGCCGCAATCTCCGCGAGCACCCACGGGCGCCCCTGCGCGCCGCGCCCGACCATCACGCCGTCGGCACCCGATTGATCCAGCGCTGTCCGCGCGTCCTCGGGCGAGCAGATGTCGCCATTCGCGATCACCGGGATGCCGACCGCCTGCTTGATCTCGCGGATCGCGGCCCAGTCGGCACGGCCCTTGTAAAACTGGCAACGCGTGCGGCCATGGATGGTGATCATCTTGATCCCCGCGGCCTCGGCCCGTCGAGCCAGTTCCGGGGCATTGCGCATGTCGTCATCCCAGCCCAGGCGGCTTTTCAGGGTGACTGGCACAGAAACGGCTTCCACCACCGCCTCGATCAGGCTCAAGGCGTGATCGAGGTCCCGCATCAGCGCCGAGCCCGACAGCCCATTTACCACCTTCTTCGCGGGACAGCCCATGTTGATGTCGATAATCTTTGCGCCGTTGCCCTCGACCATCCGGGCGGCCTCGGCCATCCAATGCGCCTCACGCCCGGCCAGTTGCACGGCAGTATTCTCGACGCCAAAGCCCAGTTCGGCCCGCTCCCGCACGCCAGGCTTGGCCTGCACCATTTCCTGGCTTGCGACCATTTCGCTGACCACGAGACCGGCGCCGAATTCCGACACCAGCTTGCGGAACGGCAAATCAGTGATCCCGGCCATCGGGGCCAGGAACACGGGGCAGTCGATCTGGATGTCCGCCAAACGGATGGCCAAATGATTAATCCTTGTGCAACCGAGGTTCAGATAGGCCCGTTCGGCCACAAGCGCAAACCATCGGGGCATTGGAACTGGGATAAAAACATCATCTGCACAAAAATTAGGCGTCTATTGACGAATAATCACGCCCATTGTCTCCCCGCAACGCAGAACATAGACAGAGCGCGAAGCCATCGGAGCAAGAATGACCACTGCCGCCATCATCGTCGCCGCAGGGCGCGGAACCCGCGCCGGAGGGGGCCTGCCGAAGCAATGGCGCCCGCTCAAGGGTCGGCTCGTGGCGGACTGGACCATTGATGCATTCAGGAATTTCGGGATCGACCCGATCATTCTTGTCCTGCATCGCGACGACATGGATCACGCGGAGCAGTATCCCGGCCTGACGGTCTGTGCCGGCGGCACGACCCGCTGCGAAAGCGTCCGTGCCGGGCTCGAGGCCCTGCGCCAGATCGCTCCGGATCGCGTTCTCATCCATGACGTGGCCCGTCCGCTGGTGAGCCCTGACGTGATGGCCCGCGTCTGCGATGCCCTCGACACTGCCGAAGGGGCCGCCCCGGCCCTGCCGATCACCGATGCCCTGTGGCGAGGCGAAAGCGGGCGGGTCGCCGGGACCGAGGATCGTTCGGGCCTGTTTCGCGCCCAGACGCCGCAAGGGTTTCACTTCGCGGCGATTCTTGCCGCGCACGAGGCCCATCCCGGCGGGGCTGCCGATGACGTGGAGGTCGCCCGCGCAGCGGGCATTGACGTGGCCATCGTCCCGGGCGAGGAGCGCAACCTGAAGATCACCACGCCCGAGGATTTCGCCCGGGCCGAAGACCTGATGAGGGGCCAGATGGACATTCGCCTTGGCAACGGGTTCGACGTGCACCGGTTCGGACCGGGGGATCATGTGATGCTTTGTGGAGTGAAACTGCCCCACGAGCGTGGCCTGCAAGGCCATTCCGACGCCGATGTGGGCATGCACGCCCTGACCGACGCAATCTACGGCGCGATGGCCGAGGGCGATATCGGGCGGCATTTCCCGCCGAGCGATCCGCAATGGAAAGGCGCGGCCAGCGAGATCTTCCTCGCCCATGCGGCCGAGCTGGCGCAGGAACGAGGGTTTCGCGTCTCGAACGCCGATGTCACCCTGATCTGCGAACGCCCCAAGATCGGGCCGCACGCAGCCGCGATGCAGGCGGAACTGGCCCGCATCGCCGGGATCGAGGCCGGGCGCGTCTCGGTCAAGGCGACCACTTCGGAACGGCTGGGCTTCACCGGCCGCGAAGAGGGTATCGCCGCAATCGCAACCGTAACCTTGGTATCCGCATGAGCCGTTTCTTCGCGACCTTCTTCTATGTCGGGCTGCTGCGCCCTGCCCCGGGAACATGGGGCTCGGCCGCCGCGATCCCCGTGGCCTGGGCCCTGCACGGGCTGGGCGGCTTTCCCCTGTTCGCCGTGGCCACGGCCCTTGTCTTCGGCCTAGGCTGGTGGGCCACTGTGGAAGCGACCCGCGGCAAGGACGACCACGACCCCTCGGAAATCGTCATCGACGAGGTCGCCGGGCAGTGGATCGCGCTTTGGCCCCTGTCTGCCGGACTTTGGCACGCGGGCGCGGACCCGTGGAGCTTCCCCTATCCCGGCTGGATCGGGGCCTTCCTGATGTTCCGCCTGTTCGACATCTGGAAGCCCGGCCCCGTGGGCTGGGCCGACCGCAAGTCCAACGCCTTCGGCGTCATGATGGATGACGTGATCGCTGGGGTCATGGCGGCGATCGTCGTGGCGCTGGCGGCCTATGTCGCCCATGTTATCCTGCTGGTATGACCGAGGCGGAAAAACTCGTTTCCCTGGCGCGCGAGACCGGCGCGATGATTGCGACGGCGGAAAGCTGTACCGGCGGGCTGGTCGCCGGGGCAATCACCGATGTGCCGGGATCGTCGCACGTGTTCGACCGGGGTTTCGTCACCTACTCCAACACAGCCAAGACCCGGATGCTGGGCGTCGATCCCGCGTTGATCGAGGCACATGGGGCCGTCTCGGAAGAGGTCGCCCGCGCCATGGCCGAGGGGGCGTTGGCCAATTCCGACGCCACGGTTGCGATCTCGCTCACCGGGATCGCAGGCCCCGGTGGCAGCCATCACAAGCCCGAGGGGCGCGTCTGCTTTGGCCTCGCACACAAGGACAACCCGACAGCCACCGAAACCGTCGAGTTCGGCGCACTGGGCCGCACGGAAGTCCGGCGCGCCGCCGTGCTGCATGCTTTGGCACTTTTGAAACAAGCTCTGTCCTGAGCCTGCACAGTTTCAGATCGCTTTCCGCATTTTCTGCCCAGAATTTGGGCAAATCCCCGAAAACCCCCGGATTCCTCCTGTTTCAGCCTGTATCTGCTTTATTTCCACGCGTCCCGCCGCTTGAAGCAGCGCAAAGCAACCAAAACTCGATCCGGAGGGGAAAATGGTAGGAGCGGATACCGCTTGGATTATCGTCGCGACGGCCCTTGTGCTGTTCATGACGCTGCCGGGGCTGGCGCTGTTCTACGGCGGCCTTGTGCGGGCGCGCAACGTGCTCAGCGTCTTCATGCATTGCTATGCGATCGCCTGTCTGATGAGCGTTCTGTGGTTCGCCTTCGGCTACTCCATCGCATTCGGCGACGGCAACGCGATCTGGGGCGGGCTGGGCAAGGCCTTCCTGTCCGGTGTCACCGCTGACAGCCTGTCGGGCACCCTGCCCGAGATTCTGTTCTTCGCCTTCCAGATGACCTTCGCGATCATCACCCCGGCGCTGATCGTCGGCGCCTATGTGGAGCGGATCACCTTCGGCTTCGTGCTGCTGTTCTCGTCGCTGTGGATGCTGATCGTCTATGCGCCCGTGGTCCACTGGATCTGGGGCGGCGGGTTCTTGGCCGGAAATGAAGATGCCGGAATAGCTCCACTTTTCGGCGAGCCAGTCAAAGATTTCGCGGGCGGCATCGTCGTGCACGAGACCGCAGGCCTTGCCGCGCTGGTGATCGCCGTCATGCTCGGCGCGCGTCGCGACAAGTCGAAGCCGCCGCACAACCCCGGCTTCGTCATGATCGGCGCCTCGATGCTTTGGGTCGGCTGGTTCGGCTTCAACGGCGGCTCGCAGCTTGCCGCCGACGGCGGCGCCGCCATGGCCCTGACCGTGACCCATATTTCGGCCGCGACCGCCTCGCTGACCTGGGCACTGTGGGAGCGTATCAAGTATGGCAAGGCCTCGCTCGTGGGGATCGTGACCGGCACCATCGCGGGCCTTGCCTCGATCACCCCGGCCTCGGGCTTCGTGGGTCCGGTTCAGGCACTGATCATCGGCGCGGTCGCCGGTATCCTCTGCCAGGAAGCGGTGAACGTGATCCGCAACAAGCTGTCGATCGACGATACGCTGGACGTCTTCGCAGTGCACGGCGTGGGCGGCATCTTCGGCACGCTGATGATCGCCGTCTTCGGCCAGGGCAGCTGGGCCGCGCAGGTCGGTTCGCTGATCATCGTCGGTGTCTTCACCGTGGTCGTGACCGTGATCCTGGTGAAGGTTTCGGAAATGATCGTCGGCCTGCGCGTCGACCCCGAGACCGAGACCAACGGCCTCGACCTCAGCGAACATGGCGAGCGCGCCTACGATTTCACCTCGTAAGCGCGGCGTTCTACTCGAAATTGGGGAAAGCCGGTCCGAAAGGGCCGGCTTTTTCGCTGTCAGCCGTAGAGATCTGCCGCCCGCCTCTCAAATGCGCGCACGATCCGTTGCATCGCATCGTTGAAGACCACCCCGATCACGCTTTGCAGCAGCGCGTTCTTGAACTCGAAATCCACGTCGAACGAGACCTCGCAACCGCCATCGACATCGCGGAAGGTCCAGTTGGATTTGAGGTAGCGAAACGGCCCGTCCAGGTATTCGGTCTCGATCCGCTTGTCGGAGGGCCAGAGCGTCACCCGGCTGCCGAAGCGTTCCCGAAACACCTTGAACGAGATCACCAGGTCCGCCTCCATGACCTCGTGATCGCCGCAGTCCTTGCGCGAGCGGATACGCGCGGCGGCATTCCACGGCAGGAATTTCGGATAGCTCCCGACATCCGCGACCAGATCGTACATCTGCTGGGCCGTGTAGGGCAGGACGCGGGTTTCGGAATGTTGGGTCATGCGCTCGTTGACTGGTGACTTTGCGCGCCCGTTTCGTAAACTCCGACAGGAAAATCAAGGGGCGGAGATGTCACAAAGACCCTATGTCATCGACCAGATGATCTCGGCCAAGGCGATCGCCGCCCGGATCGAGGCGCTTTCGCACGAGATCGAGAAGGCTTTTGCCGGCACCGACAAGCTTGTTGTCGTGGGGCTTTTGCGCGGATCTTTCGTGTTCATCGCGGACCTGGTGCGCGAGCTGGACCTGAACGTGGAGGTCGATTTTCTGGAAGCCTCCTCTTACGGGGACGGGATGGAATCGAGTCGCGAGGTTCGAATTCTGAAAGACCTGCGCAGCGAGATCGCTGGCCGTGACGTGCTGGTGGTCGAGGATATCGTGGATACCGGCTTCACCCTGAAACACGTGGTCCAGCTTCTGCGATCGCGCGAGCCGCGAAAACTGGAAACTATCGCCCTGCTCGACAAACCGTCGCGGCGCGAGGTGGATGTCAAGGCCACCTGGACCGGGTTCGAAATCCCCGACGAATTCGTCGTGGGCTACGGCATCGACTACGCCCAGAGAAACCGCAACCTGCCCTATATCGGCAAGGTGCGGTTCCCCGAATGAGCCAGCGCTGGTTCTGGCGGATGGCGCGATGGGCGCGCCGCCCGCCGTCCGAGGCCCGCGTGAAGCTCGTTCTTATGGTGATCGCACTCTGCGTTGTGCTGTTCGGGATCGAATGGCTGTTTGGCTGGCCGGAATTCCTGACCGTCGAGAAGGTCAGGCTGCGCTAGACCTCTCCCAGTAATTCCCGTTCCCGCGCGGCGAGCGCCTCAGCCAGCCGCCGACGAACAACACGAATCCGCGGAACATCCGCCAGGTCGGTGTGGCTCGCCACCCAGATCGCGACTCTCGACGGCGGCAGGATGTCCCGCAGCCGCTGCAACCGCCCGTCCCTGTCGCCCAGGATGCAGGGCAGGATCGCCCGGCCCGCTCCCTCGGCCGCCATCTCGCGCAGGGTCACGAAACTGTCGGCGGCCCCATTGAACCTGGATTTCCCGTGGTTCTCGGACAGCCAACGCCCCGGGATCGTCCGCGCCAGCGGGCCGGACAGGCCAAGCCAGCCATCGCGCCTGTCCGGCGCGGCATAGACATCGAAGGCAAGCATGGCGGCGCGTTCTCCGAACAGGCTTTCCGGCAGCACCTCGGCCGGGCGCACCGTGATGTCGGCGTCCAGTCGGCCCAGGTCGAGATGGGCATTGCTGGACAGAAGGTCGATCTTCAGTTCCCGCTGCCGCGCCCCGATCTGCGCCACGATAGCAGGCAAGACCGATTGGCAGAAGGTATCGGTGGAGGTAACGCGGACGGTGCCACGCAGCGGTGCGGTTGCCCCCGCCACGATCCGCTCAACCGCGAGGACCGAATTCCCAACCTCTTGCAGCGCGTCGATCAGGCGCTTGCGGTCCGGAATCACGTCGTATCCCTGCGGCGTCCGGTCGAAGACGGTGATGCCGAAACTCTCCTCGAACGCCGCGACCCGGCGCAGAACCGTGGCATGGTTCACCTTCAGGCCGCGCGCCGCCGCCGAGACCGAGCCAGCCTCGGCCACTGCCAGCACGAACCTCAGATCATCCCAATTCACCCTGTGCATAATATAGGAAGGGTACTGCAAAAATGCCGAATGTTCATCTGAAATCTAACAGCTAGCCTTGAGAGCAGATTCACCGATCAACTTGGGGGTTGTCATGAAATACCTGAAAGCAACTGTCGCCGCCGCTGGCGTTGCGCTCGCGGCGACCATTGTCGTAGCAGGCGGGCACGCGAACCCCGCCGTCGAGGCGGGCGTGAAGGCGCGCAAGGCGCATATGCAGCTCTACGCCCACAACCTCGGGCGTCTCGGCGCGATGGCCAAGGGCGAAGCGCCCTATGACTCCGAAGCGGCTGCCAGCGCGGCCGCCAACCTCGCCGCACTGAGTCGCCTGAGCCAGCAAGGCTACTGGCCCGAAGGATCCTCGAATGAAAGTTTCGAGAACACGCGCGCCCTGCCCGCGATCTGGAACGACCTTCCAGGAGTGATGGAGAAATCGGCCGCCCTGACCGAGGCCACCGCGTCACTGGCCGATGCCGCCGGCACCGACCTTGCATCTTTGCAGGCGGCCATCGGCGCGGTTGGCGGGGCCTGTGGCGCATGCCACAAGGCCTATCGTCAATCCGATAACTGATCGGGACCGGCGGCCGATCAAAAAAATTGGCCGCCGCCCTTTCCCGATGTGGTTGCGGAGCTATTTCCTGTGGTTGTGTACCCTGCTTGTGGGCGGAGCAGGGCTGTTCATGATTGCCACCACTCCCCGCCCCTCGGACACCTCGAGCCTGGCCGAAGTCGTCCCCGAAGCATCCCGCGGCGAACAGGTCTTCTGGGCCGCGGGATGCGCCTCGTGCCATTCCGCACCCGATGCAGGGGGCGAGGAGCGTCTCGTTCTGTCAGGGGGACGGGCCTTCCCGAGCCCCTACGGCACGTTCTATGCACCGAACATTTCCTCTGATCCTGTTGCGGGTATCGGGAACTGGTCGCTGAAGGAGTTCGCAGCCGCGATCCGGCAGGGGATCACTCCGGGCGGGAAACACTATTTCCCCGCCCTACCCTACACCGCCTATGCACGGATGGAGGACGCGGACCTCGTGTCGCTTTTCGCCTTCATGTCCACCCTGCCCGCCAGCGATGCGCCGAACCAGGCTCACGAGATCGGGTTTCCGTTCAATATCCGCCGCCTTATTGCGGGATGGAAGCTCTTGTACTCGGGGCGTGGCTGGGTTGTCGAAGGCGGCTTGTCCCCGGAAGAAACGCGCGGGCGTTACCTGGTCGAGGCGCTGGCACATTGCGGCGAATGCCACACACCACGCGACGCCCTTGGCGGCCTGAAGCGGAACGCATGGCTGTCAGGTGCCCCCAATCCAAGCGGCAAAGGCACGATCCCGAACATCGCCCCCGGCGGGTTGGACTGGAGCGCGGCGGACATCGCCTACTACCTGAAGACCGGCTTCACCCCTGAGTTCGACAGCGCGGGCGGTCACATGGCCGAAGTCGTGCAAAACCTCGCGCACCTGCCCGACGACGACCTCGCCGCCATTGCTGCCTATCTCAAGCGGGTGCCGATGGTGGGAAATTGATCAATTCCTGCGGATTTCCGCCGGTTGATCAAGGTGGCGCTTCAACTTTCCGCTGCGCACGATAGGTAGCCTCCGGAGGGGCAACTTCCGGCCCCTTACGTCACAAACTCACGGAGTTTCGACATGAACAGCAAATTCACTCGGGTCCTTCCGCTCCTCGCAGGATCTGTCGGCGCGCTTCAGGCCGCCACCTCCACGGCTCAATCGTCGATGGGCAATTTCTACTACTCGGGCAAAGCCGAGCTGGAGTTCCTGCTCACCAACACGACCGAGGACTCGGTCCTCATGACCAACCTCGATTTCGGGCTTGCGCCGGGGTCGGCCCGCTCCAGCATCGGGTTCGGGCTGGATTTCGGCCTCGATATCCTGACGCGCAATGGCAATGTGGACGAGGCGATCTACGCCGCTGGGTCCATCGACACCGACTTCGGCAGGTTCTCGATCGGTATCCCGCGCCCGGTGATCGACACCTATGTCAATATGCCCGCCATCGGCGGCACCGAGGGTCTGGCCCCGGGCACGATCTCGCCCTTCCAGATGAGCAGCGCCAGCTATCGTTACCAGTTCGACGGCGATCTTCCGCTGGGCGCACGTTACGATGGCGACATGGGTGGCGTGCTGGTGGCCGCGTCCTACCATTACCTTGAAGGGCCCGATGTGGGCGTACTCGATCTGCTGGGCCAGGTGGACATGAACGCGATCACCCTGACCGGCGCGCTCGAGTTCGTCGACCTTGGTGCGGCGGGCGAAGACCTGAACGTCATGCTCAGCGCTGAGGCCGATATGGGAACCTTCCGCGGCGGCGTCCTGCTGTCGGACGTGCAGGACCTGGCAATTCCCGCGTCTGCTCTGACGGGCTACGCGACGATTTCGCCGATGCGCGACCTGGACCTGACGGCCTCGCTGATCGCGATCGAACAGGGAACGAACAACATCACCGGCTATGGCCTCAGCGCCGAATACCAGTTCATGCCTGTCGCCTATGGCCAGGTAGGTATTGCCGATTTCGACGGGCAGGAAGCGGTGCTCGACTTGTCGATCGGGGCGAAGTTCTGATCCGAGCCCTACGCAGGGCAAATGACCTGAACAAAAAGGGCGCGTGTCTGTCAGAGACACGCGCCCTTTTCTTGATCCATCAGGCGGGAAATCGTCCGCTCCTTGGTGAAGGTGCTACTTCTTGCCGAGTTTCTTCAGCCGCGCCTCGCGCAGACGCTCAAAATCATCGCCCGCATGGTAGGACGAGCGCGTCAGCGGCGTGGCCGAGACCATCAGGAAGCCTTTGCCATAGGCGGCTTTTTCGTAGGCCTTGAACTCATCCGGGGTCACGAAACGATCAACGCGGTGATGCTTGGATGTCGGCTGAAGGTACTGGCCGATGGTCAGGAAATCGATATCGGCCGAGCGCATGTCATCCATGACCTGCCGCACTTCCTGCGCCGTCTCACCCAGACCGACCATGAGACCGGACTTGGTGAACATGGTGGGGTCGATCTCTTTCACCCGCTGCAACAGGCGTA
Organism: Paracoccaceae bacterium; assembly: GCA_014762635.1. Classification (GTDB taxonomy): domain Bacteria; phylum Pseudomonadota; class Alphaproteobacteria; order Rhodobacterales; family Rhodobacteraceae; genus JABURR01. The sequence goes on from JABURR010000039.1 coordinate 74,105, forward strand.
GCGAATGGAAATACCGCGCACCGGGGCGCACGGACGGATACAGCGACGGCACCGTCTCGAGGTTGTGGTTGAACACATCCGGCTTGGCCTTGACCACGGTCTCGAGCACCGACGGGTCGCATTTCAGGAAGTCCGGCGTCAGGATCTCGATCGTGGTACCGGGCGACTGGCGGCGGACGGCGCGGATCGTCTGGGCGAAATGCTCGGCGCCACCGTCATCCACATCGTCGCGGTCGACCGAGGTGATGACCACGTGGTTCAGGCCCAGCTTCTTGACCGCATCCGCCACGCGGCCGGGCTCAAACACATCAAGCGCGTCGGGCTTGCCGGTGGCCACGTTACAGAAGGTACATCCGCGGGTGCAGATCTCGCCCATGATCATCATGGTGGCGTGGCCTTGGGACCAGCATTCGCCCACGTTGGGGCAGCCGGCCTCTTCGCAGACGGTCACCAGCTTGTGCTCGCGCATGATGTCGCGGGTCTGCTTGTAGCCTGCCGAGGTCGGCGCCTTGACCCGGATCCAGTCAGGCTTCTTGGGCTGGGCGTTGTCGGGGCGATGCGCCTTTTCGGGGTGACGCTCGCCGGGAATTTTCAGGTCGCGGGGGCTCATGATCCTGCTCCTTCGCTTTGCGCCTCACCTACTCCTTTTGGGGCGCGATGTCCAATGCGGCAGCGGCCCTTCATGGCGGGACTGCACTGTCTGCATGGCGCGGAAACGAGACCGCTTGGACCACGCTCCCATTTCGATATGGTGCGAAGCAACGGGCAGTCAAAAGGCAGGGGCCATCCATGGACGGAATTGTCACGCAACGCCTCGGGCGGATCCAGGTTCACCTGAAGCAGATCGTCTTCGGCGCCAATGACGGGATCGTGACCACCTTCGCCATCGTCGCCGGTTTCGCCGGCGCCTCGGCCGAGGGCACGGCGCAGATCGGCGGCATCGCCGTCCTGATCTTCGGGCTTGCGAACCTGTTTGCGGATGGGGTTTCGATGGGGCTGGGAGAGCTGCTGTCGGCGCGCTCCAAGCGCGATCTCTACCAGCAGGAACAGGCCGGAACGTTGGCCCGCATCCAACGGGATTCAGGCAAGGAATGCCTCACCCTCGCCTCGGTCTTCCGGGCACGGGGCATGCCCGAGGAGGACGCCGAAAAAATCGCGGGCGTGATGATCCGGCACCCGCGCATCACCGCCGAGGCGATCCTCGCCTTCGAGACCGGCATGTCCGACCCGCAGGACGAACGCCCGGTCGCCAACGGGATAATGACATTCCTGGCCTTCGTGATCTTCGGGGCGATCCCGCTGGTGCCTTATTTCATCCTTCCGGCGACGGAACAGGCTGTCCTCTTGTCCTCCTGCGCGACCCTGGCGGCCCTCTTCGCCCTGGGCATCCTGCGCTGGACGGCCACGGGCGACGCGCTGGTGCGATCCGTGTTCGAGACCTTGCTGGTGGGATGCACCTGCGCCGGGGTCGCCTTTGCCGTCGGCTGGCTGGTGGGCTCCTAGCCGATCAGCCCGCCACCAACCTCGTCATAGTGGCGTTTGAGTTGCTGCAGGGCGATTCTGAGAACGATCTTTCCCGATCGGGCGGACCAGCCCATGCGCCGCTCGGTGGATTCGAGCCCTTCGAGGTAGCAGCAACACCGCAGCGCAATATCCCCCAGACCGGGGCCAAGGTCGCGCAGGGCCGCCGCCACGCGATCCCGGGCGCCCGTGGGTCCGGATGCCGGACCACGATCGGCCCGAAATCCTCCACGGTCGCCGCCGGTCAGGAACCTGTCCCAGTTCTGCGCGACGCGCGGACCCATCTGCGCCAGTTCGAAATCCTCGCGCAGCCGCTCCCCTGCCGCCACGAGATCGGCGCTGAGGAACGGTTTGCCATCCGGTCCACGCCGTCGGGCCATGGCCGTAACGGGAGATTCCGCCGCGTTGTAGCGCACGCGGCGGCGCCGACCGTCGGTGTCGTCCTCCATCTCGCGATGGTCGAACTCACGATGCTGGTCGGCGAACCCCTGCATCACCTGCTCTGATCCCGACGCGTCCATCGTCATCCGTTTCAGCGCCGCGCGGCCCGCCCCCGTGATGCGATAGCGCAGCACCTTGCCGGCACCGTTCCCGGCGATCCAGTCCTTCAGCGCCATGGCCTGCGCCACCGCCCTGTCAACCACCGCCCCGCGCACCGTCCGGCCGTCGGGCAGTTCGCGCACCACGATCGCCTTTTCCATCTGCGGCGCCACCGCAAGGCAGGCCCCGGCCTCCAGAAGCCGCGGCAGTATCCGGCAGGCCTCCCGTTCCAGAACGGTTTCATCCGGCGTCTCGGGGCAACGGAAGGGTGCGGTCATGGCTGTGTCCTCCTGGTCAGGCTGGGGGGGTTGGGCGGGAACGGGGTCGGGGGCTAGGTCTCGCAGCGCCTCATCGACGAGCGGATCGTCGCGGCGAAGTTCGATCTTGCGGATCTGGCGAAGCACGGTCGAGGCATGGCACCCGGTGCGACGAGCAATGGACCTGAGCGACTGGCCCTGCTCCACATGCTCAAGATAGACCTTGGCCTCGGCGGGAACCCAGGCGGGCCACGGGGCCCCTTTGGCCAGTGAGATCGCGGATGTCATGCGTCCCTCCCAGCGGGTGAAGGACGCGGGCTTGCGGCGGGCCCCGTGTGAAGAGGCGCTTCCAACTCTTTGATTTTCAAAACACCAACCTGGCTCTGTTTACCCTAACCTCGCATTAACCCTGCAAGGTGGAGGCCATTGTGTTTTTCGATCCTTAATGGAGTGGAAACCATGCGGGCGCGCGCACCCCGGAATGCGCAACACCCGCCGGAGCTGAATAAAACGGGTCGATCAACTTTTCCGGAGGACCCGATGACCGATCTTCTTTCCCATCTCGCCGGACTGCGCCGCCCCAGGCTTCTGATCCGCGCGGCCCAGCATGGCGCAGCCGCCTATGACCGGAACCGGGATCTCAGGCGGGTTCTACGGCTGCTGTCCGCACCGGATGCGACGCGCGCGCTGCCGTCCCTCATCGAGGCCGAGGCAGATCTGGACGCCAGTCGCAGATCGGGCGACGCCGGTTACAGCGTCGCCCGTCATGTGGAATTGCTGATCGCGCTCATGGCCGAAGCGCGGATGGCGCTGTGCCCGGCCGAATGAGGCTCAGGCGAAGGCGTCGGGCATCGAAGCCTTCTTGCGCGCCACGTAGTCGTTCAGCGCCTCGTGGATCGCGGGATCAAGCTGAGGCTGCTGGTAGTCGGCCAGTTGCTTCTTGACCCGGACCGAGGCCAGCGCCTGCGTATCGCGGGCACCTTCATCTTCCCAGGTCTCGAACGGTTTGTAGTCAAGAAGCTGCGACCGCCAGAACGACGATTTGAAGTTCGCCTGCGTATGGGCACAACCAAGGTAGTGCCCACCCGGCCCCACTTCGCGGATCGCATCCATGGCCTGGGCGTTTTCGTCAACCGCGATTCCCTCGGCCAGTTTGTGCAATGTGCCAAGCTGGTCGGCATCCATAACAAACTTCTCGTAGGAACTGACCAGACCACCCTCAAGCCAGCCGCAGGCATGCAACATGAAGTTCACCCCGGCCAGAAGTGCCATGTTGAGGCTGTTTGCGGTCTCATACCCCGCCTGCGCGTCGGGCAGTTTCGACCCACAGAAAGACCCACCCGAGCGGTAGGGCAGCCCAAGCCGCCGCGCCAGTTGGCCCGCCCCATAGGTGATATGCGCGGCCTCTGGCGTGCCGAAGGTCGGTGCGCCAGAGTTCATATCGATCGAGGTCACGAAAGCGCCGAAGATGACCGGCGCGCCGGGGCGGATCATCTGGCTGTAAGCGACCCCGGCCAGAACCTCGGCCAGAACCTGGGTCAGCGTCCCGGCCACGCTGACCGGCGCCATCGCCCCACCGACGATGAAGGGCGAGATGATGCAGGCCTGGTTCGCCCGGGCAAAAACCTCAAGCGCGCCCATCATGGTCGCGTCGAAGGTCAGCGGCGAGTTGATGTTGATGAGCGAGGTCATCACCGTGTTCTGATCGACGAAATCCGACCCGAACAGGATCTTCGACATCTCGACCGAATCCTCGGCCCGGACCGGCTCTGTCACCGATCCCATGTAGGGCTTGTCGCTCAGCGTCATATGCGCCAGCAGCATGTCGAGGTGCCGCTTGTTCACCGCCACATCCGTCGGCTCGCAGACCGTCCCGCCCGAATGGTGGAGCCACTTCGACATGTAGCCGAGTTTCACGAAATTGCGGAAATCCTCCATCGTGGCATAGCGACGGCCACCTTCGGCATCGCGGACGAAGGGCGGGCCGTAGACCGGTGCCAGCACCAGGCTCTTGCCACCGATCACGACATTCCGTTCCGAATTCCGGGCATGTTGGACGAAGCTCGATGGCGCGGTCGCGCACAATTTCCGGGCCAACCCGCGAGGGATCCGCACCCTTTCTCCGTCGACATCGGCACCGGCGTTTTTCCACAGCTCAAGCGCCGCAGGATTTTCGACGAAATTGACGCCGATTTCCTCGAGCACGGTCTCTGCGTTCGCTTCGATGATCTGAAGCGCTTCCTCGTTCAGAACCTCGAGGTTCGGGATATTACGCTCGATATATTTCGCGGTCTCGATACTCACCGCCGTGCGCTCTGCCCGACGGGCGGCCCCACCGCCCCCACGCGCCCGACGCTGCGCCCGTGCTTCCGACATGCTCAAACCCTCCTGAAAGCGCATCCGCGCCCTGTTCTGCGAGTCATTTAGCCCGATTGCGCAGCCCGGCGTCGGCAGATTGCGGCGTTCCAAGGGGGAAAGCGACATGCCGCGCGCCTGCACCCTCTTGCGCCGCTGCGGGCAAGGCAATATGCGACTGCCATGACAGTTCAAGCCCATGACCGCCTTCTGATCATCGACTTCGGCAGCCAGGTGACGCAGCTTATCGCGCGCCGCCTGCGCGAGTTGAACGTCTATTGCGAAATCCATCCGTTCCAGAACGTGACGAACGCGTTTCTCAAGGAATTCCAGCCCAAGGCCGTGATCTTCTCGGGCGGACCCGCAAGCGTGATCGACGAAGGCTCCCCGCGCCCGCCGGAAGCGGTGTTCGACCTCGGCGTGCCGATCCTCGGCATCTGCTATGGCCAGCAGGTGATGATGCACATGCTGGGCGGTACGGTCGAAAAGGGAGAAGGCACCGCCGAGTTCGGCCGCGCCTACGTGACCCATACCGAGGAGCGGCTGGATATCCTGAACGGCTGGTTCCTCGAGGGGCGTGAGCAGGTCTGGATGTCTCACGGCGATCATGTCTCGAAGATCGCGCCGGGCTTCAAGGTCTACGGCACCTCTCCCGGTGCGCCGTTTGCAATCACGGCGGACATCGACCGGCATTTCTACGCGGTCCAGTTCCACCCCGAGGTGCACCATACGCCGAACGGCAAGACGCTTTACGAGAACTTCGTGCGCCTTGCAGGGTTCAAGGGCGACTGGACCATGGGCGCCTATCGCGAAGAGGCGATCCGCCTGATCCGCGAGCAGGTGGGTGACAAGAAGGTGATCTGCGGCCTGTCGGGCGGGGTCGATTCCTCGGTCGCCGCCGTGCTGATCCACGAGGCCATCGGCGACCAGCTCACCTGCGTTTTCGTGGACCACGGTCTGCTGCGCCAGAACGAGGCGGAAGAGGTCGTCGGCATGTTCCGCGACAACTACAACATCCCGCTGATCCATGCCGACGAATCCGACCTGTTCCTTGGCGAACTGGAAGGCGTCAGCGACCCGGAAACGAAGCGCAAGACGATCGGGCGGCTCTTCATCGACGTGTTCCAGAAATACGCGAGCCAGATCGACGGCGCGGAATTCCTCGCCCAGGGCACCCTTTATCCGGACGTGATCGAGAGCGTGTCGTTCTCGGGCGGCCCCTCGGTCACGATCAAGAGCCACCACAACGTGGGCGGCCTGCCCGAGAAGATGGGCCTGAAACTGGTGGAACCGCTGCGCGAGCTCTTCAAGGACGAGGTCCGCGCCCTAGGCCACGAGTTGGGCCTTCCCGCCAGCTTCATCGGCCGCCACCCCTTCCCCGGCCCCGGCCTCGCGATCCGCTGCCCGGGTGAAATCACCCGCGAAAAACTCGAGATCCTGCGCAAGGCCGACGCGGTCTACATCGACCAGATCCGCAAGCACGGTCTTTATGACGAGATCTGGCAGGCCTTCGTCGCGATCCTGCCGGTCCGCACCGTCGGCGTCATGGGCGACGGGCGAACCTATGACTACGCCTGCGCCCTGCGCGCGGTGACCAGTGTCGACGGCATGACCGCCGACTACTACCCGTTCAGCCATGAATTCCTTGGCGAAACCGCCACGCGGATCATCAACGAGGTCAAGGGCATCAACCGCGTCACCTATGACGTGACCTCGAAGCCGCCGGGAACGATCGAGTGGGAGTGATCTCCAAGATTTAGCGATCGCTTAACCGAAATTGACCAACACTCGCGCACATGGGGCGGATCAGGTCATTTGCGAGACGAGGGTTGATGCACTTGGGGTACAATGCCCTGAGCGCGACCTCCAAGGATGATCTTGGGCAATTGATTGCGGACATGCGCCCCGAAGAAATTCGGGAGCCTTTGGTTCGCATCGGTGGTCCCGGCGATGGCGGCTACCTTGTCCCCGACCTTCTTCACGGGATTTCCGCCTGCTTCTCACCGGGTGTCGACGTGACCGCGGGTTTCGAAGCCGACCTCCTGAGCCGCGGTATTCCCTGCTACCTGGCCGACGGCTCTGTCTCGGCGGCGCCGTTCGACCATCCCGACATGCATTTCACACGGAAACACCTCGGGCCCCGCGGCGACGCGAAAACCATGCGCCTCGAGGATTGGATTTCCGCGCATCCGGTGTCGGGAGATTTGATCCTGCAAATGGACATAGAAGGCGCAGAATATTCGGTGCTTCTGGATACGCCCCAAACCACGCTCCAACGGTTTCGGATCATCGTGATCGAGCTTCATTCCCTTGACCTGCTCTGCGCCCGGGCCGCGTTCCCCTTGTTGAACGCCGCACTCCAGAAAATTCTTGCCGATTGTCCGGTCGTTCACCTTCACCCGAACAATATTCGCCCCCCGTTGCGGTGTTCCGGATTCGAGGTGTCGCCGATAATGGAGGCGACCTTGCTGCGCCGGGATGTCGTCAACTCGTCTTCCAAGACATTGAATTTTCCGCATCCGCTTGACCATCCCAACGTTCCGAGTATGACCAGCACAGTCCTGCACGACTGTTGGTGGAAATGAGCACACACGCCGCACTCTCTGAAACTCCCGTACAGACCTTGAAGGCCGCCGCATGGATGATTGGCGCGGTCTTCGCGTTTTCGTCCATGGCCGTGGCGGGGCGTGCGGTGAGCTTTGAACTCGACACGTTCGAGATCATGATGTTCCGCTCCTTCGTGGGCATCGCGATCGTGCTGGCCGTGGGCAGCGCGGCTGGAACGCTGGGCCAGATCTCGACGCGGAGCTTTCATATCCACGTCATCCGGAACATCAGCCATTTCACCGGTCAGAACCTCTGGTTCTTCGCGATCACCGTGGCCCCGCTGGCGCAGGTTTTCGCGCTGGAATTCACCATGCCGATCTGGGCGATGTTTCTGGCGATCTTCGTTCTTGGGGAAGCCCTGACCCGCGTTCGCCTTGCCGTCGCGGCCATCGGGATCACCGGCATCATGGTGATCACCCAGCCCTGGAGCGGCAGCTTGGGCGCGGGTGTCGCCCCGGCGGCGCTCTCGGCGATCGGATTCGCGGGATCGGCCGTGTTCACCCGCCTGCTCACACGTACGGAATCCATCACCTGCATCCTGTTCTGGCTGACCGCCATGCAGGCACTCCTGGGAATCATATGCGCGGGCTACGACGGCGACATCGCCCTGCCCTCGGCGGAAAGCTGGCCCTGGATCGCGCTGATCGGCGCCGCGGGCCTGCTGGCGCATTTCTGCCTTACGACAGCACTCTCGCTTGCCCCGGCCGCCGTTGTCGTGCCGGTCGATTTCTCCCGGATGCCCCTTATCGCCGTGGTCGGAATGCTCTTTTACGGAGAGCCGCTCGAGGCCGCGGTTCTGGTTGGCGCCGCGCTCATCTTTGGCGCGAACTACATGAACATCTTGGCCGAAACCCGGGGCCGAAAACGCAACACCTGAAAACAACGCCGCCACACGGCGCAACAAAGTGACGTACGGTCACGAATTGACCACTTGGCACACTCCCTCTACCGGTTATCCTCAGTGGATAAAAATCAACAAGGGAGGGACGAGCCGTGACTCGTTTTCTAACCACTGTATCGGCCATCGCACTCACAACCAGCGCCGCGAGCGCCGGCGGGATTGACCGGTCTGGACAGCCTATAGGTGTAATCTTCGAAGATGGAACCTATGCGGAATTCTCGCTTGGCTATGCTGCACCCGATGTGTCAGGTACCGCAGTCGCGAGCCTAGGCGGGTTCCCATCCGGCGATATGGCCGGGGATTACTTTTCGCTCGGGGCCGCCGTCAAGCACGAGTATTCCAACGGCCTTGAGGTCGCGCTTATCTGGGACCAACCCTTCGGTGCCAACGTCGATTACCCAACGGGAACGAACTACTTCGCCCAAGGTTCGAACGCCGACTTGACGACCCAGGCGATCACCGGCCTTGTTCGCATGTCCCTCGACGAAAACATGAGCATTCACGGAGGCGTTCGCTACCAGACGATGAAAGCCGACGCCGTGGTTCCCTTCGTGGATAACTATTCGGCCACCGCGGACCAGGCCGCAGGTATCGGATATGTCTTGGGGGCCGCCTATGAAATCCCCGAAATCGCCCTGCGCGTTGCGTTGACCTACAATTCGAAGGTGACACACGATCACGATGTGACCGAAACGACCGGCACGTTCGGCACGAGGGCCTCCACGCTTGAGGTTGAGACGCCCCAGTCCGTGAACCTCGACTTCCAGACCGGCGTCGCGGCGGACACGCTTCTGTTCGGCTCCGTGCGTTGGGTCAACTGGAGCAACTTCGACATCAGCCCGAATGACTATGGTATTGTCACCAGCGGTGGCTCTCTCGTGTCCTATGACGACGATAGTGTCAGCTATTCGCTCGGCCTGGGACGCAGATTGAACGAGAAATTCTCCGTGGCTGCCACGCTGGGCTACGAAGCCTCGACCGGTGGCTTCTCGTCGAACCTCGGCCCAACCGACGGGTACTGGAATGCTGGCCTCGGCGGGACATACACGCAGGACAACATGAAGATCTCCGGCGGTTTGAGATATGTCTCGATCGGCGACGCCCAAACGACGTTGAACGGTACCGATGCTGCATCGAACTTCCAGGACAACTCGGCAATTGGCGTTGGCGTGAAGGTCGGCCTTTCGTTCTGATCCGAACCATCCGTTTGAAAGCCCCGCCTCGGCGGGGCTTTTTCTTTGGGCGATTGCCGATTGACCTTCCGGTCCCGCCCCCGCTACCACAGCGCGACGAAAAACGGGACGAGGCCCATGATCTATTCTTCGGCTCAGGACTGGCGGGCGGCATCGGCCAAGCGGGTGCTCCTGTTCGGCATGTCGGGGCTGGGCAAGACCTACCTGTCGAACATGCTGCGCGAGGCGGGCGGGTGGTTCCACTACTCGGTCGATTACCGGATCGGCACGCGCTATATGGGCGAGTTGATCTCGGACAACTTCAAGCGCGAGGCGATGAAGGTGCCGCTGCTGCGCGAGCTTCTGATGACCGACTCGGTCTATATCGCGTCGAACATCACCTTCTCGAACCTTGCGCCGCTGTCGACCTACCTCGGCAAGCCCGGCAACCCGGACAAGGGCGGCCTGCCTTTCGACGAGTACATGGCCCGCCAGGAGCAGCATCGCGAGGCGGAAATCTCGGCCATGCTCGACACCGTGCGCTTCATCGAGCGGGCCAAGTCGATCTATGGCTATGACAACTTCATCTGCGACACGAGCGGTTCGATCTGCGAGGTGGTGACCCCCGGTGACCCCGAGGACGAGGTTCTGAAGACCCTGTCTGACAACCTGCTGGTGGTCTGGATCAAGGGCTCCGAGGCCCATACCGAAGAGCTGATCCGCCGCTTCGACAAGGCCCCCAAGCCGATGTATTATCAGCCCGACTTCCTACGCGAGGCCTGGGCGGAATATCTTAGTGAAAACAACGTGTCCGAGGGCGACGTTGATCCCGACGCCTTCGTGCGCTGGACTTATGCCCGGGCGCTGGCGCACCGGCAGCCACGGTATGAGGCCATGGCCCGCAACTGGGGGGTCACCGTCGCCGCCGAGGATGTCGCCAAGGTCCGTAGCGCCGAGGATTTCGACGACCTCATCGCCGCCGCCCTTGAGGCCCGCTAGAGCCCGGCCTATCTGAGCCACTCGGAAGAAAAGAGACAACCATGCCCATCACCCTGCCCGAGAACCTGCCCGCCTACGACGTGCTCTCGCGCGAGGGCGTGATGGTCATGTCCGACACCCGCGCGGCCCGGCAGGACATTCGGCCCCTACATATCGGCCTGCTCAACCTGATGCCGAAGAAGATCCAGACGGAGAACCAGTTCGCCCGGCTGATCGGCGCCACGCCGCTGCAGATCGAGTTGAGCCTGATCCGGATGACCGAGCATCAGACCAAGAACACCGCCGCCGAGCATATGGAAGAGTTCTACCGCCCCTTCCAGGACGTGAAGGGCGAGCGGTTCGACGGCCTCATCATCACCGGCGCCCCGATCGAGCACCTGCCCTTCGAGGAGGTGACCTATTGGGACGAGCTGCAAGAGGTCATGGACTGGACCCAGACCAACGTGCATTCCACCTTCGGCGTCTGCTGGGGCGGGATGGCGATGGCCTACCACTTTCACGGCCTGCCCAAGCACATGCTGCCGCACAAGGCCTTCGGCTGCTTCCGGCATCAGAACATGGCGCCCTCCTCCCCCTATCTGCGGGGATTTTCGGATGATTGCGTGGTGCCAGTCAGCCGCTGGACCGAGGTGCGCCAGGATGACATCGACGCGATCCCACAACTCTCGACGCTGCTCGGCGCGGAAGAAACCGGCCCCTGCCTGATCGAGGATATCGATCACCGGGCGCTCTACATCATGAACCATTTCGAATACGACAGCGGGACGCTCAAGGAAGAGTATGACCGCGACGTCGCGCGCGGTGAGCCGATCAACGTGCCGGATAACTACTATCCGAATGACGATCCGACGCAGACGCCGCTAAATCGCTGGAGAAGCCACGCGCACCTTCTATATGGCAACTGGATCAACGAGATTTATCAGTCCACGCCATATGACATGGAAGAAATTGGCCGTTAGCACCCTCCTCCTGTCCAGCCTGTTCCTGGCCACCGGCTGCGGCGTCGTCGCCAAGCACCGCGAGACGCGGGCCGAGGAACAATTCCCCCCCGAGGGCCGCTTCGTCACGCTCTCAGATGGGCGCCAGGTTCATGTCGTGGTGCGGGGCAGCGGGCCGGACGTGGTGCTGATCCACGGTGCCAGCGGCAACACGCGGGACTTCACCTTCGCCTTTGCCGGGCAGCTGTCCGACCGCTACCGGGTGATCGTCTTCGACCGGCCCGGCATGGGCTGGAGCGACCGCGCCGGGCCGGAATACGGCGGCGCATTCAACACCCAGGCCGAAAGCCCGGCTGAGCAGGCCGCGATGCTGCAGGCCGCGGCGCTGGAACTCGGCGCGGACCGGCCCATCGTGCTGGGCCAGTCCTATGGCGGTGCGGTGGCGCTGGCCTGGGCGCTGAACCATCCTCAGGCGCTTTCTGGGCTGGTCGTGGTTTCTGGTGCATCGAACCCCTGGCCGGGGGAGTTGGACCGGCTCTACCGCGTTAACGCCTCGCCCTTGGGCGGCGCGACTGTGGTTCCCGCGCTCACGGCTTTCGCGCCCCGCGCCCGGGCCGACGAGGTTCTGGCGGGTATCTTCGCCCCCCAGCCCGTGCCTGAAGGCTACGCCGAGCATATCGGCGTGGGCCTGTCCTTGCGCCGCGAGGCCCTGCGCGCCAACGCCCGGCAGGTCACCAGCCTGCGCCCGCATGTGGTCGAGATGTCGGAACGCTACCCGACCATTGGCGTCCCGACCGAGATCCTGCACGGCACCGCCGACACCATTGTGCCGCTCGAGATCCACTCCGAGCCGCTGTCGCGGCAGATCCCCGGTGCGCGGCTCACGCGGCTCGACGGGATCGGCCACATGCCGCACCATGTGACGCCAGAGGCCGTCTTCGCCGCAATCGACCGCGTTGCCGCCGACGCCGGATTGCGCTGAGTTGTCCAATCGCCATACTGTCCAGAGTTTGAAAAGGTCGTGACATGACCCTGCCCTTTGACGGCGCGATCAGCGCCTACCATGAAACTGACGCGCCAGAGGCCATCCGCGCCGCGATTGCCGACGGTGGAAAACGCGACATCCTGGATCCCGGCTACCCCTATGACCGCTGGATGAAGAAGTCCGACTACGGCGACGAGGTGGACCGGCTCCAACGCGAACTGGTCAAGCTGCAGGCCGATGTGAAGGCGACCGGCAAGCGCCTCGTGGTCGTGTTCGAAGGCCGGGACGCCGCCGGAAAGGGCGGCGCGATCAAGCGCATCCGCGAGAACCTGAACCCACGTGTCGCCCGCGTCGTGGCCCTGCCCAAACCCTCGGACCGGGAAGCCGGGCAATGGTACTTCCAACGCTACGTCGATGAGATGCCCACGGCAGGAGAAATCGTTCTCTTCGACCGCAGCTGGTACAACCGTGGCGTAGTCGAACATGTCTTCGGCTTCTGCACGCCCGAACAGAGGGAACATTTCTTCAGGCAGGTGACCGAGTTCGAGAAGATGATCGTCGATGAGGGCATCCATCTGGTGAAGCTCTGGCTCAACGTGGGCCGCGCCGAACAGTTGCGGCGCTTCCTCTCGCGCGAACGCGATCCGCTGAAGCAGTGGAAATTGAGCTGGATCGACGTCGAAGGCCTGAAACGCTGGGATGCCTACAGCGCGGCGATCACCGAAACGCTGGACCGCAGCGACAGTGGCCACGCGCCCTGGACCGTGATCCGCGCGGACGACAAATACCGTGCAAGGCTGGCAGCGATCCAATGCGTTCTGGGTGCAGTCGACTATGCGGGCAAGACAGCGCCCGGCGCGCCGGACCCGGCGATCTGCGGCGGTCAGGAGCTTCTACGTGCCTAAGCGCGGTTATCATCACGGCGACCTGCGCCGGGCTCTGGTCGACGCCACCCTGCGGCTGATCGAGCAGAAGGGCCCCACGGGTTTTACCGTGTCCGAGGCCGCGCGGGACGCGGGCGTCACCCCGGCGGCCGTGTATCGCCATTTCCAGGGTCGGGAAGATCTGATCGCCGAGGCCGCGCGCCAGGGCTACGTGCGTTTCGCCAATATCCTTGAACAGGCCTACAATGACGGCCAGCCGACCGCGCTTGCGGCTTTCGAGGCCACCGGGCGCGCCTACCTGGAATTCGCCCGCGATTGCCCCGGGCATTACATCGCCATGTTCGAAAGCGGGATCTCGATCAACCGGAATTCGGACCTGGCGCATGCCGCGCAACGGGCCATGGGCGTGTTGGAACGCGCGGCCGAGGCCTTGTCGCAGCACATCCCCCCCCACAAACGGCCCCCGGCGGCGATGTTCTCGGCCCATATCTGGGCCCTGTCCCATGGTGTGGTCGAGCTTTTCGCGCGGGGCAGTCCGGGCACGAAATCTCCCTATCCCCCGGAAGACCTGCTCGAAAGCGGCATCGGGATTTATCTGCGGGGTCTCGGTCTGATCCCACCGGACGAATAAAAAAACCGCCGCCCGAATGGGCGGCGGTCAAATCTTCGGAAGTCCGGCTCTTACGCGGCGCGCGAGACCAGAACCTCGTCGACCGTCTGCGCGGCCTTGACCTCATCGGTGCCGGACACGGCAGCAACTTCGCGGGTCAGACGCTCAAGAGCGGCTTCGTAAAGCTGACGCTCGGAATAGCTCTGTTCGCGCTGGTCGTCGGTGCGGTGCAAGTCGCGCACTACCTCGGCGATGGCGATCAGGTCGCCGGAATTGATCTTCTGTTCGTATTCCTGCGCCCGGCGCGACCACATGGCCCGCTTGACCTTGGCCTTACCCTTAAGGGTGGTCATCGCCTTGGACACGACATCGGGCGACGAGAGCGAGCGCATGCCCACTTCGACGGCCTTGTTCGTGGGAACACGCAGGGTCATCTTGTCCTTTTCAAAGGAGATCACAAAAAGCTCGAGCGTCAGCCCGGCAATTTCCTGTTCCTCAATCGAGACGATCTTCCCAACACCATGGGCGGGATACACGACGAACTCGTTAGGACGGAACTCAGTTTTCTTGGATTTGCTCATGTGTAGTAGTTAACCTCGAAGGGCCCCCAAAAAACGGCGACAAAGCCATACGGGTAACTTGCGCCCCCGGGCAACCTTGTCATCTGCCGCTAAAACACCAGCCGCAGGCTGTGGGCGCTGAGGATGGTGCAATCTGTTTAGCATGTCTGGAAGGATATTTAGCACAACCGGGCGCAATTTTCCAGCATCACGCGATTCCCGCGCGGGAATCGCAAGAAAACCCAGAAACTTATGGCATTTTGGCCCGTCGTGCCGCCCGCCGAATCTGGATCAAACGGTCAAAACGGCGAATCAGCTATCAGCCGCCCTCGCCCGCGGCTTCCGAGAAGTACTTGTCCAGCTTGCCGTCTTCGCCATCGCGCTCTTCAGCCTCGGGCAGCGGGTCTTTCTTGGTGATGATCACCGGCCAGAGCTCAGAGTATTTGCGGTTGAACTCGACCCACTTTTCCATATCCGGCTCGGTGTCGGGCCGGATCGCGTCGGCGGGGCATTCGGGCTCGCACACACCGCAGTCGATGCATTCGTCGGGATGGATCACCAGCATGTTCTCACCCTCGTAGAAACAGTCCACGGGGCAAACCTCGACGCAGTCGGTGTATTTGCAGGCGATGCAGTTGTCGGTGACGATATAGGTCATGCGCGTTCTTCGAATTCCGTTTGACGCCTAGCTAGAGCAGCAAACCGGATCAATCAAGCGCCTGCCTGCGCGAAAGATCGAGCTTGCGGCGATCTTTCTTGGTCGGACGACCTTTTCCCTCGAAACCGGGGGATTTCGGAACAGGGTCCGGCTCGGGCGTCAGATCCTCGTACAGCGTCTGCGCCTCGGTCGCGGGGCCGCGGCGCGTACCCACCGACAGGATCCGCGCGACCCGGATGCGGTTGCCCTGGGGAAAGGTCAAAGTATCCCCCGGTCCCACCGCGTGGGAGGCTTTCGTCACATGCGCGGAGTTCACCCGCACATGACCGCCCGCCACGATGCGGGTGGCCAGTCCGCGCGTCTTGAAGAACCGCGCGAACCAGAGCCACTTGTCCAGGCGTATCTTGTCGCCCTTCGGCTCCACTCAGGACTTGTCCTTGAGCCCCATGAGTGCCGCGGCAAACGGGTTGTCGGGATCGATCTTGTCTTTCTTGGGCGGGCGCGCCTCGAAGGCTTTCGGCCCCTTCGGACCGGGCTTGCCGCCCTTGCCCTTGCCGCGCGGCTTGTCACCTCGCTTGCCACCCTTGGCGGCGGGGCGTCCGCCGCCCTTGCGCTCTGTCCGGGCCCGGCCGCGCCAGGTGAAGGTATAGAAGACCTCGATCTCAGCCTCGCCCGAGGCAGCACCCTCTTCAGGTGTTTCTGCGCTCTCGGGCGCGGTTTCGACCGGCTGTTCGGCCGGGGATTCCTCTGCCGTCGCGCTTTCTTCGGCTGCACCCTCGGCAGGTTTCACTTCCGCCTCGGTCGCCGCCGGCTGGGCCTTGACCTTGGGCCGCTCGCCTTTTTCGGCGTTGTAGCCCAAGCCGTCCATCAGGTTCGCGAATTGCTCCAGCGTCATACCGGTGATCGACAGCATGTCAGCCTTGGCTTCGAACCCACCGCGGCTGTCCTCTGCGCGCAGCATGTCGGCCAGGCGTTCCAGCATGTCGATACGGATGGCCCGTTCGCCTGCCTGCCGGTAGCCCGACATGGTGTGATAGCCCTCGGGCGCATCCTTGACGACCGGCACGGTTACCAGACCCGGCGGCGGGCTTTCGGGAAACTCGTCGAAGCCATTGGCCAGCGACCACAGCACCAGACGAAGACGCGTGGGCGCGGGCTTGAGCAGAAGCGGCATGAAGATCGTGAACTGGCCGAAGCGGATGCCGTGCTTGCGCAGAACGCCGCGGGCATCCTGATCCAGTTCCTTGACCTCGGCGGCGATCTTTTCACGCGGGATGATGCCCATCCCCTCGATCATCCGGAAGGCAAAGCCACGGGCCAGGCCGGTCAGCGTCTCGTCGCGCTGCATGTTGATCAGCGGCTCGAACGCGGTCGCCACGCGGCGGTCGATGAAGTGCTGCAGGCGGCGCTTGACCTTCTCGGCCACGTCATGCCCGGCCTCTTCGTCCACGAAGGCCTCGACCTGGGGCTTCAGCGGATCGGCACCGGGCACCAGTTTTCCAACGGCGTTCTCGCCCCACATGAGGCCGCCCTGCTCGGTGAAGTCGATCTCGGTATCGGGCGAGTTGTAGAACCGGTCCGCGCGCAGGTGGAACTCGGGCTTCAGGGCCTGAAGGCTCGCCTGCCGCAGGGTTTTTGCCTCATCCGGCGAGGACGAAGCGTCCTGACGAAAACGGAAACCTTCCAGACGCCCCACGAACTGACCTTCGACGGTCACTTCACCCTTGTCATTCACCTCAGCCACCAGGCTCTCCTTCTGCTTCAACCGGCGGAGCAGTACGCTCGTCCGCCGATCGACAAATCGTTTGGTCAGCGCCCCATGAAGCGCATCCGACAGGCGGTCTTCTACCGCGCGAGTCTCGCCACGCCAATGTCTTTCATCATCAACCCAGCCCTTTCGCTGCGCGACATAGGTCCATGTGCGGATATATGCCAATCGTTTGGACAGGGCGTCGATTTCACCATCGGTCCGATCGATGCGTTTCACCTGCCGCGCGAGCCAATCGTCGGGCACACGCCCGAATTCGTGCAGGAAGCCGTAGATCCGTTCGAGCATCCCCGCGTGTTCGCCCGCGGAAATCCCCCTGAAATCGGGAATCCGGCACACGTCCCACAGCAGTTTCACGTCGTGCGGGCTGTTGCAGCGCATCCGGATGTCGGGTGCCTCGGCCAGCGATTTCAGCGCGATCAGGTCATCCGCCTCACGCGCCCGCGTCAACCAGGGATCATCGGTTCCGGCCTCGAGCGAGGCGATCAGCCGCTCGGCAGTGCCGAATTCCAGAGCGGCATTTCGCCACTGAAGCTTCCGCACGGGCGTGAAACTGTGTTCGGTGATCGCGGTCACCACCTCGTCGGACAGGGGCCCGGCCTCACCGGTCACGCCGAAACTGCCGTGATTCATATGCCGCCCGGCACGCCCGGCGATCTGCGCCAGTTCGTTCGGGTGCAAGGGCCGCATTCGGCGTCCGTCGAACTTGGTGGTCGAGGAAAACGCCACGTGGTTGATGTCGAGGTTCAGGCCCATCCCGATGGCATCGGTGGCCACCAGGTAATCCACGTCGCCATTCTGATAAAGCTCCACCTGCGCGTTACGCGTCCGCGGCGAGAGCGCCCCCATGACCACCGCCGCCCCGCCCTTCTGACGGCGCAGCAGTTCCGCGATGGCATAGACGTTCTCGACCGAGAACCCCACGATGGCCGAGCGCGGCGCAAGGCGGCTGATCTTCTTCTGCCCGGCATAGACCAGCTCCGAGAACCGCTCCCGCCGGACGAACTGCGCGCGCGGCTCGATCGCGGCGATGGCGCTGCGCATGGTGTCAGAACCCAGGAACAGGGTCTCGTGCTGACCCCGCGCGCGCATCAGGCGGTCGGTGAAGACATGGCCCCGTTCGGGATCGGCGCAAAGCTGGATCTCGTCCACCGCAACGAAATCGGCTCCGATGCCCTCGGGCATGGCCTCCACGGTGCTGACCCAGTACTGGGTGCGCTCGGGCACGATGCGCTCTTCACCGGTGACCAGCGCCACCACCGAGGGGCCGCGCAGGGCAACGATCTTGTCATAGACCTCGCGCGCCAGAAGCCGCAGCGGCAGGCCGATAACCCCCGTCCGGTGCCCCAGCATCCGTTCGATGGCGTAATGCGTCTTGCCGGTATTCGTCGGGCCCAGGACCGCGGTGATCCTCGACTGCTCGGCCATGGCCAATCCTCTGCGCGTCAGAGCGTCTCGCCGCCCGTCATTCGTTCAAGGCGTTCTATGGCTTCATCTAGGTCGCGTTGTTGCGGATGTATAGCCTTCACCTCCCGATAGGCGGCAAGCGCCTCATCAGGGTAGCCGAGTTCCTCGAATATGAGCGCAAGGCCCGTCATTGCCCCGAAATGCCGAGGGTTGAGCTCCAAAGTCTGCATGATATCGGCCAGCGCCGGGCCATAGAGGCCTTCGCGGTAATAGGCCGTGGCGCGCGCATGGTATCCTTCCGCGAAATCGGGGGCATGGTCGACCAGCGCCGTCAGATGTTCGACCGCAAGGCCGAAATCGTCCTGGTCCATCGCCTCGCGGCCACGTTCCAGCAGCAGGTCCATCGCGGGCGACCCGGATTGCGACCATAGCATCCAGATCTCATCCTCGATCATCATGACCGAGGCCGGATCCGTGGTCCGCAATTCCTCGAACAGCAGGTCAATGTCATCGCTTTGAGCAAAGGCCACCCCGGGTAAGGAAAACCCTACCGGAAATACGAGTGCCGTAACGGCATATTTGAGAAGTTGCGCAATCTTGCTCATAACGATCATCAGTGTAGCGCAACATCCGGGTTTGGCGATAGCATTCCCGTGACGTGAAAAGGGAAAGATTTTCAATGAGCGACGTGATTGACGCGGCTGTCGCCGCCTTGGCGGACAAGCTGGCCGATGGATTCGCCGGAAGTGCGAAGTTCGTGATCGAGGGCGAAGGCTCCATCGTCATCGATGGCAGCGGCGTTCATGCCGGTGACGAAGATGCCGATGTCACGCTCACGGCGGATGCCGACACGTTCAAATCCCTGTTGGATGGCGAATTGAATCCCACAGCGGCCTTCATGTCTGGTAAACTGTCGGTGGACGGAGACATGGGAATGGCTATGCAACTGGGCTCCGTTCTGAGCTGATGTTTGACGACGCACCCCTTTTCGATGACGTGGCCGAAGGGCCGCGCGGCGGTCGCGCTTTCTGGGCCCGGGCCGAGGATGGCGTTCGTGTCCGGTTCGTCCACTGGCCCGGCGGCGACCAAGGCACCATCGTGGTCTTTCCCGGTCGCACCGAATATTCCGAGAAATACGGCCGCACGGCCAAGGACTTCGCCGAGCGGGGCTATCACACGCTGGCCATAGACTGGCGCGGCCAAGGCCTTGCGGACCGGTTGATGGACGAACTCAAGGTCGGCCACGTGGGGCGGTTCACCGACTACCAGCTTGACGCCAAGATGATGTTCGCGCTGCTGGAAAAGCTCGACCTGCCCAAGCCCTATTACATGATTGGCCACTCCATGGGTGGCGGAATCGGGTTGCGCACCTTGATCGAGGGCAGCCCGTTCCAGGCGGCCATATTCACGGCGCCCATGTGGGGCATCCTGATGAATCCGGTGCTCCGACCCTTTGCCTGGGCCCTCACATGGTCCGCGCGGCAAGTCCGCATGGGCCACCAGCTGACCCCGACCACGGCCGAGGACGCCTATGTCAAGGTACAGCCGTTCGAGGGCAACGCCCTGACCACCGACCCCGAGATGTTCGCCTACATGCAGCGCCAGCTTGACGCGCATCCGGAACTGGCACTTTGCGGGCCGAGCCTGCACTGGCTGCACGAGGCCCTGGTGGAAATCCGGCACCTTGCGCGCCAGCCCAGCCCGGCGATCCCCACCGCGACATTCCTTGGCACCGAAGAAAAGATCGTCGACCGCAGCGCCGTGCATGACCGAATGGGACGTTGGCCGGATGGGCAGCTTCACCTCATGGAAGGCGGCGAGCACGAGGTCATGATGGAACGCCCCGACCTGCGTGAGCAGTTCTACGACGACATGCTCGCCCTTTTCACCCGGCAGCGGAAGCAGGCGGCCTAATCGGCCGTCACGTCCTGCCGCTGGGTGCCCAGCTTGTCGATCGACAGTTCCACCACGTCCCCCGCCGCAAGGAACTGCGGCGGCTTCATGCCCATGCCCACGCCCGGGGGCGTGCCGGTGGCGATGATGTCGCCCGGGTGCAGGGTCATCATCTGGCTGAGGTAGGACAGGATATGACCCACCTCGAAGATCATCTTCGAGGTATTGCCGGTCTGCATGACCTCGCCATTGACCTTTAGTTCCATGTCCAGGTTCTGCGGGTTGCCCACCTCGTCCGGGGTCACCAGCCAGGGGCCGACCGGGCCGAAGCTGTCGCAGCTCTTGCCCTTGGTCCACTGGCCGCCTCGCTCTAGCTGGTAGGCGCGCTCGGACACATCGTTGACGATGCAGAAGCCCGCGATGCAGTCGAGGCATTCGTCCGCGCTCAGGTACTTGGCGGTCTTGCCGATCACCACGCCCAGTTCCACCTCCCAATCGGTTTTTTCCGAGCCGCGCGGGATGGTGATCCCGTCATTGGGCCCGCAGATCGAGGAGGTCGCCTTCATGAAGACGATCGGCTCGGACGGCGGCTCCATACCCGCCTCCTCGGCATGGTCCGAGAAGTTCAGGCCGATGGCGATGAACTTGCCCACCCCACCGACACAGGGGCCGATGCGCGGGTCGCCTTCCACCACGGGTAGGTCGCTGGGGTTGATGTCGCCCAGGCGCGACAGCGCCTCGCCCGCCACGTCATCCATCACCCCCGCGAGGCTGCGAATCCGCCCCTCGTCATCCAGAACGCCGGGCCGTTCGGAACCGGGTGCGCCGAATCTCACGAATTTCATGGAAAGTCCCCCTTGGCTTTTCGGCTCACAAAAGGCGCTGCGCCGCCGAAGGTCAACCCGCTTGTGCCCAGCGCTCGCGGTGACGCGTGGTCACATCACGCAAGCCAGTCGTCGTAATCCGAGACCAGAAGGTGCAGCGGGTCGGTGTCTTCCTCGACGGTTGCGAAGCGGCCGATGGGCTCGCGGAAGACGTTGTCGGTCAGGTCGTCATTGACGGTCGAGACCTCGCCGATCAGCACGCGCCCGCCCTCGCCCCAGAAGGCGTGCCAGCAGTCGGGTTCCAGCGTGACGCTTTCTCCCGGCGCCAGCTTCAGTAGTCCACCGGCGGGCAGGCTGCGCTCGGTTCCGTCGGTCAACAGGTTCACCTGAGCCTCCGGGTCGATGCTGCCATCCTCCGCAGCCTTGAAGAGTTCCAGCACCAGCGTGGCGCCGCCACGGTTGATGATATCTTCGGTCTTGATGTTGTGCCGGTGCATGGGAGAGACCTGATTTTCGTCCGAGATCAGCAGCTTCTCGGCATAGATCATCCCCCTGCCCGCGTTCAGTTCCGACAGCCGCCCGTTGCGGACCGTAAACAGAACGAGGCCCAGCTCATCGAACCGGCCCTGCCCATAATCGGTGATGTCCCAGCCCAACCGGTGATCACGGATCATCCGGCTGTCGCCCTTGGTGCGGGTCCGCATCTCTTCGGGCGACCAATAGGCGAAAGGCGGCAGGATCATCCCGTGCGCGCGGATGAAGGCGTCGGCCTCTTTCAGGATATCGTTGATCTGGGAACGTTTCATGGGAACCTCCGTCTGCCACGTCCAGCTATCGCATTCACGCGGCGTCGCACAACACCACTTGCGCTCGACGCGGTTCGACGTAGGTTCCTGCGCCAGATACGCGCTTTGAGAGGGACAGCCGATGACCGATTTCGTTTTCCAGCCCGCGCCGCCTGCCAGCATCGCCATTGCCGGATCAGACCAGCGCTTTCCGGTGCGCCGGATCTTCTGCGTCGGGCGCAACTACGCCGCCCACGCCCGCGAGATGGGCAAGGACCCGGATCGGGAGCCGCCGTTCTTCTTCACCAAGCCTGCCGACGTGGTTGTCGAGGACGGCGCCTCGATCCCCTATCCGCCGGATACCGAGAACCTGCATCACGAGGCGGAACTGGTGGTCGCCATCGGCAAGGGCGGGCGCGACATCTCCGAGGCCGAGGCGCTGGATCACGTCTGGGGCTATGCTTCGGGCAACGATCTGACCCGCCGCGACCTGCAGAACGAAGCCAAGCGCATGGCCCGCCCGTGGGACTGGTCCAAGGGCTTCGACCGCTCTGCCCCCTGCGGCGCGCTGCATCCCGCCAGCGAGGTGGGCCACCCCTCCAAGGGGTTCATCCGGCTGACGGTCAACGGTGAGGTCCGCCAGGACGCCGACCTGACCGAGCTGATCTGGTCGGTGCCCGAGGTGGTCTCGTACATCTCGCGCTCAATCGAACTGGCACCAGGTGACCTGATCTACACCGGCACCCCGGCGGGCGTCGGGCCGTTGGTTCCCGGCGACACGGTCACGGTCGAGGTCGAAGGGCTTTCCCCGGTGGTGACGACGATCACCGAGAAGGCCTGAGCGAAACCGCTCACGCAGAAATGACAGGCAGAATGCGGCCCAAGGGGGTATCCTTGGGCCCATGACGCGCCTCTTTGCAACCGTGCTTCTGGGTCTTCTCTGCGCAATCCCGGCGCAGGCGGAACCGCTGCGCTATGAGCTTGACGAAGCGGCGTCCTCGGTCGGATTCACCTACAGCTTTCTGGGCCGCGATTATTCCGGGCAGATGCCGGTTCGGTCGGCCTTCGTGGTCATCGATCCGCAAAACATCCCCGCCTCGCGCGTGCGTGTCACGATCGAGGCAGACCGCGCCCGCGCCGCATCGATCCCCGCGACCGTGGCGATGCACAGCACCCCGGTTCTGGACACCGAGACCTATCCGCTCATCAGCTTCGAAAGCAGCCGCGTCATTTTTCACGGCGGTGTCGCGGCGACCATCGAGGGCGAGATCACCATTCGCGGCGTCACGCGGCCCATTTCTCTCGACGCCAAGCTCGGCCGTCGGACCGAGACGCCACCCGAAGACCTGAGCCGGTTGATCGTTCTGATGTCCGGAGAGGTCAGCCGCAGCGCCTTTGGTGCGGACGGGTTTGCCGACAGCGTCGACGACACAATCGGCCTCGACATCTTGGCCGACATCGTGCTTGCAGACTAGGTGCCGGAAATCGTTCCCGGTGGCGCGGCCCCATGGGTTTGCCCAATCACGACCAGCGCTAGAAACCCGGAAAGCCATGCGCTAAGGAACGCGCAACTCAGGACACGGAGCACGCGCATATGGCACGGCATCTCATCACCTCGGCGATTCCCTACATCAACGGGATCAAGCATCTGGGCAACCTGGTCGGAAGCCAGCTTCCGGCCGACCTCTACGCCCGTTACCTGCGGGCACGGGGCCACGAGGTGCTGTTCCTTTGCGCCACGGACGAACATGGCACCCCGGCGGAACTGGCCGCCGCCAAGGCGGGCAAGCCCGTGGACGAGTATTGCGCCGAGATGTGGGGCGTCCAGAAAGAGCTTTCGGACGGGTTCCGCCTGTCCTTCGACAAGTTCGGCCGTTCCTCCAGCGCTCAGAATCGGGCGCTGACCCAGCATTTCGCCGGGAAACTGGCCGAGGCCGGGCTGATCCGCGAAGTTACCGAAAAGCAGGTCTATTCCAAGGCCGACGGGCGCTTCCTGCCCGACCGCTATATCGAGGGCACCTGCCCGAACTGTGGTTATGACAGGGCCCGGGGCGACCAGTGCGAGAACTGCACCAAGCAGCTTGATCCCACCGACCTGATCGATCCACGCTCGGCCATTTCCGGCTCCACCGATCTGGAAGTGCGCGAGACCAAGCACCTCTACCTGCGCCAGTCCGCCATGCGCGACAAGCTGAACGCGTGGATCGACGAAAAGACCGACTGGCCGGTTCTGACGACCTCGATCGCCAGGAAATGGCTGAACGACGGCGACGGGCTACAGGACCGCGGCATCACCCGCGACCTGGACTGGGGCGTGCCGGTCAAGAAGGGCGACGAGGATTGGCCAGGCATGGAGGGCAAGGTCTTCTACGTCTGGTTCGACGCCCCCATCGAATACATCGCCTGCGCCAAGGAATGGGCCGACGAACAGGGCCTGTCGGACGAGGCCTGGGAACGCTGGTGGCGCACCGACAAGGGCGCCGAAGACGTGCGCTATACCCAGTTCATGGGCAAGGACAACGTGCCCTTCCACACACTCAGCTTCCCGGCCACGATCATGGGATCGGGCGAGCCGTGGAAACTGGTGGATTACATCAAGTCCTTCAACTACCTGAATTATGACGGCGGTCAGTTCTCGACCAGCCAGGGCCGCGGCGTCTTCATGGACCAGGCGCTGGAGATCCTGCCCGCCGATTACTGGCGCTGGTGGCTGCTGAGCCACGCGCCCGAGAATTCCGACAGCGAATTCACCTGGGAGAACTTCCAGGCCAGTGTCAACAAGGACCTGGCCGACGTGCTGGGCAACTTCGCCAGCCGCGTCACCAAGTTCTGCCGCTCCAAGTTCGGCGAGACCGTGCCCGAAGGCGGCGAGGTGGACGCGGCCATCATGGCCAAGCTGCAGGGCTTCGACGAGACCCTTGCCGCCTATGCCACCCATATGGAGGCGATGGAGGTCCGCAAGGCCGCCGCCGCGCTGCGGTCGCTCTGGGCGATGGGCAACGAGTGGCTGCAGGACGCCGCGCCCTGGGCCGTCTTCAAGGAAGACCCGGCAAAGGCCGCCGCCATCGTGCGCCTCGCGCTGAACCTGATCCGCGCCTATGGCGTGATCTCGGCCCCGTTCATACCCGATGCCTCGCACGCGATGTTGAGCGCGATGAAGACCGAAGACGCAAGCTGGCCCACAAGCCTGTCCGAGATCGCAACCGCCCTGCCCGCGGATCACGACTTCACCGTGCCCGAGAACCTCTTCCGCAAGATCGCCGACGAAGAACGCGAGGACTGGCAGAGCCGGTTCGCAGGCGTACGGACCTGACGCCTCGCGTCAAAGGCTTCAAAACAAAACGCGGCCCCGGGGGCCGCGTTTTTCGTTCCGTAAGGACCGTTTGCCTCAGGCGACATTCTCCAGCGCCACGGTGGGGGTAACGCCCAGCGCATGGGCGACGTCGCGGGTCAGTTGCGGCTTGTTCAGCGTGTAGAAATGCAGATCTTCCACCCCGCCTTCCATCAACTCGGTGCAAAGCTCCGTCGCGATGGCGGTGGCCAGAAGGTCATGCCGGTTGTCGCGCTTGGCGGCCTCGAAGGCTTCGTCCAGCCATTCGGGGGTATACGCGCCGCAGCGGGCGGCGAATTTCCTCACGCCGTCCCAATTCTCGATCGGCAGGATGCCGGGGATGATCGGCGCGTCGATCCCCGCCTTCTCGCAGGCATCGCGGAAGCGGAAGAAGGTCTCGGCCTCAAAGAAGAACTGGGTGATCGCCGAGGACGCGCCCGCGTCGATCTTGCGCTTCAGCCAATCCACGTCCGAGGTGTTCGACGCAGCCTCGGGATGCGGATCGGGATAGGCGCCGACCCGGATGTTGAACTTGCCGGTCGCGGCCAGGGCCGAGACCAGTTCCTCGGAACTGGCGAAACCGTCGGGATGCGCCCGGAACGCGCCCTGCCCTTTCGGCGGATCGCCCCGCAGCGCCACAATCTCGGTCACGCCCGCGGCGGCATAGGCTTCGGCGATCTCGAGCGTTTCTTCGCGCGAGGCATCTACGCAGGTCAGGTGCGCGGCCACGTTCAGCCCGTAGTGCTGGCCGATGGTGCTGACGGCCTCGTGGGTCAGCTTGCGGGTGGTCCCCCCGGCGCCATAGGTCACGGACACGAAATTCGGGCGCAGCGGCGCCAGCACGTTGACCGTATCCCACAGGCGAAACGACGCCTCGAGCGATTGCGGCGGAAAGAACTCGAAAGAAACGCGGGGGGTCTTCATCGAAAGGAATCCTGACTTGTTGTTGCCCCCTTGTCCCACGGACCCTGATGTGAGACAAATTCATAATATTCATCATCATCATGCTGTCCGCCTCAACATGCACCTGGAATTCCGCCACCTGCGCACCATCAAGGCCATCCATGACGCGGGCGGCCTGGCCCGTGCGGCCGACCAACTGAACATCACGCAATCGGCCCTCTCTCACCAGGTGAAGGGGCTTGAGGATCAGGCGGGCGTGGAGCTTTTCGTGCGTCGTTCCAAGCCCTTGCGCCTGTCGGCGGCAGGGATGCGCCTTCTGAAACTGGCCGAGAAGGTCCTGCCCGAGGTCGAGGCGCTGGAAGAGGATTTCCGCAGCCTGCGCTCGGGCAAGTCTGGCCGGATGCATATCGCCATCGAATGCCACGCCTGTTTCGAATGGCTCTTCCCGGTGCTGGAGGAATTCCGCAAGTCCTGGCCTGACGTGGACGTGGACATCCGCCCTGGCCTTGCCTTCGGTGCCCTGCCCGCCCTGCAACGGGAAGAGGTAGACCTTGTCGTCTCTTCGGACCCCGAGGACCTGGACGGCGTCACCTTCAATCCGCTTTTCGATTACGCGCCGGTGTTCGTCGCCTCGTCACAGCATCCGCTGGCCGCGAAACCCTATATCGAGGCCGAGGATTTCCGCGACGAGCTGCTTATCACCTACCCGGTGGAACGCAGCCGCCTTGATATCTTCAGCCAGTTGCTGACCCCGGCCAAGGTCGAACCGCGCGGCGTGCGCCAGGTGGAGCTGACCGCGGTGATCCTGCTGCTGGTCGCCTCGAACCGGGGCGTGGCGGTCCTGCCGGACTGGGTCGTGCGCGAGGTGAAGTACCATTCGGACTATGTCACCCGCCCGATCACCAAGGACGGGCTGACCCGGCGGCTCTATGCGGCGACCCGCACCGAGGACGCCACCAAGCCCTACATGGCGAACCTGCTGAAGCTGGCGCGCACCATCCCGATCAAGCTGCAACGCCAGTGATCCGGCGCAAAGCCGGTATTCGCGCCAAGATGAAGCATCCGCGCCCCCTTGGCATCGGCGCCCACCCCGCGTATACGCCCGTTCTTGTCAAACCGGAGCCGGACGATGCAGGGCAGCGCCAATCTCAACATCATGATCAAGGCCGCGCGCAAAGCGGGCCGTAGCCTCGTGAAGGACTTCCGCGAGGTGGAAAACCTCCAGGTCTCGATGAAGGGCGCGGGCGACTTCGTGAGCCGTGCCGACCTGGCCGCGGAAAACATCATCAAGACCGAGTTGATGGGCGCGCGGCCCAACTACGGCTGGGTCGGTGAGGAAAGCGCCGCCGAAGAAGGCGCGGACCCCACTCGCCGCTGGATCGTGGACCCGCTGGACGGCACCACCAACTTCCTGCACGGGCTTCCCCATTGGGCGGTCTCCATCGCACTCGAGCACAAGGGCGAGATCGTCGCCGCCGTGATCTTCGATCCGGCCAAGGACGAGATGTTCATCGCCGAAAAAGGCGCGGGCGCCTGGCTGAACGAAAGCCGCCTGCGGGTTTCGGGCCGCAACAAGATGATCGAGGCGATCTTCGCCACCGGCCTGCCCTTCGGCGGCCGTCCGGACCTGCCCGACACGCTGAAGGATCTTGGCCGCCTGCTGCCCGCCTGTGCGGGTGTTCGTCGCTGGGGCGCCGCGGCGCTGGACCTCGCCTATGTGGCGGCTGGCCGCTACGACGGGTTCTGGGAACGGCGCCTGAACGCCTGGGATATCGCCGCGGGCATCCTGATCGTACGCGAGGCCGGCGGCATGGTGCAGCCGATCCGCGAAGATGGCGATATCCTGTCGGATGGCGAGGTCATCGCCGCCAACGAACCGATCTTCGATACCTTCGCCAAGGTGATCCGGGGCTGAACGCCGCGCGTCAGCGCCGCCTGACCTTCGGAATGCTGGTCCGAACCACCCGGTAGGTTGCCTCCGGGTTCGGGGGATGGCCGTGGGTGCGGCTCCAGTACGCAGGGCCGCCAAGGCGCAGCCAACGCGGCAGGATATACAGAAACCCGACGATGAACCCACCCGCATGGGCCCAATAGGCAACCCCGCCGCCGGACATGTCCGCCCCGATCCCGTTCACAAGTTGCAGCGCGAACCAGACACCCAGCATGATCCAGGCCGGCATAGGGAAGACCTTGAAGAACACGAAAAAGATGAAAAGCACATCGACCCGGGCGCGCGGATACAGCAGCAGGTAAGCTCCCATAACTCCGGCAATCGCCCCCGAAGCGCCCACGGTCGGAATCGTCGACGAAGGATCGGCCAGTACCTGTGCCAGCCCGGCCCCAATCCCGCTGACCAGGTAGAAGATCAGGAAGCCGATGTGCCCGAGTTCCTCTTCCAGGTTGTCGCCAAAAATCCACAGAAACAGCATGTTCCCCGCCAGGTGCAGCAAACCACCATGCAGGAACATCGAAGTCACGAGCGTGTGGACCTCGTACCCCGAACTCACCGCCGCGGGAAACAGCGCGAAATTCCCGATCATCCGCTGCGCCAGGTAGGGCTCGGCCACCAGCGGCCAATAGGACAGGAACACCAGCACGTTCACCACGATCAGCGCATAGGTGATGAAAGGCGTGCCGGTGGACGGGTTGTGATCGCGGATCGGAAACATGCGCCACAGTTGGCCTTTGCCTCACCGCCGGTCAAGCGCGAGATGGCAGCCAAGCCCGTGATCAGGCGCTTGCCACCCCGCGCGCAGTGACTATGCTCCGCCGCGTCCAACGTGCCCGCGTGGTGGAATGGTAGACACAGGGGACTTAAAATCCCTAGGCCGGAAGGCCGTGCGAGTTCGAGTCTCGCCGCGGGCACCATCTTTTCTGCGTGCCAAATCTTCGGTGTGCAGGAGAAAGGATATCGCATCTTGCGGTCGAAAAGGTTCAAGACAAATTCAGGGAAGTCTCCATGCCCTTGATCAGCGTTTCCCATCTGGGTCGCAAGCTTGAGGTCATGTATGTTCTGAGCTGCCTCCGAGACCTGTGGAAAGATATGGGCCTGACGGTTTCGGTTGGTGATTCATTTGAAAAACAGGCAGACCTCTGCATCCTCCACCAAAACCAGACACGCCTCGACAAGTCGCAGCTTCCAAGCGCTCCGGCCGGCACGCGGGTCCTGAACGGCGAGGTTCTGGACATTTCCAAGCGCCGATATTCCAGCCTCATGCTGGGGCGAGATGATCCTTGGGGTGGCGCGGTTATCGTGAAGTCGAACCTGAACTACTTTGGCGAGCCCGAAAAACGTCAGAAGGCAAAGCCGTTGCAATAGATGCAAAGTGCGCAAAGGCGCTTAGCACGGGTCAACTGGAAATGGGCACATGCGCTGCCAAAGAAGGTCTACCCCGTCTTGCAATCAATTCGCGAGGTGCCCGACTGAGTCTGGCAACGAGAAGAACTGATTGTCGAGCGCTTCATGCCGGAACGCGAAGGAGACCTGTACTGCCTGGATGGTTCGTTCCGACACGTGTTCTCGACGGCTCTCTCCTTGCCGCGGCCGAGGGCGCAAGCGTTTGCACGGGGTTTGTCCTGGCCCGGAGCCGCGCCGAGGCGGACGCCCGCGCGCAGACGCTGAACGCAATGCTGGAAGCCTGACACCTCCTCCAGATGTCAGGTGCCCTCCTGCCCTCGATCAGCCCTGAATCCCAAATCGGAAAACTATCGGAATTCCATCGGACTTTTATCGGACTTTCACGCCAGATTCGCGCTTGCCTCGGTGGAACCCGGCCCGCCAAAAGCTTTGGCAGCAATCCGTTCGATCCTCGCACCCGCTGGTGAGCAGTTGAACGGTTCAGATGTTCAGGGTGCAGTCTACGCTCCGCTCGCCAAGGGCCGGAACCATGATTGGATCAAAATCCAAGGTCTTTGTTCACGACGGAATCCAGGCCGCGTCTTGGAACTTCCTGCCGCTCGTGAGCGCACCAAGGCCCTCTCCGACAACGAGTCGGAATTTCTTCGGGCCCCACGCCACCTCTTTGCGAACCAAGAATAATTTTCCATGTCAATTATCTTCCCCGCAGACTTGTGAATCGGGCGTGTTAGGCTAAGTTTCCCGACACACTGTCTCATCCATGGGAGGAAAACATGAGACTTAACCAGATCGGAACGGCTCTGGCCGCATCCGTCATCGCAATGGCAGGCGCGACTGCCACATTTGCGCAGGAATACACGTTCAAACTGCACCACCTTCTGCCGGCCCAGGCCCCGGCCCAGACCAAGATGCTCGAACCCTGGGCACGCCAGGTCGAGGAGAACTCGGGCGGCAAGGTGAAGATCGAGATCTATCCGGCCATGTCGCTGGGTGGTCGCCCGCCGGAACTGATCCAGCAGGCACGCGACGGCGTTGTCGACATCGTCTGGACGGTGAACGGCTACACCCCTGGCCTGTTCCCGCGGACCGAGGTCATGGAACTGCCCTTCGTCTATGTGAACGACCCGGTGGCGGCGAACCTTGCCCTCTATGACATGTTCGAAAGCGACCTGCGCGAGGAGTACAAGGGCGTTGAGGTCATGTTCCTGCACGTCCACGCCGGCCAGGGCATCCATATGCGCGACAAGCTGGTCCGCTCGCCCGAAGACATGCAGGGTCTGAAGATGCGGATCCCGACCCGCACCGGGGCCTGGATCATCGAAGCGCTTGGCGCCGCACCGGTTGCCATGCCGGTTCCCGAACTGCCGCCCGCGCTGCAGAAGGGCGTCGTGGACGGGGCCTTCATCCCGTGGGAAATCATCCCGCCGCTGAAGATCCAGGAGCAGACCCAGTACCAGATCGAAGGTCATGACAGGGCCCGTTTCGGCACCACGACGTTCCAGGTCTCGATGAACTCCGATCGCTGGAACAGCCTGCCCGCCGACGTGCAGCAGGCGTTCAAGGACGCTTCGGGGCCGGAATGGTGGGCCAAGGTCGGCGAAGTCTGGCGCGCCACCGACGATTTCGGCATCGGCCTGGCCGTGAAGGCCGGCAACGAGCACATCACGCTGACCGAGGAAGAGACCGAGGCGTTCAAGACCGCGCTCGAGCCGGTCGTCCAGCGCTGGGTCGACGATGTGACCGCCAAGGGCATCGACGGCGAGGCGATGGTTCAGAAGGCACGTGACCTGATCGCAAAACACAGCTCGATGTAATGGCTGACCAAGCACAGAAGGCGCGCCCCGGTTTTACCGGGGCCGCCGAAAAACTGATCCACGGATGGGCCCTCTTCGGGGGCTTTGTTCTTTTGGCCGTGGTGCTGATGAACGTGATCTCGGTCGTCGGCGGGGTGGTCTGGGTGCCGTTCCCGGGCGACTTCGAGATGTCGCAGATGGGTGTGGCCATCGCGGCCTTCGCCTTCCTGCCCTACTGCCAGTTGACCGGCGCGAACGTGACCGCCGATATTTTCACCGCGAACGCCTCGCCGCGCTGGATTGGGATATTCGGCTTTCTGGCCTCGATCGTGGCGCTCGGCTTCTCGGTTCTGCTGCTCTGGCGGATGTATGAAGGCATGTGGGACCAGAAGGACTATGGCTACACGACCGCCATCCTCCAGGTTCCGATCTGGCTTGCTTTCCCGCCGATCCTGATCTCGCTGCTGCTGCTTGCCGTTGCCTCCCTGATCACCCTGATCCGCCATGGCCGCGAGGCCAAGACCGGAGAACCCGCTCAATGATGGATTCCATCGCCCTCGGCGTCACCAGCCTCGTTGCTCTGGTGGGGCTGATCGCCATTCGCATGCCCATCGCCTATGCCATGATCCTGGTCGGCGGGGTGGGCATCACCATCCTCAACGGCCCGATGCTGCTGATGAGCCAGCTCAAGACCCTGGCCTACGGGCAGTTCTCGATCTACGACCTCTCGGTCGTGCCGATGTTCGTGCTGATGGGAGCGATCGCCTCGAAGGCCGGGCTGAGCCAGGCCCTGTTCCGCGGCGCCAATGCATGGCTCGGCTGGATGCGCGGCGGCACCGCGATGGCGGCGATTGCCGGATGCGCGGGCTTTGGCGCGGTCTGCGGCTCTTCGCTCGCCACGGCCTCGACCATGGGCAAGGTCGCCCTGCCCGAGCTCAAGCGCTACAACTACTCGGGCGCGCTGGCGACCGGCTCGCTGGCCGCGGGTGGCGTGCTGGGCATCCTGATCCCGCCCTCGGTCGTGCTGATCATCTACGCGATCATCGTCGAGGCCAATATCGTGACCATGTTCATGGCCGCGATGATCCCGGGCCTGATGGCGGTGGTGCTGTTCCTGCTGACCATCGCGATCTACGTGCTGATCTGGCCCGAGGCAGGGCCCAAGGGCGGCGCAGCGAACCGCGAGGAGTTCATCGCGGCGACGCTTGGCATCATCCCGGTGCTGATCATCTTCGGCATCGTGCTGGGCGGTATCTACGGCGGGTTCTTTAACCCCACCCCCGCCGCCGCTGTCGGCGTCTTCCTTGTCTGGATCTATGGCTGGGGCAAAGGCTCGCTGAAACTGCCGGCGCTCAAGGATGCGCTGAAAGAGACCGCGTCGACCTCGGGCATGATCTACCTGATCCTGCTGGGCGCGGAGTTGATGAAGATCTTCATGTCGCGCATCGGCCTGCCGCAGGAAACCGCGGCCTGGTTCGCGAATTCCGGCATGTCGCCGATGCTGGTGATGGTGCTGCTGCTGTTCGCCCTCATCCTGCTGGGTTGCCTGATGGACAGCCTGTCGATGATCCTGCTGGTGATCCCCTTCTTCTGGCCGGTCCTGAGCGAGCTCAACGGCGGCATCTACCAGATCTCGGCCGAGGGTTCGGGTTTCGGCATGAGCACCGAGGAGTTGAAGGTCTGGTTCGGGATCTTGGCGCTGATCGTCGTGGAACTGGGGCTGATCACACCTCCGGTGGGGATGAACGTCTTCGTGATCTCGGCCATGGCCAAAGACACGCCGATGATCGAGACGTTCAAGGGCGTCGCGCCCTTCTTCATGGCCGAAATCCTTCGCGTGGGCGTCCTGCTGGCGTTCCCGGCGATCACGCTCTGGCTTCCAAGGGTCTTTGGCGGCTAGTCCGCCAAGCTATCGGAGACACGAATGACAGCTCAATTCATCGCGCAAACGCCTGCCGACCTGCCGGATCGCGAGACTTTGTTCTCGATGTCTGGGCTGGAGTTCATGCAGGGCGTACTTGCGGGCCACATCTCGGCACCGCCGATCTGTGGTCCGATGAACTATCTTCTGCACGCGGTCGAGCAAGGGCGCGTGGTCTTCCGCGGCACGCCCGAGTTCCGGCACCTGAACCCGATGGGCGGGCTGCACGGCGGCTGGTATGGCACCGTGCTCGACAGTTGCATGGCCTGCGCGGTGATGACCACAGTGCCCAAGGGCAGCTTCTACACCACGCTCGAATACAAGGTGAACATCACCCGCCCGATCCCGCCCGGAACCGAGGTCGAGGCGATTGGCGAGGTCCAGCATGGCGGTCGCTCGACCGGGGTGTCGCGGGGCGAAATCCGTGGCGTGGAGGATGGCAAGCTCTATGCCACCGGCTCCACCACCTGCATGATCATGAAGGGCTGACGCCCGGCTATTTGGCTGCCAATTCCAGGGCGGCGTGACGGTCCATCCGCGCCGAGGGGTGGATCACCTCGGACCGGTCCTGCCCGATCACCCGGCGCTTGCGCGCAAGAAACAGCTTGCCCCAGCCCCGAGTCGAGCCAGCCGATGGCACGGCCGGATCCTGCGGGAACCGGCTCCGCCAGCCCGGCGGCAATGGCAGGCCGGACCGCTCGGCCTTCTCCAGCATCCAGACCAGCGGGATATTGGCCAGCGGGCGAGCCTCGTTGAAGCCGAAGAGTTGCCCGCCGATATCGCCATGGGTGCCCCGGAACCACATCTGCTCCACGTCCCCGTGCCAACCCTCGGGACAGTCCCAGAGCACCGGCGCATAGGCCTCGCGCGTCTCGTCCATCGCTAGGGCGTGAAACCCGTGGCGGATCGACGGGCCAAGCTGGTGGTTGTGAAACAGGTGCTCGGCCTCGGTCCATTGCCAGACGAAGGGCAGCCGCAGCCCCAGCGCCTTTACGGTGTCCCACAGCCCCACCATCTCGATCATCACCTTGGGATGGCAATGCGCGTTGTGGAACGCGGTGATCACCTCGCGGTCGGATTCAAGCTGGTAGTGGCGATAGGCCTGCCGAATGTTGCGCACCGTGGCATGTTCGCGCTTCAGCAGCCCCACCGTATCGATCAACCCCGCCAGCGAACGCACCGCATAGGCCCCGCGCGAATAGCCGAACAGGAAAATCCGGTCGCCAGGCCGATAGCGCGAGGCAAGGAACCCATAGACCCGGCGGATCTGGCGGTTGATCCCGCGCCCCTCGACCACGTCGAGCGCATGGCGCCAGCTACGCCATTGCACGCCCGCCTCGTAGCGGACCGAGACATGTTTCGCCGAGGCGACCTCGCTCAACAGCTTGTAGGTGATCCCGGCATTGGTCTCATAGCCCTCGGCAAGGCTCGACATGGTGCCATCAAGGATCACAACATGATCGACCCGCCCACGGGAATAGAGCGCGGCAGTCGTTTCAAGTTTCGGGCCAAGCCGGAGCCAGACCCGTAGGCGATCAGTTAGGCGCACTCGTTTTTTCG
Source organism: Paracoccaceae bacterium (assembly GCA_014762635.1). Taxonomy (GTDB): domain Bacteria; phylum Pseudomonadota; class Alphaproteobacteria; order Rhodobacterales; family Rhodobacteraceae; genus JABURR01. The sequence goes on from JABURR010000039.1 coordinate 108,635, forward strand.
TTCAGCATCGACCAGACCCTGTTCGGGGTGAAGGGCATGTCGACGCTTCGGATACCCTTGTCCCATACCGCATCCAACACCGCATTCGCGACGGCGGCAAGGGCGCCGACGGTTCCGGCCTCGCCACAGCCCTTCATGCCCATCGGATTGGCGGTGGAGGGCACCGGCTCGGTGGTGAAGGCAATCCGCGGCAGGTCGTCGGCGCGCGGAATGCCGTAATCCATGAAACTCGCCGTCAGAAGCTGCCCGGTTTCGTCATAGACCACCCGTTCTGTCAGCGCCTGCCCGACGCCCTGCGCGACGCCGCCATGCACCTGGCCCTCGGCCAGCACCGGGCTGATGAGATTGCCGAAATCGTCGACGGCGGTGTATTTTACAAGCTCCGTCTCGCCGGTCTCGGGGTCGATCTCGACCTCGGCGATATGGGCACCGTTGGGATAGGAGCGGCCCGGCAGCTTGGCATGTTCCTTGAAGTTCAGCAGATCGCTCCGCCCCTGGGCGCGGGCCATCTCGGCGGCCTCCAGGAAGGTCGGCGTCAGGTTCGAGCCATCGGCCCGGAATCGTTCGTCATCGAAGCTGACTTTTTCTGCATCGACACCCATCTCGCCCGCCAGGAACTCGGCATAGGCCGCCGTCATCGCGCCTACAGCCTGAAGCGTCACGTTGTTCTGCACGGTGACCGAGCGCGACCCGCCCGTGCCGCCGCCCTTGGCGATGCGGTCGCTGTCGCCCTGGATCACGCGGATCGCCTCGAACGGGATCCCGGTCTGGTCAGACAGGAACTTGGCATAGACCGTCTCGTGCCCCTGCCCGTTCGACTGGGTGCCGACATAGATGTTGACCGTGCCATCCTCGCAATACTCGATCTCAACCTCTTCCTCCGGGGACCCGAGGATCGACTCGATGTAGTAAGACAGGCCCATGCCGCGCAGCTTGCCGCGCTTTTCGGAGGCAGCCTTACGCGCCGCGAACCCGGCCTTGTCGGCCTCAGCCTCGGCCCGCGACAGCACCTTGATGAAATCGCCCACGTCGTACAGCTCGCCCGTGGCGGATTCGTAGGGGAAGGCATCGGCCGGGATGAAGTTGCGTTTGCGCAGTTCCCACGGGTCCACGCCCAGCACCCGGGCGGCATTGTCCATCGAGCGTTCCAGCGCATAGATCGCCTCGGGCCGGCCCGCTCCGCGATAGGCATCCACCTGCGCGGTGTTGGTATAGATACCCTTGGTGTTGAGGAACGTGGTCTGCACGTCATAGGTGCCCATCAGCACCCGGGCGAACAGGTTGGACTGGATCGCCTGCCCGAACTGCGAGTTGTAGGCTCCCATATTCGACATGTTCTCAATGCGATACGCGGTGATCTTGAAGTTTTTGTCAAAGGCCAGAACCGTCTCGTTCACCAGGTCGCGCCCGCCCTGATCGGACAGCATCGCCTCGGTTCGTTCGGACATCCAGCGCACCGGGCGCCCCAGCGCCCGCGCGGCCTGAGCCACCGCGAAATACTCCGGGTAGGACATGCCCTTCATGCCGAAGCCGCCGCCCACATCGGGGATCGAGACACGCACCTGGTCGGGTTCCAACCCGAAGTTCTCGGCCAGGTGGGATTTCAACTCCCACACGCCCTGCCCGCCAAAGGACACATGCAACCGTCCGTCTTCCCATTCCGCGTGGCATCCGCGCGGCTCCATCGAGGCGACCATGACGCGGTTGTCGTCGATCCGCATCCGCACAACATGCGCGGCCTCGGCGATGGCCTTTTCAACGGCTTCCTCGTCGCCCAGCACGAAGTCATAGGCCACGTTGTCCGGCGCCTCGTCATGGAGCGTCGGGCCACCCGGAACCGGGGTCACGTGGGCCTCCAGCTCCTCATAGTCGAACTCGATCAATTCAGCGGCATCCTTGGCGGCGGCAAGGCTCTCGGCCACTACAATGGCGACAGGCTCACCCACGTGGCGCACCTTGCCCTTGGCCAGGAACGGGCGCATCGGCCCCGCGCCCATGCTGCCATCGCGGTTCTTCATGCGGACGCCGCGCATCCCCAGCTTCACGCCCGCCGCCTCCATGTCCTCGGCCGTCAGGATCAGGTGAACACCCGGCACCGCGCGGGCCTCGTCCAGGCCCAGCCCCGTGATCTCTGCGTGGGCCACCGGCGAGCGGAAAAACACCGCGTGCAGCGCATCGCCAGGCGCCACATCTTCCACATAGCCCCCAGCCCCGGTCAGGAATCGCACATCCTCGACCCGCTTCATCGGTTGGCTTTTTCCGAACTTGTCCATGGCACCCTCGATTCCGCCGCGTTTGACGCGACACTACCGCCCGATCCCGCGGAGTCCAGTGCTGCAGGCCACGCAAAGGGTTTCCCTTCGCCGCGTCCTTCGCTAGATCATCCGCGACCAGAGAGACGGGACCCTATCCGATGCCGATGGAAAAGACTTTCAACGCTCACGAAGCCGAGGCGCGCATTGCCAAGGCATGGGAAGACTCCAAGGCCTTCGCCGCAGGCGCCAATGCCAGCCGCGACGAGACCTTCTGCATCATGATCCCGCCGCCCAACGTGACGGGCAGCCTGCACATGGGCCATGCCTTCAACAACACCCTGCAGGACATCCTTGTCCGCTGGCACCGGATGCGCGGCTTCGACACGCTCTGGCAGCCCGGGCAGGATCACGCGGGCATCGCCACGCAGATGGTCGTCGAACGCGAACTCGGCAAAGAGGGCAAGCGCCGTACCGATTTCACCCGCGAGGATTTCCTCAAGCAGGTCTGGGACTGGAAAGCCCAGTCCGGCGGCACCATCATCGGCCAACTCAAGCGCCTTGGCGCGTCGTGTGACTGGGACCGCAACGCCTTCACGATGTCCGGCGCCCCCGGCGCGCCCGAGGGCGAGGACGGCAACTTCCACGACGCCGTGATCAAGGTCTTCGTGGACATGTACAACAAGGGCCTCATCTACCGCGGCAAGCGGCTGGTGAACTGGGACCCGCATTTCGAGACCGCCATCTCGGACCTCGAGGTCGAGAATATCGAGACCCCGGGCCACATGTGGCACTTCAAATACCCACTCGCGGGCGGCCAGACCTACACCTACGTTGAAAAGGACGAGGACGGGAACGTCATCCTTGAGGAAGAGCGCGACTACATCTCCATCGCCACCACCCGACCCGAGACCATGCTGGGCGACGGCGCGGTCGCGGTGCATCCCGATGACGAACGCTACGCCCCCATCGTCGGCAAGCTGTGCGAAATCCCGGTCGGCCCCAAGGAACACCGCCGCCTGATCCCGATCATCACCGATGAATACCCCGATCCGAATTTCGGCTCGGGCGCGGTGAAGATCACCGGCGCCCATGACTTCAACGACTACGAGGTCGCCAAGCGCGGCAACATCCCGATGTACCGGCTCATGGATACCAAGGGCCACATGCGCGACGACGGCGCCGATTACGCCGCCTGCGCCACCCGCGCCCGGGCCATCGCCGAAGGTGCGGACTTCACCGAGAACGAGGTCGATACCCTGAACCTCGTCCCCGACGAGCTGCGCGGGCTGGACCGGTTCGAGGCCCGCAAGAAGGTGGTCGAGCAGATCACCGCGGAAGGGCTGGCGGTGATGGTCGACCAGACCAGCACCGACGAGGACGGCAACGAGGTCACCGAAAAGGTGCCTTATGTCGAGAACAAGCCGATAATGCAGCCCTTCGGCGACCGCTCCAAGGTGGTGATCGAGCCGATGCTCACCGACCAGTGGTTCGTGGACACCGCCAAGATCGTCGGCCCGGCGCTGGAGGCAGTCCGCTCGGGCGAGACCGAGATCCTGCCCGAACAGCACAAGAAGGTCTATTTCCACTGGCTGGAGAACATCGAACCCTGGTGCATCTCGCGCCAGCTATGGTGGGGGCATCAGATTCCGGTTTGGTATGGGCCTGACCTCAGCGATCTATCGGAGGAAGGCCTTGATCCACAAAAACCTCTGGGTCTAGACGTTCTTGGAGGGCAAACTTCGTTTGAGGTCACCTCGTTTTGCGCATCAAACGAGTCCGAAGCGCTGGAAGCCTTTTCGGAATACGTCGATGACCACTTGGGACGTATCGGAAAAAAAACCGAAGACCACGATATCCCTGGCTTTACAGTTGTTGGGAACCAACAAGAGGCCCTCGAACTGCTGAAGAAGCAGGCGCAGGGGAATATGATCATCTATCCCGTTTGGCGCGACCCCGACGTCCTCGACACTTGGTTCTCCTCCGGCCTCTGGCCCATCGGCACGCTGGGCTGGCCCGAGGACACGCCGGAACTGAAGAAATACTTCCCCACCTCGGTCCTGATCACCGGGTTCGACATCATCTTCTTCTGGGTCGCCCGGATGATGATGATGCAATACGCCGTGGTCGGGCAAAAGCCGTTCTCCCACGTCTATGTCCACGCCCTCGTCCGCGACGAGAAGGGCAAGAAGATGTCCAAGTCGCTGGGCAACGTGCTGGACCCGCTGGAACTGATCGACGAGTTCGGTGCCGACGCGGTGCGCTTCACGCTGACCTCGATGGCGGCGATGGGGCGCGACCTGAAACTGTCGACCAGCCGCATCGCGGGCTATCGGAATTTCGGCACCAAGATCTGGAACGCCTTCCGCTTTGCCGAGATGAACGACGTCTTCAAGTCCGATGAAAACCCGATGGAATTCCGATTGAATTCCGATAACGCCCAGACCGCAAATCGCTGGATCGTGGGCGAGGTCGCGAAGGTCCGCGAAGAGGTGGACGCCGCCCTTGAAGCCTACCGCTTCAACGACGCGGCCAACGCGCTTTACGCCTTCGTCTGGGGCAAGGTCTGCGACTGGTATATCGAGTTCTCGAAGCCGCTGCTGAACTCGGAAGACGCGGAAATCGTTGAAGAAACCCGCGCGACCATGGCCTGGGTCCTGGACCAGTGCCTGGTCCTGCTGCACCCGTTCATGCCCTTCATCACCGAAGAGCTGTGGGGCCAGACCGCCAACCGCGGCAAGATGCTGGTCCACGGCGACTGGCCGACCTACCAGGCCTCTGATCTGGTTGACGAAAAAGCGGATCGCGAGATGAACTGGGTGATTTCCCTGATCGAGGAAATCCGCTCGGCCCGCGCGCAGATGCACGTGCCCGCGGGGCTGCATATCCCGATGCTGGCAATCTCGGTCGACTCGGCTGCAGAAGCCGCCTGGGCGAATAACGAAACGCTGGTTAAACGCTTGGCTCGCATAGAAAATCTTGAAGCCGCCGAGGCCGCGCCCAAGGGTGCCGTGACCATCGCGGTAGAGGGTGCGACCTATGCCCTGCCGCTGGCCGGGATCATCGACGTGGCCGAGGAAAAGGCCCGCCTTTCCAAGAGCTTGCAGAAGCTCGAAAAGGAACTGGGCGGTCTGAAGGGCCGGCTTTCCAACCCGAAATTCGTGGAAAGCGCGCCTGAGGACGTGGTCGAGGAAACCCGCGAGTTGCTGGCCACCAAGGAAGACGAGGCCACGAAACTCAAGGCCGCGTTGGACCGCCTGGCGGAACTGGAATGACCCGTTCGGGCGGCGGGTCCGACCTGCCGCCCAGTCTCCAGGGGTGCGACGTCGTGTCCGTCCTGACGCGATGGCCGACGGATCGCAAACGCACCATTTAACCATATGATATGAATATGAAAATCTGATCCGGCCCGCTATCTTTGCGCGGAAAACTCCGATACAGATATTTCTCACGCCACCTTGAAAACCGCCGTTTTAATCGCTTGATGTCGCCCATGATCGGACCTCGCTACACCCCGCTTGTCGAAAGCCTTCCCGCCTCGGTTCCCTTCGTGGGCCCCGAAACGCAAGAGCGCCTGCGCGGCCGCCCCTTCAAGGCGCGGCTCGGCGCGAACGAGAGCGTCTTCGGCCCCTCGCCCAAGGCCATCGAGGCCATGGCGCGCGAGGCAGCCGAGGTCTGGAAATACGGCGACGCGGAAAGCCACGACCTGAAACACGCGATTGCCGCCCATCATGGCGTGGCGCCCGATAATATCCTCGTCGGTGAAGGCATCGACGGGTTGCTGGGCTATCTCGTGCGCCTGGTCGTCGGGCCGGGCGATACGGTCGTCACCTCGGACGGGGCCTATCCCACCTTCAACTACCACGTGAACGGCTATGGCGGCGAACTGCACATGGTGCGTTTCCATGAAGACCGGGAAGACCCCAAGGCCCTGATTTCCAAGGCGGATGAGATCGGCGCCAAGCTGATCTACATCTCCAATCCCGACAACCCGATGGGCACCTGGCACGATGCCGAGACGATGCAGACCATGATCGAGGCGGTGCCCGATGGCAGCCTGCTGATCCTAGACGAGGCCTATATCGAGTTCGCGCCCGACGGCATCGCGCCGCCGATCGATGCCAATGACCCGCGGGTGGTCCGCATGCGGACCTTCTCCAAGGCCTATGGCATGGCGGGCGCTCGGGTCGGCTATGCCATCGGGGCCGCGCCGTTGATTTCCGCCTTCAACAAGGTGCGCAACCATTTCGGCATGAGCCGGATCAGCCAGGCTGGCGCGCTTGCCGCGCTTGAGGATCAGGACTACCTCGCCGAGGTTCAGGCCAAAGTCGCCGCCGCGCGGAAACGCATCACCGCCATCGCCGCCGAGAACGGGCTAAGCGCCCTGCCCTCGGCCACGAATTTCGTCGCCATCGACTGCGGTCGGGATGGCACCTATGCGCGCCGCGTGCTCGAGGAACTTGGTAAACGCGACGTCTTCGTGCGGATGCCATTCCGCGCCCCGCAGGACCGCTGCATCCGGATTTCGGCAGGCACCGAACCGGAACTCGATCTTTTCGCCAAGGCCCTGCCCGAGGCGCTGAAAGCCGCCGGTTAGGGCCGCGCCAGCACCTCGGCCGCGGCATCGAGTGCGCCGCGCCCGTGTGGGATGTTCAGCGCCGTCAGGCCGGACTGGATCGCGCCCAGCACGCCCATCACCATATGCGCGTTCACATGCCCCATGTGGCCGATGCGGAAGAACCCGTCGCCGCGCGGGTCCTCCTCGGTCTCCATCCCGAGGCCGATGCCAAGGGTCACCCCGGCGTTCTCGATCAGCCAGTGGCGTAGCGCCGTGCCGTGCGGCGCCCCAATCCGAAGCGCCGTCACCGCGTGGCTGCGCAGCGCGGGATCAGAGATGTTGAGCTCCAGCGGCCCCTCAGCCCCCCAGGCCTCGCAGGCCGCCCAGATGGCGCGGGCAAGGGCCGAGTGGCGCGCCCAGATCGTGGGAAGTGTTTCCTCGGCGATCATGTCCAGCGCCTCGCGCAGACCGAACAGGTGGTGCGTCGGTGCGGTCCCGGCAAAATACTGGTAGTAAACTTGGGGCTCGGCACGCGGCCTCCAATCCCAGTAGAAACTTGCCAGATCCGCGGTGTCGCGGGCCTTGTCAGCCTTGTCGTTGTAGAAGACGAACCCAAGGCCCGGCGGGGTCATCAGCCCTTTCTGGCTTGCGCTGACCATCACGTCGACGCCCCAGTCGTCCATGTGGAACTCGTCACAGGCGAGACTGGCGATGCAGTCCACCATGAAAAGCGCCGGGTGTCCGGCCTCGTCCAGCACGCGGCGCAGAACGGGGATGTCGTTACGCACGGAACTGGCGGTGTCGACCTGCACGCACATCACCGCCTTGATGCGGTGGTCCCTGTCGGCGGCAAGCGCCTCGGTCAGTTTTGTCGGGTCGATGGGCGCGCGGCGTCCGAAGTCGATCAACTCAACCTCAACGCCCATGCGCCGCGCCACCTCTCCCCAGCCCTGCGCAAACCGCCCGGTACCCAGAACCAGCGCCTTGTCTCCACGGGAAAACACGTTGGCAACCGCCGCTTCCCAGACCCCGTGACCGTTGGCGATATAGATCGCGGCCTGGTGGCGGGTATCCGCCACCTTTTTCAGATCCTCGACCACGGCGCGGGTCAGGTCGTGCAGCTCACCCTCATAGATATTGGGCGCCGCCCGGTGCATGGCCTGCAACACCCGGTCGGGCATCACCGAAGGCCCGGGAATCGCGAGATAAGTTCTACCGTTGGCAAGGGTCATGACGGGCTCCGCGTTGGGTAGATTTCTGGTATTCCGAGGCCGGTGCGCCGTCAATCGCCGCGTTCATCCGCCGCAAGAACAATTCAGGAGCCGTCGCTTGCCTGCAAGGCCCATAGAGGCTACATCCCGGCCTTGAATTCCAATCCGAGAGTGCCCCCGTACATGCCCCGCCAGATCGCCCAAAGTATCAAGAACGTTGAGCGCAAGCTCATGCGATCCTTCGGCAAGGATATCTCGACCCCGCGCGGCAGGCTGGCGGCAAAGCTGCATTTCCAACTTTTGGACCATGCCTTTCTGCGCACGATCTGGACCAATTTCTTCCCGGTCGCCCCGGGTGTCTGGCGCTCCAACCAGCCATCGCAGGGGCGCATCCGTCGCCATTACCGCAACGGTATCCACACGATTCTGAACCTGCGCGGTCCTGACCCGTTGAGCTTCTACCTCTTCGAGAAGGAAATCTGCGACGAGTTGGGGATCAACCTGATCGACATCAAGATCTATGCGCGCCGCCTCGTCCCCAAAGAGCGCTACCTGGAACTGCTGGACATTTTCGAGAAGATCGACCGCCCGTTCCTCCTTCATTGCAAGTCTGGCGCTGACCGGGCCGGGTTGGCCTCGGCCCTGTGGCTGATGCACATGGAAGGCGTCCCGGTGGCGACGGCAAAAAAGCAGCTCGGGCTCAAGTACGTTCATGTGAAATGGTCGAAGACCGGCATCCTGGACCACATGCTGGACTGCTACGAGGCCGACACCGCGGAAACACCCATGCCTATCCGCAAATGGTTCGAAGAACGGTATGACGAAGAGGCGATCACCGCGTCCTTCAATGGGAAGAAAGGCGCGTCTTCGCAATGACGCAAAAGATTGCCCCTCCATTGGTGCGCTGGCTCTGGCGCGGATATCTGCGCGCTCACCTCCCCCTGATCGGATTCGCCATGGTTCTGATGGCAATCGAAGGCGGTGCCTTGGGGGCCCTCAGCTACATGATCCAGCCGATGTTCGATCGCATCTTCATTGGTGGCGATCGTGACGCGATTCCGCTTGTCGCGCTCGCCGTGTTCGGAATTTTCGTGGCCCGCGCCCTTTCCGGCTTCGGGCAGCGCGTGATGATGCGTGCCGTCGGTCAGAGGACTGCCGCTGCCATGCAGCGGGACATGGTCAGCCACATGCTGACACTGGACAGTCGTTACTTTCAGGACAACTCCCCCGGAACGCTGATGTCGCGCGTGGGTGGTGACACGCAAGGCGCGGCAAATGTCTGGGGCACGATCTTTTCGGCACTCGGGCGCGACGTCATCGCGCTTTTGTCACTTGCCGCTGTGGCAATCTCGATCGACTGGCTTTGGACCCTGATTGCCATCGCCGGCCTGCCGATCCTGGTTGGTCCGATTGTCCTATTGCAGCGTTGGGTACGGGGCACGTCACGAAGTGCGCGCCAAGCGGCAGCAAATATAAATACCCGCCTTGATGAGACCTTTCACGGCATCAACGCGATCAAGCTGAACTTGACCGAGGAAAAGGATAGTCGTCGATTTTCCAGCATCATCGACGGTTTCGTTTCGGCACAGATCAGATCCGAAGCCGGGCAGGCCGGGATCCCGGCGATGATGGATATCGTTGCTGCGATCGGCTTTTTCGGCGTTCTCAGTTACGGCGGGCTGCAGATCATCGACGGTGAGAAGACAGTCGGCGAATTCATGTCCTTCTTCACCGCCATGGCGCTGGTCTTCGAACCGTTGCGACGGATCGGCAATGTCTCGGGCGCTTGGCAGGCGGCTCTGGCCAGCCTGGAGCGGGTGCACGAGGTATTCGAGGAACGCCCGACGATCCTTCCGCCTGCCCGACCCAAATCCCTGTCCAAGCCCGCGCGCGAGTGTGACATTCGCATCGAGAACGTCGAGTTTTCCTATGGCGATCTGCCGGTTCTGCGCGGCGCGAACCTGACGGCCGAGGCGGGCAAAACCACAGCGCTGGTTGGGTCGTCCGGGGCAGGAAAGAGCACGATTTTCAACCTTCTGACAAGGCTTGCGGATCCCGCCTTGGGCAGAATCTCGATCGGCGACACGTCGATTTCCGAGATGGACCTTGCCGAGTTGCGTGGCCTCTTTTCGGTCGTCACGCAGGACTCGCTTCTGTTCGACGAGACGCTGCGCGACAACATCCTGATGGGGCGCGAGGACGTTTCGGAGGAGCGGCTTCGAAACGTCCTCGACGCGGCCCATGTCTCGGACTTCCTGCCCCGGCTTTCGAACGGGCTGGACACGCCCGCCGGGCCGCGCGGATCGAACCTGTCGGGCGGTCAGCGCCAGCGTGTCGCCATCGCTCGCGCCTTGCTGCGCGACACGCCCTTCCTGCTGCTGGACGAGGCCACCTCGGCCCTCGACGCGCAATCCGAGGCGGTGGTGCAGCAGGCCCTCGAACGCCTCTCGGAAGGCCGCACGACCCTGGTCATCGCGCACCGGCTTGCAACGGTCCGCGACGCCGACAAGATCGTCGTGATGGATCACGGGCAGGCCGTGGACGAAGGCACCCATGACGAGCTTCTGGCCCGTGGCGGCATCTATGCCGACCTCTATCACCTGCAATTCGCCGAAGGCCGCGACCAAAACTGACCCTTCGGCTTGCCGCGCCCTGCCCGCTCGCCTAACAAGGGCGCAGAGCAGTTTACAGGCCAATTCATGCGCATTCTCATCACCAATGACGACGGCATCAACGCACCCGGCCTGAAGGTGCTGGAATCCATCGCCCACGAGATCGCCGGACCCGATGGCGAGGTCTGGACCGTGGCCCCCGCGTTCGAGCAATCGGGCGTCGGCCATTGCATCTCCTACACCCATCCGATGATGATCGCCGAGCTTGGCCCCCGCCGCTTTGCCGCCGAGGGCTCGCCAGCGGATTGCGTCCTTGCTGCGCTCTACGACGTGATGCCCGACCGTCCGGACGTGGTGCTTTCGGGCGTCAACCGGGGCAACAACGCCGCCGAGAACGTGCTTTACTCGGGCACCATCGGCGGCGCGATGGAGGCCGCGCTTCAGGGGCTTCCGGCCATCGCCCTGTCGCAATTCCTGGGACCCGAGAACTTCAACCTCGAGAACCCGTTCGAGGCCGCGGCCGAAACCGGCGCCGCCTGCGTGAAGGCCCTGCTTGAGAAGGGTCTGTGGGATCAGCAGGACTATCGCCTGTTCTACAACGTGAATTTCCCGCCCGTCCCCGCGTCGGGGGTGAAGGGAATGCGCGTCACGTGCCAAGGCTACCGCAAGGATACGTTCTTCGGGGTCGAACCGCACCATTCGCCCTCGGGGCGCAAGTTCCTCTGGATCAAGGGCGGCCCCCAGCACGAGCCAACGGCGCCGGGAACCGACTCCGCCGCCAATCTCGAGGGCTATGTCTCGATCACGCCGATGCGCTGCGATCTGACCGCACATGAGACGCTGAGCGAGTTGAAAGAGCGCCTCGAATGATGGATGACGCCGAGCGCAAGATGCAGTTCCTATTCACCCTGCGCTCGCGCGGGGTGACGGACAAGCGCGTGCTCGAAGCCATGGAGAAGGTGGACCGTGCCCCCTTCGTGCGCGGCCTTTTCGCGGAACGCGCCTACGAGGATACGCCCCTGCCGATTTCATGCGGGCAGACGATCAGCCAACCGTCGGTCGTGGGGCTTATGACCCAGTCGCTGGACGTGCAGCCGCGTGACAAGGTGCTCGAGGTGGGCACCGGGTCGGGCTACCAGGCGGCGATCCTCAGCCAGCTTGCCCGCCGCGTCTACACGGTTGAGCGTTACCGAAGCCTCGTGCGCGAGGCGCAGGCGATCTTCAACGAGCTGGGCCTGACCAATATCACCACCATGGCCACGGATGGCAGTTTCGGCCTGCCCGAACAGGCGCCCTTCGATCGTATTCTCGTGACCGCAGCCGCGGAAGATCCGCCCGGGCCGCTCTTGGCGCAATTGCGCGAAGGGGGTATCATGGTGCTGCCGGTAGGCCAGTCGGACGCGGTGCAGACCCTGATCAAGGTGACGCGCACCGAGACAGGCTTCGACTACGAAGAGCTCAGACCGGTGCGGTTCGTGCCCCTGCTTGAGGGGCTCGGACAGGAATAACAGAGGCAAGACCCCGGCCAACCGGGGCGGCCCGAAGCCTCGGCAATGGGGCATGAATTGAGGATGCGAGCAATGCCTGAGAAAACCGGCCCGAAGTTCCGCCCGTTGCTGGCTGCGGTCAGCGTGATTGCACTTGCCGGGTGCGACCCGGACCTGCGCAGCATGGGGAACGGGTTCGACACCACGGATTCCCTGGGTCAACGCGTGGCCGATCTGCCCGAGCCGGATGACCGGGGCGTGATATCCTACCCGAACTACCAGGTCGCGCTGGCGCGACGCGGCGATACCGTCACCGACGTGGCGAACCGCGTGGGCCTGCAACCGCTGGAGGTCGCCCGCTACAACGGCATTCCAACCGATGTGCGGCTGCGTGAGGGTGAGGTGATCGCCCTGCCCAGCCGCGTGGCAGAGCCTTCGGCCGAAACGGGGGCGATCTCGGTCGGGCCGATCCTGCCTGCGGGCGAGGGCCAGACAGACATCACCGCGCTGGCCAGTTCCGCCATCGACCGGGCCGAGCCCGACGCACCGATGCCCGAACAGCCGCGCATCCAGACGGGGATGGAGCCGATCCGCCACAAGGTCGCCTCGGGCGAAACCGCCTATTCCATCGCGCGGCTCTACCGGGTTTCGGTGCGGGCGCTGGCGGATTGGAACAGCCTCGGCCCGGATCTGTCGGTCCGCGTGGGCCAGTACCTGCTGATCCCCGTGGTGGCCGAAACCGCGATCCGGTCGTCGTCGACCACCACGCCCGGCGTTGGTACACCCACGCCGGTGCCGCCAAGCTCTGCGCAACCTCTGCCCACGCCGTCGGCACCGGAGCGCACCGCGAATGCCACCCCGAGCTCGCCGGAACTGGAAGAAGATCGCACCGCCGTGTCGGACGAGGCACGGTTCATCTTCCCCGTTCAGGGGCGCATCATCCGCCCCTACAAGCGGCGTGAGAATGACGGGATCGACATCGCCGCCGACACAGGCACCCAGGTCAGGGCTGCCGCCGCCGGCACCGTCGCCGCCATCACCCGCGACACCGACCAGGTGCCGATCCTGGTGCTGCGGCACGAGGATGGATTGCTGACAGTCTACGCGGGTCTGAAGGATATCACCGTGGCCAAGGGCGACACCGTGGGCCGTGGCCAGGTTATCGCCAAGGTCAACGACGGCGAGCCCAGCTTCCTGCATTTCGAGGTGCGCCAGGGCTTCGACAGTGTCGACCCGATGCCCTACCTGGAGTGAGAGCTCAGCCGTTCAGGCGAACACCCCGGCGACCGGCAAGATCGGTGAAATACTGCCAGGCCACGCGGCCCGAACGGCTGCCGCGCGTGGCCTGCCATTCGATCGCCTCGGCGCGCAGGGTGTCGTCGTCGATCTCAAGCCCGTAGTTGTCGCAATAGCCCCGGATCATGGCGAGGTATTCGTCCTGGCTGCAGGGGTGGAAGCCCAGCCACAGGCCGAACCGGTCGGACAGCGAGACCTTCTCTTCGGTCGCCTCGGACGGGCTGATTGCCGAAGACCGCTCGTTCTCGATCATGTCGCGCGGCATCAGGTGCCGGCGGTTCGACGTGGCGTAGAGCACCACGTTGTCGGGCCGCCCCTCGACGCCACCGTCCAGAACCGCCTTGAGCGATTTGTAATGCTGGTCGTCATGGGAAAACGAAAGATCGTCACAGAAGATCACGAAACGCGCGGAACTGGCGCGCAGCATGTTCAGAAGCCGCCCGATGGAGGGCAGATCCTCGCGCTGCACCTCGACGATCTTCACCGTCTCGCCCTGGCGCAAAACCTCGGCGTGGACGGCCTTCACGAGGCTCGACTTACCCATCCCGCGCGAGCCCCACAGAAGCGCGTTGTTGGCCGGAAAGCCACGCGCGAACTGCAGCGTGTTGGCCAGAAGCGTGTCACGCGACCGGTCGATCCCCACCAGAAGCGGCAGGTCGATGCGGTTGACCTTGCCCACCGGCTCCAGCCGATCGGGGGACACATGCCAGACGAAGGCGTCGGCCCCATCGAAATCCGGGGCCTTGCCCGGCGGCGGGCTCATGCGTTCCAGGGCGTCCGCAATCCGGCGCAGCGCGTCGTCGCTCATGCCTTCTTGTCTCCGGTGTCTTCTTCGTCTTCGTCGTCGAACTCGTCCATCAGGCTTTCATCCTCGTCGAGGATACCTTCGGCGCGCAGCCGTTCGTCCCGTTGCCGTTCGACACGAGCCACCAGCCGAATCGAAAGCTCATAAAGGCCATAAACCACGACGAAGAGAATGATCTGGGTGATCACATCCGGCGGCGTGACCAGCGCGGCCAGCGTCAGGATGCCGACGACCGCGAACTTGCGCACCTCACCAAGCCCACGGGAGCTGACCAGCCCCGCCTTGCCCATCAGCGTCAGCAACACGGGCAGTTGGAAGCAAAGGCCAAAGGCCACGATGAACTTGATGGTCAGGTTCAGATATTCCTGCGCCGAGCCTTGGAAGACGACGCTCAGCCCCGGTTGGTTCTGCGGGTCATTGGCGGGAACCGCTTCTCCGCCCGAGCCAAATTGCTGGAAGCCCAGGAAGAAGTCGAAGGCCAGAGGCGTCACCACGTAGAACGCGAAGGAGGCCCCCAGCATGAACATGAAGGGCGAGGCCACGAGAAACGGCAGGAACGCGTTCTTCTCGGTCCGGTAGAGGCCCGGCGCCACGAACCGCCACATCTGATGAGCGATGAACGGGAAGGACAGGATGAACCCGCCCAGAAGCGAGACCTTGATCGCGACGAAGAACCCTTCCTGCGGAGAGATGAAGATCAGGTCGCAGCTCTGCTCTCGGCTTGCCAGCGTCGCGCAGAGCGGATCGGTCAGGAAGTTGAAGATCGGGGTGGCGACGGTGAAGCAGATCACCATGCCGACGATGAAGGCGACAACAGACTTGATCAGCCGCGACCGCAGCTCGGTCAGGTGTTCGATCAGCGGGGCGCTGGAGTCTTCGATCTCTTCGTCCCGGGTCATTCGTCGCTGGCTCCGCTGGGTTTGGCCGGGGTCGGCTCTTTCGGCTCAGCCGCCTCGGCGGCGGCTTCCGCGGCCTGCCGCTCGGTCGCCTTGCGCGCTGCGTTCTCCTGGATCTTCTTCGCGACCTCTGCGCGTTCCTCGGTCAGCTTGGCCGTTTCCGTGCCCTTGGAGCCGGCCGACGGTGTCGGCGGGGTCCATTTCTCGAACTTGTCCGCCGCGCTCTGCAGCTTGTCGAGGCCCATACCCTTCGAGGAGGTCGCATTCTTGAGGTCGGAGGCCATGTCCTTGACGCCGGTTTCGTCGGCGGCCTCGTTCATGGCCCGTTGGAACTCGCGCGCCATGCCCTTGGCCTTGCCGGTAAAGCGACCAAGGGTGCGGAACATGCCGGGCAGGTCTTTCGGGCCCACCACGATCAGTGCGACGATGCCGATGACCAGAAGTTCGGTCCAGCCGATATCAAACATGGGTGCGTTCCCCGATCAGACGCGGCTGTCAGGCCTTGTCCTTTTCCTTTTCCTCTTCCGGGGTCACGTCGCGGGCAGCCTGGGCGTTATCCTCGAGTTCCTTGGTACCGTCGTTCACACCCTTCTTGAAGGCGGTGATACCCTTGCCCACTTCGCCCATCAGCGAGGAAATCTTGCCGCGGCCGAACAGGACCAACACCACGACGGCGATCAGAAGAAGGCCCGGAAGGCCGATATTGTTAAGCATGGAAACTCTCCCGCAAGGGGCGCAGACCAACCCGCGCCTGATATTCATCTGTCGCGATATCTATGACTTCGGGATCACGGAGGGAAGGCGCAATGCCTCCCGCGTGGGCAATTTTCGGCTCCTTGGGGGTGTAAATCAGAAACTCCCTTGCCACGATCCTGTCAACTGACAGGTTCATGGCAGTTGTGCTATGCCGTGGGCAGAAGAATCGCCCCGGATGAAAAGCAGGGAAAATGCGTCGAACCGACCGTCTCTTCAGCCTGATCCAGCTCTTGCGCGACGGGCAGTTGCACCGCGCCCAGGATATCGCCGAACGCCTCGGCGTATCGCTGCGCACGGTTTACCGCGACATGGACACACTCATCGCCGCGGGTGTCCCGGTGCAGGGCGAACGCGGGCTGGGCTACATGTTGACCGCCCCAATCACCCTGCCCCCGCTGAACCTGACCACGACCGAGCTCGAAGCCCTGCAAGTGGGCATCGCCGTGGTGCGCGACGCGGCCGATTCCGATCTGCAGGCGGCGGCGCGGAACCTGTCGGACAAGATCGAGGCGGTGCTGCCCGAATATCGCGGCGGCCCCACGCGCGGCTGGGGCTTCGCGGTCTATCCCTTTGCCAAGGGGGCTGCCGGGTTCCGGCATATGGCCTCCATCCGTTCGGCTATCCGGTCACGCCAGAAACTGCGCCTCACCTATGCCCTGCCCGGGGAGGAGCAGAGCGAACACGTCGTGCGCCCGTTACAGATCGACTTCTGGGGCCAGGTCTGGAAATTGACGGTCTGGGATGACGAGGCCGCGGATTTCGACGTTCTGCGCATCGACCGGATCAAGTCACTCAAGGTGCTTCCGACGATCTTCGCTGAGGAGCCGGGTAAGACCCTGATCGACTACCTAGCGCGGATCGATGCTGGGCGGACAAACGGGTGACTTGGCCGGAAAGACGAAGCAGCGATCGCGCCGGATGGCGAGCCAGAGCGGCATTCCCGGCTTCGGCAGAAAGACCGACGGCACGGTCGCCTTCAGGATCGACCCGTCGTGATCCATACGGAACTCGACAAGGCTTTCGCGCCCCATGAACCGCGCCCGTTCCACCACGCCGCGCGCGGCGACACCGTCCTGCGGCGTCGGGTTTGGCCCACGCCCGTCCCGGTCGAAGTCGATCTTCAGATGCTGTGGCCGGATCACGATCTCGACCTCGGTTCCGTCCGGCTGACCGGGCGTCAGGAACTCACCAAAGGGCGTTTCCGTCAGCGCCCCGTGTACGCGACCGCAGATCACGTTGATGTCGCTGAAGAAGGCCGCGGCCTCTTTGTCCACGGGCGCGTTGTAGACGTTGTAGGGCGCGCCCATCTGCACGATCCGCCCGTCGCGCATCAGCGCGATCTCGTCAGCCATGCGCATCGCCTCGTCCGGCTCATGGGTAACCAGCAGAACCGCCGTGCCCTCTTCCTTGAGGATCGAGAGCGTCTCGTCCCTGATCCCGTCGCGCAGCCGGTTGTCGAGGCCCGAGAACGGCTCGTCCATCAGCATGATCCGCGGCCCCGGCGCGATGGCCCGGGCCAGCGCCACGCGCTGCTGCTCACCACCCGAAAGCTGGTGCGGATAGTCGTCGGCAAAGCGCGCCAGATGCACCCGTTCGAGCATTTCCATCGCCCGGGCGCGTTTCTCGGCCTTCTGTCCCTTGAGCCCGAAGGCCACGTTATCGGCCACGGTCAGATGCGGAAAAAGGGCGAAATCCTGGAACATCAGCCCGACAGACCGCGCCTCTGGCGGGACATTCACCTTGCCGTCGGCCATGACCTGCCCGTCGATCACCACGCGACCCTCGTCCTGGGTTTCAACCCCGGCGATGATCCTGAGCGTGGTGGACTTGCCGCAACCGGACGGCCCCAGAAGGCAGGTCACCTGCCCCGGCATGACCGAGAGCGAGATGTCGTTCACCACCGGACGCCCGCCGAAACGGCGCGTGATGTGCTCGACCTGCAGCCTTGGAGTTGGGGATGTCACGCCTGCCTCGCCTCGAAATCCGATGAAAACAATCGGACTTCGGGGCAGATAACAGCGTCAGGCGCGGCTCGCAACCCTGCCCCGCAGCGCAATTCCGGTGATAACCCCTGCAAACCCGATTGCCAGCACGGCGAGGCAGATCACGAAAAGCTGCTCGTACTTGTGGCCTTCTGGCAGGATTGCAGCCACCAGCGGCGTCGACCGCAGGAAATAGGCGACCGCGCCCGCCATGGCCGCGGCGAAAGCCACGAGGTAGGACCAGACCGGCACTCGGCGGCGCAGCACAAGGCCCGCCAGCAGAACCGGCGTCAGGAACATCGAGGCCGTGCCGCTGACGGCCACCGCATCAAACAGCGTCGCATTGCCCCAGAGCGTCAACCCGGTGCCGCCCAGCGCAAAGGCCAGCATCGCCGCCCGCCCGCCGTTCAGGCTGCGCGGTGCAAGGCGCAGCTCTTCGACCACCAACCGCGCGGCGGAACTCAGCGCGCTGTCCAGCGTCGAAAGCGCCGAGATCAGCAGCGACAGAAGCAGCAGCGCGAAGATCCAGCCGGGGAACATCATCGACCAGGTTCCGATCAACTCGCCCTCGTAGGCGGCGCCAACAAGCGATGCCTGGATGCCAAAAAGACCGAACGCGATGATGCAAAGCGCCGAGATCCAGAAGGCGTGCAGGAACGAAAGCCGCGTCGTTTCGGGGTCCGCAAGGAACCCGCGATCCATCATCACGGGGTCATGGGCCGGGTAGGAAAACACCTGCAGCGCCGCCACGGCCAGCAGCACCCAGCCAAGATACCCGCCCGAAGTTCCGGGCGCCGTCAAAGCCGCGCCAAGGTTGAACTCGGGCGACACCAGAAGCGCGCCGAATGCCAGCGCGAAAACCACGAGGAACAGCACCATCTGCACAACATCCGTGCGCAGCGAGGCTGACAGCCCGCCCCATGCTGAATAGGCGAAGGCCAGCACCGCCACGACAAGGATCGACGCCGTTCCCGCCGCCTGCACATCGGGCAGCACCGCGCCGAAAATCAGCCCCACGACCAGCAGATTGGCAAAGACCTCGGACAAAAGCCGCAGCGCGATCACGAGGTTGTAGCAGATGGTGCCGGCCCGCCCGAACTCACCCGACAGCCAGTCCTGCACCGACCGGCCGCCCCGGGCGCGGATTCGGGCCACGATATAGCCACCGGTCAGGAACGAGGCGTAATAGCCCGCATAGGCCAGCGTCCCCGCGATCCCGTAGAAATACCCCAGGATCGCCGAGTTCATCAGCGAGCGGGCGAAAATCCACGTGGTCACCTGGCTCAGCACCAGCGTCCAGAGGCCAGGCGCGCGACCGCCCTCCTCCATGCCTGAAAAGAAGCCCTCGACCGAGGCCCGCCGCGGTGCCGCGGCAAGGCTTGCCAAGATGATCACCGCGAAAACCGCGCCTACCGTTCCTGCCAGCATGTCTATCCCCTGGTTGCGGATGAGGGTTTCCGCCTAGCCGGAAAAAAAGCCCCTGCCTAGCCACAGGCAGGGGCATCAACGGGAATGTGAGGGCCCGTGTGCTAGAGCGTGGAATTCACCGCGCCGCCATCGAGCAGGATGTTCTGACCCACGACGAACCCGGCATGCTGCGAGCACAGGAACGCGCACATGGCGCCGAATTCCTCGGCCGTGCCATAGCGCCGGACCGGGATCGTCGCGGCGCGCTCGGCGGCGGCTTCCTCGACCGAGATGCCCTTCTGCGTGGCCACACCGCCATCCAGCGCGATGGCCCGATCCGTCGCATGGATCCCCGGCAGCATGTTGTTGATCGTCACGCCCTTGGGGGCCACCTGCCGCGATGTGCCCGCGACATAGCCGGTGAGGCCCGCCCGGGCCGAGTTCGACAGCCCCAGAACCCCGATCGGCGCCTTTACCGACTGGCTGGTGATGTTGACGACGCGGCCCCAGCCGCGATCCATCATGCCCGGCAGCAGCGCCTTCATCAGCGCGATGGGCGTCAGCATGTTGCCATCAAGCGCCTTGATGAAATCCTCGCGGTCCCAGTCGCTCCACATGCCCGGGGGCGGGCCGCCCGCGTTGGTGACCAGGATATCCACCTGGCCCGCGGCCTCGAGAACCTGCTGGCGCCCCGCGTCCGAGGTGATATCCGCAGCCACGGTCGTGACCTCCACCCCGTATTTCGCGCGGATCTCAGCCGACGCAGCCTCCAGCGCCTCGGCCCCACGTGCGTTCATCACCAGGTTCACACCGGCCTCGGCCAGCGCCTCGGCGCAGCCGCGCCCCAACCCCTTGGACGAGGCACAGACCAGCGCCCGCTTTCCCTTGATCCCCAGATCCATAGCTATCCTCCATTGCTTTGCATCGCATGTAGCACTCGACCCGCCTGGCGAAAACCGTGTTTTCAGGGACTTGATCTGCGTCATCAACACACCAAGCTCAATTGTTAGACTTCTTGAAGCAAACGGAGTTGGCACATGAAATCGATCCTCGTCGCATCCGATCTCTCCCCCCGCGCGGACCGGGCGCTTCGGCGTGCGTTCGACCTGGCGGCCGAACATGGCGCGCGGCTCACCGTTGCGTCGATCGTCGATCAGGACCTTCCCGATGATCTGCGGGAGGGGTTCGCGGCCGATATCCGGGCCCGGCTGGAGCGCTTTGCCGCCAGTATCGACGCGCGCCGCGGTGTCGCGCATGAAATCCAAGTCGAACCGGGAGACCCCAGCGCGGACATTCCCCGCCTTGCGGCAGAGGCCGAAGCCGACCTCATCATCCTCGGGCGGCACCGGGATCGCCCCTTCATGGACCTGATCCGCGAGACCACGATGGAGCGGATCGTGCGGTTCAGCCCGGTTCCGGTTCTGCTCGTGCGCGAGCCGTCGGATCATCCTTACAAGAAGGTCCTGCTGGCAGTGGATTTCTCGCCCGCCAGCGCCGAGGCAGCCCGCCTCACGGAGCGCTTGCTTCCCAAGGCACAGATCAGCGGGTTCCATGCGGTTCACATCGCCTTCCAGGGACTGGTGGGCCCGAACGGCCATGCCGCCGACGCCCGCTTCTATCTGGGCGCAGCACGGCGGGAACTCGAATCCTGGGCCAGGTCCGAAGCCCTGCCCCATATCGAGGAGCAGACCCACGTCCTCGAAGGCGGGGTGCATCAGGTCATGCACCGACGCATCCGCGATCTTTCCCCTGATCTGCTGGCCGTCGGGGCGCATGGGCGCAGCGGCGCGGCACCTTTCGCCGTCGGCTCCTTCGCCAATGACCTGATGCGCGACCCGCCCTGCGACCTGCTGATCGCGCGCGCACGCCCGGCCTGACGCAGCCGATTGCGCAGGGCGCGGCGCTCGCCTATATCCGCGGCCATGCTGGATCGCACTCATAACACCCCGGACCTGCCCGCCGAGATCGCCCGGCGACGCACCTTCGCCATCATCTCGCACCCTGACGCGGGCAAGACGACGCTGACCGAGAAGTTCCTTCTCTACGGCGGCGCCATCCAGATGGCGGGCCAGGTGCGCGCCAAGGGCGAGGCGCGGCGCACCCGTTCGGACTTCATGAAGATGGAGCAGGACCGGGGCATCTCGGTCTCGGCCTCGGCCATGTCCTTCGAATTCGGAACCTACCGGTTCAACCTGGTGGACACTCCCGGCCACAGCGACTTTTCGGAAGACACCTACCGCACGCTGACGGCCGTGGACGCCGCGATCATGGTGATCGACGGCGCCAAGGGCGTCGAAAGCCAGACCCAGAAGCTGTTCGAGGTCTGCCGCCTGCGCGATCTGCCGATCCTGACCTTCTGTAACAAGATGGACCGGGAAAGCCGCGACACGTTCGAGATCATCGACGAGATCCAGGAAAACCTGGCCATCGACGTGACACCCGCCTCCTGGCCGATCGGCGTGGGCCGCGATTTCCTGGGATGCTATGACCTGCTGAACAACCGGCTGGAACTGATGGACCGGGCCGACCGCAACAAGGTGGCCGAGTCGCTCCGGATCGAGGGGCTGGATGACCCGAAGCTGGCCGAGCACATCCCCGCCGACATGCTGGGAAAGCTGAAGGAAGAGGTCGAGATGGCGCGCGAATTGCTGCCGCCCTTCGACCGCGATGCCTTCCTCGACGGGACGCTCACGCCGATCTGGTTCGGCTCGGCGATCAACTCCTTCGGGGTTAAGGAACTGATGGACGGGATCGGCAAATACGGCCCGGAACCCCAGCCCCAGCGCGCCGAACCGCGCCAGATCGCGCCGGACGAAAAGGCCGTGACCGGCTTCGTCTTCAAGGTGCAGGCCAACATGGACCCCAAGCACCGCGACCGCGTGGCCTTCATCCGGCTCGCCTCGGGCCATTTCAAGCGCGGCATGAAGATGACCCACGTGCGCACGAAAAAGCCCATGGCGGTGTCGAACCCGGTGCTGTTCCTGGCCTCGGACCGGGAACTGGCCGAAGAGGCCTGGGCCGGCGACATCATCGGCATCCCGAACCACGGTCAGCTGCGCATCGGCGACACCCTGACCGAGGGCGAGGCGCTGAAGGTCACCGGCATCCCGTCCTTCGCGCCCGAATTGCTGCAGTCTGTGCGTGCCCTGGATCCGCTGAAGGCCAAGCACCTGGACAAGGCGCTCATGCAATTCGCCGAGGAAGGCGCGGCCAAGGTCTTCAAGCCGATGATCGGCTCGGGCTTCATCGTGGGCGTCGTGGGCGCGCTGCAATTCGAGGTGCTCGCCAGCCGGATCGAGCTGGAATACGGGCTGCCCGTGCGGTTCGAGGCCTCGCAGTTCACCTCGGCCCGTTGGATCACCGGTCCCAAGGCCGAGGTGGAGAAGTTCGTGAACATCAACAAAGGCCACATCGCCTATGACAACGACGGCGATCTCGTCTACCTCACCCGGCTGCAATGGGACATCGACCGGATCGAGCGCGACTACCCCGAGCTAACCCTGAGCGCGACGAAGGAAATGATGGTCTGATGCCGCTGCAGAACCGCGTTCTGCCCACCGGAGACATCGTTGCGGTTCCTGACCGGGGCGATCTGATGGGCAATCGCGGTATTCTGCATGATGACGACCGGAAGATCGGCAAGACGCGCTGACACCACCAGACTTGGATGCGGGAGCGAGTCTGTGGTCGGATGGCCAAGCCCATCCTCCGCGACCCCACCACCGAGCGCTACATCCAGGCCGACCCGCTGGGGCTGGTCGACGGGGCGAGCGTCTATGGGTATGCTCTGCAGAGCCCGCTGCGGTATGTTGATCCGAGGGGGGAACAAACCTCCAACCTTCCCGCCGGGGGAAGACCCACCATAAAATTTCCTAGCTGCGGCTGCGAACTGCATCATGCAATTCCGAAGGAATACGTACCGATCGTCACGGGGCGTAAAAGAAGACCAGGCCAAACAACCACCCCTATGGAAACGCCGCATCATCGTGCCTTTCACGCCGACCTAATCGATGGATGACGGAAAACTGTGTGAAATGCGTTGCTCAGGGCACATTTGACGCAGGGTCAGGCGTGGCAACTCCGGAGAATTCATTCGGTCTATATTCAACTTGAGAGAGATCATAAACTGCCTTGATCACTACTGGGAATCGGAGCTCGGGTGGCGTAAGGGATATTGGCCAAAGATTTACGCAACGTACATGGCTACAAAGGCCGCATGGCAATCGCGTGGAGTATTTTAGCATGTGTTCGAAACACTTGAACACCAAAGGTGCCGTGAAGGTATTCACGATAGTAATGTCGGAATACTCAAATGGACTGCAGATCCGTTTATTGCACAAAATATTCAAGGACAGGTGCAGCAAGTGCGATCTTCCGAGCTATGTCGAAATTGAATCACCTCCAGAAATAAACCACCCACCCCTGACAAAAGAAATTGGTCTTGCTTGTGGATTCTGGCTCGCGCGAATTGATTTCGCAAGAGCCATTTGTGCCGAATTCGAAGGTCAGTTTGAAATAAGAAAGATTTCTGATGATGCCTGTTTCCTCGTGCTGAAAAACGTACTGGTTCCGGAAGATCCGGACTATAAAGATAGAGGAGAAGCGTTATTTAGAGATCAGGAGCCTATATGCAGTTTGTGTGGCAAGCCGTATGTATTGTTGTTTCAGGGAATTAATAAATTTGTGGGGGGCAACCTCATCAAACCCAGAACAATATATGAAACGAGTGTCAAATTTGGATCGGCGGATGTAAAGTATCCGTTTTATTTTTGCGATGAAGAGGCGGCTCGCGCGCTCAAAGCATTAAGCCGAAAGTTCGCATTTGTTAAGAGCATGGCCGACCTATCCGTAGTCACCACCTGATGTGAGCACGTTTAGGGTGGGCTTTCAGCCCACCACTCACACCGCACATCCCTGACAACGTCCGCTCTTGGTGCTTGTGAGCCCGATCAGATTGGAGTGTGCTGGGACTTTGACCACCGCTGGGTTATGGTTACAGCGCCGCGAACCGGGTGGTCAGCTTTGCGATCGACGGTGTGGTGCAGACGGAATACGCCTACAACTGGCGCGGCCAGCAGGTGATACGCCGCCTGACCCAGACGGGGCAGGTGATCCACTCGGTCTATGGCCCCGGCGGCAACCGCATCGCGGAGTTTGACGAGGCGACGGGCGCGCTCATCCGCGAATACGTCTGGCTCGGCCTGATGCCCGTCGCGGTGATCGAGGGGTGAGCCGCGCCCGGAGGGCCTTCCGGTGGAAGGCCGTCAGCGGCGAACGCGCGGCCCTCCAGGTCCGCGCCGGGTGGCAGGTCTACTATGTCCGCGACCTGTCACATCGGGCGGCCGGTCTTTGCCACCGACGGCACGAGCGCGAAGCTGTGGGAGGCGAGCTACCTGCCCGATGGCACGGTCGTCGACTGGAACGGCGCCCCGCACCTCGTGCTTGGAAACCGGCTGCTGCCCTATACGCCCGGCGGGTATGAAGCGGCGGTTCTCCGCCCGGGCGGGCCGGTGGCGGTTTTGGCGCCGAAACCCACGGTCGTCGTTCTGGCGCAGGGCTACCGCCACAGCCTCCATGACTCGGCGTGTTCTCCATAGCACGGGACGGATCACGGGCGGCCCTCCATCCTTGACCTTTGCCGCCGTGAAGCGTATGTCCCGGGCTCATCATGGCTCCGGCAATTCGGCCAGGAGCGGGCCGCGCGGAGATAGCGGCCAAAACAGCCGCAATCACGCGAAAGGCATCCATGACCAAATTCTCTGATCTGAACCTCAATCCGAAGGTTCTCAAGGCCGTCGAAGAAGCCGGCTACGAAACACCCACCCCGATTCAGGCTGGCGCCATCCCGCCCGCGCTCGAAGGGAAAGACGTCTTGGGCATCGCCCAGACCGGCACCGGCAAGACCGCCAGCTTCACGCTGCCAATGATCACGATGCTGGCCAAGGGTCGCGCCCGGGCGCGGATGCCACGCTCGTTGGTACTTTGCCCCACACGGGAGCTGGCCGCCCAGGTGGCCGAGAACTTCGACACCTACACCAAGCACCTGAAGCTCACCAAGGCGCTGCTCATCGGCGGTGTCAGCTTCAAGGAACAGGACGCGCTGATCGACCGCGGCGTGGACGTCCTGATCGCCACTCCGGGCCGCCTGCTGGACCATTTCGAACGCGGCAAACTGCTGCTCACCGGCGTTCAGATCATGGTGGTGGACGAGGCCGACCGGATGCTCGACATGGGGTTCATCCCCGATATCGAGCGGATCTTCTCGCTGACGCCCTTCACCCGGCAGACGCTCTTCTTCTCGGCCACCATGGCGCCCGAGATCGAACGGATCACCAACACCTTCCTCTCCGCCCCCGCGCGGATCGAGGTTGCCCGCCAGGCGACCGCCTCCGAAACCATCGAACAGGGCGTGGCCATGTTCCGCGCCAGCCGCCGCGACCGCTCGGCCAAGGAAAAGCGCGAGCTTCTGCGCGCGCTGATCGACGGCGAGGGCGAGGCCTGCAAGAACGCGATCATCTTCTGTAATCGCAAGACCGACGTGGATGTCGTCGCCAAGAGCCTGAAGAAGCACGGCTATGACGCCGCGCCGATCCACGGTGACCTGGATCAATCGCAGCGGACGCGTACGCTGGATGGCTTCCGCAACGGTGATCTGCGTTTCCTGATCGCCTCGGACGTGGCCGCCCGTGGCCTCGACATCCCAGCGGTCAGCCATGTCTTCAACTTCGACGTTCCCTCCCATGCCGAGGATTACGTCCACCGCATCGGCCGCACGGGTCGCGCAGGACGCTCGGGCAAGGCGATGATGATCTGTTCCGTTCCGGACGAGAAGAACCTTGCCGCGATCGAGAAGCTGATCGACAGGGAGATCCCACGGATCGAGAATCCGCTGAAGTCCGAGCCAGAGGTCGAGGAAAAGACCGTCGCGACCGAGGAAGACAAGCCCAAGCGCAGCCGCTCGCGTGGGGGGAAGAAGGCCTCGACCAATCTCGAGGAAGCACCCGTCGCCGAGGCCGTGGAGACAACCGCAGCCCAGACCGTGGAAACGCCGAGCGAGAAAAAGGCCGCCCGAAAGGACGACAAACCGTCCCGCGACGACCGCCGCTCCAAGGGTCGCAACGGCGACAACAAGGTCGTCGGCATGGGCGATCACCTGCCCCAGTTCATCGCGCTCAGCTTCGAGGAACGCCGCGCGGGGTGATTTTGTCAGCCTCTCGAAATCTCATTCGAAGTCGAGGCCCTTAGCTACAAGATAATAATATCAGAAAGGCAAAGGTATCGACATGCCCTCGCCAGGTGATCTGCATCGTTATTTCTTGAATAATGGAAGCAAGATTCTTCATAAATGGTTCCATTATTTTGATATCTATGAGCGTCATTTCGAACGGTTTCGTGATCGCCCCATCACCATGCTCGAGATTGGAGTTTTCGGCGGGGGATCTCTGGAAATGTGCCAGAGCTACTTTCACCCTGAATCTCGAATCGTTGGGCTAGACATCAACCCAAAGTGCAAGAGATTTGAGGGCGGCAACATCGAAGTCCACATCGGAAGCCAAGACGATCCCAATTTCCTGGGAAAGCTGGTAAAGAAGTACAAGAAGTTCGATATCATCCTCGACGATGGCAGCCACATAAACTCCCATGTAATCAAGACTTTCGAAGCCCTATACGAACATGTTTCCTCGAATGGAGTGTATTTTGTAGAGGATATGCATACGTCCTATTGGAAGGACTACGGAGGCGGCCTGAAAAAAGAAGGCACCTTCATAGAGTTTGCAAAAAATCACATTGACCAATTGAATGCAGCGCACGTTCCCGGAGACGACTATCCCGTTACCGAATTCACCCGAACCACGAACGCTATCGCATTCTACGACAGCGTGGTCGTCTTCGAAAAACGTTTGCAGGGGACCCGCCAGCACGCAAAGACGGGCCCGTTGAAAAAGACGGATCTTTAGGGCCGATATCTCTTTCACGACAACCGGCTGATCACCACCGTCACTTCGGGTTTCTTGCCAACCTCGTCCTGCGCGGTGCGACGGATGATCTGGCGCATCTCGTCCTCGATCTTCTTGTCGTTGCGCAGGGTTTTCGGGCTGGCGCGCCCCAGGAACTGGTTGATGTCCTCTTCCAGCACATCCACCAGCGCCGCGCGTGAGCGTCCGGTCTCGGACAGGCCCATGACCTCTACCCAGGCGTCGCCGAGCGGTTCGTCATCCTCGTCGATGATCACCGTAGCCAACACATGACCGTTCAGCGCCATGCGGATCCTGTCTCGCACCACCCCATCCAGCGCGCCGATCAGCACGTTGCCGTCCAGATAGGTCCGTCCGGCCTCGATGTATTCCACGATCTCGGGCGTCTTGCCGCTCAGGTCCACCATGGAGCCATTTACGGCGACCACAGACGTCAGCCCGTTCTCGGCGGCCAGCTTAGTGTGTTCGCGCAGCATCCGGTGTTCGCCATGCATCGGGATCAGCATGTCGGGCTTCATCAGCTTGTGCATCTCGCTCAGGTCCGGGCGGTTGGCGTGACCCGAGACGTGATAGCGGCCCGAACTGTCATCGACCACGTCGACACCCAATTCGGAGAAGTTGTTCACCACCCGCAACACGCCACGCTCATTCCCCGGAATGGTCTTGGAGGAAAACAGGAACATATCCCCTGACTTCACCTCGAGCCCCAGGTACTTGCCCCGGCTGAGTGCGGCGGATGCCGCGCGGCGTTCCCCCTGGCTACCGGTCACCAGCAGCATCAGGTGATCGCGCGGCACCGAGAGCGCCTCTTCGGGCGTGATGGTGCGTGGGAAGTCTGTCAGAACGCCCGTCTCAACCGCGGCGGTCACCATGCGCCGCATGGCCCGTCCCAACAGCACGATGGAGCGCCCTGCCCGCTGCCCGGCTTCGGCCAAGGTCTTCACCCGCGCCACGTTCGAGGCGAAAGTCGTCGCCACGACCATCCCCTTCGCACCCGAAATGAGTTCCTCGATCGGTTGGGCCAGCGTCACCTCGGACCGGCCCGGATGCGGAACATGGACATTGGTGGAATCGCAGATCAGCGCCTTGATCCCCGGTTTCGCCACCTCGCCCCAGAGGTCGGGGTCGAAGGGCTCCCCAACGATGGGCGTCGGGTCAAGTTTGAAGTCGGCGGTATGCACCACCCGGCCCTTGGGCGTGTCGATCACCAAAGCCGAGGTTTCCGGGATCGAATGCGAAATCGGCAGAAACCCCACCGAGAACGGCCCGAGGCCGATCTGTTCGGGCCATGCGGAGACGGTCTTCACCTCCTGCACGTCGTGGTCGTATTCCTCCATCTTCAGCCGCGCGATATGAGCGGTGAAGCTGCGGGCATAGATCGGCGCCTTGAGCCGCGACCACAGGTGCCCCACGGCGCCCACGTGATCCTCGTGCGCATGGGTGATCAGGATCGCCTCGATCCGGTCGCGCCGCTCTTCCAGCCAGCGGATATCGGGGAAGATCAGGTCCACGCCGGGCGTACTGTCCATGTCGGGGAAGGTGACTCCAAGGTCGACGACGATCAACCGCTCCTTGCCCGGCTTGCCATAGCCGTAGACATAGCAGTTCATGCCCACTTCGCCCGACCCGCCAAGCGGGAGGTAGATCAGCCGTTCATTGCTCATGTCGCACCTTGTTCCTTGTTATACGCATGTATCACGGTCAGCCCGTGCATGGTCAGATCGTCCTCGATCAGATCGAAAAGCCCGGCGCCCTGGGCAAATAGTGGCGCGAGGCCACCGGTGCCGATGATCCGCATGTCGCGCCCGTATTCGGCGCGGATCTGGCCTGTTACCTCGCGGACCAGCCCGACGTAACCCCAGAAAATGCCCGATTGCATACAGGCCACCGTGTTGGTCCCGATGACCTTCTCGGGCTTGGTCACATCCACGTGCGGAAGCGCCGCCGCCGCCTGGTGCAACGCCTCGAGGCTCAGGTTCACCCCCGGCGCGATGACACCGCCCACATAGGCCCCATCATGGGCGACCACGTCAAAGGTGGTGGCTGTGCCGAAATCCACGACGACAAGATCGCCGCCGTGCCGGTCGTAAGAGCCCGCCGTATTCACCAGTCGGTCGGGGCCCACCTGTGTACCGCCCTCGACACGCGGGTTGACCGGCAGCAGGCAATCAGGCTTGCCCACCACGATGGGGCGGCAATCGAAGTAGCGGTTGCAGAGGACGCGCAGGTTGAACACCACGCGTGGCACGGTCGAGGAAATGATAACCTCGTCGATCTTGGCCTCGATGGCGCTGGCCTTCATCAGTGTGGTCAGCCAGACGAAATACTGGTCCGCCGTGCGCTGCCACTCCGTCGAGGTGCGCCAGGTCGCCAGGAACTCTTCCCCGTCCCAGATCGAAAACACGGTATTGGTGTTACCGCAATCCACGCAGAGTAGCATTCTTGCCCCCTATCCCATTGCCGTAGGGTCAGAAATAGACATCGGCCGCGGCGATCACGGATCGCCCCTTGGCCGTCTTAAGCACGAGGTTACCCACCTCGTCCACCGTCTCGAAGGTTCCGGTCATCTCTTCCCGCGCCGTGCGCGCGGTGATGACCTCTCCCAGCTTGGCCGCATGGCGCAGCCAGGCTTCGCGGATCGGCAGGAACCCCAGGCGCCCGAAAATGGCTTCCTCGGTCGCGTAATGCCCGGCGAGCACCTCGAGGAACTGCTCCGGGCTGGGCGCCTCAATCCCCTGTTCCGCAAGGGCGACGGGAAGAAAGGCTGCCTCCGGATCCGGCATCGGGCTGGTCTTCAGGTTCACGCCGATCCCGATGGAAAGCCAGTCGACTTCCCCAGAACGGCCCGTGCTTTCCAACAGGATGCCCGCGACCTTTCCCCCATCGAGCAGCACGTCGTTTGGCCATTTCGTGGCCAAACGAGTGCGCTCGGTCAGCATCGCCAGCGTTTCGAACAGCGCGTTCGCCGCAAGGAACGACCTGAGCGCCGCCTCCTGCGCCGCCCCCCCGGGGCGCATCAGCAAGGTCGCCGCGAAATTTCCTTCGGGATTGTGCCAGATTCGCCCGCGCCGCCCGCGCCCGTTGGTCTGGCGTTTCGCCAATATCCAGGTCGGACGGACGAGGCCCGGCGCAAGCCGGGCCGCCTCTGCGTTCGTGCTGTCAATTTCGTCCAGGACGATCCGGTCAAAGCCCTCGGGCCAGAGCGGACCCTCAGTTGACAAGGGTTTCCGCCGCTGCCAGCGCAAAGCCGTCGACACCGAAGAGGTTGATCACCCCAAGAACCATGATCGCGGCCGAGCCCATCAGGCAAACCCAGGCCGCCGGGGCCATCTGCCCATCGATCCCGTCGCGATCCTCGCCGAAATACATGTAGAAGACGATGCGCAGGTAGTAGAACGCCCCGATGACCGAGGCGATGACGCCCGCCACCGCCAGCCAGGCCAACCCGGCATCGACCGCCGCCGTCAGCACGTAGAACTTGCCGAAGAAGCCCACCAACGGCGGCACACCCGCAAGCGAGAACAGAAGCACCAGCATCGCGAAGGCCTTGCCCGGTTCTTTCCTCGACAGCATGTTGAGCGACCCGATGTCGGTCACCGGCTCGCCATCACGCTCCATCGACAGGATGAAGGCAAAGGTGCCGATGTTCATGGTGACGTAAATCGCCATGTAGATCAGCATCGCCTGAACGCCGCCGATCGTTCCCGCCGCAAGGCCCATGAGTGCGAAGCCCATGTGCGCGATCGAGGAATAGGCCATCAGACGCTTGATGTTGCGCTGGCCGATGGCAGCGATGCCGCCAAGGAACATCGAAAGCACCGAAAGCAGCGCAACGATCTGACCCCAGTCGCCGATCACGCCGCCGAAAGCGTCGAACATGACCCGCGCGAAAAGCCCCATCGCCGCGACCTTCGGTGCAGTCGCGAAGAAGGCCGTAACAGCCGTGGGCGAACCTTCGTAGACGTCCGGCGTCCACATGTGGAACGGCACCGCCGAAACCTTGAAGGCCAGGCCGGTGATCAGGAAGACAAGGCCGAAAAGCAGACCCAGCGACAGTTCCCCATGGCCCGCCGCGTCGACGATCCCGGAGAAAAGCGTCGTGCCCGCGTAGCCATAGGTCAGCGAAGCGCCGTAGAGCAGCAGGCCCGAGCTCAGCGCGCCCAGCACGAAGTATTTCAGGCCCGCCTCGGTTGATCGCGCACTGTCGCGCCGAAGGCTCGCCACCACGTAGAGGGCCAGCGATTGCAGCTCCAACCCCATGTAAAGCGCCATCAGGTCACCGGCCGAAACCATCACCATCATGCCGACCGACGCCAGCGTCACCAGGATCGGGTACTCGAACCGCAGCAGGCCGCGCTTCGACATGTAGCTTTCGCTCATCGCCAGAACCGCGGCGCCGGACAGCAGGATCGTGACCTTGGCAAAGCGCGCGAAGGCATCGTCGATGATCATGCCGCCGAAGGCGACGTTGGTCCCCTCCCCGTTCTGCGCCACCCAGAAGGACGCGACCACAAAGGCCGCGACCGTGGCCCAGACGATCTTGGAGGCGAGTGCATCCTTGCCTGTGTAGACCGCCAGAAGCAGCGCGCCCATCGCGTAGACGGCTAGGAATATCTCGGGCAGCAGGATCGAAATATCGGCTGACGTCATGTCCGCACCCTCAATGCTGGTCGAGCTGCGCCATGCCCTCGGCGGGCAGCGCGGCTTCGTAGTTCTGGATCAGCGCCTCGACCGAGGGGCCGATCACGTCGGTCACAAGGCTCGGGTAGACACCGAGAAGGATGGTCATCACCACCAGCGGCGCGAAGATCACGCGCTCGCGCAGGTCCATGTCGGTGATGGTCTTGAGGCTCTCCTTGATCAGGTCGCCGAACACGACCCGGCGATAGAGCCAGAGCGCATAGGCCGCCGAGAGGATCACGCCCGAGGTGGCCACTGCCGCAACCCAGGTGTTGGCCTGGAACATGCCCATGAGCGTCAGGAATTCACCCACGAAGCCCGAGGTGCCCGGCAGGCCCACGTTGGCCATGGTGAACAGCATGAAGATCAGCGCATAGGCCGGCATCCGGTTCACCAGCCCGCCATAGGCGTCGATCTCGCGGGTGTGCATCCGGTCGTAGATCACGCCGACGCAGAGAAACAGCGCGCCCGAGATGAAGCCGTGGCTGAGCATCTGGAAGATCGCCCCGTCGATCCCCTGCTGGTTC
>JABURR010000034.1 GCA_014762635.1 Paracoccaceae bacterium
GAAACATCTTCATCTGCATGGTGGTCGCGTTCTGCGCCTCGTCCAGCACCACGAAAGCGTTGGCGAGCGTCCGCCCCCGCATGAAGGCCAGCGGCGCGATCTCGATCCGCTTTTCCTCGATCAGTTTCGCCACTTGCTTGCCCGGCAGGAAGTCATTCAGCGCGTCATAGAGCGGCTGCATGTAGGGATCGACCTTCTCCTTCATGTCGCCGGGCAGGAAGCCGAGGCGTTCGCCCGCCTCCACCGCCGGGCGGCTGAGGATGATCCGGTCCACGTGGCCGCCGATGAACATGTGCACGCCCACGGCCACCGCCAAATAGGTTTTGCCGGTGCCCGCCGGGCCGATGCCGAAGGCAAGCTCGTTCTCGAACAGCGCCCGGACATAGGCCTTCTGCGCCTCGGTCCGTGGCTCGACCAGTTTCTTGCGGGTCCGGATCTCGACCCGGCCGCCCTGGAAGAGTTCCATCTGGTCACCATCCCGCGCGCCGGTGCCGCTGGACGAATCTCCCATGCGGATCTCACCGTCGATCTCGCCGGCATCGATCTGGCGCCCGGCTTCGAGCTTGGCATAGAGCGATTGCAGCACCATCGCCGCCTGCCCGCGCGCCGCGCCTTCACCGATCACCGAAAGCTGGTTGCCGCGACGCACGATCTGAACGCCCAGCTTGTGTTCGATCTGGGCGAGGTTGCGGTCGAATTCCCCGCAGAGGTCTATGAGCAGGCGATTATCGGGGAATTCCAGAAGTGTTTCGTGAACCTCTTCCGGTGCGGGCGGTGGGGTAAGCGCGCTGAGTCCCAATAATGTCTCCGTTGCGAGAGTCTATACATCCATGCTGCCAACAGGAACGCGTTCTGGCAAGCAGACTTTGCAGTCCTCACCCCTTGTTCAACAATATGTTGCGGTTGAAGCCCCGATTCCGGGGCAACGGTCGGAAACTGTGCAGGGCGCGGACGAGCCGCGCCCCGGGATCACAGGTTCTCGGACTGCGGCATCCCAAGCACATGGTAGCCGCCATCGACCCGGATGATCTCGCCGGTGGTGCAGGCACCGTAATCCGAGGCCAGGTAGACCGCCGTGCCGCCCACTGCTTCCAGCGTCGCGTTCGAGCGCAGCGGCGCGTTGACGTCGGTGTGCTTGTAGGTCTTGCGCGCGCCCCCGATGGCGGCCCCGGCCAGGGTTTTCATCGGCCCGGGCGAGATCGCATTGACGCGAATCCCCTCGGGGCCCAGATCATTGGCAAGGTAGCGAACCGAGGATTCCAGCGCCGCCTTAGCCACGCCCATGACGTTGTAGAAGGGCGTCACCCGGTTTGACCCCTGGTAGGTCAGCGTCAGGATCGTGCCGCCCTCGGTCATCAGCGGCTGCGCCCGGCGCGCCACGTCTATGAGCGAGTAGCACGAGATCGCCATCGAATGCTTGAAGTTCTCCAGCGTGGTGTTGATGAAGCGGCCGGTCAACTCGTTCTTGTCCGAAAACGCGATGGCGTGGATCACGAAATCGAGGCTGCCCCATTCCTTGGCCAGCGTCTCGAAGGCAGCGTCCATCTGGGCCGCATCGGTGACGTCCACGTCCACCATCAGCTTTGACCCGACGCTTTCCGCCAGCGGCTCCAGCCGCTTGCCGAAGGCCTCGCCCTGGTAGGTGAAGGCCAGCTCCGCCCCCTCGTCGGCCATCGCCTTGGCGATGCCCCATGCGATCGAGCGATCATTCGCGACGCCCATGACGAGCCCGCGTTTGCCCTTCATCAGTTCAGCCATGCCGGATTACCCCTGATACTTGCTGAGCAGCATCGAACCATTCGTGCCGCCAAAGCCGAAGCTGTTTGTCATTACGGTATCGAGCCCGGCATTCTCGACCAGCGAGGTGGCGATCTCGGACGGATCCAGCGCCGGGTCGAGCGTTTCCACGTTGATCGACGGGGCGATGAAATCATTCTGCAGCATCAGCAGGCAGTAGATCGCCTCCTGCGCGCCGGTGGCGCCCTGGCTGTGGCCGGTCATCGACTTGGTGGAGCTGATCGGCGGGGTGCTGCCCTGCCCGAACACGCGGCGCACGGCCTCGACCTCGCCCACGTCGCCCACCGGCGTGGAGGTGCCGTGCGCGTTGATATAGCTGATCTTGCGGCCTTCGGGCAGCGTGGTCAGCGCCACGCGCATCGCGCGCTCGCCGCCTTCGCCCGAAGGGGCGACCATGTCATGCCCGTCCGAAGTGGCACCGTAGCCCGTGACCTCGGCATAGATCTTGGCGCCGCGCGCCTTGGCGCGTTCCAGGTCTTCCAGCACGACGATGCCGCCGCCGCCCGCGATCACGAAGCCGTCGCGGTCCGCGTCGAAGGCCCGCGAGGCCTTCTGCGGCGTGTCGTTGTATTTCGAGCTCATCGCGCCCATCGCATCAAAGAGGCACGAGAGCGTCCAATCGAGTTCCTCGCCGCCGCCGGCGAACATCACGTCCTGCTTGCCCATCATGATCTGCTCGGCGGCATTGCCGATGCAATGAAGCGAGGTCGAACAGGCCGAGGTGATCGAATAGTTGATCCCCTTGATCTTGAACTGCGTGGAAAGGTTGGCCGAGATCGTCGAGGACATGCATTTCGGCACCGCGAACGGCCCGATCCGCTTGGGCGATCCGCTCTTCAGCACGGTCTGATGCGCGGCGAACATGGCGCTGGTGGACGGACCGCCCGACCCGGCGACAAGCCCGGTGCGCTCGTTCGAGACCTCGGCCTCGCTCAGCCCGGCATCGGCGATGGCCTGGGTCATGGCGATATAGGCATAGGCCGCCCCCGGCCCCATGAAGCGCAGGGCGCGTTTGTCCACATGCTCGGCCACATCGATCTTGAGGGTCCCGGCGATCTGGCTGCGGAACCCGTGTTCGGCCATTTCAGGGCTGGCCTCGATACCCGACTTCCCGGCCCGGAGCGATGCGATGACCTCCTCGGCATTGTTGCCGATAGGCGAAACGATCCCAAGACCTGTGACGGCGACGCGGCGCATGGCGTACTCCCTTCTTTCTGTCTCACCCGTGATAGACAGCAGGCGGAAACGGTGCAACCGGATTGAGGCGGCCGAGATTTGACGGCGCGCCACAGCAATTGCTTTCCCGGTCAGAGTTGTCGTGTATCCTCAGGTCTTTCCAAGGAGGATAAATTGCCAAATCTATTACTTCATCACGTCTCGTATCCGGTGAGGGATGTGGAAACGTCTGCCGCCTTCTACGAAGGTCTGTTCGGCCTGCCCCGTCTGAAGCGACCACCTTTCCCGATACCTGGTGTCTGGCTCGGTTGTGGGGATCGCCAGATCCATCTCGTCCATAACCCCGCCGGAACTTACCGCACCAAGAAATCAGCGGATATCGCCGATGTGCATTTCGCATTCTGGACCGATGACTTCGACGAAATGGTTGACCGACTGGAAACCGCTGGTTTCGGTGCCGACTTGCAAGAGAATGACGAAAGACGAATGCTGATCATTCGCGAAGGCCTTGCCGGTTTTCCACAACTCTACCTTCTCGATCCTGACCTGAACACTGTCGAGGTGAACGCGGCGCCGATGTAGCACCGTGACAGATGGGCATCTTCAAGGCATCGTCAGCATGAAAATCTGGAATTGGATGCCACGCCATGGAAGGTTTTCCCATGCCCCTAGGATCACCGACCCTGCATCTTTTGTGCGGCAAAGCGGCTTCTGGGAAATCGACCCTCGCTGCGGAGCTTGGAGAAGCGCCGGGCACTGTCGTCATCTCCGAAGATCAATGGCTGGCCGCGCTCTACGGTGACCAGATGTCCACGCTCGCGGATTACGTCCGATGTTCCGGCAAGCTGGAGGGCATCATCGCCCCCCACGCGGCGGCTCTGCTCAAGGCCGGGGTCTCGGTCGTGCTGGATTTCCACGCCAACACGCGCGCCCGCCGCGCCTGGATGCGCGGGATCATCGAGCAAAGCGGCGCGGATCACAGGCTCCATTATCTCGACGTGCCGGACGAGGTCTGCCTGGAGCGCCTGCGCGCCCGCAACGCGAGCGGCACCCACCCCTTCGCCGTGACGGAGGAACAGTTCGCACGGATTTCAAAGCACTTCGAAGCACCCTCACCGGAGGAAGGGTTCAACGTAGAGGTGAGGTAGAAGGACGCCTCAGCTCTCGCTCAGCGCGACCCTCATGTCCTTGACCTGGTAGATCACCTCGCCATCGGCCTCGACGATGCCGTCGGC
>JABURR010000070.1 GCA_014762635.1 Paracoccaceae bacterium
AATGCAACATCCGCGTGCGCCGCTACGGCGGGCGTAACGTGCCCTACGGCGAGGCCGCTGAGGCGCAGGACTGAGAGACGAGGTAGACATGCAACTTCCCCAAACCCCCTCATTCCGCCTCGATGGCAAACGGGCGCTGGTGGCCGGGGCCTCCTCGGGCATCGGTGAGGCTTGCGCGGTGGCGCTGGCCCGGGCCGGGGCCGAGGTGACCGTGGCCGCGCGGCGGGCGGATCGGATCGAGGCGCTGGCCGAGGCGCTGACCGCCGAAGGGCTGAGCGCCAAGGCGCTCACGATGGATGTCACGGACGTTGAGGCGACCCGCGCCGCCGTGGCCGCGAACGGGCCGTTCGACGTGCTGGTGAACTCGGCCGGGCTTGCCCGTCACGCTCCGGCGCTTGAAACCACGCCCGAGGATTTCGACGCGGTGTCGGGCATCAACACGCGCGGGGCCTATTTCCTGACCCAGGCGGTGGCGAAGGGGCTGGTCGAGGCCGGAAAGCCCGGCAGCCTGATCAATGTCTCAAGCCAGATGGGCCACGTGGGCGGCATCGACCGGGCGGTCTATTGCGGCACGAAGCACGCGGTCGAGGGCATGACCAAGTCCATGGCGATCGAATGGGGTAAGCACGGCATCCGGGTGAACACCGTTTGTCCGACGTTCATCATCACCCCGCTCACGCAGTCGACGTTCGAAAACCCCGAGCGGCGCGCCTGGATCGAGGACAAGATCAAGCTGGGACGCGCGGGCACGGTCGAGGATATCATGGGGCCCGTGGTGTTCCTGGCCTCGGACGCCTCGGCGCTGATGACCGGGGCGGCGCTTCTGGTCGATGGTGGCTGGACCGCCGAGTGACGGTCTAGCCCCGCATCAGCTTTTCGAAGGCCCCCCGGCGGTCGCCTTCGATCGGGCTGGGGCGACGGCTGTCGCGGTCCACGTAGACATGGACGAAGAACCCCTCGGCCGAGGCGGTGGTCTCGTCGTTGCGGAACAGCCCGATCTCGAACCGCACCGAGGAGGTGCCGAGTTTCGCCACCCGCAGCCCGGCGTTGATGACATCGGGGAATTTCATCTCGGCGAAATAGCGGCAGCCGGTTTCGACCACGAGGCCGAAGCTGTCGCTCGTTCCCGGATCCAGCAGACCCTTCTCGATCAGCCAGCCGTTCACCGCCGTGTCGAACAACGAGTAATGGACCACGTTGTTCATGTGGCCATAGATGTCGTTATCCATCCAGCGCGTGGTGATCTGCCGGAACTCGACATAGTCGTCGCGGGACGAGGGCGGGACGGGTGCCATCACCAGGCCGCCTTGTAGATCGCCAGCGCGTCGGCCTCGCTTACCTCGCGCGGGTTGTTCACCAGCAGCCGGGTCTGCAGCATGGCGTCGCTGGCCATCTTCTCCAGCGCATCTTCGGGGATGCCCACCTGGCGCAGTTTGGTCTCCATGCCCAGCTTTTCGGACAGATCGGCCAATGCCTCGATGAAGGCCGCACACCGGGCCTGCCCGCCTTCTACATCTGCCAGATGCGGGAAGGCATCCGCTGCGATCTCGGCATAGGCGCCTTGCGCCTCGGGCGCGTTGAACCGCAGCACATGGGGCAGGATCAGCGCGTTCGAGAGCCCATGCGGGATGTGGAACGTGCCGCCGATCGGGTAGGCCAGCGCGTGGACGGCGGCCACCGGCGAATTCGCGAAGGCCTGCCCCGCCAGCATCGAGCCCAGCAGCATCGCGCCCCGCGCCTCGGCATTCCGGCCATCGAAAACGGCCGTCTCGATATTGGCGCCCAGCAGACGAAGCGCCTCCCGCGCGAGCATCTTCGAGAGCGGGTTGTTGTTGGCGTTCTTCGAGGCATAGGCCTCGATCGCGTGGACCATCGCATCGACCCCGGTCGCGGCGGTGATCGGGGCGGGCAGGCCCAGCGTCAGGTCGGCGTCGAGGATCGCAAGGTCCGGTAGGATCACCGGCGAGGACACGCCGCGCTTTTCCTCGGCGCCCACGGTGATGATCGAGACCGGCGTGACCTCGGACCCGGTTCCAGCCGTGGTCGGGATCAGCACCAGCGGCAGGCGCGGACCCTTGGCATTGCCGACGCCCCAGGCGGCCTCCAGGTCCTCATCCGAGCCGATGAGCAGCGCGGCAAGCTTCGCCACATCCAGCGACGATCCCCCGCCGAAACCCAAGACGCCGGTCACACCCGCGTCGCGTCCCAGCGCGGTCGCCGCGTCCAGCGTGGCCTGCGACGGGTCGGCCTCCACCTGGTCGAACACCGTGACCACGCAGCCCGCGCCCTCCAGCGAGGCGATGCCCGCATCGCAAAGGCCCAGCTTGCGCAGGCCCGGGTCCGTCACAACGAGAACGCGAGCGCCCAGCAACGGGCCTGCAAGCTCTCCCAGCCGCGCGGCGGCGCCGTTCTCGAAAACGAGGGATTTGGTGGTGTTGAACGTGAAGGGTGTCATCCGCGCCTCTGCCTGTTGCGACGTGTTTTCGCGGCGCAGGCTAGGGCAGGGGCTTTCCGATCACAATACTGAGGCGGTGGTCTCAGGCGACCGGATCTCCGGTGAACTTCTTTACGGTCACCCCGTCGGCCTCCAGCGTGGCGCGCACGGATTTCGCGATCTGGACGGCGGTCGGGCCATCGCCATGCAGGCAGATCGTGTCGATCCGGGTCGGGATCCGCGCCCCGCTTTCGGTGATGATCGCGCCTTCGCGCACCATCTCGACCATGCGCTGTCCCGCCAGATCGGCATCGTGGATCACCGCGCCGGGCAGGCTGCGGTCCACCAGCGTGGCGTCGTCGTTATAGGCTCGGTCGGCGAAGATCTCGCAGGCGGCGCGGCAGCCGAGGTCCATGACGACCCGCTGCTGCGCGGTGCCTGCCAGCACCATGATGATGATGTCCGGATCAACCGACAGAGCGGCCTCGTAGCAGGCGCGCGCCATCTCGGCGTCCTCCGAGGTCATGTTCGACAGCGCCCCATGCAGCTTCAGGTGCCGCACCGTGCCGCCCGCCGCGCGCGCCATCGCCTGTGCCGCGCCCAGCTGGTAGCGCACGAGGTTGCCAAGGCTCTCATGCGGCAGGCTCATCCGCCGACGCCCGAAACCCTGAAGGTCAGGAAAGCCCGGGTGCGCGCCGATGCCCACGCCCTTTTCGGTGGCGGTCTTCATGGTCTTGGCCATCACGTCCCAGTCGCCCGCGTGAAACCCGCAGGCGATATTGGCCGAGGTGATGGTGTCCAGCAGCTCCCCGTCGCTGCCCATGACCCAGGGGCCGAAGCTTTCGCCCATGTCCGCGTTGAGATCGACCGAGATTGTCATGCAAGCTCTCCTTCGTCTTCGGTTCCGGCCACCACGCCGCTGATGAGTTGATAGGACAACAGGTCCGGAATGTCCCGCGGATCGCGGATCAGCGGGCGCACCGCGCGGCGCAGGCCCTTGCGGGTTTCTGCGGATTTGCGCTCCAGCGCCACCGCCTCGTCGAGCGAGACGAAGCGGAACCTGAGCGCCGCGCCGGGCCGTGCCTGCGCCATGATAGGCAGGTCGCTGGGCAGGACGGTGCCGATCCGGGGATAGCCCCCGGTGGTCTGGCATTCGGACATGAGCACGAAGGGCGCGCCGTCCCCGGTGATCTGGATGTCGCCCGGCACGATGATCTCGGACAGGACCGACAGCCCGGCCTCGGTATGGAATCCCTCGCCCTCGGGGTTCAGTTTCACGCCCATGCGGTTGCCGCGGATATCGCGCTCGAACCGGGTGTCTTCGAACCGGTTGAGTTCGCTTTGTCCGAAGAAATCGGTCTGCAGGCTGGGCACCACGCGCAGGGTGCCGCCGTCAAAGCGCTTGGCGGCGTCGATCAGGTTCCCGGTCTGGGAGCCGCCGTCAGGCCCCACCGCCAGTTCGGCGCCATCCGCGATCACCGCGCCGATCCCTGCCGCCAGGTGGGCCGAGCGCGCGCCGAGCCGTTCGGGCTCGGCAAAGCCGCCACCCACGTGCAGGTAACCGTAATTGCCCGCACTCGCCGCGCCGATGGACAGGCGACTTCCGGCAGGCAGCATGTGGCTTGCGTTCCAGGTGACAGACTCATTGTCGATCCGCGCCCGCATGGGCGCGCCGGTAAGCGCGATGCGGGTCGGTTCCGTCGCCTCGAACTCGCCACCCATCCCGGCCATTTCCAGTGCGGGAAGTTCCGGAGACTGGCCCAGCAGTGCGGCGCCTTCATCCAATGCCAGCATGTCCGCCGCGCCACCGCGCGACAGGCCGAAGGCCAGGTATCCGGGCCGCCCACGGTCCTGCAGCGACATGCCAGGCCCGGCGCGGCGAACGATCAGCGCGCGGGTCATGACAGCACCTCGAAGGTTGCGCCACCATCCGGCCCGGCAGCACGCATGTTGGCAAGCTCCTCGGGCGTGGTCGGCTCGAACCGCACCTCGTCGCCGGGGCGCAGCACGAAAGGCGCCTCGCTATCGGGGCGGAACAGCTTGAAGGCCGTCTGCCCGATGTGGCGCCAGCCCGTGGGCGAGGAGACCGAGAAAAGCACCATCTGCCGGATCGCCACGCAAAGCGCACCCTCGGGTATCTTGCCGGTCAGCGCCTGCTGGCGCGGGATGTCCCAGGCCTTGGGCAATTCGCCCAAGTAGGGTTGGCCCGGCGCGAAGCCGATGGTCTGGACCCGCACCTGCGTGCCCGAGATCGATTTGATCGCCTCGTCCGGTGTCAGACCAGCCGCGGTGGCCGCCTCTTCCAGTTGCGGCGCCAACTCGCCGCCATAGACCGTGGGAATATGCCAGAGCTTCCGCCCCTCGGGCAGGGGGGCCGCGTACCAGTCGCGCTGGGCCAGCAAATCCTCGATCCGCGCCCGCATCTGGCCATGCTCCATGTGGAGCGCGTCGAAACGAAGGAAGCTCGAAACCAGCGAGGTAGAGGTTTCCTCGACCCCGTCCCATCCCGCGCGGTCCAGCGCTGCCCGGAACGCCAGCGCCGCCCGGTTGGCCGGTTCGCTGAGCCTGTCGCCGAAGCTGACCAGCATCCCGTCCACCCCGACGGTGCGGACAAGGGGCCAGTTGGGTTGCGCCTGATCTTTCATCTCTTGGACATCACATGTTGTTCGGCAGGAAGGTGACGATCCCCGGGAAGGCCACGATGAGCGCCAATGCCAGCAGCATCAGCAGGAAGAACGGGAGCGCGGCGCGGGCCACGGTCAGGATGTTCCGCCCGGTCAGCGATTGCAGGACAAAGAGGTTGAACCCCACCGGCGGGGTGATCTGCGACATCTCGACCACGATCACCACGTAGATCCCGAACCACAGGGGATCGATCCCGACCTTCAAAACCATCGGCATGATCACCGAGGTGGTCAGAACGACCACCGAAATTCCGTCGAGGAAGCACCCCATGATGACGAAGAACACGGTAAGCGCGGCCAGAAGCGCGTAGCTCGACAGCCCCATTCCGCCGATCCACTCCGCCAGCAGCCGCGGGATCCCGGTGAAGCCCATGGCAACCGTCAGGAACGAGGCGCCCGCCAGGATGAAGGCGATCATGCAGGAGGTCACCGTCGCCCCCATCAGCCCGTCGATAAAGGTCTGCCGGTTCAGCGACCCCGAGGCCCAGGACATCACCAGCGCCAGCACGACGCCGACCGCGGCCGCGTCGGTCGGCGATGCGATGCCCGCGTAGATCGACCCGATCACGCCCGCGATCAGCCCCATCACCGGCAGCAGGCGGCGCGAGCGGTGCAGTTTCTCGCGCAGGGTGAAATCGAAGGATTCCTCGGGCAGCTTGTCGCGGTTCATCATCGACCAGATCGCTACGTAGCCCACGAAGAGCGCTACCAGCATCAGTCCGGGCAGGACGCCCGCGACGAAGAGTCGGGCGATGGATTGCTCGGTCGCGACGCCATATACGATCAGGATGATCGAGGGCGGGATCAGCAGGCCCAGTGTCGCCGAGCCCGCGAGCGTGCCGATCACCATGCTCTCGGGATAACCGCGCCGCGCCAGTTCGGGGATCGAGAGCTTGCCGATCGTGGCGGCTGTGGCGGCGGACGATCCCGAGACCGCAGCGAAGATCCCGCAGCCAAAGACGTTCACATGCAGCAGCCGCCCTGGCAGACGGTTCATCCAGGGCGAAAGCCCGGTGAACATGTCTTCGGAGAGCTTCGAGCGGAACAGGATCTCGCCCATCCAGATGAAGAGAGGCAGTGCCGCCAGCGCCCAGGAATTGCTGTGGCCCCAGAGCGTGGTCGCCATCACCAGCCCCAGCGGCGCGTTGGAGAAAAGCGCCATAGCGGCGGCCCCGACACCCAGCAGCGCCAGCGCGACCCACAGACCCGCGCCGAGCAGCAGGAACAGCAGGACCAGCAGGATGACGGAAAGGGTGAAGATATCCATGGCCGGTCCTACTCGCTCAGCAGGTTGGCGTCGGTGTCGTCGTAGGACGCCGGCCGGCCCATGAGGTTGCCCACCAGTTCGTCGGCAAGCGCCAGCGTCAAAATCGCAAGGCCTATGGCGACGGGAAGTTGCGGGATCCACAGCGGGATCGACACCATGCCCGAGGTGCGGTCACCGAACTCGATCGACTCCACCACCAGCAGGACGACGTACCAGGTCGCGAAGCCCACAAGGCCCAGTGCGATCAGCAGGACCGCTGCCTCGACCCAGCGGCGCAGCTTTTCATTCAGGTGACCCGTGACAAGCGTGACCCGGATGTGCCCGCCCGC
The DNA here is from genome assembly GCA_014762635.1 of Paracoccaceae bacterium. Classification (GTDB taxonomy): domain Bacteria; phylum Pseudomonadota; class Alphaproteobacteria; order Rhodobacterales; family Rhodobacteraceae; genus JABURR01. Next base: position 6,715 of record JABURR010000070.1, read on the forward strand.
GCGCAGCGAGTAGGCCAGCGCAAGGAAGGTCGAGGCTGCCAGGAAATAGCCTGTGAAATCGGAATAGGACGGGATCGTGAGGCCGATCGCCTTGCCGGTCGTCAGCGCGGCAATCCGATCGATCAGGTTCAGGCAGACCTGCGCGAAGACGATGGCCACGATCGAGGCGATGCAGAAGGCGGCGACCGCGCCACTGGCGTTGTAGATCAGGTTCAGACCGCGGCGCATGGTTCCTCCCTCCCGTGCGATGCGCGGGCGGCGTGGTGCCGCCCGCGATGGTGTCAGTGTTACTGCTGGTAGGCCGAGAGCAGCGCTTCGCCTTCGGCACCGGCGCTGGCTTTCCAATCCTCCAGCATCTGTGTGCCGATGGAACGCAGACCCGACATCAGTTCGTCCGACGGCTGGATGATGGTGATGCCATTCTCTTCCAGGACTGCCACTTGCGCGGCGGTTTCGGCCTTGCTCATCTCCCAGCCACGGGCCTCGGCACGGGCCGCGGCTTCGAGCACCGCTTTTTGCGTCGCATCATCAAGACGGCGGAAGGCGCGCTTGTTCACCACCACGATGTTCTTGGGGACCCAGGCCTGGATGTCGGTGTAATGCGACAGGAAATCCCAGGCCTTGGAGGTCACGCCGGTCGACGGCGAGGTGATCATCGCCTCGACCCGGCCGGTCGAGAAGGCCTGCGGGATGTCGGGCACTTCCACCTGCGTCGGGGCTGCGCCCGCCAGCGTGACGAATTGCTCGAGGGTGGAGTTGTAGGTGCGGAACTTCAGCCCGGCCAGATCGTCGACCGAATTGATCTCTTTCGTGGTGTAGAGCCCCTGCGGCGGCCACGGCACGGCATAAAGCGCCATCAGCCCCTGCGCATCGAGCAGCGCGTCGATCGTATCTTTCTGCGCGGCCCAGAGACGTTCCGCATCGTCATAGCTCGTGGCCAGGAACGGCAGAGAGTCGGCCCCGAAGGCGGGGTTGTCGTTGTTCAGCAGCGACAGGAAGAACTCTCCGATCGGCACCTGCCCCGAACGGACCGCCTTGCTGATCTCGGGGTGCTTGAACAGCGATCCCGCGGAATGGACGTTGATTTCGAGCTCGCCATTGGTGGCTTCCGCCACGTCCTTTGCGAAGTCGTGGATGTTGGCGGTGTGGAATGTCGCGTCCGGATAGGGCGTCGGCATGTCCCAGGTTTCCGCCTGAGCCTGCAGCGAGAAACTCGCCAGTGCGACGGCTGCGCCGCCAAGGATTTTCGTGATTTTCATGGTATCCCTCCCAAGGTTGACCAAGGAAATCGGTTGCATTTTGTCGGTAATTTGTCAACGTTTTGATTGTTCGAGGCATCGACACCCCGAACGAAAGAGGGTCATTGGATGGCTTCATGGAGTGTAAGAATATGTTTTATAACATAAAAAACCGGAAGCCGAAGTTTTGGGCATCAGGCGCAGCAGGTGGCGCGGCTCGTTTGGCGAAATGATCGCTGAATTGCCCGTGGATACCGTGTGAGGTAAAATATGAGCAATTTATCGGTGTTTTGCATGCAAAGGTCAGGGTCATGAGTAAATCCGAGTCGCGCAGAATCGTCTCTTCCCGTCATCTGGCCGAGGGGGATGGCTGGGAAGTTTCCGAATACGAGTTCGGCCTGATCATTGCCTACAACGCCTTCAGCCGCTGGATGACCCGATGCATGGCGGCGGCGGGGCAGCCCGACCTGAACCCGCTCGATATCCTGATCGTGCACAACGTGAACCACCGGGGCCGCGAGAAGCGACTCACGGACATCTGTTTCCTGCTGAATATCGAGGATACGCACACGGTCAACTACGCCCTGAGAAAGCTGCTCAAGGCGGGGCTCGTGGTATCCGAGAAGCGCGGCAAGGAGGTGTTCTACAGCACCTCCGAGGCTGGCGAGGCGGTTTGTGCCGCCTATCGCGAGGTGCGCCGACAATGCCTGCTGGACGGGGTCTCGCGCATGGACATGGACGGCCAGGAATTCCGCGACATCGCCCGCAGCCTGCGCGCCCTTTCAGGGCAATACGACCAGGCCAGCCGGGCGGCGGCGTCACTCTGAGGCTTTCGGGGGCCTCAAGACCCGCGGGCTCAAATCATTGGCGCGAAAATGCGCGAATTTTCGTCAGTACGTCAAAATTTCAGGCGTAAAGGGCCGTGTTTCGGGCGCAATGCCCGGAAAACTGGTGGAAAACCGATAATCGAACAGAAAAATTGACAATTCGCGCATTCGCTTTGATCCTCCCATCAAACCGAAATGGATTCTCCGGAGGCAGACGTGGACGATCACGCAGAGGCCACGACATTGGACCTGTTCGTCATCGGCGGCGGCATCAACGGCGCGGGGATCGCGCGGGATGCGGCGGGCCGCGGGCTGTCGGTCGGGCTGGCCGAGATGAACGACCTGGCCTCGGCCACCTCTTCGGCCTCGACCAAGCTCTTTCATGGCGGGCTGCGGTACCTGGAGTATTTCGAGTTCCGCCTGGTGCAAAAGGCGCTGGTGGAGCGCGAAACCCTGCTGCGGGCCATGCCCCATATCAGCTGGCCCATGCGCTTCGTGCTGCCCTACCACCCCGACATGCGCTTCGAGGGGGACACGCCGACCTCGAAACTTCTGGCCCGGGTCATGCCCTGGATGAAGGGGCGCCGCCCCGCGTGGCTGATCCGCCTGGGGCTGTTCCTCTACGACCACCTGGGCGGGCGAAAGATCCTGCCCGCGACTGCGACGCTCGACCTGACCACCGCGCCCGAGGGCGCGCCGCTCAATAAGAAATTCCGCAAGGCCTATGAATATTCCGACTGCTGGGTCGAGGATTCCCGCCTCGTGGTCCTGAACGCCCGCGACGCCGAGAAGCGCGGCGCGCGGATCATGACGCGGACCAAGGTCACCTCGGCTGAGCGCACCGGCGATCACTGGACGATCACGCTGGAGCATGACGGCAAGCAAGAGACTGTCACCGCCAGGGCGCTGGTCAACGCGGGCGGCCCCTGGGTCAAGAAGGTGATCCGCAACACGGTTCGCCTCAACTCGACCGAGGGGATCCGGCTGGTGCGCGGCAGCCATATCGTGACGAAGAAGCTCTACGATCACGACAAGTGCTACTTCTTCCAGGGCGAGGACGGCCGCATCATCTTCGCGATCCCCTACGAGACGGACTTCACCCTGATCGGCACCACCGACAAGGACCACGGCACCGACCCGTCGAAGCCCGCCGAATGCACGGACGAGGAACGCGACTACCTCTGTGCCTTCGCCTCCAAATATTTCGAGAAACCGATCACGCCTGCGGATGTGGTCTGGACCTATTCCGGGGTCCGCCCGCTTTACAATGACGGGGCCACATCGGCGACGGCGGCCACGCGCGACTACGTTCTGTCGCTGGACGACACGGGCGCGCCGCTGCTCAATGTCTTTGGCGGCAAGATCACCACCTATCGCAAGCTGGCCGAAGGGGCGATGAAGAAGCTCGCGCCATTCTTCCCCGAGGCGCCGGGCGACTGGACCGCAGGCGTGCCGCTGCCCGGCGGCAATTTCCCGGTGGACGGGGTGCCCGCGCTGGTCGAGGGGCTGAAGGCGGATTACCCGTTCCTGTCGGACTTCTGGGCAAAGCGGCTGGTCAACGCCTATGGCACCGAGGCTCGCCAGATCCTGGGCGAGGCGAAGGTCGAAAAGGACCTGGGCCGCGCGTTCGGCGCCACCATCACCGAGGCCGAGGTCCGCTGGCTCATGACCCGCGAATATGCCGCCCGGGCCGAGGACGTGGTCTGGCGCCGTTCGAAACTGGGGCTGCGGCTCGGCAAGGACGAGATCAAGGCGCTCGATGACTGGATGACCGGGCAAGGCAACGGCGGCACGAAACCCGCCACCGCAGCGGAATAGGCCCGAATGGAAACCTGCTTCCCCCCGGCTGACATGGGCCAGATGCCGGGGAGGACGCGGGCGCGGGGCGTTTCCTACCGGCCCGCGCCCGTATATCCTGAGCGCAGGGACGTCACACAACAGGGACAGGCACACAAACGATGACCCATATCCTTTCGATCGACCAGGGCACCACCTCCAGCAGGGCGATCCTGTTCGATGGCAACATGAAGATCACCGCCATAGCACAAGAGGAATTCCCGCAGCATTACCCGGCCTCGGGCTGGGTGGAGCATGATCCCTCGGACCTGTGGTCCACCACCGCCGCCACCTGCCGCGCCGCGATCGAGAAGGCGGGCATTTCCGCCACCGACATCGCCGCCATCGGCATCACCAACCAGCGCGAAACCGTGGTGGTCTGGGACAAGGAAACCGGCCAGCCGATCCACAACGCCATCGTCTGGCAGGACCGGCGCACCGCGCCGCTCTGCCAGGAGCTGCGCGACGCTGGGCACGAGGCGATGGTCTCCGACCGCACCGGTCTGCTTCTCGATCCGTATTTCTCGGGCACCAAGCTGAAGTGGATCCTCGACAACGTGGATGGCGCCCGCGCGCGGGCCGAGAAGGGGGAGCTGCTGTTCGGCACGGTCGACAGTTTCCTGATCTGGAAGCTGACCGGCGGAAAATCTCATGTCACCGACGCGACCAACGCGGCGCGGACACTGCTCTATGATATCCGTAAGGGGCGGTGGTCCTCGACCATCTGCGAATTGCTCGGTATCCCCATGGCGATGCTGCCCGAGGTGCGCGATTGCGCGTCCGACTTCGGGATGACCCGCGCCGACCTCTTCGGGCGCGAGATCCCGATCCTGGGCGTCGCGGGCGACCAGCAGGCCGCGACCATCGGACAGGCCTGCTTTGCGCCCGGCATGGCGAAATCGACCTATGGCACGGGCTGCTTCGCGCTGCTCAACACCGGCGAGACGCCCGTGGTCAGCAAAAACCGTCTGCTGACCACCATCGCCTATCAGTTCGACGGCAAGCCGACCTATGCGCTGGAGGGTTCGATCTTCATCGCGGGCGCCGTGGTGCAATGGCTGCGCGACGGGCTGAAGATCATCCGCGAGGCCAAGGAAACCCAGCCCCTGGCCGAAAAATCGGACCCGGGCCAGAACGTGATCCTGGTGCCCGCTTTCGTGGGTCTTGGCGCGCCCTACTGGAACGCCGAATGCCGCGGCGCGGTCTATGGGCTGACGCGCAACACCGGCCCCGAGGAATTCGCCCGTGCCGCCCTTGAAAGCGTCGGCTACCAGACCCGCGACCTGCTGCAGGCGATGCATGCGGACTGGGACGGCGGCGGAAGCGGCGGCGTGCTGCGCGTCGACGGCGGGATGAGCGCCAGCGACTGGGCGATGCAGTTCCTCTCGGACATCATCGGCGCGCAGGTGGACCGGCCCGAGGTGCTGGAAACCACCGCGCTGGGCGCGGCCTGGCTCGCGGGCATGAAGGCGGGCGTCTACCCCGCACAGGAAGAGTTCGCCAAGACCTGGGCGCTGGAGCGCCGGTTTGAGCCGGCAATGGACGAGGCAACCCGCACCGCCAAGACCGAGGCCTGGGCCCGCGCGGTGAAGGCCACGCTCAGCGTCTGAGCAAGGGATACCCCGGGCGCCCACGCCCGGGGTGTGATTTTTCGGAGAAAAATCGGGATCGTGAAACCGGGCAAGAAAGTCCGATAGAATTCCGATGAAAGTCCGATGGAATTCCGATTTGAGATTCGTCCGATCCGGCAGGGGGGCGCCGCTTTTGGATAGCGGCAAAGTCACCGGAAAATGCTGCCGCGCGGAATTGACCGGTTGATACCGGCGTCAAGCTGAATTAGGCGGATACCGGACAAAAAACAGCCGTTCTTTCCAGGCCGGCCCGCATATTCATCAGGGTCACGCGAAAATGGATTTCGCGCCACCCGTCAGCGGACCAAGGCTCTCACGCGAAAAAAAGAGGTACCGGAACATGGCCAGAATTTCGCATCCAGACATAGTGTATACCACGGTAGACGAAGCGCCCGAACTGGCGAGCGCCTCGTTCCTGCCGATCATCCGGTTCTTCGCGGATGCCGCCGGCGTAAGCGTGGATACGCGTGACATCTCGCTTGCGGGCCGGATCATCGCGGCCTTCCCGGAGTACCTCGACGACGCGCAACGCCAGCCCGATGACCTTGCTGAACTGGGCGAACTGGTGAAAACGCCCGAGGCGAACGTGATCAAGCTGCCGAACATCTCGGCCTCGGTGCCGCAACTCAAGGCCGCCGTGGCCGAGCTTCAGGGGCAGGGCTACAAGATCCCGGATTACCCCGAGGAGCCCGCCACTGACGAGGAAAAGGACATCCGCGCCCGTTTCGACGCGCTCAAGGGCTCGGCGGTGAACCCGGTTCTGCGCGAGGGCAACTCGGATCGTCGTGCCGCGCAGGCGGTCAAGAACTACGCCAAGAAGAACCCGCACCGCATGGGCGCCTGGAGTGCCGACAGCAAGACCAAGGTCTCGGCCATGTCGGGCAATGATTTCTTCTCGAACGAGAAATCCGCGACCCTGACCGCCGCGCAGGCGGGTCCTGCAAAGGTCGAATTCGTGGGCAAGGACGGATCGGTCTCGGTCCTGAAGGACGGGCTGAAAGTCGACGAGGGCACCGTGGTCGATGCCACGTTCATGTCGGCCAAGGCGCTGCGCAGCTTCCTGCGCGAGCAGATCGACGCGACCAAGGCCGAGGGCACCCTGTTCTCGCTGCACCTGAAGGCCACGATGATGAAGGTCTCGGACCCGATCCTCTTCGGCCACGCGGTGGAGGTCTTCCTCGAGGATGTGTTCGCCAAGCATGCAGACACCTTCGCGGCGCTGGGCGTGAGCCCGAACGCCGGCATCGGCTCGCTCGAGGCGCAGATCGCGACGCTGCCCGCCGACAAGCGCGCCGAGATCGAGGCCGACATCAAGGCCGCCTATGCCGCGCGCCCGCCGCTCTACATGGTGAACTCGGACAAGGGCATCACCAACCTGCACGTGCCGTCGGACGTGATCATCGACGCCTCGATGCCCGCCGTGATCCGCGCGGGCGGCAAGGGCTGGGGGCCGGACGGCAACGAAGGCGACACCAACTGCGTGATCCCCGACAACTCCTACGCGCCCGTCTATGATGAGACGATCAAGTACTTCAAGGAAACCGGCGCGCTCGACCCGGCGACTTCGGGTGCCGTGGCCAACGTGGGCCTGATGGCCCAGAAGGCCGAGGAATACGGCTCGCACCCGACCACCTTCGAAGCCCCTGCCGATGGCACGATCCGCTATGTCCTGGCCAATGGCGAGGTGCTCCATTCGCACGAGGTGGAAGCGGGCGACATCTGGCGTTCGGCCACGGCGAAAAAGGCCCCGATCGAGGATTGGGTGAAGCTGGCCATCGACCGTCAGAAGGCCACCGGATCGCTCGCGATCTTCTGGCTGGACGCGACCCGCGCCCATGACGCCGAACTCATCAACTACGTGAAGCCGATCCTCGAGGCCCAAGGTGTCGCGGACAAGTTCCACATCCTCGCCCCGCGTGAAGCGACCCGCCTGACGCTGGAAACCATCCGCGAGGGCAAGGACACGATCTCGATCACCGGCAACGTCTTGCGCGACTACCTGACGGACCTCTTCCCGATCCTCGAGCTTGGCACCTCGGCCAAGATGCTGTCGATCGTGAAGCTGATGAACGGCGGCGGGTTGTTCGAGACCGGCGCCGGCGGCTCGGCTCCGAAGCACGTCCAGCAGCTGGTCGAGGAAAACCACCTGCGCTGGGATTCTCTGGGTGAATTCTGTGCCCTGGCCGAAAGCCTGCAGTTCCTGGCAGATACCAAGAACAACGCGAAGGCGGCAATCCTGGGCAAGGCGGCGGATGCGGCCACGCAGGGCATCCTCGACAACAACAAGTCGCCGGGCCGCAAGGTCGGCCAGCCCGACAACCGCGACAGCCATTTCTACTTCGCGCTCTACTGGGCGCAGGCGCTTGCGGACCAGAGCGAAGACTCCGACCTGGCTGCCCATTTCGCGCCCATTGCGAAGGAGCTGGCCGAGAAGGAAGCTGCGATCACTGCGGAAATGGCCGCAGCACAGGGCAAGCCCGCGGATATCGGCGGCTACTATCACAGCGACCCGGCCAAGACCGCCGCGGTGATGCGCCCGAGCCAGACGCTGAACGCCATCATCGGCTGATCCGGCCTGATAATCTGTCTTGAAGCCCCCGTCTCGCGGGGGCTTCTTGCGTTCTGTCCGTGGTCCGCCGAGCTGTTCGAAATTGCACTTGCTCCGCCATCTGATATGACCGCGGCTAGGCGTGCAGGTCAGGGGAACGGCTGATGGATCATTTTCTCTATCGCGATGGTGTGCTTCACGCCGAGGACGTGCCGGTCACCGAAATCGCAGCGGCTGTGGGCACGCCGTTCTACGCCTATTCCACCGCGACCCTGACCCGCCATTTCAAGCTGTTCGACGAGGCGCTGGCCTGGGGTGAACATCTTGTCTGCTTCGCGATGAAGTCGAACTCGAACCTCGCGGTGCTGAAACTGCTGGGCGATCTGGGTGCGGGCGTCGACGTCGTCTCGGTCGGCGAATACCTGAAGGCCCGCGCCGCCGGAATTCCGGGTGAGCGGATCGTCTTTTCCGGTGTCGGCAAGACGCGCGAGGAAATGCGGATCGCGCTGGAAGGCGGCATCCGCCAGTTCAACGTGGAATCCGAGCCCGAGATGATCGCGCTGAACGAGGTGGCGCTGAGCCTTGGAAAGGTCGCGCCGATCACGGTTCGTGTGAACCCCGACGTGGACGCAAAGACCCACGAGAAGATCGCCACCGGCCGCAAGGAAGACAAGTTCGGCATCCCCATCGCCCGCGCGCGCGAGGTCTATGCCGAGGCCGCAGCGATGAAGGGGCTGAAGGTCGTGGGCATCGATGTGCATATCGGCAGCCAGTTGACCGATCTTGCGCCCTTCGAGGCGGCCTATACCAAGGTCGCCGACCTGACCCGCGCCCTGCGCGAGGATGGGCACGAGATTCACCGGCTCGACCTCGGCGGCGGGCTGGGCATCCCTTACGAGCGCTCGAACGCCGCGCCGCCGCTGCCGTCGGACTATGGTGAGATGATCCGCCGGACCGTGGGCGATCTGGGCTGCGAGATCGAGATCGAACCGGGGCGGCTGATTTCCGGGAACTCGGGGCTGATGGTCTCGCGCGTGATCTATCACAAGCAGGGCGAGGGCCGGGACTTCCTGATCCTTGACGCGGCGATGAACGACCTGGTGCGCCCGTCCATGTACGGAGCGCATCATGACATCGTCCCGGTGATCGAACCCGCGCCCGGGACCGAGATGCAGCCCTTCGATATCGTCGGCCCGGTCTGCGAAAGTGGCGACACTTTCGCCAAGCAACGCCCGATGCCGCCGCTGGGCGAGGGCGCCTTGGTGGCGTTCCGCTCGGCCGGGGCTTACGGCGCGGTCATGGCTTCGGAATACAATTCCCGCCCCCTGATTCCGGAAGTTCTGGTGCAGGACGATCAATTTGCGGTCATTCGTGCACGCCCGACCTTTGACGAGATGATAAACCGCGATACCATCCCAGAGTGGCTGTGACGCGCTATCCCGTGCGTTGTGCCGGGATAGCGAGTGCATGACGGATAAATACAGGCTCCCCCTCGATGCCGAGAAACAGGTGCGTTGGCCGCTGAAGCTGACGCTTTGGGGTATGCTGGCCGAGCGACTGTTCCGCTGTTTCTGGCCTGCTGCGTCGATCCTGATGGCTGCCGCGGCGGCGCTGATCTTCGGCGCGCATGACCTTGTCCCGATCGAGGTTGTCTGGGGCGTGGCCGTGGTTGCGTTGCTTGGCCTGGTGGTGACCCTGGCCCTGGGGATCAAGCGATTCCACATGCCGCAATTGCCCGAGGCGCTGGACCGTCTCGACCGGACCCTGCCGGGGCGTCCCCTGACCGCGGTGATGGATGAACAGGCCATCGGCGCCGGGGACGCGGCCTCGGAACTGGTGTGGAAGGCACATGTGGCCCGCATGGCCGCGCGGCTCTCGCAGGCCCGCGCGGTTGAGCCCGACCTGCGGCTTTCGGAGCGCGATCCCTACGCCCTGCGCTATGTGGCGCTGATCGCCTTGGTCATGGCGCTGATCTTCGGATCCTTCGGGCGCGTTGCATCTGTTACCGACCTCGCGCCCGGCATGGGCGGAGAGGCGCTGGCCGGCGGGCCAAGCTGGGAGGGCTGGATCGAACCCCCGGCCTATACCGGAAAGCCCTCGCTTTATCTCAACGATATCCCTGCCGGCGATTTCGAAATCCCGCAACAAAGCCGCGTGACCCTGCGGCTATATGGCGAGGTCGGCGCGCTGGTTGTGGCCGAAACCGTCTCGGGCCGGGCCGGAGAGCTTCCGTCCGCCTCGGAGCCGGTGCAGGGTTTCGACGTCGCGCGGCCCGGAACGCTGTCGATCGACGGGCCGGGCGGGCGCGAATGGAACCTGGCCGTTCTGCCTGATCGCATGCCCGAGATCGCGTTCGAAGGAGAGATCGAGCGCGGGCTCTCCGGCGAGATGCGCCAAGGGTTCCGGGCCAGTGATGACTATGGCATCGTGGCTGGGTGGCTTCGGATCGACCTGGACGGGGATGTTCTGGATCGCCGCTACGGCCTGGCCGCCGAACCGGAAACGCGAGAAGCGCTGGTGCTGGATCTGCCGTTGACCATTTCCGGGAATCGGGGTGATTTCTCGGAAATCCTGATCGAGAACCTCTCGAAACATGCCTGGGCCGGTCTCCCGGTCATCCTGACGCTCGAGGCCGAAGATGCGCTTGGCCAGATCGGAGCCTCCGAAGCACGGCAGGAGATCCTGCCGGGCCGCCGGTTCTTCGATCCGCTGGCCCGTGCCATCGTTGAGCAGCGGCGCGATCTTCTCTGGTCGCGCGAAAACGCGCCGCGAGTCTCGCAGGTGCTGCGCGCGGTCAGCTACCGGCCGGACGATGTCTTCCGTTCGGAGTCCGCCTATCTGCAGCTTCGCGTCGCGATCCGCAGGTTGGAGGATGGGTACAGCGAAGGTCTTCTCTCGGAAGAACGCCGCGACGAGATTGCCGAGGCCCTTTGGGAAATCGCGCTTCTGATCGAGGACGGCCGCCTGTCCGACGCGCTGGAACGCTTGCGCCGCGCGCAGGAGCGTTTGGCCGATGCGATCCGCAATGGTGCGACGGACGAGGAAATCGCCGAACTCATGCAGGAAATGCGCGAGGCCATGCAGGACTACATGCGCCAGCTTGCCGAACAGGCGCAGCAGGATGGCCAGCAACAGGCCGAGAACCAGCAGGGCCAGGAGATCACGGGCGATCAGCTCGAGCAGATGCTGCAGCGTCTGCAGGAGTTGATGGAGCAGGGTCGCATGGCCGAGGCGCAGCAACTGCTCGACCAGTTGCGGCAGATGATGGAGAACATGCAGGTCACCCAAGGCCAGGGGCAGGGTCAGCAAAGCCCGGGCCAGCAGGCCATGGAAGGCCTGGCCGAGACCCTGCGCGACCAGCAGGGGCTGAACGACGAAACCTTTGGCGACCTTCAGAACCAGTTTGGTCAGGGCGAGCAGGGCCAACAAGACGGGCAGGGCCTCGCCGACCGGCAGCAGGCGCTGCGCGACGAGTTGAACCGCCAGCGGCAAGGCCTCCCCGGCGGCGGAACCCCGGAAGGTGACGCGGCACGCGAGGCTCTGGAACGTGCCGAACGGGCGATGGAAGGCGCCGAAGAGGCGCTTCGCGATGATGACCTGGCCGGTGCGCTGGATGATCAGTCCGAAGCACTCGAGGCGTTGCGCGAGGGAATGCGCAACCTCGGCGAGGCCTTGGCGCAGGAACAGGGGCAGCAGCAGGGCCAGCAGGGCGACTCGGTCGGGCAGGCCAATGGCGATGACCGGCGCGATCCGCTGGGTCGCGATGCGGGATCGAACGGGCGGATCGGCACCGACGAAGATCTGCTGCAGGGCGAGGATGTCTATCGCCGCGCTCGGGAGTTGCTGGACGAGATCCGCCGTCGCTCGGGCGAACAGGAGCGGCCCGAGCAGGAGCTTGAATATCTCAAGCGCCTGCTGGACCGGTTCTGATCTTTCTGCCTAGAGGTATTGAGCCATCAATTCGTTAGCCATCGTGATGGCCTGCAGGGTCAATTCGTCGATGATGTCACGCGCATCATTGGCCATATCCACATAAATCGTGAGCGGTTCTTCGGCTTCCGGTACCAAGGAAACGATCTCCGGCGCGAAGGCGTAGACGCCCACGGCCAGCATGGCGACAACCAGGACCAAGTAGAAGCCGTTGCGGAACGGGCTGCCTTGCTTCTCGGACCCTGCTGCCTTGATCTTCTTGACCTTGGCCTTCTTCTCGCGGTCCGACTTGCTGCTAAGCGTCGAATTGATCTCGTCGATGTTCGGGAGGCCGTTGCTTTTGCGCCCCGGTCTTCTGCGGGTCGACAGGAGGTCGTCGTCGTCGGCCTCGATCTCCTCGGGTACGAACTCGTCACCATCATCCGAACCCACGTCCTGCGACGTGTCCTTGCGCAGGGCGCCAAGGCGGCCGCGCAGGCCGAACCCGGACTTCGCTTCTGGGACGTCTTCTTCCCGCGCCTGGCGTTCGCGTTCGACTTCTTCGCGAAGGATGTTCAAGGCGTCCGGGTTGACGGGACGGCGCGGCCGTTCGCGTGCTGCCGGCGCCTCTTCGGCCATCGTTGCATCGTCTTCGTCGCCGAAAACGTTGTCGGGCTCATCGGACAGGGCCTCATCAAACCGGCTGCGGGACATGGCCGCGGCCAAGGCGTCTGCGGCGGAGGGCATGCCCGGCGGGGGCGGGATTCCGCGATCGGGTTCGGGCGCTTCGTCTTCGCCCTCAAACGGATCGGGGTCCCGCATCGAGAAGCCTCGGCGCGGCGCGGGTTCTTCAACCTCGTCATCGTCGCCGAAGATATCGTCGTCGTCATCGTCCTCGATCGGCTCGGGTTGCGACCTGAGCGAGCGACGGAGGGCGCCACCGACGGGTTCATCGTCGGCCTCTTCGCTTGCGAAAGAGGCGCGCAAGCTGCGGCGCAGTGGGGATTCCGGCTCGGGTTCTTCGTCTTCGAAGTCCGGTTCGCCGAAGTCATCGTCTTCTTCTGGTTCCTCCGGTTCGGCCAGAACCGATCGGCGGAGGAAATCGCCCTTGGGGCTTTCCGGCTGCGGTTCATCGTCGAAGTCGTCGTCTTCTTCTGGCTCCGACACATTGGCCAGGGCGCTGCGAAGGGCCGAGCCAGATCCGGAGGTCGGCGCCATTTCATCTTCGGCCTCTTCGAAATCGGCGTCGTCATCCTCGAAGTCGAAATCATCTTCCGGCTCGGGCTCTGGTTCCGGTTGGCGTCTCAACGCGGCACGCAGGCTATCGGTGGAGGAGGTGTCTTCCTCCTCGTCCATGTCATCGTCTTCTTGCGGCATCGATCGCATGGCCCGGCGCAGCGCACTGGCGGCCGGCCGCTCATCGTCACCGTCATCATCGGCAGCGGAACGGACAGGTTCCCGCCGCAGGGATACCTTGCGGGGTTCGTCCTCGACGGGTTCCTCGTCCGGTTCCGTGTGCGCCTGTTCGCGAATCGCGCGGGCGAGCGGGTTCTCGGCGGCTTCTTCCCGGGAAGGCCGGGGCCGACGCCGCGGCTCTTCCGAAGGTTCCGGGGCCGGGCGCCGTTCGGGCCGAGACGGCGGCTCAGGCGCGGCGCTGGCTTCTTCTTCCAGTTGGCTGGGATGTTTCTGGAACCACGTCTTGCCGCAATTCGAACATTGAACGTCCCGTCCCTTTACGGGAATGACTCGTTCATCGACGTCGTAATGCGCGCTGCAGTTCGGGCACTCAAGCCTCATCTCGTCCTCAATTCCCGCAGGGTCCGGGGCGTCGTTAATTTTAAGGGACTCTAGCAACAACAGTTCGGTTCGAAAAGGTTTTCCGGGCTGAACCAATTGAATAGGCGGGCTTCGTACGGCAAAACGGGACAACAGAGGCCGGGTGGTCACGTGATCGAGCTAGAAGACATCAGCTACAGCTACGGAAAAGGCCCGGATCTTCTGTCCGGGGTCAGCCTGTCCCTGTCGCCCGGCGGCTTCTATTTCCTGACCGGCCCGTCGGGCGCGGGCAAGTCGACCTTCCTGAAACTCTGCTACGGCGAATTGATTGCGCCGAAGGGCACCGTCAGCCTGTTCGGGCGGGACGTGCGCGACATGACGCGTGATGACATTGCCCGGCTGCGGCGCCGCATCGGCGTGGTCCACCAGGATTGCCAGTTCGTGGATCATCTGAGCGTCACCGAAAACATTGCCATGCCAATCACGGCGGCCGGGCAGGATCCGGGCGCGGCAACAAGGGATATCAAGGAGTTGCTGGCCTGGATCGGGCTGAGCGCCAAGGCCGATGCGCTACCGCCACATCTTTCGGGCGGGGAAAGGCAGCGGGTCGCCCTGGCCCGTGCCGTCATCATGTCGCCCGATGTCATCATTGCGGACGAACCCACCGGGAACGTCGATTGGGAGATGTCCCTGCGCCTGATGCGGCTGTTGACCGAACTTAACCGGATGGGAAAGACGATCGTGCTGGCCACCCATGACCTGACCCTGATCCGGACCATGAAGCAGCAGGTCTCGGCACGGGTTCTGCGGATCAAGGATAGCCGGGTCGCGCTTGCGGGGGCAGACCTGTGAAAGTGACACGCTTCGGCATATTCACCGTGCTGATCGGGGATCGTCGCGCCGATCGCGTCGTGCCTCCCTCGCGCGGAATGGCGCGGCTGACCGAGTTCAGCGCCGCGGCGATGGCATTTCTTGCCGTGTTTGCCATCGCGCTGTCTTCCGCGACCGGGCGCCTTGCCGATCGCTGGGCCTCGGAACTTGCGCGCACCGCAACGATTCGCATATCCGCACCGCCGGGGCAGGTCGAGGAGCAGACCCGCCGGGTGCTGGAGGTGCTGGCCACGACGCCCGGTGTCGGATCGGCCCGCGCACTGACCGCGGAAGAGCAGCGCGCGTTGCTTGAGCCCTGGTTCGGTCCGGACCTGCCGATCGCGGCCCTGCCGGTCCCGCAGCTGGTTGAGGTGGTCGAAACCGGTGCCGGGTTCGATTCGGATGGTCTGCAGCTTCGGCTCCGGGGCGAGGCGCCGGGTGCGATCCTCGATGATCATACACGGTGGCGCAGGCCACTTGTTCAGGCCGCGGATCGGCTGCGGTGGCTCGGATTTTTCGTCATGGGGCTGATCTCGCTCACGACGGGGGCGATCATTACCTTGGCGGCGCAGGCCGCCATGGCGGCGAATGAAAAGGTGATCCGCACCCTGCGCCTGGTGGGCGCGCGGGATGTCTTCATCGCCCGCGCCTTCGTACGACGGTTCACCGTCAGGACCTTCCTCGGCGCCTGTATCGGCACCGGCCTTGGCGTCGGGGTGATGAGCCTGCTGCCCCCAGGGGATGCGGATCAGGGGTTCCTGACCGGGTTCGGCTTTTCGGGCACGGACTGGCTGCTGCCGCTTCTGGTGCCGCCCCTTGCAGCCGCGGTCGCATTCTGGTCAACCCGGATTGCGGCCCTGCGCCGACTGAAAGGACTGACCTGATGCGATATGCGATCCAATGGCTTCGCTCCCTGGCTTTCAATTTCCAGATGTACCTGGCGATGCCGGTTCTGGCGCTCTACTTCACGATCCCGGCGATTTTCTCGCGGGATTGGGCGTTCCGCGGAATTCACACCTATTGCCACTGGGTCCGCTGGACGGCGGGCTGGATGGTCGGCCTCAAGACTGAAATCCGTGGCACACCGCCAACGGATGAGGTCCTGATCGCGTCCAAGCATCAATCGTTCCTCGACATCATCATGATCTTTTCGGTTCTTCCCCGCCCGAAATTCATCATGAAGAAGGAACTGAAATGGGCCCCGATCATGGGCTGGTATGTTCTGCGGATCGGCTGTGTACCCGTCGACCGGGGCAAACGCGCCCAGGCGATCCAGCAGATGATGGATGGGGTGAAGAATGGCGTGCAGGAGCCGGGCCAGCTTGTGATCTACCCGCAGGGCACACGGGTCGCGGCAGGCGCCAAGCTGCCCTACAAGGTGGGCACCAGCGTGCTGTATACCCAGCTTCAGCAGGATTGTGTCCCGGCTGCCACGAACGTGGGTGTCTTCTGGCCCCGGCACGGGGTCTATCGCAAACCCGGTACCGCCGTGGTGGAGTTCCTGCCGCGCATCAAGGCGGGTCTTCCCCAGAAAGAGTTCATGGCCAAGTTGGAGGACGAGGTGGAAACGGCCTCGAACCGGCTGATGGCCGAGGCCGGGTTCGAGGTGAAACCGGACTGATTCCGCGTTGAAAAAGGCCGGGTGCCCCGTGGCCCCGGCCTTTTCGTTCAGTCGACCTTCAGCACGATCTTCCCGATGTGACCGGAGCTTTCCAGCCGTGCATGGGCCTGCGCGGCCTCGGCCAGCGGGAAGGTGCTGTCCATGACCGGGCCGATGCGACCGCTGTCGAGATGTGGCCAGACCTTCTCGCGCAGGGCGTCCGCGATCTGCGCCTTGGCCAGCACTGATTGCGGGCGCAGGGTCGAGCCGGTGATGGTCAGCCGACGCGTCATCACCTCGGCGAAGTTCATCTCGACCTTCGGACCCGACAGGAAGGCGATCTGCACCAGCCGCCCGTCATCGGCCAGCGCCTTCACGTTGCGTGGAATGTAGGGCCCGCCCACCATGTCGAGGATCAGGTCCGCGCCGCCCTCGGCGCGCATGACCTCGACGAAATCCTCGTCACGGTAGTTGATTGCCCGTTCCGCCCCAAGGTCAGTGCAGGCGGCGCATTTCTCGGCCGAGCCTGCGGTGGTAAAGACCCGGGCGCCGAAAAGCCGCGCAAGCTGGATGGCGGTGGTGCCGATCCCCGAGGATCCACCGTGCACCAGAAACCGCTCCCCGGCGTTGAGCCGACCGCGCATGAAGACATTGGTCCAGACGGTGAAATAGGTCTCAGGCAGGGCCGCGGCCTGGTCGAGGCCGAAGCCCTTGGGCACCGGCAGCGCATGGGCAGCAGGCGTCACCACGTATTCCGCATAGCCGCCGCCCGGGAGCAGCGCGCAGACCTCATCCCCGACCGACCATTCCGACACGCCGGGCCCGGTGGCCACAACCGTGCCCGAGGCCTCAAGCCCCGGCAGATCGCTGGCGCCCGGCGGCGGGTTGTAGTTCCCGGCGCGCTGCAGCGCATCGGGGCGGTTCACCCCGGCAAAGGCCACGCGGATCAGGATCTCTCCGTTCCCGGGCGTCGGGACGGGGCGGGTGGTGGGAACCAGAACCTCGGGACCGCCGGGCTTGCTGATCTCGACGGCGGTCATCGTCTCGGGAAGGGACATGGACGCTCCTCGCGTTATTTTCTCCACTGGCCCGGCAGGTCGGTCCGATCCGACCGTGACGGGGCGCGGACCCTGCTTAACACCTGACCGGGGCCTTCCAAAAGCCGTTTCAGAAGCGGGTTTTCCCGGGCCTTCCCCTTGAGCTTTTCGATCTGCATCACGTCATCAATTCGCCGGTCGAGGAATTCCCAGGTGGCCGAGTGATCGGGACTGTCATCGCCCAACCAATAGAGAACCGTTGCCCCATAGACCGCCGAAAGGGTCGCGCGCTTCGAATACCAGTTCGCATCCTGCGACGTGTCGCCAAGGGCGTTCCAGATCCGGTCGGCGGTGCCCCAGATCAGTTTCGCCCCCTCGGCGGCATTCTGTGGTAGCGCGAAGAGCGTAGTTCCACGGCGCACCACCTCGCGGTCGGGCACGACCTCAAGCCGGAAGCGGATGGCGGTGGCGATTCGGTCGCGAAAGCGCAGAGCGGAAAGGTCCGTCTCTTCAAGCCGCGCGACCATCGCGTCATCGCCCCGATGATGGAACGCCACAGCCAGATCGACCGCTCCGTGCGGACAGAGTATCCGCGCATCCGCAGGATCAAGTCCGGTGTCGGCGATCGCAGCCGCAAAGGTCGCCTCGGTCCACCCGTCGAAGGGGACATGCGACAGGGCCGCATCTGTGAGATTGTCCAAGTCTGTGTGTTTGGTCATGGGGGCAATGTCGCGGAGTTCTTGCAGGTAGACAAGGTAGGGTCGCCTTGCTATACGGCCACTTCCTGCAAATTCTGCAACTCAAACTTAGAAAGGTGGTGACAACCACATGCAGGTCAGTGTTCGCGACAACAACGTCGATCAGGCGCTCCGTGCCCTGAAAAAGAAGCTCCAGCGTGAGGGGGTTTTCCGCGAGATGAAGCTTCGGCAACATTTCGAGAAGCCCTCCGAAAAGCGCGCGCGCGAGAAGGCCGAGGCCATCCGCCGTGCCCGCAAGCTGGCTCGGAAAAAGGCACAGCGCGAAGGCGCTCTTTGAGTATCCTTTAGCACTGGATGGGGCGACCCATCAAAAAAACGACCCCCGATGCGCAAGCTCGGGGGTTTGTTTTTTGTGGTCGTGTGGACTCGGGCCTTCCCAAGCGCAAAAAAAGACACAAGTCGGCGAGCATACCTGCTCGCCGACTCATGACACGATTGTCGGAACGATCAACTTACCAGGGCGAAACCAAGGTCGAGCCCGGGCGCGAGATCACGCTGTTCAGCGAGTCGTTGTCGGTACCGTTATTGGCCTGTGCGGTAGCCGCATTGCCAGGAACCGCGCGCCGCCCCGTTTCCCAATCCATACGGAGGTCGGGGTTGTTCGCATTCGTGTAGTGTTCGATCGGCGTGGTGCTACGGCACCGGAAGCACGATTTCACTTCCGTCTGGTCCCAAGCACCGCCCTGACCACCGAAGTTCTCCGGTGCGTTCTGCGCCATTGCCATCGTCGTCGACAGCGCCAGCGTAGCGACGATCGTGGTGATTTGCAGTTTCATTTATTCTCTCCGCGTTCCACAACGTGTCGCCCCCACAGATCAACTTATAGCAAACCGCCTCTGCGCCTCAATGATTTCGTTCTATTTTTCCAATAAGAAACAATAAGTTTCACCCATCGATAGACTCCGTGGCGCAATTGGGGCGTGAATGTGTTTCACTAGAAATATTTTGGAAACAATAAAATTATTTGAAACCAATTTACCTTGAATTTCGCATGAATTCCCTTGACGCGAGTTGCATGATTTCTTCGCCTGAAGGGTGATCCAAATCTCACCTGAGAACCGGCATATTTCCGCCATGCCGCGCTGCAATACTTGCCTCATGGTGGTGTTTCGATATGGAGGTCTCATGTATTTCGGTTTGGAGATGGGTACGCTCATCACACTGATTCTTTTCGCAATTCTGTTCGTAATCAATATCTTGGCCTACATGGTCTGCGTGGCGGACATGGAGCAGTTCGAATTGGCGGGCAGAGTGCAACCCCGTTGGTTCATCATCCTGACGGTGCTCGGTGGCGTATTTGGAATCGCATATGCGCGATCCCGACTCGGATACGAGCTGGGTGAACGCCGTACCCGGATCTGGGTGGGGACCATCCTGGCCACTCAGATTGCGATTATCTTCATCGTGACCACGCCTGCCAAAGAGACGGCCGGCGAAGTGCTGGGCTTCCTGGCGTCTGAAGCAAAGGCGGCGGTTGCCGCTCAATTCGGAAACGATGGCCCGTCGTATTTCGGGCCCAAGCGATAGGTCGCGCCCCGGGTCTACTTCCTCGACCTGCTAAGCCAGGGAAGTATAAGGCGGCTGCCGGGGCTGGAAACGGCTTCATCGGCCAAGCAAACGCCGAAAACCCAGCGGCCTGACGGACAGTTTCGGTATACCTCGCTGTCGGAAGGGGGCGCCGAGTTTCCGGTGGTTGAGTTACCGCCGCCCGAAGCTGTGCCTCCTCCGAACCGGCCACCGCCGGAGTTGCCGCCACCGAAGTCGTCTTGCGACCAAGGGCTTCCCGCACCTCCGAAGGCGCTCGGCCCGTTTCCACGACCGTTTCCACCACCGTTGGATTTCCCCGGCTCGGATGCGGCAAAAGACGCCGACAAAATCACGGCTCCCAATGCAGTGCCAAAAACCCCACGCAGGTGCATCACCTGCCCCTCCAAATCTTCGTGCCCCTTCCCCAAACGGTTCCGTTGCGATCAATACGGATGGAACCACGGCGCACGACTAAAGTAGGACTTCAGACTAGCCCGTTTGGCATGAGCTGGATTTAAACAAATGTTTATTTGGTATACTATTTCTCGTGATTGGTTGCAAAAAACCAACAAAGCGGGCCAGAAATTCACCATTGTCGCACCAAACTTCTTTCAAAACCTCGGATTGAGCGAACCCAACTCGTCTTTCCAAACGCAGGCTGAGGATGCAGAATCACGTGCTCCGAGCGCTGAGAACGGTGACTCCCGACTTTGCCCCCCTTGGCCGATGCCTCAGACCGGCAGCGCCGTCGTCTTGAAGACCGTCTTCAGCGCGAAAGAGGAATGCATCTGCGCGACACCGGGAAGCCGCGACAATGATCGCCTGTGGATCTGCGCGAAATGGTCGGTGTCGAAGACCACCATCTTCAGAAGGTAGTCCGCCGTGCCTGCCATAAGGTGGCATTCCAGAACATCGGGGATCTTCGCCACTTCTCGCTCGAAGGCGTCCAGAACCTCTTCGGCCTGGGCCGACAGGGTGATCTCGACGAAGACGGTCGCGGCCCGGCCGATCTTGCGCAGGTCGAGCAGCGCGACGTAATCCTTGATGTAGCCCTCTTTCTCTAGGCGCTGCACCCGCCGGTGACAGGCCGAGGGCGACAGGTTCACGCGCTCGGACAATTCGGCGTTCGAGATGCGCCCATCGCGTTGCAGAACGGTCAGGATTCGGGCATCGATGCTGTCGAGTTCGTCCATTGCGCAATCTTCTTCGAATAATTTTCAGATTTGATCAATAAACTACCATTTCAGCCCGCAGGGGCCAGCAAGATTTCGATCCAATTGCATGAAATCCGGTTCAGACTGCGCCCAACACAGGAGGAGCTGTCATGAAAATCGGATGCCCCAAGGAAATCAAACCCCAGGAATTTCGCGTCGGCCTGACCCCGAACGCGGCGCACGAGGCTGTTGTTCACGGCCACGAAGTCCTGATCGAGACCAACGCAGGCGCAGGCTCGGGCTTTTCGGATGCCGACTATGTCGCCGCCGGTGCGCGTATCGTGCAGACCGCCGAGGAAGTCTTTGCCGAGGCGGAGATGATCGTGAAGGTCAAGGAGCCCCAGGCGGTGGAGCGCAAGCGCCTGCGCGAAGGCCAGCTTCTGTTCACCTACCTGCACCTGGCGCCCGACCCGGAGCAGACCCGCGACTTGCTGGAAAGTGGCGTGACGGCCATCGCCTATGAAACGGTTACCGACAACCGTGGCGGCCTGCCGCTGTTGGCGCCGATGTCCGAGGTCGCCGGCAGGTTGGCGCCGCAGGTGGGCGCCTGGACCCTGCAGAAAGCCAATGGCGGGCGCGGGGTGTTGATGGGCGGGGTGCCCGGCGTCGGCCCGGCTCGGGTCGTGGTTATCGGCGGCGGTGTCGTCGGCACCCATGCGGCGCGTGTTGCTGCCGGGATGGGCGCGGATGTGACCGTTCTGGACCGGTCGTTGCCGCGGATGCGCTACCTCGATGATGCCTTCTCGGGTCTGTTCAAGACGAGCTACGCGAGCAAGGGCAACACTGCCGAGCTGGTGGCCGAGGCTGATATGGTCGTGGGCGCGGTTCTGATCCCCGGTGCGGCGGCGCCCAAGCTGGTCACGCGTGAACAACTTTCGACCATGAAGCCCGGCGCAGCCATCGTGGACGTGGCGATCGACCAGGGCGGTTGCTTCGAAACCTCGAAAGCCACGACTCACCAGGACCCGATCTACGAGGTTGACGGGATCATGCACTACTGCGTCGCGAACATGCCCGGCGCGGTGGCGCGCACATCGACCATCGCGCTTGGCAACGCGACCATGCCCTTCATGCTGGACCTTGCCAACAAGGGTTGGCGCCAGGCCTGCGAGGATGACCCGCACCTGCTGGACGGGCTCAACACCCATGCCGGGCACCTGACCTACTACGCCGTGGGCAAGGCACTGGGCATCGACGTGCTGTCGCCGCAGCTTGTACTGAAGAAGTGATTGCAAAGGGCGGGCGCGCCGTCGTGCGCCCGCCTGATTGCGCGAAGCCGGTATCTACCGCGCCTTCAGCGCGTCCCGGATCTCGATCAGCAGGTCGATTTCGCTCGGGCCCTTCGGGGCTTCGGGTGTGGGGTCTTCGGCCTCTTTCTTTTCGGCGGCCTCTTTCACCCGGTTCACCCCCTTCACCAGCATGAAGACGACGAAGGCGATGATCAGGAAATTGATCACCGCGGTGATGAAGCTGCCGTAGTTGAAAGTGGCCGCATCCGGCCCGTCACCAAGCGCGATCTTGAGCGCCGAGAAATCCAGCCCGCCGGTAAACAGGCTGATGATCGGATTGACGAGGTCGTCGACCATGGATTTCACGATTGCCGTGAAGGCCGCGCCGATGATGATGCCCACGGCCATGTCCATGACATTGCCGCGGGCGATGAAGTTCTGAAACTCTTTAAGCATGAAAGTGCCCCGTTGTTGCCGCGCGCAACAGGCGCGCGGCTCCAGCCTAATCAGGGCGCCTGCAAAATCCAGAGTTTCGTCAGGCCGGCAGCTTGCCGGTCAGGACGTAGCGCAGAACCTCAACCACCTGGCGCGGTTCCTCGGCCACGGCAAGGGCGGCGGCGTGAACCTCTTTCAGGGCGTGCTGGTGTTCGGGCGGGTTCAGAACGATGATCGACTTGCCCAGAGCCGCAGCATAGCCCGCGTCGAAAGCGGCGTTCCACTGCTTGTACTTGTCGCCGAAGCGCACAACGACCACGTCGGCATCGGCGATGCCCTTGCGGGTGCGGATCGCGTTCACCATGGCGCCCTTGTGGTCGTGCCAGTACTTGTTCGGCTCCTCGCCCAAGATTGCCACGCCGCAATCATCGCTGGCCGCGTGGTCGGTGACGGGGCTGTTGAAGCTCACGCCAAGGTCCTTGGCGCCCTCGATGATCTGTTCACGCCAGTCGGTGTGGATCTCGCCGGAGAGATAGACGTTCAGGGTCATGTGCAGTCTCCTTTGTCGCAACCGGCGCCGTACATGTCAGGAGGCTTCCTCGAAGTCCAGCCTCCAGAACAATGGTTCCGGACGGGAACGCAGCTTGCCGAGCGTCAGGACACAATGTTCCAGCAGGAAGTCGGGTGCGAACCGCGTAGGCTGGAAGGCAAAGCGGCGCGGAAGGTCGGTATAGAGCGACTTGGGCGGGCCAGAGTCCGATATCCGCTTCAATACCCGCCCAGCGATTGGCTGGTGGTAGAAGACGGTGCGAATCCCAAGATCGTCGCGCAGGAGTCGCAGCGCCGCGAAAAGCGCGACTCGGGCCCAGTTCTTGCCGAAACCTTTCCGGAGTTGTGCCTCGTAGCGTTCGAGGTTCACGAGGTGCCGCGATTCGGGGTCATCGTCGCTGACCTCATCGCGTCGCATGGTCACATAACGGAACCAGTCGCTCTGGACCTCCTCGATCAGCGCCTGACCACTGTCGTGGTCGATGTCGAGCCGTACCCAGGCCATGGTCGGGCGGCCTTCGGTGCGGACGGGATGGTCGGAGAACTCAAAATTCTCTCGCTCCCTTTCGGGCAGGTGGCTATCGAATATCCGGTCCTGCACGACGGGGAAATTCACCTGCAGCACGAGGTTCCCTCCGGGGCGCGACATCTGGTGGTGCGGCGCCCAGCGCTTGGGTTTCTCCGTGGCCCATTCGTCGAAGGTGATTTGGTAGGGCAGCCAGACCTGCTTCGTCGCCGCCACGACGCCTGCATCGCCGGCACGGGTGAGTGGCTGAACCTTGTTCGGGTCCGCCGTGGCCGCGATGTCCTGGCGCAGCACACGCCCGCCCGAGGCGGCGATCACCTGTTTGACGAGCGGTCGTTCCAGCAGACGCGCTCCGGGGCCCTTTCGAAGTTCGGGCACGGTGGCCTCTGCAGGCATCAGGTTCGATAGGAGCCAGGGAACTTCGCGGTCGTGGAAGTAGACGAACTCCCGTTCCTCGGGCTGGGCTGCGCGAATGGCTATGATTTCGGAGGGGGTCATCTGTCGCGTCTTCCCTGCGCCGCAGCCGTCGATTGCCAAGAGGCCATAATCCGGGTCCCGGGCCTCATGTCCAGTCGGCATATGAACGGAGGTTGTGTTTTAGGATTGGGCAGACGGATAGTCGGATGCGAGGTGCGGAACTCCCCCAAGCCGGGATCTACAAAGCGAACTGTCAACGCGCTCGCAGGCGGCGCATCTGGTCGGCGACCTGCTGGTCGCTGACCTGGTCGAAGCGATGGTAATGCACGCCGACCGCATGGAAAGGCGTGGGCCGCTCAAGGCAGACCGTGTGATCCACCAGGGACGACAACTCGCCCAGGGTCTCAGGCGGGGCGACCGGCACGGCGAGGGTGATCGAGCGAGGCGCGCGCAGGCGCAGCGCCTTCAGCGCGGCCTTGACCGTGGCGCCCGTGGCAATGCCATCATCCACGACCACCACGTCGTGCCCTTCGAGTGGTTC
Source organism: Paracoccaceae bacterium (assembly GCA_014762635.1). Lineage (GTDB taxonomy): Bacteria > Pseudomonadota > Alphaproteobacteria > Rhodobacterales > Rhodobacteraceae > JABURR01. The sequence goes on from JABURR010000070.1 coordinate 31,183, forward strand.
CGCAGGCCGCCCTTCAAGGTAGAGCCGCCGCCTCTCGGCGATCTCGCCGAGTTTCGTTTCGATGGCGCCCTCGAAATCCGCGTGGGTCAGGCCCGACATGCGCAGCAGACCTTCGTTGAAAACGGTGATCGGCTCGGCTCCGTTCACCACCGCCCCGGCGGCGAGTTCCGGGTTGCCCGGCATTCCGATCTTGCGAACGAAGACAACGTCGAGTGACGCGCCCAGCTTCTCGGCAACCGGCATCGCAACCGGCAACCCGCCGCGCGGAAGGGCCAGCACAACCGGATCGGCAAGGCCCAGCCTTGCGACCTGCTCGGCCAGAAGCCTACCGGCCTCGTCCCTGTCCTGAAACCGTCTCATGGCGCCCCCGCAGGTTCCGCCCGGCCCGCGTGCCGGGCCGCATCATCATGCCGCCCGGCGCCGAGGATTGCAAAGCGGCCTAGCCGCGCAGGGTGCCGCCCGTGGCCTTGGTGACCTTCTCGACGATCTTGGCCGAGACGGCTTCGATGTCCTTCTCGGTCAGCGTCTTGTCGGTGGGCTGCATCCGTACGGTGATGGCCAGGGATTTCTTGCCCTCGCCCAGCGAGCCGCCGACGAATTCGTCGAAGACGCGGACCGTCTCGATCAGGGCCTTGTCGGCCCCGGCGGCGGCATTGACCAAGACCAGCGCTTCCACGTCGCTGTCCACCACGAAGGCGAAGTCCCGCTCCACCGCCTGCAGGTCGCTGAGAACCAGCGCCGGGCGCGCAGTTCCCTTGGCCTTGGGCAGCGGCACGTTGGCCATGTGGATCGCGAAGGCGACCACCGGTCCCTTCACGTCAAGCTCGCGCAGAACCTTGGGATGCAGCTCGCCAAAGGCGCCCAGCACGTTCTTGGGTCCGAGGCAAAGCTTGCCCGACCGACCCGGATGCCACCAGGCGTTCATGTCGCGGCGGATCATCATCTTCTCGGGCGCGCCGATGGCCGAAAGGATCGCCTCGGCATCGGCCTTGGCGTCAAAGGTGTCGACCGGGCGGCGCGCGCCGTGAATATCCTTGGGTCCGGTATGGCCCACGAGGATGCCCGAGATCAGCAGTTCCTCATCCTCGGGCTCTCCGCCGTGGAACACAGGACCCACCTCGAAAAGCGCAAGGTCCATGATCCCGCGGGCCTGGTTGCGCGCCGCCGCCTGAAGCAGCCCCGGCAGCAGCGAGGGGCGCATGTGGCTCATCTCGGACGAGATCGGGTTTTCCAGCTTCGACGCATCGTCGCCACCGCCGAAAAGGCCCGCGGCCTTCTGGTCGATGAAGGAATAGCTGACGCATTCGTTGTAGCCGAGCGCCGCGGAGGTGCGCCGGGCGATCTGCTCGCGCTTCTGCCGGGGCGAGAGGATCTGCTTCGGCACGCCGGGGATGACGCGCGGCAGGGGCTTGCCTTCCAGCTTGGTCAGCGAGGCGATGCGCGCGACCTCTTCCACCAGGTCGGCCTCCCCCTGAACGTCGGGGCGCCAGCTTGGCACATGGGCCATGTCGCCTTCGAGCCGGAAGCCCAGGTTTTCGAGCGTGGCGCGTTGGGTTTCGGCAGGAATCGTCATGCCGACGAGGGATTGCACCCGGTCGGTATCGAGCCGGTAGGCGCGCGCGGTGTCGGGCACCGCGCCATCCATCACCACTTCGGAAGCCTCGCCGCCGCAGAGGTCGAGGATCATCTGCGTTGCCGCTTCCAGGCCGGGCAGCGTGAATTCCGGGTCCACGCCGCGTTCGAACCGGTAGCGCGCGTCCGAATGGATTTTCAGCGCCCGGCCCGTGTTGGCGATGGTCACCGGATCCCAATAAGCGGATTCAAGGAAGACGTTCACCGTCTCCTCGGTGCAGCCCGAATGCTCGCCGCCCATGATGCCGGCAAGGCTTTCGGGGCCGTTTTCGTCGGAAATGACCATCATGCCCGGCTGCATCTCGTAGGTCTTTTCATCGAGCGCCAGCAGCGTCTCGCCGCCCTTCGCAGGATGGATGCGCAAACCGCCCTTCACCTTGTCGGCGTCAAAGACGTGCAGCGGGCGGCAGGCGTCGAAGGTGAAGAAGTTGGTGATGTCCACCAGCGCCGAAATCGGGCGCAGGCCGATCGCTTTCAGCCGTTTCTGAAGCCATTCCGGGCTGGGCCCGTTCTTCACGCCGCGAATGACGCGACCCGCGAAAAGCGGGCAGCCGAGGTCCTTCAGCGCCGGGTCGATGGTCACCGACACGGGGCTCGGGAAGCTGCCCTTCACCGGGGCGATCTCCATCGGCTTCAGCGTGCCAAGGCCACGCGCAGCAAGGTCGCGGGCGATGCCGTGCACGCCCAGCGCATCCTGCCGGTTGGGGGTGATGGCGATCTCGATCACCGGGTCGATCTTGGCGGGGTCGTTCTCGGCCAACCAGTCGGTGAAGGCCAGGCCCACGACAGGTTCCCCGGGCAGTTCGATGATGCCGTCATGCTCGTCCGACAGCTCCATCTCGCGCTCGGAGCACATCATGCCGTGGCTCTCGACGCCGCGGATCTTGCCGACGCTGATCGTGGTGTCGATGCCGGGGATGTACATGCCGGGCTTGGCGACGACCACGCGGATGCCTTCGCGCGCGTTCGGCGCACCGCAGATGATCTGCTTCTCGCCCTCGTCGGTCTCGACGATGCAGACGCGCAGCTTGTCCGCGTCGGGATGCTTCTCGGCCTTCTTGACGAAGCCCACGGTAAATCCCTTGAGCGCGTCGGTGGGGTTCACCACCTCTTCGACCTCGAGTCCGAGATCGGTCAGCGCGTCGGCGATTTCCTCAACCGAGGCAGTGGTTTCGAGATGCTCTTTCAGCCAGGACAGCGTGAATTTCATGGTTCCTCAGCCCTTCCGCAGGACAGCAGCCCCGTTCGGAATACCGGGGCCACCCGTTGATTCCTGCGGTATAGTGGGCCGAGGCGACAGGCGCCACCCCAAGGCGCGGGCGACGGCCTCCGACAGCCGGAAATGGACCGAAGTCCAAATCGGAAAACCATCGGACTTTTATCGGAATTCTATCGGGCTTTTTTGCCGGATTGCGGGGCATCAGACACCGGCATCAAGGAAAGCGCCGCAAGAACGACACGGACGATCCGGGGCAAGAAATCTGCAAGTCGACGAACTCGTGTAGCGTCGCGCCCGCCCTGGGGGGCGGGTCGGGCGTGATGCGGGGCTGACGCCCCGCGGTTCGAATGGGCGGAGAATGCCCTACAGTCCACCGTGGAGTGTAGGGACCGACAGCGCGCTGAAACCATAGTGGCGCAGCCAGCGCAGGTCTGAATCGAAGAACGCCCGCAAATCGGGGATGCCGTATTTGAGCATGGCGATCCGGTCGATGCCCATGCCGAAGGCGAAGCCCTGCCATTCGTCGGGGTCGATGCCCCCGGCGCGCAGCACCTTGGGATGCACCATGCCCGAGCCCAGCACCTCGAGCCAGTCGTCGCCCTCGCCCACCTTGACCGAGCCGTTCTCCCACGAACACTGGATGTCGACCTCGGCCGAGGGTTCGGTGAAAGGGAAATGCGAGGCGCGGAACCGGGTTTTCACCGAGGTGCCGAAATAGGCCGAGAAGAACTCCTCGAGCACCCATTTCAGCTGCGCCATCGAAAGGTCCTTGTCGATCGCCAGCCCTTCGACCTGGTGGAACATGGGCGTGTGGGTCTGGTCATAATCGGCGCGGTAGACGCGGCCCGGCGCGATGATCCGGCACGGGGCGCCGTTGGCCTCCATGTGGCGGATCTGCACGGGGCTGGTGTGGGTACGCAGCACGTGGGGCGGGCGGTCGTCGCCCTCGGCGCGGGCCATGTAGAACGTGTCCATCTCGGCCCGGGCGGGGTGATGGCCGGGGATGTTGAGCGCGTCGAAATTGTACCAATCGGTTTCGATCTGCGGCCCTTCGGCCACGGCAAAACCCATGTCGGCGAAGATCGCGGTGACTTCCTCCCAGACCTGGCTGACGGGATGGATCGTGCCTTGGCGACGGTCGCGGGCGGGCAGCGTTACGTCCAGCCATTCGGACTTCAGCCGTTCGTCCAGCGCGGCATCGGCCAGCGCGGTCTTCTTGGCGGCAAGGGCCGAGTTGATCTCGTCCTTCAGCGCGTTCAGCGCGGGGCCTGCCGTCTGGCGCTCTTCCGGGGTCATCTTGCCCAGCTCGCGCATCTTGAGGCTGACTTCGCCCTTCTTGCCCACGGCCTGCAGCCGGATGTCCTCCAGCGCGGCCTCGTCGCCGGCCCCGGCGATGGCGTCGAGATATTTCTGCCTCAGGTCGTCCATGGAGCATCCCCCGAAATCATTCCGGGTTCTGCTATCCAGAGCGGCGCGCGAATGCAAGCCGCAGGCTCAGGGCAGGCGGCGCCAGATCTCGAACCGGGGCATGGTTTCTTCCAGCCGATAGCCGGTGGTGAGGAAGGTCTGAATTTCCGGGTAATCCTCCAGGACCGCACGCGAGTCACGATTGTGGCCCGTGGCCCATTCGGTCGCGTCACGGAATTCCACGAGAAACAGGTCCGGCGGGGCGGTCTGCAGTCGGGCCAGAAGGTCTGGGGTATAGCGCCCGTCGTGGTGTGGCACCGAGAAGGGCCAGCTATAGGGAAAGCGGTGCAGCGGTGGCTGGTTCTGTAGCAGATAAAGCCCGGTCGCGTAGCCCCAGAGGAAGAAGGTCTCGTCTTCGGCACGGATCTGGTCCAGCCGAGCGCTGACCGAGCGAATGGCTATGGCGTTGTAGTCCGGTGTCACAAAATCGGTGGCCCAAATAGGGGTGAGGCTGACGCTCTGGGCCTGGGCGATGATCGAATCGACGGAACGCTGCGGCATGGGAAGCATCAGAGAAACGGCCAGGACAGCCATGGCGGCTGCCGACTTGCGCTGTATCATGGACAGGTTTCTGGACGCCCATTGCGCGAGATGGCTGAGCCCAAGCCCGGCCAGCAGGGCCAGCGGGGGCAGGGCGGGAAGGAAGTGATAGCTGAAGCCCTTGCCTTGTGCGAACCCAGAAAGCAGTCCGGCCCCAAGCCAGATTCCCGTGATCGCCGGTGCGTAGCGGGGTAGGCCGCGCAGGGCAAGGAGCAGCCCAACAAGGCCGAGTACGAGCAGCCATGCCGCTGTCCGGTCGCGGCTGAATATCTTGAAAACCCTAATGATTTGAGAGTCGTCCCCGACGAGATCAATGCCCACATAGCCCAGCACAAAGCGCTGGATGTCGAGGTAGGGGCCCAGTGCGCCGGTGAGGCCTAGCCAGAGTGTCACTACGGCCAGGAATGCCAGTCCGCCAGCAACGAAGGCGCCGAAATCGCGCCAGCGGAAGCCCCGGCCCAAAGGCGCGGCAAGCGGTGCGAAGATGAGCAGCCCGGCTCCGGCCACGGTATATTTGAAGGCAAACCCCATCGCGAGCAGCGCCCCGGCCAGCGCGAACCAGCGCGTTTTGCCGGTCTCCCACCCCCGCAGCAAAGTCAGCACGACGCCCACCAGCAGGAACCCCGCCCAGCCATCGGTCTGGGCGTGCTCCCAGTAGGTCATCATGTAGTAGAGAACGCCAAGCATCAGCCCAGCCAGCACCGCCGCGATCCCGGACCCGCCCAGCTTCAGGGTGACGCGGTGAAGCCCCAGCGCGGTGAGGGCGAACACGATCAGATCCAGCGCCCTTATCGCCATTGGGTTTGGGCCGAACAGGATCTGCGACAGCGCGTGCATCATCGTCGTCATCGGCGGCTTGATGTTGTAGATATCGCGATAGGGCATCAGCCCCTCTGTCAACCCCAACGCGATGGCGGCATGGATACCTTGGTCCCGCGAGAAGGGTTCCCACAGGGTCCAGAGGCCTAGGATCAGTGTCCCCGCCAACACGGCAAGCGGACCGCCGCCCAAACGGGTGAGTTTGCTCTGGTCCGCGCCGGGTGGCGTTGGTAGCTTCTCCGGCACGTGGCCCTGTGACGTTGGTTTGTTCATGGGTCGTCGAATGATCTGGCGCCTGTCGGGATTTTCTCTCGGGAACGTCTAGACTGGCAGAAAGCGGCGAAACTGTGAATGCAGGTGGAAAAGTGGTGAAGCAGGCAGGCATGATTTCGGTGGTCGTGCCGTTCCTTGATGAGACCGCCACGCTGGAGCCGCTCACCACGCAGCTTGCCGAGGTGCTTGGCGCGACCGGGCGCGAGTACGAGATCATCCTGGTGGACGATGGCAGCCGCGATGGCGGGGGCGAGGTGGCCGAGGAACTGGCCGCCAAGGACTCGCATCTGCGGGTGATCCGGTTCACCCGAAATTTCGGCAAGGCCGCAGCGCTCTCGGCGGGGATGGGCAAGGCGCGGGGCGCGGTGATCATCACCATGGATGCCGACCTGCAGGACGACCCGAAGGAAATTCCGCGATTCCTCGAGGCGATCGAGGCGGGCAACGACGTGGTCAGCGGCTGGAAGAAGGATCGCAAGGATCCGCTGGGCAAGACGCTGCCTTCCAAGGTGTTCAACCGGATGACCGCGCGGATGTTCGACATCGACATCCATGACATCAACTGCGGTTTCAAGGCCTATACCGCGCGGGCGGTGGCGCAACTGAACCTTTATGGCGAGTTGCACCGCTTCACCCCCGCGCTGCTGCATGCCGCCGGGTTTCGGGTGACCGAGATCGCCGTCACCCATCACCCCCGCGAACACGGGCATTCGAAATACGGCTCGCGCCGGATGGTGAAGGGGTTCCTGGACCTGGTGACCGTGAAGCTCGTGACCCGCTACCAGTCGCGTCCCTTGCATTTCTTCGGGATGATCGGGCTCCCGCTGGTGCTGATCGGCGGGCTTTTCATCACGTATCTGACGGCGCTCTGGTTTCTCGACATGGGGCCGATCGGGGATCGGCCGCTGCTGCTGATCGGAATCCTTTTCGTCATCACCGGGGTGCAGTTCCTGGGGATCGGTCTGATCGCGGAGCTGATCCATGCGTCGCGCCTGCGCGAGAGCGATAAATACGTGGTCTCCGAAACTCGCGGCTTCGATGAGGACGCGTCGTGATGGGTCGGCTTTTGCGCTCCGTCTATGTCTGGCTTTTTCGGGTTCTGCGGGCGGTTCTGCGCCCGCTTGGTTTCCTGCGCTGGCTGGAGCGTCGCGGGACGCGCCGCGCGCTCTGGCTGCGGTCGCTCTTCGCGATCTACGACGCCGACGACCTGATGCACCTGGACATGGCCTGGTGGACCTTCGACGCGCTGGACGCGGTGGAGCGGTTCCTCGCCGGGCGTGACGGGGCGCGGGTGTTCGAATATGGCTCGGGCGCCAGTACGCTTTGGTTGTCGCGGCGCGCGGGCAAGGTGGTCTCGGTTGAACATGACGCGGACTGGATGCGCATCGTCGAGGCGAAGATCGCGGGCGCCGGGAACGTGCGACTGAGCGGCGTGCCAAGCGCGGGCGACGGGCATATCGCCTCCGCCAAATCCGGGTTCGGGGGGCAGTATTTCGATGCCTATGTGCGGGCGATCGACGCGGAGGATGGCGAGTTCGACCTGATCGTCATTGATGGCCGCGCGCGGGAAGCCTGCCTCGAGGCGGCGATCCCCCGACTTGCCCCGGGCGGAATCATCCTGGTGGACGACACGAAGCGCGCCCGTTACCGCGCGGCGATCGAGGCCTCGGGGCTTGCGTTTCGCCGCTTCGACGGGCTGGCGGTGAGCCTGCCGGTCGCGGATTCAACCACTCTGCTGGCCCGGGACAAGGCTGTGCTGGACGCGCTCTGAGGCCGTTCAGCGCTTGCCCTGCCGGATCAGCATCATGTTGTAGAGCATGAGCGCCCCGGTCGCCGACATCACGATGGTGACCGAAAGCGACCCCGTGCGCAGCCCTTCGTAGGTCAGCAAAACGCAGGCCAGGAAGCGCAGCGAGAAGAACCGGAAAGACACGACCGGCTGCCCGGCCCGGCGCGACTCCCACGCTTGCAGGAACCAGGACCCCAGGAAGATCGCGCCTCCCACAAGCCCGATGAGTTCCGCCCGGAGGTCGGTGAAAAGTCCCGCGATAAGGTCCATGTGATGTCGGCCTGCCCTGTTGTTTGGCAGACCTTATAGCGGCTCTATCCCCGCGCCAAAATGGAAATACCCGGGTATGGTTCCGGGAGGAGTCGATGATGCAGGGGCGACGCGATTTGGACATTCGATTCGAGACCGAGCGGCTGGCGGTGCGCCCATGCGCCGCGCTGCCTGAGGAGCCCGCGGCCAGCGACCGGCTCGAAGGTGACCTGAGAAAGATCCTCACGCCAGCCGTTCTGGCCCATCTTCCGGGCGCGCTGCAGTTCGAGGTGGAAACGGATCGGGCTTTGAGTTGGCTGGAGGCCCGGCTGGCGGAGAGCGCGATTGCTCTGGTCTATGAGGCCGGGACCGGGGGTCTTTTGGGGGTCCTGATCCTGGCCCGCGCCCCGGGATCGGACGCAACCGAGGTTCACCTGGGCTACCTGTTTGGTGAATTCGCCTGGGGGCGGGGGTATGCGACGGAACTGCTCCGTGGTCTTGTCGAACACCTCAGGGGCCGTCCGGGCACGAAACTTTGGGCGGGCGTGGATCAGGCCAACCCGGCCTCGGCCCGGGTGCTCGAGAAGGTGGGATTCACCAAGGTCGATGGCTCCGCACCACCGGGAACCGAGTTCTACGTCTGGGACGCGGGCGCGGCCTGATCCAAAATGAAAAACGCCCGCGGCAAGCGCGGGCGTTTCCAAGTCTTCTGATCGCTTGGATCAGGCCAGTGCGGCTTTCGCCTTGTCCACGATGGCGTTGAACGCATCGGGCTCGTGCACGGCGAGATCGGCCAGAACCTTGCGGTCCACCTCGATCCCGGCGAGCGACAGGCCGTTGATGAAGCGCGAGTAGGTCAGCGCTTCGTCATGGGCGCGCACGGCGGCGTTGATCCGCTGGATCCACAGGGCGCGGAAGCTGCGCTTGCGGGCCTTGCGGTCGCGTGTGGCGTATTGGTTGGCCTTGTCGACCGCCTGGGTGGCGGTGCGGAAATTGCGGCTGCGGTTGCTGTAATAGCCTTTGGCGGCCTTCAGAACCTTCTTGTGACGGGCGTGGGTCGTGGTCCCACCTTTGACGCGTGCCATTGGTCAGGTCCTCCTTAGCGGTCGTAGGGCATGTAGGATTTGACGATCTTCGCGTCAGGGGCCGACAGGGTCGTCGTGCCACGCGCGTCGCGGATGAACTTCTTCGTCCGCTTGATCATCCCGTGCCGCTTGCCGGCCTGGGCGGACATGACCTTGCCGGTCGCCGTCACCTTGAAGCGCTTCTTGGCGCTCGACTTCGTCTTCATCTTGGGCATTTCCATCTCCTTCTAGTCAGACGGTTTTCACGCGACTCGGCATGCCACTTGGCCGGACGCGCGCCTGAAGCCCGGGGCTATAAGGGGCCGGGGGGCAACTGGCAAGGCAAAAATTGGCGTTTCCGGGTCACCGGACGAAGTCGCTGAAGACCTCGATGAAGGCGCGTGGAATGTCCTCCACCGTGTAGCCTTCGGAGGTCTGGTCATAAGCATAGACCATGAGCCCGCCACCGAGCGATACCATGAAGATCGCCATCCACGGCCAGCGGCTTTCGGAGAAGGCCGAAAAGACCGATGGAATCGATAACGCGAGTACGATGATACCCGCTACAATGGCGTAATCCGTGGACATCGCGCCCCCCGGCGAGAACCGGGTTCAGATTACTCCGGCTCGGACCTGAAGATCAATCTTTCCTCGCAAGGGGCGATCCGCAGGATGTTCGTGGTGCCCGGCACGTTGAAGGGCACACCCGCGGTGACGACGATCTGGTCGTCCCCGGTGGCGAACCCCTCGGCGCGCGCAGCCCGGGCCGCGTTGACCACGGCCGCCTTGAACCGGTCTACCCCGCCGGTCACGACACAATGCAGCCCCCAGGAAAGAGCAAGGCGGCGGGCGGTGCGCTTGTGTGGCGTCAGCGCGATGATCGGCACATGGGGCCGTTCCCGCGCGGTCAGCGTTGCGGTGGTGCCGCTTTCGGTGAAGCAGCAGATCGCCTTGATGTCGGCTGTCTCGGCGATCTCGCGGGCGGCCGAGACGATGGCGTCGGCCACGGTGGACTTGTCCGATCCGCGCGAGGCGTCGATCACCTCGCGGAAGGTGGGGTCGCTTTCGACCTCGAGCGCGACGTTGTTCATCGTGGTAACCGCCTCGACCGGGTATTGCCCGGCGGCGGATTCGGCCGAGAGCATCACCGCGTCCGTGCCTTCGTAGATCGCGGCAGCGACGTCCGAGACCTCGGCCCGCGTGGGCATCGGGCTTTCGATCATGCTTTCCAGCATCTGGGTGGCCACGATCACCGGCTTGGCCGTGCGGCGGCAGCCCCGGATCAGGCGCTTCTGGATCGGCGGCACGTTCTGAACCGGAAGTTCAACGCCCAGATCGCCGCGCGCCACCATGATCCCGTCGGATACCTCGAGGATGTCGTCGAAGGCCTTCACGGCGGCGGGCTTTTCGATCTTCGACAGGATCGCGGCGCGGCCCTTGGCCAGTTCGCGCGCCTCCTGCACGTCGGCGGGGCGCTGCACGAACGAAAGCGCCAGCCAGTCGACGCCGAGGTCGCAGACGAATTCCAGGTCCTTGCGGTCCTTCTCCGACAGCGCGGCCAGCGGCAGCACCACGTCGGGCACGTTCACGCCCTTGCGGTTCGAGATGGTGCCGCCAACGATCACTGTGCAATCGGCGAAATCGGGGCCGCATTTTTCGACTTTCAGCCGGATCTTGCCATCGTTGACCAGCAACGAGGAGCCGGGCTCCAGCGCGTCGAAAATCTCCTTGTGAGGCAGGCAGACGCGGGTCTTGTCGCCCTCGGTCTTGTCGAGGTCGAGGCGGAAGCTGGCGCCTTCCTCCAGCTCTTCCTCACCGTTCTTGAAAGTGCCCACGCGCAGCTTGGGGCCTTGCAGGTCGGCCAGGATGCCGATCGGGCGGCCGATGTCTTCCTCGATCTTGCGGATAATCGCGTGGCGTTCGCGGATCTCGTCGTGGCTGCCGTGGCTCATGTTCAGGCGGAACACGTCCGCCCCGGCCTCGTGCAGCGCACGGATGGTATCGTAATCGCTTGATGCAGGGCCCAGCGTAGCAACAATCTTCACGTTCCGAAGGCGTCTCATATCTGCCTCGTTCCTCGTTTCGTATGTCAATTTCGGTGGGCCGCGTGCTGTATGAACGAATTTCAGGGGCGTGACAACTGGCGCCGCGCACAGGGCTTGCCTCTGGGCCATTAGCCACTTCATATGACGCCAGGATGACACATGCTGCCTATGAAATCATCGGAGCCGAGCGCGAGACGCGCTGGCTCCTGACCTGCGACCACGCGTCGAACGCGGTGCCTGCCGAGATTCACGGCGGATCGCTCGGCCTGCCCGACGAGGATATGTCGCGCCACATCGCCTATGACGTGGGCGCGGCGGGCGTGACCCGGGCGTTGGCCCAGCGGCTGGGGGCGACCGCGGTGCTGGGCACGTTCTCGCGGCTGGTGATCGACCCCAACCGGGGTGAGGATGATCCGACGCTGGTGATGCGGCTTTATGATGGGTCGATCATTCCGGGCAACCGTCACGCCGATTCCGACGAGGTCGAGCGCAGGCTGGAGACCTATCACCGGCCCTACCACGCCGCGATCGCGCGGATGGCGGCACGGCGCCCGGATACGGTGATCGTGCCGATCCACTCCTTCACCCGGCAATTGCGCGGACGCCGCCCGCGGCCCTGGCACGTCACCGTGCTGCACGCGGGCGAGGGGCCGCTGGCCCCGGCGCTGCTGGCGGAACTTGGAAAGCACGACGAACTCTGCGTGGGCGAGAACGAGCCCTATCCCGGCCACCTGTTCGGCGACACCGTGGATCGCCACGCGCTCAGGACCGGGCGGCTCAACGCGCTGATCGAGATCCGCAACGACCTTATCGCCGACCACGAAGGGCAGATCGCCTGGGCCGATCGCCTTGCCCCGGCGCTTGAACGCGCGCTTGCCGCGACCGATATCTGAGACATGGAGGACAAAATGGACGAACAGACCCGCATCGAGATCGAGGCCGCCGCCTTCCGCACCCTGCGCGAGCACCTGATGGAAAAGCGCACCGACGTGCAGAACATCGACCTGATGAACATGGCCGGCTTCTGCCGCAACTGCCTCAGCCGCTGGTACCAGGAGGCCGCCAACGAACGGGGCATCGAGATGTCCAAGGACGAGGCGCGCGAGATCTACTACGGCATGCCCTACGACGACTGGAAGGCGCAGAACCAGACCGAGGCCAGCGCCGAGAAGCAGGAAGAGTTCAAGAAGGCCTTCGCCGAGAACGTGGGCGACAAGGGCTGATTTCCACCATGGCGTGATCGGGTTTCCATGCTATCCTTCTGAAACGGATAGGGAATTGGAAACGTCGATGCGCCCATCGGATCAACTCGCACAATTCGTGGCCGAGGCCCTTGGGGCCGGGCGGTCGCGACAGGAGATCGCCGACGCGCTGAAGGGCGCGGGCTGGGCGCCGAACGACGTGTCCGAGGCCCTGAATGCCTGGGCCGAGGTGGACTTCACCCCGCCGGGGCCGCGCCCGAGGCCCTATGTTTCGGCGCGCGAGGCTTTCTTCTACGGGCTGATGTTCGCGGCGCTGGCGATGACCGCCTGGCACCTGGTATCGCTCAGCTTCAACCTGATCGACCGCTGGGTGCCGGACATCGAGCGGTCCTACGCCTACAACTATAGCCTTCGCCAGATGCGTTGGTCGATCGCCTCCCTGATCGTCTTCGCGCCGCTTTTCATGGTGCTGAACGCCCGGGTGGTCCGCGAGACCCGGAACGATCCCAGCAAGCGCCGCTCTGGCGTGCGCAAGTGGTTCGGATACATCACACTGTTCCTTGCCACGATTGCCCTTCTGGTAGACTTGATTTGGGTTATCTACCTCCTGCTTGACGGTGAGCTGAACCTGCGTGTGTCCCTCAAGGCAATGACCGTGGCCACGGTTGCCGGGGTGGTGTTCCTGTATTTCAGGCGCGAGACCATGAGCCATGAAGACGCGATCTGACCTTTTGCCGCAAATCCTGCTGGGGGGGCTTGTCGTCGCCGCCGTCATCGCCGGGATCATCGTCGTGGGCGGCCCGAAAGCCGGTCGGATGGAGCGCCGGGATACGATCCGCCTGGAGGACCTGCGCAAGCTGGCCGAATTCGTGCGCTGCGTGGCCAGCACTGAGAACAAGCAACTGCCCGAAGTTCTGCAGCCGCAGGCCGCGTGCACCGGGCAGGCGCGGCTGGCCGATCCCTACACGGATGTGCCCTACACCTACCGGAAGACCTCGGACACCACCTTCCAGGTTTGCGCCGCGTTCGAGCGTCCGGACGCCGTGATATACACCTATTTCGCCAGTGGCACCTTCGACGCCGAGACCGGCTGCGCCACGGTCACCTATTATCGCTAGGCGGCGGATTTCACGGCAAGGACGTTCTTCGCCACCTCCCGCAGGTGCGGCGCGTCGGTGCCGCAGCATCCACCGGTCACGTTGATCTGGGGGAAGCGGCGCACCACGTCGCCGATCTGCTGGCCAAGTTCCACAGGGTCGCCCTCTTCCAGGTGGCCGAGCTGGCACAGAATCCCGTGATCGAGGGACGAGGCGTTGGGCCGTATCCCTTTCAGCCGTCTGATCCAGTCGCCGGGTTCGTCCAGCGCGGGTTCGAAATCCACTGGGTGGTTGCAGTTTATCATGTAGAAATAGGGTGCGCCGTTCGTGGCAGCCTCTACCGCCGCGATGGCCTCGCCCAGGGTCGGGCCGGTTTTCAGACGGGCTGCCGCGTTCAGGCTGAACGAGACGATGATCGGAATGCCTGCCGCCGTGGCGGCGCGGGTGACCCCGATTGCCTCGTCCACGTGGTTGAAGGTGAGTGCCGAGATGAAATCCACACCGGCTTTCTTCGCTGTCGCGATCTGGACCGAATGGTAGTCCTCGGCCTCTTCCGGGCCCATCACCAGCCTTGCGTCATAGGCATCGCCCCGCGGCCCGATGCAGCAGCCCACCGGGATGGGGCTATCCTCGGTCGCGTATTCGCGCGAGAGCGACGCGTAGAGGTCCAGCCCCTTGAGCGTCAGGTCCTCCAATTCCTGGGGCGACATCCCCAGAAGCGCACCCCAGTCCGGGCTTGCCCGGTAATGCACCCCGTCCAGCAGGTGGCCCACGCCCGCCTCCAGTGCGACCTCGATCAGGCCCCGGTGATAGGCGGTCAGGTCCTCGACGAAACGGTCGTCCTTCAGCAGTTCGAACAGGCAGAAATGCCTGAGCTCCCAGCCGAGCTTGTATTGTAGCGTGGTCTCGATCCCGGCCTCGGTCAGGAACAGCGGGTCGTCATCGGTCGGCAGCCGACGGGTCGCGGAAATCGCCATGTCACTCCCCCAAATAGGGGGAGCGTAACATGACAGCGGGTTTTGCCCAAATTGTGGGGTCAGATCGCCGCCTTGAGGCTTTCCTCAAGGTAGACCTCGCGCAGGCGGGTGGCGATGGGGCCGGGGGTGCCGGTGCCGATCGTGGCCTCGTCGATCTTCACCACCGGCATCACGAAGGTCGAGGCCGAGGTGATGAAGGCCTCATCCGCCTGCTTGGCTTCTTCCAGCGTGAAGGCGCGTTCCTCGACCTGCATCTGTGCTTCGCGGGCGAAGCGCAGCACGGCGGCGCGCGTGATCCCGTGCAGGATCTCGTTGCCCAGGTTGCGGGTGACGATCTTGCCGCCCTTCACGATATAGGCGTTGTTCGAGGTGCCCTCGGTCACCATGCCATCCTCGACCATCCATGCATCATCGGCGCCTGCCTTCTTGGCCATCATCTTGCCCATGGAGGGGTAGAGCAGCTGCACCGTCTTGATGTCGCGGCGGCCCCAGCGGATGTCCTCGATCGAGATCACGCTGATGCCCTTCTTCGCGACCGGGTTGTCGGCAAGGCCGGGCTTGGACTGGGTGAACAGGACCACCGTGCCGGTCGTGGTTTCGGGGTCGGGGAAAACGAAATCCCGGTCCCCCGGGGCGCCGCGGGTGATCTGGAGATAGATCATCCCCTCGTCCACCGCGTTGCGCTTGACCAACTCGCGGTGAATCTCGAGCAGTTCCTCGGATGTGACCGGGGCCGTCATATCGAGTTCCGTCAGCGAGCGTTCCAGCCGTTTCGCGTGGCCCTCGAAATCGATGAGCTTGCCGCCAAGGACGCTGGTCACCTCGTAGACCCCGTCCGCCATCAGGAAGCCCCGGTCGAAGATCGAGACCTTGGCCTCTTCCTCGGGCAGATACTCTCCGTTCACATAGACGATGCGGCTCATGGTTGTCCTCCTAACCCCAGAGCCCCGCGTCCGGCGGATGCACCCCATCCGCGTCGTAGTGCAGGGCGTTGTCGCGGTCTTCGGCCAGAAGCAGCGGGCCGTCAAGGTCTGTCACTTCGGCGCCCTGCGCGAGCAGCACCGCCGGAGCCATGGCAAGCGAGCTTCCGACCATGCAGCCGACCATGATCCGGTAGCCCTCGGCCCGGGCGGCGTCGCGCAACTCGATCGCCTCGGTCAGGCCGCCGGTCTTGTCGAGCTTGATGTTCACCATGTCATACTTGCCCTTGAGCGCGGGCAGGCTGGCGCGGTCGTGGCAGCTTTCGTCGGCGCAGACGGGCAGGGGGCGGGCAATCTCGGCCAGCATGTCGTCCTGCCCGGCGGGCAGGGGTTGCTCCACCATCTCGACCCCCAGCCGCAGCAGGTGCGTGGCGAGCTCGCCGTAAACTTCCGCCGTCCAGCCCTCGTTGGCATCGACGATGATGCGGGAGTTGGGCGCGCCCGCGCGCACCGCTTCCAGCCGGTGCATGTCGTCGGGGGTGCCGAGCTTGATCTTCAGTAGCGGCCGGTGCGCGTGGCGCGCGGCGGCGGCCTGCATCCGCTCGGGCGTGTCGAGCGAGAGGGTATAGGCGGTGATGACGGGCTTCGGTGATTGAAGCCCGGGGGCGATCTCCCACACCCGTTTGCCCGCCGCCTTGGCCCGCCAGTCCCACAGCGCGCAGTCGAGCGCGTTGCGCGCGGCTCCTGCGGGGAGAAGACCGCGCGGATCGGCTTGCGGGTCATCCAGCGCCACCGACTCGATCTCGGCGGTGACGCTTTCCAGCGTTTCATCGTAGCGGGCGTAGGGCACGCATTCGCCCCAGCCGGTGATGCCCTGGGCGGTCACCCGCACGGTCAGCACCTTCGCCTCGGTGCGCGAGCCGCGTGAGATGGTGAAGGCTTCCGCCAGCGGAAAGGTGTCGGGGGTGACGGTGATGTCCATCTGCTCTGTCCTTGGTCGCGTTACGATTTTTCTCCGAAAAATCGCGCCTCAGATACCCGACAGCGCGTCGACCAGACGTCCGGCCCCCTGGCGGAACGGATCGACCGCAGGCAGGCCCATGCGTTTTTCCACGCCCTCGAGGTAGCTCAGCGCCTCGTCTTCGCCCATGGCATGGCTGTTGACCGAGATGCCCACCACCTGGCAGGCCGGGTTGGCGACGCGCGCCAGCGGCAGGGCCATGTCGCGCAGCGCCTCGAGGCTGGGCAGCTCATAGCCCGGGAGCCCGCGCATATGCGTGCGCGTTGGTTCGTGGCTGAGGATCAGCGCGTCGGGCTGGCCGCCGTGGACCAGAGCCATGGTGACGCCGGAATAGGAGACGTGGAACAGGCTCCCCTGACCCTCGATCAGGTCCCAGTGATCGGGGTCATTGTCGGGGGTAAGCCATTCCACCGCCCCGGCCATGAAGTCCGCCACCACGGCGTCGAGCGGAACGCCCTCGCCGGTGATGAGGATGCCGGTCTGACCGGTGGCGCGGAAGCTGGCCTTCATGCCGCGCTTGCGCATCTCGGCATCCATGGCGAGCGAGGTATACATCTTGCCCACCGAGCAATCGGTGCCCACGGCAAGGCAGCGCTTGCCGGTCCGCTTCACGCCGTTGGCGATCGGGTATTGCACGGAGGGGATGCGCACGTCGTGCAACTGTCGGCCGGTGGCCTTGGCGACGGCGGCAAGGTCGGGCTCGTCGCGCAGCAGGTTGTGCAGCCCGCTGGCCAGGTCGAAGCCTTCCTCGAGTGCTGCGACCAGCACCTTCTTCCAAGCCTGGGAGATCACCCCGCCTCGGTTCGCCACGCCAACCACCAGCGTCTTCGCGCCTGCGGCCTTGGCCTCGGCCAGCGTCATGTCAGGCAGTTTCATGTCGGCCTTGCAGCCTTCCATCCGGAACTGGCCGAGGGCATATTCGGGACGCCAGTCACGGATGCCCTGGGCCACCTTGGCGGCCAGCGGGTCCGGCGCGTCGCCGAGGAACAGAAGATAGGGGGTCTCGATCATGGCGCATCCTCCTTCGATTTTGAGCGGATCATCGGCAGAACCGCCTCGAATACCATCCCGAATGCTGCCTCCTTGTAGAAGAAATCGGAAAAATCTTCGAACATATGCGAAAAATGCGCAAGAATTCACCAGATTGCATGCTGCTGCGGCGCGGCGGAGTCTTCTGCGGCTGCAAAACGCACCTTGTGACTGGCTGCGCAATATAATATCCGCTGAGGGTGAAAACTCGACACTTCCTTGCTGAAAGGCCTTCTGCATGTCCTTCCGTATCCAGCCCGCCCCCGTTGCCCGCCTGAACCGCTGCCAGCTTTTCGGCCCCGGTTCGCGCCCGGCGATTTTCGAGAAGATGGCGGCGAGCGATGCGGATGTGATCAACCTCGACCTCGAGGACTCGGTGGCCCCCGACGACAAGGACGCTGCGCGTCAGAACATCATCCAGGCGATCGGCGATATCGACTGGGGACAGAAGACGCTCAGCGTGCGGATCAACGGGCTGGATACACCTTACTGGTATCGCGACGTGGTCGACCTGCTGGAGAAGGCGGGGGAACGGCTGGACCAGATCATGATCCCCAAGGTCGGCAATGCCTCGGATGTCTATGCCGTCGACGCGCTGGCCACGGCGGTGGAGGCCGCCAAGGGGCGCGGCAAAAAGATCGCTTTCGAGGTGATCATCGAATCCGCCGCAGGCATCGCCCATGTGGAAGAGATCGCCGCCTCCTCGCCCCGTCTGCAGGCGATGAGCCTGGGTGCTGCGGATTTCGCGGCCTCGATGGGCATGGCTACGACCGGCATCGGCGGCACGCAGGAGAATTACTACATGGCCCGCGAGGGGCAGAAATACTGGTCGGACCCCTGGCACTGGGCGCAGGCGGCGATCGTCGCGGCGTGCCGCACCCACGGGGTGCTGCCGGTGGACGGGCCGTTCGGCGATTTCAGTGATGACGAGGGGTTCATGGCCCAGGCGCGGCGCTCGGCCACGCTGGGGATGGTCGGCAAATGGGCGATCCATCCCAAGCAGGTGGCGCTGGCCAACGAGGTCTTCACTCCGTCGGAAGAGGCGGTAACGGAGGCGCGCGAAATCCTTGCCGCGATGGAAAAGGCCAAGGCCGAGGGCGCGGGCGCCACGGTCTACAAGGGACGGCTGGTGGATATCGCCTCGATC
This sequence comes from Paracoccaceae bacterium, assembly GCA_014762635.1. GTDB lineage: Bacteria > Pseudomonadota > Alphaproteobacteria > Rhodobacterales > Rhodobacteraceae > JABURR01. The sequence goes on from JABURR010000070.1 coordinate 49,673, forward strand.
AAGCAGGCCGAGGTGATCGTGCGCCAGGCCGAGATGATCGGGGCCTGACGCGGGGGATCAGTTCAGGATGCCGGCGTGCACCATGGCGGCGCGGATCGCCTCCTTGGTGCCGTCGGTGAGCGGCGTGAGCGGCGAGCGCACGTCCTCGGCGCAGCGGCCCAGCAGCGAGAGGCCATATTTCGCACCGACAAGACCTGGCTCGGTGAAGATCGCCTTGTGAAGCGGCATCAGCAGGTCTTGGTATTCCAGCGCCTTGGCGAAATCGCCCGCAAGCGTCGCCTCCTGAACCTGCGCCACGAGCTTCGGCGCGACATTCGCGGTGACGGATATCACCCCGACGCCACCCTGCGCATTGAAACCATGCGCGGTCGGATCCTCGCCGGAAAGCTGGATGAACTCCTTGCCGCAGCTGATCCGTTGATCGCTGACGCGCGCCAGATCCCCGGTGGCGTCCTTCACGCCCACGATGCGCGGAAGCTTCGCCAACTCTCCCATCGTCGCCGGGGTCATGTCCACGACCGAGCGGCCGGGGATGTTGTAGATGATGATCGGCAGGTCGCAGCAGTCGTGCAGCGCGGTGAAATGCGCGATCAGGCCAGCCTGGGTGGGCTTGTTGTAATAGGGCGTGACCACCAGCGCCGCGGTTGCGCCCACCTTGTGGGCATGGCGCATGAAGCGGATCGCCTCGACCGTGTTGTTCGACCCGGCCCCGGCCACCACCGGAAGGCGGCCTGCGGCGGCCTTCACGACGGCCTCGACCACGGCCTCGTGCTCTTCGTGGCTCAGCGTCGGGCTTTCACCCGTGGTGCCAACCGGCGCAAGCCCGTGGGTGCCCTGTTCGACGTGCCATTCGACGAGGGCTTTCAGCGCATCGAAATCGACCTCGCCATTCTTGAACGGCGTGACCAGGGCGGGAATGGACCCTTTGAGCATGACGCGCTTCTCCTTTTTGTCGAAGTTCCGGGCGGGGAGACTCACCCCGCGGGCGCGCGGAAACTAGCCGCGTTGGGGCCGGTTGCCAAGTTTGTCTGTTGCCGGTTCACCCAGTACGATTAGGTTGAACTGTCCCAGCAGGAATTTTGGTGACGAATGCGCGCGTTTCTAGGAGCGATTATCGGGGTTTTGATGGCGGTCGGGGGCGCTCCGGCGCTTGCTCAGGACGCGCCCGAACTCACACCACTGGCGCAGGCTCTTGTCGCGGCGCGCGCGGGTGACTGGGACACGGCCGAACGGCTGGCCCGGGGCGAAGGACGCGTAGCGGGTCATGTCGTCCTGTGGCACCGGTTGCGTGACGGGATCGGGGCGCCCAAGGACTACCTCGATTTCATCGACGATCATTCGGATTGGCCCGGGCTTCTCAGGATGCATCGCGTGGGCGAGGGAAACCTGACACCGGACCTGCCGCCGCGTGAGGTGGTACGCTATTTCGAGGGGCGCCGCCCCAAAACCGGGAACGGCGCGCTGCGGCTTGGTGAGGCTCTGCTGAAACAGGGCCGCGGCCCCGAGGCCGAGGCGGTTCTGGTCTCGGCCTGGTGGCGGTTGTCGCTGACAGCTTCGGAAGAGGCCGAGTTCCTCGACGCGCACGGCGCGATCCTGGCAGGTCATCACGAGGCGCGTCTCGACATGCTGCTCTGGCGGGGGCTGTCGGGCGAGGCCGCGCGGATGGAGCCGCTGGTCCCCGCGGATTGGCAGGCCTTGTCCGAGGCCCGGGGCGGGTTGCGCGACGATGTCTCGGGCGTCGACGACCTGATCGAGGCCGTGCCTGACACGCTGCGCAACGATCCGGGGCTGGCCTACGAGCGGTTCCTGTGGCGCGCGAAAAAGGGCCGGAACGACGGGGCGATCGAAATTCTGGCCGCCCAGTCCGAGTCCGCCGAGACTCTGGGTGAGCCCGAGCGCTGGGCCTATTGGCGGCGGTTGCTGGCGCGGTGGGAAATGCGCGAGGGCGATCCGGCGCGTGCCTATCGACTGGCCTCGCGGCATTACCTGGTGGATGGGTCGGACTATGCCGACCTCGAATGGCTCGCTGGCTACATCGCGCTGCACTATCTTGGCGACGCTGAAAGGGCGCTGAGCCATTTCCAGACGTTCCGGCTGGCGGTGGGGACGCCGATCAGCCTTGGACGCGCCGGGTATTGGGAAGGCCGCGCGCAGGACGCCTTGGGCAATACCGCCGCCGCGCGCGCGGCCTATGCTTTCGGCGCCGAACACCAGTCCAGCTTCTACGGGCTTCTGGCCGCAGAGCAGGCTGGGTTAACGCTCGATCGCGCTTTGACCGAAGCGGAGAGGCTACCGGGCTGGCGCGGCTCGGACCTTGAGCGCAACACCATTCTGGCCGCCGCGACGCTGCTGGATGAAGCCGGGGAGCGGAACCTGGCGCGCTGGTTCACGGCGCACTTGGGCGACACGCTGCCCGAACCCTTGCTGCCCGTGCTGGCCGGGTACTGGCTGGAACGCGGCGACGCTCATCTTGCGCTGCTGGCGTCCAAGGCAGCGGCCGGCCGCGGGGTTCTGCTGGTCGAGGGATATTTCCCGGTGGTGGATCTTGGCGAGATCGCCGAGGGCGTGCCGCAGGAACTGGCGCTCTCCATCGCGCGGCGGGAAAGCGAGTTCGCCCCAGACCTGCAAAGCGGCGCCGGGGCGCAGGGGCTGATGCAACTCATGCCCGCCACAGCGAAGGCCATGGCCGAGGAGATCGGCGAGGACTATTCGAAAGAACGCCTGACCGAGGACCCGGCCTATAACGCGCGGTTGGGCACCGCCTATCTTGCGCGTCTGCTGGATCGGTTCGACGGCAACCTGCCGCTGGTCGCGGCCAGCTACAACGCCGGACCGAGCCGCTCTCTGGCCTGGATCGAGGCCAATGGCGATCCGCGCGACCCCGCCACCGATATGGTCGACTGGATCGAGCATATCCCGTTCCAGGAAACCCAGAACTACGTCATGCGCGTGATGGAATCGGTGATCGTCTACCGCGCGCGGCTTGGGCTTGCGACCGGGGAAATCACGCTGTCCAGCGAACTCAAGCGGTCTTCGCCACGCGCTCTCGCCACAGAGTGAAGAGGCCCGCCGCGACGATGATTGCCGCGCCCACGGCGACATTCGTCCTGAGCGTCTCGCCGAAGATCAGGATCCCTAGCGTCGAGGCGAAGACAAGCTGCAGGTAGGCGAAGGGCTGCACCGCGCTGGCCTCGGCCACGTCATAGGCCTTGATCAGCGTCCAGTGTCCCGCCGCGCCGGTGATGCAGAGCGTGATCATCCAGGCCCAGTCCGGCGCGGTCATCGGCTCCCAGAACCAGATGCCCGCGATGGTCATCACCACGGCCCCCACCGTTCCGGTGAAGAAGAACGAGGTGGCGACCGTGTCCTTGCGGGCGGCGTAGCGCGTCAGCAGACCGTAGAAGGCGAACATCAGTGCCGCGGCCAGCGGAACCACCGCCTCGGGCGAGAAGACGCGGATGCCCGGCTGCAGGATGATCAGGATGCCGACGAAGCCCATGCCGATGGCCGCCCAACGCCGCCAGCCCACGCGTTCGCCCAGCACGGGTCCGGACAGTGCTGCCACCAGAAGCGGGTAAGAAGCAAAGATCGCGTGGCTTTCCACCAGCCCCAGCAGCACGAAGCCCATGACCATGACGCAGACCTCGGTGGCCAGCAGCGCGCCCCGCAGGATCTGGATAACCGGCTGTTTCGTCGCCGCGGCCTTGCGCACCCCGCCCGCTTTGCGCGAGGCCACGGTGATGACGAACGCGGCGAAGAACCAGTAGCGGATCATCACCACCATCATCACGTTGTACTCTCCCGCCAGGTGACGAGAGATCCCGTCCTGCGCGGCGAAGATGAAGGTCGTCACCACCATGAAGAGGATGCCGAGGCGCGTGTTCTGTTCGGTCATGTGCGGGCTTTCAATGTGCCGACGGTCATATGTCTCTTTCGCCCGTATCCGGGAATTCGGGTCACGTCAAACCCGGCCTCGGCAAGGGCGCGCCGGACGAAACCGGCTGCGGTGTAGGTGGCGAAGCTGCCCCCGGGCGCGGTGTGGTGTGCGACCTGCGCCATGAGGGTCGGGTCCCACATCTCGGGGTTCTTGGCGGGCGAGAACCCGTCGAGGAACCAGGCATCCGCCTTGCCGTGCCATGCCACGAGCGTTTCACGCGCATCGCCGGTGATGACTTCGAGATGTGCGTCGCCAGTGTCGAGAGTGAACTCTCCGCGCCGCCAGGCCGCGACCAGCGGCGGGGCGAGGGGGGCAACCTCGGGGAATGCCAACAGTGCCCGTTCCATGTCGTCGGCCGGCATCGGGAAAGCCTCGAAGCTGGTGAAATGCAACCTGCCCGTCGTGCCGCCGTCGCGCCAGGCGGCCAGCGCGGCGAGGAAATTCAGCCCGGTCCCGAAGCCCAGCTCGGCGATGTGGAATCCCGGACGGAAGTGCCCTGGCAGATCGTTGCCCGCGATGAAGACGTGGCGGGTTTCCTCCAGCCCGTTCTGCAGCGAGAAAAACGGATCGTCGAAGCGCGGCGACACCGGTGTGCCGCCATCGCGCCAAAGGATCTGTTCGCGCTGGTCTGTCAATTTGAATTAACCTAGATAAGTGTTAATTACAGTGGACACTTACGAGGGAGCCCGCAGTGTCGACAGTTGACGTTACGGTTCGGGGCGCCGGAGTTTTCGGACTCTCGATTGCCTATGCCTGTCTGCGCCGCGGTGCAAGGGTCCGGGTCGTGGACCCGCACGGGGTAGGCTTCGGGGCGTCGGGCGGCGTGGTCGGGGCCTTGGCGCCGCACACCCCCGAGAACTGGAACGAAAAGAAAGCCTTCCAATTCGAAAGCCTGTTGATGGCCGAGGCGTTCTGGCGCGATGTGGACGCCACCTCGGGCGGGGCCAGCGGGTACGAGCGGACCGGGCGGTTGCAGCCGATCGCCGACGAGCGTGGGCTTGATCTTGCGCGGGCGCGGGCAGAGGAAGCCAAGACACTCTGGCAGGGCAAGGCCACGTGGGAGGTGGTCCCGTCCGCCGCTGCAACTGGCTGGGCGCCGGGCTCGCCGACCGACTACCTGATCCATGACACGCTCTCGGCCCGGGTGCATCCCAAGCGTGCCGTCGAAAGCCTCGCCGCCGCGGTGCTGACCTTGGGCGGCACGCTCACGACCGAGGCCGAGGACGCCGGGCAGGTGGTCTGGGCCGCCGGGTACCGGGGTCTGGAAGACCTGTCTCGTCAGTTCGGAAAATCCGTCGGCACGGGCGTGAAGGGGCAGGCGCTGGTGGTCGACTACCCCGCCGATGCAGCCCCGCAGATCTTTGCCGAGGGGCTGCATATCGTGCCCCATGCGGACCGGACCGTCGCAATCGGGTCGACCAGCGAGCGCGAGTTCGCGGATCCCGATGCCACCGACGATCAGATCGACGACCTCCATGCCCGGGCCATCGCGGCGATGCCGGTGCTGGAGGGGCGGACGGTGCTGCTCAGTTGGGCCGGGGTCCGGCCGCGCGCGAAAAGCCGGGCGCCGATGCTGGGCGCCTATCCCGACCGCCCGGGGCATTTCATCGCCAACGGCGGGTTCAAGATCGGCTTCGGCATGGCACCCAAGGTGGCGCAGATCATGGCCGACCTGGTCCTGGAGGGGCGCGACGCGATCCCCGAGGGATTCCGCGTCGAGGCCAATCTCTGACCCGGATCAGTAGTCCCGCTCGAAGAAGATACCGACGCTGCTTCCCCCGGTGTTGTCGAGCGAACCTTTCAGGGTGAGTGTCGGCGACAGGTCGAGGTTCAGGTCCACCTCGCTTGATCCGTCCGACCCCACGGTCACCTCGGTATAGATGTTGTCGGTCAGGTATTTGCCCGCGCTCACCTCCGTCGTGCCTTCGCCGCTGCCCGTAATATCAAGGTCATCCAACCCGAAGGTTTCACGCAGCCGTCCCACGGCTCCGGAGCCACCGCGCCCGGCCAGCGTCGCCACCGCCGAGGCCAGTCGCGCGGCCTGCAGGGGCGAGAGGTTCTGCACGTCGCGCCCGAAGAGCAGCTTGGCCAGAACCTCGTCCTGCGGCAGTTCCGGCTCCGACAGGAACAGGATTTCGGGTGAGGAGGCCGGCCCCTCGATCACGATGCTGATCCGCGTTTCCTCGACCTGGGTTCGCGCGACGAAACGGATATAGGGTTCGAAATTCCCCTCGAGCCGCGCAAGCCCCTCGTCCAACGCAAGCCGCTTGCCCAGGATGTCGAGGCGTCCGCGCAGAAGTTCGAACTGGCCGATGGGGATGATCTCGGCGCTGGTGCCGGTCAGCCGGATCTGGCCGCCCATCTCGGCGTCGAGACCGCGGCCCCGTACGAAGATCTGCGTTGGCGACCTCACGATCAGATCGAGCGGATAGACCACGCCCGGGCCACCTTTGCCGTCGGCGGGGCGGATCGCCCCCGCGCGCTGCCGTGTCTCGAACACCGGGGTGGGCTGGTTCACGTGTTCGATCTCGAGGATGTCCCCGAAGGAGCCGAACCCACCCGACGGGATCGTGATCTCCGTCTCGCTGAGGTCCACGCGGCCTTCGATCCTTGCGCCACCGGACAGCGGGCCGCGGACCGTGACCTTGCCATCCGCGCGGGTGTCGAACAGTTCCGGGTCGCTGACCGCGAACCGGCGGGGGCGGATCTCGAGGTCGGCATTGAACGGCGGCGCAAGCTCTACCGGCCCGGACAATGCGACCCGGCCGCCTTCCTTCACGCTGGCTGTTGCGTCAACCTGTGCGCGGCCGGACGCGAGGTCGGCGCGGAGATCGACCTCGTTCAGCACCACGTTCAGCGTCGGGGCGACGAGCCGCGCATTCGTCGTGGTCACGCGCCCCGAGATCGAGGAAATCGCGATCGGCCCGCGGACTGTGAGGTCCGCGCGCACGAGCCCATCCACCGAACGTGGCGCGATGAAGCGGTTGATCAGCGCGAGAGGGCCGCTGGCCGTGGCCTGCAGGTCCAACTCCCGCCGCGCAAGGTCAACTCCCCCGGTCACTCGGGTCGTCACCCCGCCCGCGCCGGTGCCGTCCACCAGAACCTCCATGTCATTGCCATCCAGATCCAACGTGCCGGCAAGTCCCACCGGCCCCGAAAGGCCCGAGACGAAATCGCCGATATTCGTAAGCTGCGAGCCGAAGGCGAACCCTCCGCCCTTGCTGACCAGGTCGCCACTGGCCCGCACGCGGAAGGCTGGGCCGTCGAAGCTGAAGAAATTCACGTGAAGCCCTTCCGCGTCCCGTGACAGAGAGAGGTCGAGTTGGGCATCGCCACGCAGGAGTCTGTCTGCCTCGGGCTGGCCCACGCGCAGGTTCTGGCTTGTGGCCGCAGCCTCCAGATCGAAGGTTCCGGCCAGAACGCGACCGCTGCCCGAAATCTTTGCCGCGACCGCACCGCCGAGACTGCGGCCCGTGGTCGCCGAGAAGCGACCGGCGTCCTCGACCGACGTATCCAGGCGAAGCGCAACGTCGAGGTCGTCCTCGACGGGGGTCACGCTGGCCTCGGCACTGGCTGTGATCCCGGCGCCGGACAATTCGAGTGAGGTCAGGCGGAACGGCTGTCCCTTCTGCCATTCCAGCGCGGCCGAACCGCTCAGATCACGACCTAGGGCCTCGGACTGCGCGCTGTCGTCCAGTTCGACCCCGAGCGCCGCGAAATCGAACGCCGCCGAGATGCCGTCCGCAAAGCCGCCATCGGGCGTGTCGAAACGCCCGATCCGCCCCGCGCCATCGAGCGTGAGTTGTTCGATCGACAGCCCCGTGCGGGTGACGTTCGAAATCCGCGCGACGCCCAGCCAGCTATCGCCGCGCGCGGCGTCGAACCGGAGCGACAGGCTCGCCCGGTCCACCCGCGTCGCCGGGCCGGGGATCGGCAGCACGACCGGGATGCCGTCCGGGTCGGCAATGGTGCCCGCGAGATCGATGAATTCCGGCAGCTTGTCCGGCCCGGTCCGCAACCGGCCTGTCAGCCGAAGCGTCCGCGTCCTGACGTCCAGGTCATCGATGCGCAGTCTCCCGTCCGAGAGCTTGGCGCCCGAGAGGTTGAGTTGGGCCGATGAGCCGAAGAACGGGCGGTAGTCCTCGGGCAGGATCGGCGCGATATCTCCGTCAAGCGCGGCCCGGAACAGCCGACGCGGCAGACCGTCCGACGACGGGCGCGTGACGGCCGTGCCGATGGTGCCCGTCACCCTGTCGATACCGTCGGTGGCAAGGCTCATGCTCAATTCGAAATCCGACAGGGGCGCGTCGCCCGAGGCCTTCAGTCGAACTGCCGGACGTCCAGGCAGATCGAGCAGGCGCGCCGCGATTCCGTCGGCGGCTTCGTCCAGTTCCAGGTCGATCTTCAGGATATCCGTCGCGTTGGCATAAGCGACCTCGGCGGCAATGACGCCGGTCTTGTCGCCCGCGCGCTCTACGTCGAGCGTCGCTTCGCCTTCGCCGTCCGCAAGGCTCATGGCGCCGGAGAACTTGAATTCCACGGCTTCCCCGAGAATGGGTTCCCCGAGGCGAAGGCTCTCGGCGGAGATCTCTCCGATCGAGATCGACACAGGCAGTTCCGGGAGCTTGAACCCCTGTGCCTCGGGCGTGGGCAGGGCGCTTTCCTCCTCGCCGCCGCTGGGCAGTCGGTCGAGGATGATTTCCGCGGCACTGAGCGCGGTGACCTCCACGGCGCCGGACAGAAGCGCCGACCGGCTCCAGTCCAAGGTGGCGTCCTTGATCGTCAGCCAGACGCCGGTGTCATCGGCCATTGTCAGCGTGTCGAGGTGCGCGCGCGAACTCAGCGCGCCTTCGAAGCCGGTGATCCTGACCTCGCGACCCGCTCCCGAAAGGTTGTCCTGCAGAAGCCGGGTCAGATAGCCCGGCCCATCATCATCCTGCGCGGCCCCGCTGATCGGCGCGAGCAGCGCGGCGGCAAGGAAGATGCGCAGACCTCGTCGCATCAGAAAGCCTGCCCGATCCCGATGTAAAGCTGGTAGCCATCGTCGGCAGTGCCGTCCAGCGGCTTGGCCAGGTCGACCCGGATCGGCCCGATCCCGGTGGCATAGCGCAGGCCGAGCCCGGCGCCGGAATGGCTGGGGCTATCCTGACCCAGGGCGCTGTCGGCCCCGATGCTGCCCCAGTCGTAGAAGCCGACGATGCCGATCTTTTCGGAGACATCCACCCGCAACTCGGTCGATAGCCCGAGGAAACTGCGCCCCCCGGTCACGTCGCCGCCGCCAAGGTCCACCCCGAGGGATTGGTAGGGCTGGCCGCGCACGGTACCGCCGCCGCCGGAATAGAACCGGAAATCGGGCGGCGTGGCGTCGATGGCGGCGTCGAAAACCGCGCCATATTGCGCCCGGGCTGCCAGCACGACGCGACTATCCTTGCCGAAGCCCTGGTAGGCGCGCGCATCGGCAAAGAGGCGGGTGCCATCCTCGCCGTCCTCGATGGCCCAGAACGGTTTCACCTCCGTGTCGAGGAAGAACCCCTTGGCCGGATCGAGCTTCCGGTCTCGCCGGTCCCAGGTTACGCCCATGGGAAGAGTCAGAAGCAGGAAGTTGCTTTTGCCGAATGCGTCCTCGACCCCGGCATAGCGCAGGCCGACCGCGGCGTCGGCTTCCAGTTGCTCGGAATAGATATGTGCGAGGCCCACCTCGGCATTGGCACCTTCAAGAGTGTAATCCGGTTCCTGCAGGTACTCGACATCGCCCTTGGCAAATAGCGACGTGTCCGGGTCGAAGGTGGCCGGGCGCCCGAACTCGACGCCGATCTTGTAGTCGGTCCCGCCTGTGTCGCCGTCGATGCCGGAAATCCGGCCGTCGATCCGGAAGCGTTCGGCGCCGCCCAGGAGGTTGCGATGCAGCCAGAAGCTTGAGACGGCGAACCCGTCGACAGTGGAATATTCGAAACCTGCGCCCTTCCTGCGGCGGCTTTCTTCCACAACCGACAGGTCGAAATCGAGCGCACCGTCCGGGTTGGGCCCCTCACGAGGCGAAAGGGTGACGGAGCGGAACGCGCCGGTCCGACGAAGACGGTTGGCAATACGACGCTGCTCTTCGGGAGAGTAGGTTTCGCCTTCGGGCAGGCCCGCGATCTCGTGGATGCGCTCGGTGCGGACCCGGCTGTTCCCAGAGATCGAAAGCGCGCCGAAGTCGAGCTTTGGCCCAGGTTCCAGGCTGATACCGACGTCGAGCCGGGCTGCTGCATGATCGGCCCTCAGCCGCTGCCCGGTTACCTCGGCCTGAGCGTGCCCCTCGGATTGCCAGCCCGAAATCGCGGCGGCCAGGGCATCGCGTACCACGGGGGCAGTGGCGACCTCTCCGGTTCGGAAGTCGTCGGGCAGACGGAACCCCTCGGGAAGTGGAGAGATATCGGCCTGTCCGAAGGTGAATTCCGCTCCGGCGATGATCTCGACCGTGACGGTGCCGATCCTGTCGGGCCGCTCCAGTGGCGAGATGTTCGCCGCTTCGCGCCCGTCGATCCGGATGGAGATCGACCCACCATAGCGCGCATAGGCGTAGAGCACTTCCAGCAACCGGCCGTAATCGGCCCGGGCGGCGGCGATGATTTCCTGGCTATCGGTGATCCTGCGTTTGCGCGCCGAGGCGACCAGCGAGGTGCGCTCCAGGTCGCGACGCAAGGCACGCGGCGCGTCGGGGGTCGAGAAGACCAGCCGATCGAAGGCATCCGCAGGCGCGGCCACGCCAAGCAGCAGCCCTGCGACGGCCATGGTCCGGCCCAGAGCCAGGACCGTGGTCAGGAATGTCTTCATCTCGCGTGCCCCCGAAGCTGCGACATGTCGATGTAGTCACCTCTGGCCCAAGCCCAAATAGCTTGTCTTTGATCTGGGGTCATGACTTCACGATATTTTCAGGAGTCTCAGGCGCCTGCCGGGATTTCGCAACCCGCAAAACGCGGTTCGCATCATGACGGAGTTGGTTCTGAAGGTGGCGGGTTCAGCAAGGTGACCTCGCGCTGCGGGAAGGGCAGCGAGACCCCGTTTTCCTTGAACGCGTCCCAGAGCGCCAGGTAGACATTGCCCCGGATGTTGGTCAGCCCGCCCGTGGGGTCGCGGATCCAGAAGCGCAGGATGTAGTCGACCGCGCTATCGCCGAAGCCGACGATATGGCAGACCGGGGGGCGATCGGGCAGGACCCGAGGGACGCCGCTGGCTGCCTTGATCGCAAGGCGGCGCACCAGGTGCGGATCGTCCTGGTAGGAGGTCCCGAAATAGATGTCGAGCCGCACGAAATCGTTGGAATGGGACCAGTTCACCACCTGCCCGGTGATCAGGTCCTCGTTCGGGATCAGGTATTCCTTCCCGTCCCGGGTGGTGATCGAGACATATCGCGCGCCCAGAGCGTTGATCCAGCCGAAGGTATCCCCAAGCGAGATCACGTCACCCGGCTTGATCGATTTGTCGAGCAGGATGATCACGCCCGACACCAGGTTCGACACGACCTTCTGCAGGCCGAAGCCGAGGCCGACGCCGATGGCACCGGAAAGAACCGCGAGGCCGGTGAGGTCGAAGCCAACTGCCTTCAGCCCGATGAAGAAGGCCGCGCCGTAAAGTGTGATCTGCAGCAGCTTGACCGCCAGCACCCGCATCGAGGGCGAGAGGTCTTCATTCTGGCGGATGCGCTCGCCGCTGGTCTGCGAAACCAGCCGCGCTGCGGTGAAGAGGATCCCCGTGACGATCAGCGCCTTGATGATCGCCAGAAGGGACAGGCGAAACTCACCGAACTGTACCGCAACGGCGTCGAGAAAGACGGTCGCGGCCTCGACCATTCCAAGGTAGTAGAGCGTGACATAGATCCAGAGCCCCCAGGTCACCACGCGCCGCAGGAACCGGTTGCGAACAAGGCGGGCGGCGAAACTGACAAGCAGCCAGGCCAGGCTGATCGTGGCCACCAGTACCAGGATGAACCGGCGCGAGGTGAAGGGCGTGACCTCGGCCATGATCCCCGCGGCAATCCAGGCGAAGGCCACGAAATAGATCAGGAACAGGCGCTTGTGCAAAACGACCAAGGTGCGCAGCCGCCACTTTGGCCACCCCTCCAGGGTGCGCATCCAGTCGTAGATGCGCTCGCTGGTCACCCGCTTCAGCAAGTAGGCCGCGGCGCCGCAGATCAGCAGGATGCCGTATTGGAGGAGCCGAGACGGCAGGAACATGTTGCGCGCATATAGCTCGATTGTCGCCAGAAGGCTGTCGGTCTGCTCGATAAGCGGCTGCAACTCGGTTTCCATTCGGGTCCTCCACCTGCGAGATTCGCACGCGACAGGCGTTCGGGCAAGCACTGGCGCAACCGCCTCTCTTGCTGATCTCGCGGCGCGGCCTTATTAGAATGGCGATGACTCGGATTTTCGACATGGATGACCGCGCGCGCCTTCCCTGGCGTTTCTTTGGTGCGGCCCGTTCGGTCCGCGCCTGCCTATGATGGCAGGCACCCCGAATTCCGACCAACATCTCACGAAAAGTTTCTACGGGAGAGCTTCATGACCGCCCCCAAGACCCTCTATGACAAGATCTGGGACGCCCATGTCGTCGAAGAATCCGATGACGGCACCTGCCTGCTCTATATCGACCGCCACCTCGTTCACGAGGTGACCAGCCCTCAGGCCTTCGAAGGCCTGCGCATGGCCGACCGCAAGGTGCGCGCACCGGAAAAGACCATCGCGGTACCGGACCACAACGTGCCCACCGATCCGACCCGGCTCTCGGGCATCAAGGATGAGCAGTCGCGCATCCAGGTGGAGGCGCTGCGCCAGAACGCCAAGGATTTCGGGATCGAGATCTATGACGTCGACGACATCCGCCAGGGCATCGTCCATATCATCGGCCCCGAGCAGGGCTGGACCCAGCCCGGCATGACCATCGTCTGCGGCGACAGTCACACCGCGACCCATGGCGCCTTTGGCGCGCTGGCCCACGGTATCGGCACCTCGGAGGTTGAGCATGTTCTGGCCACCCAGACCCTGATCCAGAAAAAATCCAAGAACATGCTGGTCAAGGTCGAGGGCGAGCTGGCCCCCGGCGTGACCGCCAAGGACATCACGCTTTCGGTGATCGGCAAGACCGGAACCGCCGGCGGCACCGGCTACGTGATCGAATACGCGGGCTCGGCGATCCGTTCGCTCAGCATGGAAGGCCGGATGACCGTCTGCAACATGGCGATCGAAGGCGGCGCACGCGCGGGCCTGATCGCGCCGGATGAGAAGACCTTCGACTACGTCAAGGGTCGCCCCCACGCGCCGAAGGGCGCCCAGTGGGAAGCCGCGATGGCCTATTGGCAGACCCTGAAAACCGACGAGGGCGCGCATTTCGACAAGGTGGTGGAACTCGATGCGTCCGAGATCGCGCCGGTCGTGACCTGGGGCACCTCGCCCGAGGACGTGCTGCCGATCACCGCGACCGTTCCCAACCCCGAGGATTTCTCGGGCGGCAAGGTCGAGGCCGCGCGCCGGTCGCTCGACTACATGGGTCTGACCCCGGGCCAGAAGCTTTCGGATGTCGAGATCGACACCGTCTTCATCGGATCCTGCACCAACGGCCGGATCGAGGACCTGCGCGAAGTTGCCCGCGTCATGGAAGGCCGCAAGGTCAAGGATGGCGTGCGCGCGATGATCGTTCCGGGCTCGGGTCTCGTGCGCCTTCAGGCCGAAGAGGAAGGCATCGCCCAGAAGCTCATTGACGCCGGGTTCGACTGGCGCCTGGCGGGTTGCTCCATGTGCCTGGGCATGAACCCCGACCAGCTTGCCCCGGGTGAGCGCTGCGCCTCGACCTCGAACCGCAACTTCGAAGGCCGCCAGGGCTACAAGGGCCGCACCCACCTGGTGAGCCCGGCCATGGCCGCCGCCGCCGCCGTGACCGGTCGTCTGACCGACGTTCGCGAACTGCTGTAAGGAGAACGCCCAATGGAAAAGTTCGAAAAACTGAGCGGCGTCGCGGCGCCCATGCCCCTGGTCAATATCGACACCGACATGATCATCCCCAAGCAGTTCCTGAAGACGATCAAGCGCTCGGGCCTGGGCGTGAACCTGTTCCAGGAGATGCGCTATGATCAGGACGGGAACGAGATCCCCGATTTCGTGCTGAACAAGCCCGCCTATCGCAACGCCGAGATCCTCGTCGCAGGCGAAAACTTTGGCTGCGGCTCCAGCCGCGAGCACGCGCCATGGGCGATTCAGGATTTCGGAATCCGCTGCGTCATCGCGCCCAGCTTTGCCGACATCTTCTTCAACAACTGCTTCAAGAACGGCATCCTGCCGATCGCGCTGCCGCAGGAGCAGGTGGATATCCTGATGAAGGAAGCCGAGAAGGGCGAGAACGCACGGATCGAGGTGGATCTGGAAAACCAGAAGATCACGATCCCGGACGGTACGGCCTTCAGCTTCGACGTGGATCCGTTCCGCAAGCACTGTCTGCTGAACGGTCTCGATGACATCGGTCTGACGATGGAAAAGTCCAACGCCATTGATGCCTACGAGTCCAAGCTCGGCGCCCAGATGCCCTGGATGTAGACCATCGAAACCCATCAAGAAGCAGGGGCCGCGCGCGCGGCCCCTTTTTCATGTCCGTGCTCGCCCGGATTTCAGTTCGCGGCATGTGCGTAACATCGCCGGTCGATTCGACAAAATTCGAATGTGCTGGCAATATGTTGTGAAATGAGAATGAATTGACGACAGGCGGCGCCCGGATTTCGGCGCGAGGTTGAGGAGATATCCTTGCTTTCCAGACTGATCGGAGCAGTGGTTCGCTCGATCCTCGTGGTGATCCTGATCGCCACGCCGGCGCTGTTGATCCCTGGCGTCTCGGCGGATGCGAAACAGATCGTGGCGCTTGTCGCGATCTTCGGCGCGGCGCTGACGATCTTCGAATATGCCTCGACCTATCCCGGCCTGATCGAATTCCGGGATGCGCCACCTTATAATCGGTTCCGGTTCCTGTCGCTTTTCGCAACCGTATTCCTGCTCTCGTTGACCTGTCGGCATGTGCTGGACCCCGCGCTATCGACGCAGTCGATATATGACTTCGCCGCGATGGCGGGGCGCCTGCTGGACTTTCCCTACAGCCCGGTTCGGCTGGTCATCCTGATGATGCCGCCGGATTCCACGTTCGAACATCTGGACACGGTCCGCATGGTCGCTGGTGTAAGCTACGGCGTCGGGCTGCTGACCGTCGCGGTCTTTTACCTTTACATCAACGCGATCGACTGGCCTTTCACGGCCCGCCGGTTCAACGTTTGGGTAAACCTGCCCACGTTTGACCCGACCTCGGGCGGAGACGTCGTCTTTCGGATGTATCGGGACGCCAGTCTTAACATGCGGTTAGGGTTCCTGCTGCCATTCTTGATCCCGGCGCTGGTCAAGCTCTGGGCCTTCGTGTTCGAGCCGATCAGCCTTGAAAGCCACCAGAATCTGGTTTGGGCGATTTCGGCATGGGCATTCCTACCTGCAAGCCTGTTCATGAGGGGGCTCGCGCTTGCGCGGATCGCCGAGATGATCGAGGAAAAGCGCCGCGCCTACTCGGAAGCGTAGTCGCAGCAGGAATATTTTTCCTATCGTTTCTGACGTTCGCAGGGTCGTCGGCTTTCGCGACGAACTCGATCCGTGTTGCCTATTTTCACAGTGATCTGTCCCGCGACGGCCCCGGCCTTCTGTTGCGGGACATCGTGTCGGGCAAGGATGCGCAGATCGCCGCCGTTGTCGCGGTCATTAGGGCTGTCCGCCCGGACGTCCTCGTGTTGGCGGATTTCGACTTCGATGCCAGTCACGCGGCACTCACGGCATTTGCGTCGCGGCTGGAAGCAGCTGATTTGCCCTATCCGCATCGCTTTTCGCGCGCTCCCAACAGCGGGCGGGCCAGCGGGTTCGACCTTGACCGGGATGGCCGGTTCGGGCGCCCGCAGGATTCCTGGGGGTTTGGCGAGTTTGCCGGGCAGGGCGGGATAGCGCTCTTGTCCCGGTTTCCGATCGTCGGGACCGAGAGCCGCGATTTCTCAGGCCTTCCATGGCGTGACCTGCCGGGAAAAAACCTGCCCGAAATTGAGGGGGAGGCGTTCTACCCAGCAGATGTTCGCGACCAGATGCCGCTTTCCTATACCGTCCATTGGGATGTGGCGCTGCGCTTGCCAAGCGGTGAGCATGTCCGGATCTGGACTTACCATGCCACGCCGCCGGTGTTCGACGGCCCGGAAGACCGCAATGGCCTGCGCAATCGTGACGAGACAGCCTTCTGGCTGGCTTATCTGGCGGGCAGGGTGGGCGGCGGCGCGACGGATGACCCATTCGTCATCCTGGCGGGCGCCAATCTCGACCCGGCGGACGGTGACGGACGCCCCGAGGCGCTTCTGGAGTTGCAGTCCCACCCCCGGGTTCAGGACCCCCGTCCAGCCAGTCGTGGCGCGGTGGAGGCCTCGCGGCTGCAGGGCGGGGCAAACGCCGGGCAGAAAGGTGACCCGGCGCTCGATACGGCTGATTGGCCGGATGACCCCGGCCCGGGCAATCTACGCGTCGATTACGTGCTTCCCTCCCGCGATTGGGAGGTGCTGGATGCCGGGGTGTTCTGGCCGGCCAGCGACGATCCTACGAGGACTCTCATCGGTAGGGATGGAAATCTCGCCTCCCGCCACCGGCTTGTCTGGGTCGACCTTGGGCTGAAGCGCTAGAAACGGATGCCTGTACTCCAGTTCCAACAGTGCGGACCATGCAGGCACGCCCGTTCTTGCCATCCGAGCCTTGCCCTTCAGCGCGTGGTTTCTTGACCCTCGCCCGGCAAGGAGCTAGGCGGATGCGACGCAAATTCAGGAAGGAACACCCGCGATGAGCACGCCCTCTCTTCTCATCCTGCCCGGCGACGGCATCGGCCCCGAAGTCATGGCCGAGGTCACCCGGATCATCGACTGGTTCGGCGACAAGCGCGGTCTCAAGTTCGACGTGAGCGAGGACCTCGTGGGTGGGGCGGCCTATGACAAGCACGGCACGCCGCTGACCGACGAGACCATGGCCAAGGCGCAGGAAGTTGACGCGGTTCTTCTGGGCGCCGTGGGTGGCCCCAAATACGACACGCTCGATTTCTCGGTGAAGCCCGAGCGCGGCCTGCTGCGCCTGCGCAAGGAAATGGACCTTTTCGCCAACCTGCGCCCGGCCCAGTGCTTCGATGCGCTGGCGGATTTCTCGTCGCTCAAGACCGAAGTCGTCTCGGGTCTCGATATCATGATCATCCGCGAGCTGACCTCGGGCGTCTATTTCGGCGAGCCGCGCGGGATCATCAAGGAAGGCAACGAGCGCGTGGGCATCAACACCCAGCGCTACACCGAGTCCGAGATCGCGCGTGTGGCGCGGTCGGCCTTCGAACTGGCCCGCAAGCGGGGCAACAAGGTCTGCTCGATGGAGAAGGCCAACGTGATGGAATCGGGCATCCTGTGGCGCGACGTTGTGCAGGAAGTGCATGACGCCGAGTATCCGGACGTGGAGCTGTCGCACATGTATGCCGATGCGGGCGCCATGCAGCTCACCCGCTGGCCCAAGCAGTTCGACGTGATCGTAACCGACAACCTGTTCGGCGACCTGCTGTCGGACCTTGCGGCGATGCTGACCGGTTCGCTGGGCATGTTGCCCTCGGCCTCGCTTGGTTCGCCGATGGCCAACGGGCGTCCGAAAGCGCTTTATGAACCGGTGCACGGCTCAGCCCCGGATATCGCCGGTCAGGGCAAGGCCAACCCCTGCGCCTGCATCCTCAGCTTTGCCATGGCGCTGCGCTATTCCTTCGATGAGGGTGCCGAGGCCGATCGCCTGGAGAAGGCCGTGGAGAAGGTGCTGGCCGATGGCGTTCGCACCGCGGACCTGCTGCAGAAAGAGGGCGGTACGCCCGCCTCGACCCGCGAGATGGGCGATGCGGTTCTGGCGGCGCTGGACGCCAGCCTCTGAAGTCTTCCGACACTAAAATGAAAAGGCGGCGCCAGTGGCGCCGCCTTTCTTGTTCCAGTGGTCAGCCCGATCAGCTTGTCGGACGGATGATGATCTCCACCCGGCGGTTCTGGGCGCGGCCCGAATCCGACAGGTTCGAGGCGATCGGCTGCGACTCGCCACGGCCGTAGGACCGCACGCGATAGGGCGCCACGCCCGAGTTGATCAGCACCGAGGCCACCGCGCCAGCGCGCCGGGCCGACAGGTCCTGGTTGTAGGCGGCAGAGCCCACGTTGTCGGTATGACCGATCACGTCGACGGTCGTGTCCGGATAGCGCTGAAGGTTGCGGGACAGGGCGCGCAGGTCGTCCTGGAGGTCGGGCCGCACCGAGGCGCTGTCGAAGGCGAAGAGGATATCCTGCGGCATGCGCACGATCAGTTCCTCGCCGGTGTTGATGATCGACACGCGATCGTCGCCGATCTCTTGCCGCAGTTCGGCGGCCTGCTTGTCAAGTTGGTTGCCAACGGCGGCGCCGACGGCTGCACCGGCCACACCGCCGATGACGGCACGGCGGCGACGTTCGCGCGCGTTGTCGCCGGTGGCGATGCCTGCAACGGCACCGGTGATGCCGCCGATCAGGGCGCCTTCACGGGTGCGGGTATATGGATCCCCGGTGTCCACGGCCACGTCGGTACAGGCCGTCAGGGCCAGCATACCGGTGGTCGCCAGGATAAGGGGTGTCTTGAGAATGGTCATTTCTGCCTCATGAGAGAATGTGAATCCCACTGCAATTACGCATTATTTCACCAAACTTGGTAGAGGGGTATCCCTGACCGGCGATTGTTGCCGATTATCACGCTTCCGTGCGCGCCGCCTCGTAGGCGAGCATGGCGCGTTTCACGGGCAAACCCCAGTGATAGCCGCCCAGTCCGCCTGA
Organism: Paracoccaceae bacterium; assembly: GCA_014762635.1. Classification (GTDB taxonomy): domain Bacteria; phylum Pseudomonadota; class Alphaproteobacteria; order Rhodobacterales; family Rhodobacteraceae; genus JABURR01. The sequence continues at coordinate 68,500 of JABURR010000070.1, forward strand.
TTTGCGCAGGGCGCGATGGCAGGGGATGAGCCAACCAATGGGGTTGCGCCCCACTGCCGTGCCCACGGCGCGCACCGCTTTGGGGTGGCCTATGGCCGACGCGATGTCGGAATAGGTGGTCACATGGCCCGATGGGACCGACAGCAGCGCCTCCCAGACCTTGATCTGGAACGGGGCGCCGATCATGTGCAGCCGCGCCTCGCCGCCCTGCCCGAAGGCCGCCGCGACCCAATCGGCTAGCGGGGCAGGGTCTTCCACGAACTCGGCCTCGGGCCAGCGCGCGGTCATGTCGTCCATGGCAGTCTCGTCGCCGGTTTCTTCGGTGAAGGAGAGGCCGCAGAGTCCACGCTCGGTTCCCATGGCCAGAACCCTTCCGAAGGGGCTGTCGAACCAGCCGTAGCGGATCATGAGCCCCTCGCCCCGGCGGGCGAATTCGCCGGGGGTCATCGCCTCCCACCGCAGGAACAGGTCGTGCAGGCGCCCGCTGCCCGAGAGGCCCGCATCGGCTGCGGCCTCAAGCGTCGAATGACGGTCGCGCAGAAGGTGGCGGGCGTGATCGAGCGTCAGGTATTGCTGATAGCGTTTGGGCGAGACGCCAACCCAGCGGCTGAAGAGACGTTGAAAATGCGCCGGGCTCATCTGCATGTCCGAGGCCAGTTCCTCGAGCGACAGTTCCCGCCCGCCCGCTGCGTCGATCGCCTCGATCGCGCGCCGCATGACGTGGTAGTGATAGCCGTGATCCTCGGTCTGCCCGTCCATGTCCTGAGCCTCTTCTGTTCGCTCCCAACATAGCCCTGTGGCGCCAGCGCCGCGACCCGGATCCTGCGGCAAAACGAAAGGTAGGCGGGCTTGCCCCGGCAAACGGATACGGGCATACCGCGCCCGATGGCCAAGCAACTCGACTATCACACGATCCACGAGATCTTTCGCCGCTTCCAGGAGGCGGAGCCCGAGCCAAAGGGCGAGCTGGAGCATGTGAACGCCTATACCCTGCTGGTCGCGGTGGCGCTGTCGGCGCAGGCCACGGATGTGGGCGTGAACAAGGCCACCCGGGCGCTGTTTGCGCAGGTCGATACGCCGCAGAAGATGCTGGACCTCGGCGAAGAGGGGCTGATCGAACATATCAAGACGATCGGGCTGTTTCGGAACAAGGCCAAGAACGTCATGAAGCTGAGCCGTATCCTGGTCGAGGAGTATGGCGGCGAGGTTCCCTCGTCCCGAGCCGCGCTGCAAGGCCTGCCGGGCGTGGGACGCAAGACCGCGAATGTGGTTCTGAACATGTGGTTCCGCTACCCGGCGCAGGCGGTCGATACCCATATCTTCCGCGTGGGAAACCGCACCGGGCTCGCCGCGGGAAAGACGGTCGAGGCGGTGGAGCGGGCCATCGAAGACAACGTGCCGGTGGAATACGCGCAGCATGCGCATCACTGGCTGATCCTGCACGGCCGCTATATCTGCGTCGCGCGCAAACCCAAATGCGGGGCCTGCCCGATCCGGGATCTCTGCCCCTTCGAGGACAAGACACAATGAGCAAATCCTACCAGGTTGTCGGGATCGGCAACGCCATCGTCGACGTGCTGACCAAGGCCGAGGATGCGTTCCTCGACCGGATGGGCATTCAGAAAGGCATCATGCAACTGGTCGAGCAGGAGCGCGGCGAGTTGCTTTACGATGCGATGGAGAACCGGGTGCAGGGCGCTGGCGGTTCGGTGGCGAACACGCTGGCTGGGATCGGGAACCTCGGGCTTTCGACCGCCTTCATCGGACGGGTGCGCGAGGATGAGCTGGGCCGCTATTACGCCGACGCGATGGTCGAGGATGGCACCGATTTCGTGAACCCGCCGGTGGTGGGGGGCGAATTGCCAACCTCGCGGTCGATGATCTTCGTCTCGCCCGATGGTGAGCGGTCGATGAACACCTATCTCGGGATTTCGGCCGAGCTGGGGCCGGAGGACGTGTCGGACGACGTGGCCGGGTCGGCGCAGATCCTGTTCCTCGAGGGCTATCTCTACGACAAGCCCAAGGGCAAGGAAGCGTTCGAGCGTGCCGCGAAGCTGTGTCGTGCGGGCGGTGGCAAGGCCGGGATCGCGCTGTCCGATCCCTTCTGCGTGGACCGCCACCGCGAGGATTTCCGTCGTCTGGTGAAGGAACTCGATTTCGTGATCGGCAACGAGCATGAATGGGAGTCGCTCTACGAAACCGACCTTTCCGCCGCGCTGGAGCAGGCAGCCGCCGAAAGCGGGTTGATCGTCTGCACGCGCTCGGGTTCGGACGTGGTGCTGGTGCGCGGTGATGAAGAGCAGGTCGTGCCTGTGACGCGGGTCACGCCGGTGGATGCCACCGGCGCGGGCGACCAGTTCGCGGCGGGCTTCCTATATGGCCTGGCAACCGGGCGCGACCTGGCGACCTGTGGTCGGATGGGCTGCGTTGCCGCGGCCGAAGTCATCGGCCATTTCGGGGCGCGGCCCGAGGCCAATCTGCAGGACCTTTTCAAGGCCGAAGGCCTGATCTGAGCCTGATCAGGGCTATTCACCCAGTTTCGCGTGAACCTCGTCGAGATCGATTTCCCCCGTCGGCATCTTGTTGGCGGGGTTTTCGAAGTCGTAACGGAACAGCTCGAAATCCTTGCGATAGATCTCCCACATCAGGTGTTTCGAGAGATCATCGAAGAAATCTTCCACCGGATGGGCCCGTTCCGGCCCGTGTCCGGCGCTTTCGTTGAAGCGCGGCACCTCTGACAGGACCACCGGGTGCGGCGTCTCGATCCGGTCGAGCACGCCTTGCATGCCCTCGTTGAAACGCTCCGTGTGGAAGATCGCGTCGTAGCGCCCGCCGTTGGCGATATAGGTCGAGACATGGCCCGACATGGCGGACCAGTGGATGTCGGGCTCCATCGGCTTGCGCCAGCGGATCGTGTCGCGGGCAAACAGCAGGAAGCGGCGGAAGCTGGCGATCTGGTCGAAATCGCCCTCGACCTCGATCCCGTATTTCTGGATCACCATGGGCACCAGGTTGCCGCGATAGCGGCTGCCGTTGCGCTGGATGCCACAGATCTTGTCGAAGAAGGACGACAGGATCCGCGTGTAGGGGTTTCGCACGCAGGTGAAGGCGAAGCTCTTGTGCGCCTTCACGTTGGCTTCGATCTTCGGCTGGCTGTCGTCGATGGCCCATTTGTGCAGGCCTTCGCGGGCGTCGTGGATGTCGCCGTCGTAGAAGCGCCCGTGATCGGAATAGAAGAGGATCTGCCCGATGGTCGAGCAGGCGCATTTCGGCACCACGCGGTAGACCGCGCTTTCGCTCTCAGTCATCCAGGTTCCAGGGAACCCCATCCTGCTCTTCCCTCGTTGCGACCCAAACCTTTGGTCGACCGAATACCCCTAAACAACCCTAGTTATTCAATGCATCTTCACGCTAATCATTCAAGCGTCACCGGGCGAACAGAAAGACTTAAACAGGTATATGGCACGGATCGCGTTTCTCTTGCTCTGCCACAAGGACCCGGATGCCGTTATCCGGCAGGCCGAGCGGCTGACGGCGGCGGGCGATTGCATGGCGATCCATTTCGACAGGCGCTCGTCCGGCACGGATTTCGACAAGATCCGCAAGGCGCTCGATGGCAATCCCAACGTCGTTTTTGCCAAGCGCGTGAAATGCGGCTGGGGCGAGTGGTCGCTGGTTCGTGCGACGCTGAACGCCGCGCAGGCCGCGCTGGAGGCATTTCCCCGCGCCACGCATTTCTACATGCTGTCGGGCGATTGCATGGCGATAAAGACCGCCGAATACGCCCATGAGAGGCTCGATGCCGAAGAGGTGGACTACATCGAGAGCTTCGATTTCTTCGACAGCGACTGGATCCGCACCGGCATCAAGGAAGAGCGCCTGATCTACCGGCACCTCTTCAACGAGCGGGGCCAGAAACGTCTTTTCTACACATCCATGAAGCTGCAGCGCGCGCTGGGCCTGTCCCGCGCGGTGCCCAAGGATATGCGCATCATGATCGGCAGCCAGTGGTGGTGCCTGCGCCGCCGCACGCTGGAGGCGGTGATGGAGTTCTGCAAGACCCGGCCCGACGTTCTGCGCTTCTTCCGCTCCACCTGGATCCCGGACGAGACATTCTTTCAGACCCTCGTGCGGCACCTGGTTCCGGGCAATGAGATCCGATCCAGAACGCTGACCTTTCTGATCTTCTCGGACTACGGCATGCCGGTGACGTTCTACAACGATCACTATGACATGCTGCTCGCGCAGGACTTCCTGTTTGCGCGCAAGATCAGCCCCGAGGCGCGGGATCTGCAAGACCGGCTGGGTACGCTCTACACGCAGACCGGGGTCCGTTTCGACATCTCGAACGAGGGCCGCCGCCTGCACGGATTTCTCACCGGCCGCGGTCGGGAGGGGCGACGTTTCGCATCCCGCGCATGGGAGACGGAAGCAGGCCTGGGGCAGGGGCGGGAGGCGCTCATCATCCTGTGCAAGAAATGGCACGTGGCCAAGCGACTGGCGGCACGCGCCTCCGAGGTCACCGGGATCCGGACTCTGGACTACCTGTTCGACGAGGACGCCACCGATCTGCCCGACCTCGGCGGCATCGGAGAGACCCTGGCCAAGCGCACGCGCAACCGGCGATCAGTCTTGCGGATGCTCTACGAGCGCTTCGACACCGAGCGGCTGATTTTCTGTCTCGACCCTCAGAATTTCCGGTTTCTCGAGGATATGCATCGCGATGGCGCGGGGATGCGGCTTTTGCTGGTCGATTGCGCCATGTCCGACGACTACCTCGCAGGCCACGCGCAGCGCATCGGGCTTGTCGGCCACGCGACGCCGCAGGCCACGCTCGATCGGCTTCTGCCCACGGTGCGGGCCGACGTGGAACACGAGTTGAACCGCATTCTTGCGGCGGGGCTTCCCGGCACCTCGCTGCTTCGGGAGGGACGGACGGCGGAAGAAAATGCCCGCCCCCTTGCGGAGGTCCTTTCCATTTCCGAAGAAGAGGCGAAAACGATCGCCACGACCGATCACCTGTTTAGCGACTGAGGGACAGCCCATGGCCTATGCCTATGACGACCAGAACATCTTTGCGAAAATCCTGCGGGGCGAGATCCCGAACAACACGGTGCTGGAAACCGAGCACAGCCTGGCGTTCCGCGATATCGCGCCACAGGCGCCGGATCATGTGCTGGTGATCCCGAAAGGGCCTTACGTGACCTACGATCACTTCGCCGCCGAGGCGAGCGATGCCGAGATCGCGGATTTCACCCGCGCCATCGCGCAGGTCTGCGCCAAGCTCGGGATCGAGCCGGGCACGGACGGCATGGGCTACCGCCTCATCTCGAACGCGGGCGAGGCCGGTGTGCAGGAGGTTCCCCACCTGCACATCCACATCCTGTCGGGCCGTCCGCTGGGCCGGATGCTGCAGAAAGCCTGAGCTTTCAGCCCCGCAGGGCTTCGAGCATCACGTGCACATTCTCGGGATCGGCATCCGGCGTGATGCCGTGACCGAGGTTGAAGATATGCGGCCCTTTCGAGAATTCCGCCACGATGCGGCGGGTCTCGTCGATCAGTTGCTGACCGCCGGTGACCATCAGCTTCGGATCAAGGTTGCCCTGCACGCAGCCATCGACCTGGACGAACTCGGCGGCCCATTGTGCCTGCACGGAGTTGTCGATCGCCACGCAGTCGGCCCCGGTCGCCTTGGCAAACCCGATGTAGTTTTCCCCGGCCTCGCGCGGGAAGGCGATGACCGGAACGCCCGGATGGCGGGCCTTGATCTCGGCTATGATCCGTTTGGCGGGTTCCAGCGCGAAATCCTGGAAGTCCTGGCCCTTGAGCGATCCGGCCCAGCTGTCGAAGAGCTTGACGGTTTCGGCCCCGGCTTCGATCTGCGCAGACAGGTATTCGATCGTGGCCGCCGTGATCCGCTCCATCAGGGCTTCGAAGAGCGGTCGGTTTCCATCCTTCAGCGCATGGGCCGGACCCTGGTCTGGCGTGCCGCGCCCGGCGATCATGTAGGTCGCCACGGTCCAGGGCGCACCGGCGAAACCGATCAACGTGGTTTCAGCGGGAAGTTCGCGCGACAGGATCCGGACCGTCTCGTAGACCGGTGACAGATGCTCGTGGATCGCGTCCGCGGGTTTCAGCGCGTCGAAATCGCCTTGCGAGGTGATGGTCGAAAGACGCGGCCCCTCGCCGGTGACGAACCACAGATCGGCGCCCAACGCATCGGGGATCAGGAGGATGTCGGCAAACAGGATCGACGCGTCGAACCCGTAGCGGCGGATCGGCTGAAGCGTCACCTCGGCGGCCAGGTCCGGCGTATAGCACAGCGTCAGGAAGTCCCCGGCCTGCGCGCGGGTGGCGCGGTACTCCGGCAGATAGCGCCCGGCCTGCCGCATGAGCCAGACCGGCGGCACCTTTTGAACCTCGCCCGCGAGGGCCCGCATGAGTTTTTTGGTTTCCGCCATCGGATTCCCCGTTTATTCCTGCCACACGCTCGTCCCGTGCCACGCGCTTCTTGTCAAGGCCGGGGCCCTGTTATTCGGCAACAAAGGTTTTGCATGTCTATCACACGTCCTTCCCCGGCTTCGCCCCTGAAAATCGGGACGCGCGGTTCCCCCCTGGCCCTGGCCCAGGCGCATGAAACCCGGGACCGGCTGGCCGCGGCCTTCGACCTGCCGCCGGAGGCGTTCGAGATCGTGGTGATCAAGACCACCGGCGACCGGGTGCTTGACCGTCCGCTGAAAGAGATCGGCGGCAAGGGCCTGTTCACCCGCGAGATCGAGGATGCCATGCTGCAAGGCGATATCGACATCGCGGTGCATTCCATGAAGGACATGCCGGTGGAGCAGCCCGCCGGGCTGGTGCTGGATTGCTACCTGCCGCGCGAGGATCCGCGCGATGCGTTTGTCTCGCTGGATCGTGGAGAGCTTGCCGCGCTGGCCGAAGGCGCGGTTGTCGGCACCTCCAGCCTGCGGCGCAAGGCGCAGCTTCTGCATCGCCGCCCTGATCTGAACGTGGTGGAGTTTCGCGGTAACGTGCAGACCCGGTTGAAGAAACTCGGCGACGGGGTGGCCGAGGCGACCTTCCTTGCCAAGGCCGGGTTGAACCGTCTTGGCATGAATGACGAGGTGCCGCACCGCCCGATCGGCGTGGACGAGATGCTGCCCGCCGTCGCCCAGGGCGCCATCGGGATCGAGCGCCGGGCCGATGACGCGAGTGTTGCCCAGATGCTCGAGGCGATCCACGACGGTCCGACCGGGCAGAGGCTTGCGGCGGAACGCGCCTTTCTCGCGGCGCTGGACGGATCCTGCGAAACGCCCATCGCGGGGCTTGCGGAACTTGATGGCGGCTCGCTGCGTCTGCGCGGAGAAATCCTTCGCACCGATGGGTCCGAGGCACTGTCCGACGATCAGACCGGCGCCATTGAAGACGGCGCCGAGATGGGTCGCGCCATGGCGGCGGGCCTGCTGGCGCGGGCCGGAGACGGGTTCTTCGACTGGAAATAAGCGCCTAGACTGCGGTGCTGTGCCCCGCCTCTTCCATGTCGTAGGCGTCGAAATGCCGCGCGATCATCCGGGCGAGGGGGCGGGCTTCGGGAAGAACGGAAAGCACAGACCCGTCATAGGACAGCATCGCCGGGAAGGCGGCCCGTGCCGAACGGGCCAAGCCGTCCAGATGCGCCTTGGACACCACGAACCGCTCTGAAATCGCGTCCATGTTCACGCGGAAATCGCAGAGCAATGCCTCGATGATGCGGCCGCGATAGAGATCGTCGCCGGTGAAGACATGCCCGCGGCTGGTGGCCAGGGTGCCCGCGCGAATCGCGGCCTGGTAGGCCGACGTGGCCGGGGCGTTCTGGGCATAGCCCTGCGGGAAGCGCGAAATGGCGGAGGCGCCGATGCCGATCAGGACATCGGCCTGATCCTCGGTATAGCCTTGGAAGTTCCGGCGCAGCCTGCCTTCGCTCTGGGCCACGGCCAGCGCGTCCTCGGGGCGGGCAAAATGGTCGATCCCGATTTCCTTGTAGCCATCCCAGCGGAACAGTTCCCGGGCAACCTCGAACAGGCGCAGCCGTTCCTCGGGTGTTGGCAGGGCGTCGGTTGGGATCATGTTCTGCCGCCGCGCCATCCAGGGCACATGGGCATAACCGAAGAGCGCCACCCGATCCGGCGACAACGAGAGAAGCTGTTGAACGCTGTCCGAGATTCGCGCCTCGGTCTGGTGCGGCAGGCCATAGAGGATATCGGCGTTGAGGCTGGTGATTCCCCGCGCGCGCAATCCTTCCACGGCGGTGCGGGTGACTTCGTAACTCTGGACCCGGCCGATGGTCGACTGGATCAGCGGGTCAAAATCCTGCACGCCGATGGAAGCCCGGGTCAGCCCGGCCTCGGCCAGCGCATCGAGCCGGGGCTCGTCCACCTCGTTCGGGTCGATCTCGACCGAGAAGCAGGCCTGCTCGGCCAGCGGCACCGTATCGAAAATTGCGCCCGCGAGGTCCGAGATCATCTGCGGCTCAAGCAGGGTCGGGGTGCCCCCACCCCAATGCAGATGACCGATTCGCACACCAGAAGGTAACTGGGCTGCCAAAAGGCCGATTTCGGCCTTCACCGTTTCCAGGTAGGCGGCAACCGGAGATGCCGTCTGGGTGCCTTGGGTTCGGCAGGCGCAGAACCAACAGAGGCGCCGGCAAAAGGGCACGTGTACGTAAAGCGAGATTTCAGAGCCCGGAGAGATCGCTCGAATCCAGCTTTCCACGTCCGATTTGCCGACGCCTCCGAAATGTGGCGCGGTCGGATAACTTGTGTATCTTGGGACACGCGCGTCAAAAAGACCAAGACGACGCAGTTGCGAGATGCTATTCATACCCCTAGATTTGTTAAGATGATTTTTTTTGCCTTGACGCAGATCAAGTGAGGTCCCTTTGGGCGCGATGGACGACCTGAAGTTTACGAGTAAGAACTGTGACGATTGCCCTATTCGTCACCGCGCTGTTTGTGCGCGTTGTGAGCCGGGTGAGCTCACGCTTCTCGAAGAGATGAAATATTACCGCAGCTACGAGGCGGGTCAGCCGGTTGTCTGGGCTGGCGACCACATGGATTTCGTGGCCTCCGTGGTTGCCGGGATCGCGACACTGACCCAGACGCTCGAGGATGGGCGAACACAGATGGTGGGCCTGTTGCTACCATCGGATTTCGTCGGGCGACCCGGCCGGACGGTCGCGGCCTATGACGTGACCGCCGTCACGAACCTGACTCTGTGCTGTTTCCGGCGGAAACCCTTCGAAAGCATGATGGACGAGACGCCCCGCATCGGTCAGCGCCTGCTTGAGATGACGCTGGATGAACTTGATGCGGCACGGGAATGGATGCTGGTCTTGGGTCGCAAGACCGCCCGGGAAAAAATCGCCAGCCTTCTGGCGATCATCGCCCGGCGCGAGGCATCGCTTCACCTGACGCGGCCCAGCAACGGCTCCAGTTTCGAGCTTCCCCTGACGCGCGAATCCATGGCGGATTACCTTGGCCTGACGCTGGAGACGGTCAGCCGACAGATATCGGCGCTGAAACGCGAGGGGATCATCCAGCTTGAAGGGAAGCGAAAAATAATCATCCCCGATTTCGACAGGCTGCAAGTCGAAACCGGGGATGACACCGATGGCGGATTTTTGGCGTAACCGCTGGTCCCTAGTCAGCGGATCCGCCCGTCCCTAGTGCGCCATCAAAATCGGGACTTTGGACAACTCCAATGCATTCCGTGTTGCGCCGCCGAGGATCGATTCCCGGAAGCGCGAGTGGCCATAGGCCCCCATCACCAGCAGGTCGGCGCCCGTGTCGCCGATGTGCCGCGCCAGTACGTCCGACACGCGCGGCATCGTCTTGGCAAGAACAGAAACCTCGACCTTTACCCCGTGCCGCGCCAGCATCTGGCTGAGCGCGCCGCCCGGATCGGACCGATCGGGGCCATGCTGCGGCGGATCGATCACCGCGATATTCACGCTTCCGGCTCCGGTCAGGAAGGGCATCGCATCGCGAATCGCGCGCAACGCTTCCTTGCTTTCGTTCCAGCCGACCACGACCTTGTTGGGCGCTGAGGGCATTTCATGATCGTCGGGCACGACGAGAACCGGAACCTTGGCTTCGAACAGAACCGATTCCGTGATCGCCTCGTTCCCGTGATCGCGTCCCTTTCCATAGGGCTTTGACAGGACCACCAGGTCGGCAAACCGGGTGCGATGCGCCAGGAACGGCATAAGCCCGGTGATCTGGGTGGTCGCGGCGACGGTGACCCAGCTGACATCGGCCCCTTCGAGACGGGCTTTCACCTCGCCCTCGATGCGCAGCGCGTCTTCCTGGGCCTGGGCCAGGTTGTCCTGCAGGATGACCGCGTTCGCACCGGCATAGTAGAACCCCGGTTGGGTGCGATCGATCCCCAGGCAGATGACGTCAAGATGCCCGCCGTTCCGCCGCGCAACGGCCACGGCAACGTCCAGAGCTGCGCGATCGATCTCCAGATCTGTCACGACACTGACGATGCTCTTGTAGACCATTGAAATTGCTCCTTGGAACCGCACTCGGCGCCACACTGAACTGTGCCCCGAGAGGCGTCTTTGATCTGTGTCAAATAGGCTGCCCAAATCGGTTGATATGGATCAAGGCGGCGTGGGTTTACCCGGTCCAAATAAAATCGTGCCAGTCCTGTTCGGCGAACGGTCGAATTGTGGGCGTGCAGACAAAGGGACAGAGTTGAATGTGGGATTATCTTAAGCTGGCAGTTTTGGGGCTCTTGACCCTGCTGGCGGCGATCGCGGCGAACTTCGCGCGCGACTTCGTGTATCAGGTCCATGCGGTGATCGTCATGCTGGTCGCCGGTGGAGTTTTCCTTCGGGCACTGCGCCATACCGATGAGCCGAAGCGCCCGGTTTCCAACGAATACATGGACGACGTGATCCGTGCTGGCGTGATCGCCACCGCCTTCTGGGGCGTGGTTGGCTTTCTTGCCGGGACGTTCATCGCCTTCCAGCTTGCCTTCCCGGTGCTCAATTTCGAATGGGCGCAGGGCTATGCGAATTTCGGGCGGCTGCGGCCGCTGCACACCTCGGCGGTGATTTTCGCTTTCGGCGGTAACGCGCTGCTGTGCACCTCGTTCTACATCGTTCAGCGCACCAGCGCCGTTCGCCTCTGGGGCGGGAACGCGGCCTGGTTCGTGTTCTGGGGCTACCAGCTCTTCATCGTGCTGGCCGCGACCGGCTACCTGCTGGGCGGCACGCAGGGCAAGGAATACGCCGAGCCCGAGTGGTACGTGGACCTGTGGCTCACCATCGTCTGGGTGGTCTACCTTGCGGTTTTCCTGGGCACGATCATCAAACGCAAGGAACCGCATATCTATGTCGCCAACTGGTTCCTGCTGAGCTTCATCGTCACCGTTGCGATGCTGCACGTGGTCAACAACCTGAGTGTTCCGGTTTCGATCTGGGGCTCGCGCTCGGTGCAACTTTTTGCCGGGGTGCAGGATGCCATGACCCAGTGGTGGTACGGCCACAACGCAGTGGGTTTCTTCCTGACCGCAGGCTTCCTGGGCATGATGTACTACTTCGTGCCCAAGCAGGCCGAGCGTCCGGTCTACAGCTATAAGCTCAGCATCATCCACTTCTGGGCGCTGATCTTCCTCTACATCTGGGCAGGTCCGCACCACCTGCACTACACGGCTCTCCCTGACTGGGCATCCACGCTGGGCATGGTCTTCTCGGTCGTGCTGTGGATGCCCAGCTGGGGTGGGATGATCAACGGCCTGATGACCCTCTCGGGGGCCTGGGACAAGCTGCGCACCGATCCGATCCTCCGGATGATGGTGATCTCGATCGGCTTCTACGGCATGTCCACCTTCGAAGGCCCGATGATGTCTATCCGCGCGGTGAACTCGCTGAGCCACTACACCGACTGGACCATTGGTCACGTGCATTCCGGTGCGCTGGGCTGGAACGGGATGATCACCTTCGGGGCGCTATATTTCCTGACGCCGCGCCTGTGGAACCGCGAGCGGCTCTACAGTCTCAGCCTGGTGAACTGGCATTTCTGGCTCGCCACGATCGGCATCGTTCTCTACGCGGCCGCGATGTGGGTCACCGGGATCATGGAAGGCCTGATGTGGCGCGAGGTTGATCCGCAGGGTTTCCTGGTTTGGTCCTTCGCCGACACGGTTGCGGCCAAGTTCCCGATGTACATCGTGCGTGGTCTGGGTGGGGTCCTCTACCTGCTGGGTGCGATCATCATGTGCTACAATCTCTGGATGACCGTGCGGTCGGCGCCTGAGCGCGCCACTGCCATGGCTCCGGCCGAATAAGGGAGGGCGGAGACATGGCAATTCTCGAAAAGCACAAGATCCTCGAAAAGAACGCGACGCTTCTTCTGGTCTTTTCCTTCCTCGCGGTCACCGTGGGCGGGATCGTGGAAATCGCACCGCTCTTCTACCTGGAGAACACCATCGAAGAGGTAGACGGCGTGCGGCCCTATTCCCCGCTCGAGCTGGAAGGGCGCGAGGTCTACATCCGCGAAGGCTGCTACGTCTGTCACAGCCAGATGATCCGCCCGATGCGCGACGAGGTCGAGCGTTACGGGCATTACTCGCTGGCTGCGGAATCGATGTACGACCACCCGTTCCAGTGGGGTTCCAAGCGCACGGGTCCTGACCTGGCCCGCGTCGGCGGACGTTACTCGGACGAGTGGCACGTGGATCACATGACCAACCCGCAGTCGGTGGTGCCGGAATCGGTGATGCCGAAATACGGGTTCCTCATGAACAAGATGATCGAACCCGAGCATATCGGCGACCTGATGGCGACGCATCGGATCGTCGGCGTGCCCTACACGGACGAAATGCTGGAGCAGGCCAAGGCCGACTTCATCGCCCAGGCTGATCCGTTCAGTGATGCCGACGGGCTGCTGGAACGCTATCCCGGCGCGCAGGTCCGCAATTTCGACGGTCAGCCCGGCATCTCGGAAATGGATGCGCTGATCGCCTACATGCAGATGCTCGGGACGTTGGTCGATTTCTCGACCTTCACGCCCGAAGCAAGCCGATAGGAGGGATGGAGATGAACTATCACATCCTGAGGGAAATCGCCGACAGCTGGGTTCTTCTGGCCCTGTTCGCCTTCTTCGTCGGCGTGGTGATCTGGGCCTTCCGCCCCGGCTCGCGTGCGATCCATCGCGACACCGCCGACATCCCGTTTCGTTATGAAGACCGGCCCGCGCCTGACGGGTCGGCAATCGAGGAGGCGCACTGATGAGCGCTGAAGAGCACAAGGATATCGAAACCACCGGTCATGAGTGGGACGGCATCCAGGAATACAACAACCCCCTGCCGCGCTGGTGGCTGTGGACCTTCTACATCACCATCATCTGGGGCATCGGCTATACCATCGCCTATCCGGCCTGGCCCCTGATCGAGCGTGCGACACCGGGGTTGGCCGGGTTCTCGACCCGCCAGAACGTGGCCGATGACATCGCCGCGGCCCGTGCGGCCAATGCCGAGGTCGAGGCCCAGCTGGCAGGTGCCGACCTGGCAAGCCTTGCACCGGGATCGCCCGTTTATGACTACGCGGTGAACGCGGGCGCGGCGCTCTTCATGACCAACTGTTCGCAGTGTCATGGCGCTGGTGCCGACGGTGCGCCGGGTTACCCGAACCTGCTGGACGATGCTTGGCTCTGGGGTGGCGATATCGAGGCGATTGCCTATTCGGTCCGCCACGGGATCCGCAACGACCAGGACCCCGACGCGCGCTGGTCCGAGATGCCGGCCTTCGGCGAAATGCTGAGCGAGGCCGAGATCGGCGCCGTGACCCAGTACGTCCTGTCCCTTTCGGGGAATGCGGATGATGCCGGGTTGGCGCAGACGGGCGCGACGCTCTTTGCCGACAATTGCGCGGCCTGCCACGGTGAAAATGGCGAGGGCAACCGCGACATCGGCGCCCCGAACCTGAACGATGCCATCTGGCTTTATGGCGGCGATGCCGACTCTGTCACAGAGACCATCACCGCCTCCCGCTTCGGCGTGATGCCCCCTTGGGGCGAACGTCTTGGAGATGCCGGGGTCAACGCCCTGGCGGTTTACGTCCACCAAAAAGGAGGGGGAGAGTAAACGGAGATCCGAAGCGCCTGGCGCTTCGGTGATGGCGTCGGCCCCAGATCCTGTTCGCGCGTTTCCACAGGGGCCGACGCCAGATCAAACGACCGTCGATATGTCCTCCGCATATCGGCGGTCGTAAACTTTTGGGGCCCTCCCCATCTGCGCAGGACTGCACATTCGGTCTGATACTTTTCACGATGAAGAATTCGGCGTGGTGAAAACCTTTGACCTGCATCAAGGTTTTCGCAGGCACATTCTGCGATGCAGAGATGCGAACAGGTAAGTGAACATGTCTGACAGTACACCCCCATCCCTCTATGCCGCGCGCGAGCCGGTCTTTCCCCGCCGTGTTTATGGTCCGTTTCGGAACCTGAAATGGTGGATCATGCTGGTCACCCTGGGCATCTACTATCTGACGCCCTGGATTCGCTGGGACCGCGGCCCGAACCTTCCCGATCAGGCGGTTCTCGTCGATATGGCCGGGCGGCGTTTCTACTTCCTCTGGATCGAGATCTGGCCGCACGAATTCTACTTCGTTGCGGGCCTGCTGATCATGGCGGGGTTGGGCCTTTTCCTGTTCACGTCGGCGCTGGGGCGGGTCTGGTGTGGCTATGCCTGCCCGCAGACGGTCTGGACCGACCTCTTCATCCTCGTGGAGCGCTGGATCGAGGGCGACCGCAACGCTCGCGTGCGCCTGTGGAATGCTCCGTGGACCCTGCGCAAGTGGCGGCTACGGATCACCAAATGGGTGGTCTGGCTGCTGATCTCGGTGGCCACCGGTGGCGCCTGGGTCTTCTACTTCGCCGATGCGCCTACGCTGGCGCGGGATCTCTTCACCCTGAGTGCGCATCCCATCGCCTATACAAGCGTCGCGATCCTGACCGGCACGACCTTCCTGTTCGGCGGGTTCGCGCGCGAGCAGATCTGCATCTACATGTGCCCCTGGCCCCGCATCCAGGCGGCGATGATGGACGAAGACACGCTGACCGTCGCCTATCGCGAATGGCGGGGCGAGCCGCGCGGGAAACACCGCAAGGCCGAGGGCGCGGACCAGCTGGGCGATTGTATCGATTGCAGCGCCTGCGTGAATGTCTGCCCGGTTGGCATCGACATCCGAGACGGGCAGCAGTTGGAATGCATCACCTGCGCGCTCTGCATCGATGCCTGCGATGACGTGATGACCAAGATCGGCAAGCCGCGCGGGCTGATCGATTACCTGGCGCTCTCCGATGAATGGCGCGAGCGCGAGGGTCAGCCGGCCAAACCCATCTGGTCCCATGTCTTCCGTCCCAGGACGATCCTCTACACGAGCCTTTGGGCGCTGATCGGCATCGGGCTTGTCTTCGCCCTGTTCATCCGGCCCGAGATCGACCTGAGTGTCGCGCCGGTTCGCAACCCGACCTTCGTCACGCTCTCGGATGGGTCGATCCGCAATACGTATGACATCCGCCTGCGTAACAAGCATCCCGAGGTCCGGCGTTTCAAGCTGTCGGTGGTGGGGGATCAGATGCTGGTATTGCGAATCGAAGGCTCCCACTACAGTTCGGTCGAGGTTCCCCCCGATACCGCCGAACTCAAGCGGGTCTACGTGACCGCGCCAGGAGGCTCCGCCCCTGCCACGGACGACCGGACCGAGTTTCGGTTCTGGGTGGAAGATCTGGGCAACGGCGAACGCGCCCATGCCGACACGATATTCAACGGAGATGCACGATGACCACCAAACCCCTGACCGGGCGCAAGGTTTTTCTCATTACCGCCAGCGCCTTCGGCGTGATCATAGCGGTGAACGTGACGCTGGCGGTGCAGGCAGTCCGCACCTTTCCGGGTGTCGAGGTCAAGAACTCCTACGTGGCCAGTCAAAACTTCGATGCTGATCGGGAAGCGCAGCTTGCCCTTGGATGGCAGGTCTCGGCCACGATCAAGGATGGGGAACTCCTGCTCTCGATCCGCGATACGTCGGGGGTGCCGGTCGTCCCGCAGAGCGTTTCCGGAACGCTGGGACGGGCGACGACCGTGGCCTATGACTCCACCCCGGAGTTCAGCTTCGATGGGCAGAACCACGTGGCCCGGGTGGAGGTGACGCCGGGCAACTGGAACCTGCGCCTCGTGGCGGTGGCCGAGGATGGGACCGAATTTCGCCAGCGTATCCCGATCTGGGTGAGATCCGACGCATGACGGCAGCCGTTCGGCCCTCTCTTGCAACTTGCCCGGCCTGCGGTGTCGGGGCGCCCGTGGAGGCGAAGCCCGTTGCGCCGCAGAAGGATGACATCCTTCTGTCGCTGCCGGGCATCCATTGCGCGGGATGCATCTCCGAGGTCGAGCGGACACTGAAACGCCAGCCCGGTGTGCGCGCGGCGCGGGTCAATCTGACCCAGAAGCGCGCCACCGTGCAGGCGGAGGATGGGGTCAACGCGGAGGACCTGACCGCCGCACTGGAACAGGCGGGCTACGAGGCGCATGAACTCGACGCGGCCAGCCTTGGTGGGCAGGACGATCCGCGCGGGCGGGCGCTCTTGATGCGGCTCGGGGTGGCCGGGTTCGCGATGATGAACGTCATGCTGTTGTCGGTGGCGGTCTGGTCCGGCGCCTCTGACGCGACGCGGGACATGTTCCACTGGATCTCGGGCGCGATCGCCCTGCCGACCATCGTCTTTTCAGCTCAGCCCTTTTTCGCGAGCGCCTGGTCGGCGCTGCGGGCGTGGCGGCTCAACATGGATGTGCCGATCTCGCTGGCGATCGTGCTGGCCGCGGCGATCTCGGTCTATGAAACCTCGGTCAGCGGCGCGCATGCCTACTTCGATGCTGCGCTGTCGCTGACCTTCTTCCTGCTGGCCGGGCGTTACCTCGACTATCGTACTCGGTCGCTGGCGCGGTCGGCGGCCTCGGAACTGGCGGCGCTCGAAGTGCCACGGGCGACGCGGACGGATGGACAGGTCGTGCCGATCTCGGACCTGCGCCCTGGCGATCTTGTCCGCGTGGTGCCGGGCGCGAGGATGCCCGTGGACGGGATCATCATTCGCGGCGAAAGCGAGATCGACCGGTCGTTCCTGACGGGTGAGAGCCTGCCGGTCTTTGCGGGCCCCGATACCGAGGTCAGCGCGGGGGAAGTGAACCTCACCGGCGTTCTGACCGTGCGCGTCACTGCGGCGGGTCGCGACAGCAGCCTGCACCGGCTTGCCGACCTTGTGGCGCTGGCCGAGGACGCGCGCAACCGTTACACCTCGCTCGCGGACCGCGCGGCCCGCATCTATGCGCCGGTGGTTCACCTGCTGTCCTTCGCGGCCTTCGTGGGCTGGATGATGGTGACCGGAGACGCGCGGCTTTCGCTGAACATCGCCGTCGCCACGCTGATCATCACCTGCCCCTGCGCCCTTGGCCTTGCGGTGCCGGCGGTTTCGACGGCGGCCTCGGGGCGGCTGTTCCGCAAGGGTCTGCTGATCAAGAGCCCGACCGCGTTGGAGCGGTTGTCCGAGGTCGACACGGTGGTCTTCGACAAGACAGGCACCCTGACCGAAGGGCTTCCGGTGGCGGACCCGATTTCGGGGGTGTCGTCCGAAACTCTGTCCCTGGCGCTTGCCCTGGCCGAGGCGTCGGCCCACCCGCTGGCGCAATCTCTGTCGCAGGCAATCCGCGAGGATGGAGTGTCGCCCGCAGACCTGACCGCGCTGCGCGAGGTGCCGGGGCAAGGCGTCGAAGGGAACTGGAACGGAAAGACCGTCCGCCTTGGGCGCGCCGCATGGGTCGGGGCGGAAGCCGCAGCCGGAACGGCGGCTTACCTCGGGGTGGACGGGAAACAACCGCAGACCTTCACCTTCACCGGACGGTTGCGTCCTGGTGCGGCTGAGACGGTCGCCAAGCTGCGCGCGAAGGGCAAGCGGGTGATCCTGCTTTCGGGCGATAGCGCTGCGGCCACGTCCGATATCGCCGCGCAACTCGGGATCGGGGACTGGCGCGCCGAGGTTCTGCCGCAGGACAAGGCCGAGGTCATTTCCTCTCTGGCGCGTGACGGGCACAAGGTGCTCATGGTCGGCGACGGGCTGAATGACACGGCGGCGCTGGCCTCGGCCCATGCGTCGATTTCGCCCGGATCCGCGCTCGAAGCGGCGCGGATGGTGTCGGATATCGTGCTTCTGGGGCGGTCGCTGGAACCCGTGGTCGAGGCGATCGACACGTCCCGCAGCGCCGTTCGCCGGATCGTGGAGAACTTCGCGATCGCCGCGCTCTACAACGCTGTTGCGATCCCGGTTGCCGTGTTGGGCTTCGCCACGCCGCTGGCCGCGGCGCTGGCGATGTCGGGCTCGTCGATCATGGTGTCTTTGAACGCGCTGAGACTGAGGTGAGACGATGAATGTCCTGATCTACCTGATCCCGGTCTCCCTCCTGCTAGGCGGGCTTGGACTGGCCGGATTCTTCTGGGCGCTGCGAAAGGGCCAGTTCGACGACCCGGACGGGGACAGCCGCCGGATCCTGACCGATGAGCATGACGATCGGCCCGGCTAGGGGCGTCGACTCGATCGAATGGACATTTTCCATAAAAACATTTAAATATATTGTTAAGAATTTTTGTTGGTAGCGCGGAAATTGGTCTTCCGCGGGTTGGCGTAGATAGAGAAAGGACCGCGCGTGCGGTCATTTGAGGAAATATATCTGGCAGCGGCCGAACGTGTCGGCAGCGTTACCGTTCTTGAGGATATGGTAGCCCATTCGCCCTATCCGCTCCTCGACCTCAACGACATGAATATCCAGAGATGGCTGGCTGTGTTCTCCCGTCACGTCTTTTGCATCGGCGTGGAGTGGCGGAGGGTTGGCAAGGCGTGGTCCAGTTTCGAGGACCTGTTCCATGGTTTCGAACTGGCAGCGATCGAACGCCTCGAGCCGGAGCGCATTCGTCAGGCCCTGCGTGAAAGGGATCTCCCACATCACCCGGGCAAGATTCAGGCCGTGTGGAAAAACGCCAGCCTGCTCAAGCGGTTGGAAGACGACCACGGAAGCGCGGCAGGGGTCCTGGCGGACTGGCCGGACGAAGACTATGCGGGCCTTTTGCGCTTTCTTGCGCGGAACGGAAGCTGGCTCAGCGGCTCGGCCGCGCAGTTCGCGTTGCGGCACGGGGGCAAGCCGTCCTTCATCCTGACGCCGGACGTTCTGCAAAGGCTCATGGCGGAGGGAGTCGTGGATCGGCGCCCGCAGACCGTGAAGGAGCTTTACCAAATTCAGGACGCCTTCAACGAATGGATGGCCCAGTCGGGGCGTTCTCTGACCGACGTCAGCCGCGTTCTGGCCCTGAGCGCGGGCGGAGATTGGCCGGACAAGGACCCGCTCTGACCGGCCAGCGGAATTTCCCAGTCAGCGAGGAAAACGAAAAAGGGCGCCCGGTGGGCGCCCTTTCGATTTCATTGGCCGTCTGTGGCTACCCGTAGACGATACTTGGCAGCCAGGTGATGACCTCGGGGAAGAGCATGCAGACTGCCAGCCCTACGAACTGAAGGAACAGGAACGGCAGCGCCGACTTGAAGATGTCGGTCATCGGGATCCAGTCGGGCGCCACGCCACGCAGGTAGAAGAGCGCGTAGCCAAACGGCGGCGACAGGAAGCTCATCTGCATGTTCACCAGGTAGAGCACGCCGAACCACAGCACCAGGTCATCGGGGTTGTCGAAGCCGAAGGCCTGCGCCCCCAGCGCCTTGATGATCGGCACGAAGATCGGCACGCAGAGCAGCAGGATGCCGACCCAGTCCAGGAACATCCCCAGGACCACCAGCATGATCTGCATGACGATCAGGATGCCCCAGGGGCCAAGGCCCGCGCCCTGCATGGTTTCCTGCACGAACTGCTGACCGCCTTCGAGGACGTAGAGACCCACGAAGATCGTTGCACCGAACATGATCCAGATCACCATGGCCGAGGCATTCAGCGTCGTCAGACAGGCTGCGCGGATCGTCGGCCAGTCCAGCTTGCGGTGGATAGCGGCCACGATGAAGGCGCCGAAGGTGCCGATGCCGGCCGCTTCCACCGGGGTCGCGACGCCGGTGAAGATCACGCCGAGCACCACGACGATGAGGGCGAAAGGCGCCGACATCTTGCCCAGAAGGCGGACCTTCTCGCGGTTGGAGATCCGCTCTTCAACCGGGATCGGCGGGCCGAGGTCCGGGTTGATGTAGCAGCGCACGGTAACATACATGATGTACATGCCCGACAGCATCAGGCCCGGGATGACCGCACCGATGAAGAGCTCGCCCACCGACTGTTCGGCCACGACCGCGTAGATGATCGCCAGGATCGACGGCGGGATCAGGATGCCCAGCGTGCCGCCGGCCATGATCGAGCCCATGGCGATCTTGGGATCGTAGTTCCGCTTCAGCATGGCGGGCAGGGCGATGATGCCCATGGTGACCACCGCCGCGCCGATCACGCCGACCATCGCCGCAAGGATCGTCGAGGCCAGGATGGTGGCCGAGGCCAGGCCGCCCTTCACGCCGCCGAGGACCTTGTAGATCACGTCGAACATGTCGTTGATGATCCCCGCCCTCTCGAGCATCGCCGCCATGAAGATGAACAGCGGAATGGCCGAGAGCTGATAGTTGGTCATCAGCGGGAAGATGCGGCTTGGCACGATGTTCAGCGCCCGGGCATCGCCCAGGATAAAGAGGAACACGCAGGCCAGGCCACCGGTTACGAAGGCAAGCGGAAGGCCTGCCATGAGAAGGGCCAGAAGCGACCCGAACATGATGAGCGTCAGAAGCTCAATCGAGATATCGAGACCCATTCCTTATGCTCCCCTTGCGATAGCACGGATGTCTTTCGCGATCTTGGATACGCCTTGCAGCACCAGAAGCAGGCCGCCAGCGACCATCATCCACTTCATCGGCCAAAGCGGCACTTCCCATTCGTTGAAGCTGATTTCGCCCCAACGGACGGCCGGATCGGTCCAGGTTCCCAGGGTCAGCGAGCCGAGCATCTGGAAGAAGCTCAGATCACCGCGCGCCCAGTCCGAGACAACCGAGTTGCCGGTCGGCACCGCAAGCGCGTCCATGGCGAAGATCCAGGACGTCATCAGCAGGGTGCCTGCGAAGATAAAGAAGAAGATCGAGGTGACCAGGTCGGCCCAGGCCTTCTTCGGGCGGGTCAGCGGTGCGTAGAAGATATCGACGCGCACATGCGCCTCGGTCAGCATCGCGTAGGACCCGGCGATCAGGTACTGCATCCCGAACATCAGGTACATCGCCTCGTGCGCCCAGTTGGTGGGCGAGTTGAAGACGTAGCGCGCGATAACCTCGTAATAGTAGACGAAGACCGCGATCACCGCCCAGTAGCTGACGAATTCCCCGGCATAGAGCGACAGTTTGTCGATCCAGTTCTCGGCATAGGCGTGGTCGGGCTTGCGCTCCTCGATCTCGGCGGCCTTTTCGGCGACCTCGTCGATGACCGTGTCTTCCTCTTCCACATGTTGCTCGGCCAGGCGGGCGTTGGCCTTCTTGACCATGCCGGGCATGAGGATCGCGTCCACCAGAAGGGCCAAGAGGATCAGGTAGAAAGTCGACCGGGCCATCTTGCCCCAGAACGCGCGCTCTTCAGCGGCAGAAGCCGCGATCGGGCGGGCGCCTTCAAGGTCCGTGGTGGCCTCGGCGATCCGTTCCTCACCGGTCTCAATGCGATCCTTGGCACGTTCCAGGCGCCGTTCGACGCTGCGCTTGGCGAAGGAGCCTTCCTCGACGGTGGCCAGCTCGGCCTCCAGCGACGGAATTTCGGACTTCGCGCTCTCGATTCGACCACTTTCGCTTTCGATGATCCGCTCGGCGACGCGAACCGTGTTGTTCGCATCCGATTGTGCGGAGCGGGCTTCACGTTCGGCCGCGTTCGAGTAGAGGATGAACAGGAAGACCGGGATGAACACGAGGCCCAGCAGGCTTCGAAGGTAGAAGCGGTGCAGCCCCAGGATGCCCCCGGTGACGAGGATCATGTATCCCAAAGGTGCGGAATAGATGCGGGTTTTCGGCTGCGTGCGCCGAGCCAGCACCATGGCAAGTACCGGGAACAGGACGAGCCCGACCCAGTAGAGCCAGTGCGGCAGAGTAAAGTCTAAGCTTGGCATGAGTGGTTCCCCATATGTCCGGACCCGTACCCCGGGTCTGACAAGGCCTGCGCGATTGATCGCGCAGGCCCAATTTCACATCCGATTGCCCGGATCAGAGATCGAGGGTCAGCCCTTCGACCTGCTCCGGCGTTACATAGCCCAGCGAGCCGGACATCATGTAGTCGAGCTGGATCTTGAACACCCGCGCCGCGTCTTTGTCGCGGTTGGCGTATTTGAACCAGATCGGAACCGCCACTTCGGTCATCAGTTCGACGTCGTCCTGGCTGAGGCGGGTGACCTCGGTGCCGTCGGCCTCGAACTTGGCCCAGGCTTCCTGGTCGGCGGCCTGGATCGCGGCATGGTGCATGTCCGAGTAGACATGGGTTTCCATCTCCACGAACTGCTGCATCTCGGGCGACAGCGCGTCCCAGGACGACTGCGACACGGTGATGTCCATGATGTCGACCGGCTGGTACAGCGACATGAAGCCCGGAGGGCCCATGGAGATGTACTTGGTCACCTGGCTGAAGCCGAGCGAGTAGTTCACCGCCGGACCAACATAGTCGGCCACGTCGATGGTGCCCTTTTCCAGCGCCGGGAAGATTTCCGAGCCGGGCAGAACGGTAGTTTCGGCGCCGATCTCGGTGAAGACTTCGGCAACCATGCCGCCGGGCAGGCGCATCTTGCGGCCGCGGAAGTCGTCGATCGAGCGGATCGGAACCTTCGAGTGGATGATGTTCGGGCCGTGGTGAACCGGACCGACGAAGTGCATGCCCTGGGCCTTGTAGAGTTCGCGAGCGATCTCGAGGCCGCCGAGGCTGTAGTAGAACACATCCCACTCGTGCGGGTTGCGCAGGCCCAGCGGGTAGGACGTCAGGAACGTCGCCGCCGGAATGATGCCCTGGGCGTAGATGGTGAAGGGGTTCACAGCATCCAGAACGCCGTTCTTCACCGCGTCATAGAGCTGGAAGTCGCCCACGACGTCATTGGCGCCAAAGGGCTGGAACGCCAGCTCTCCGCCGGTCTTTTCCTGGATCGTGGCACACCAGTCCTTGAAGATCTGCAGGCCGGCGCCGCCGGGCCAGCTCGACTGGATTTTCCAGGTGGTTCCATGGGCAGCGGCCGACGCGATATGCGGTGCCGCCAGCGTCGCCGCACCGGCACCCGCAAGGCTGCGAAGTGCACCACGACGAGTGGTGGATCTTGAAGTCATTAAATTCCTCCCGTTTCAGCAAACAACCCGCAGAATCCCACTCCACGAGATCGAAAGTTCCTCTTGTATAGCCGCGGACTTGATAATTGGTAAGGAAAACTTGCCAATTTCCGGAAAAAATTTGAGCGCTAAAAGAACACGCGCTCGATGCTCCAGTAGGCGCCGATTGCCGCAATCGCGACAGAACAAGGAACTGCGATAGCTTTCCGGTACCAGCTTCGGCGCCCGAACCAGATCCCGACGAGCAGGAAGGCTGCGCCGATTACGGCCAACTGGCCCAGTTCCACACCCACGTTGAACCCGATCAGCCCGGTGATCAGCCGCGCCGGGCTCAGCCCGATCTCGCCCAGAACCGAGGCGAAGCCCAACCCGTGTAGCAGTCCGAACCCGAAAACGATGGCCGTGCGCCAGGCTGTAAGCCGGGGTCGCACGATGTTCTCGACCGCCACATAGACGATCGACGCGGCGATCAGCGGCTCGACCACGGCGGCAGGGACCGAGACATATCCAAGCACCGCAAGCGCCAGCGTGGCGGTATGGGCCAGCGTGAAGGCCGTCACCTGGAACAGCAAAGGCCGCATCTGAAGCGAGAAGAAGAACAGGCCCAGTACGAACAGGATGTGATCGAGGCCCTTGGGGATGATGTGCTCGAACCCCAGCCCCACATAGGTCGTAAAGACCGATAGCGTTGATTGCAGCGACACGCCGGAGCGCGGGATCGGGTCGCTCAACTGTCCGCCGGTCAGATAGCCTGTGTAGCCATCCTCGCCCGCTCCCATCTGCCGCACCACCAGCGGCCCGAACTCGGAGGACCATCCGACGATCACCGGGCCTGCGCCGGGCAGGGTGGCGTCAAGCAGCAAGCGGCTGTCGCGGGGGAGCGCGACGTTACCGGTCTCTCCGATATCCACGCCGGACAGCCGGACCTCGGCGTTCTGATCGCCCGATTGAAGGGTCAGGCCGTCCCGGATGCCCGGCCACGCCTCGCGAAAGGCTTCTTCAAGCTGGCCGGGCTCCAAGGCCCGCAGGCGATCAACCTCTTCCGCCTTCGGGGATTCGTTGGTGTCTTGCAGCCCTTCCAGATCGACGCCCGCGATCAAGGGCTCCAGCGACACCTGGATCTCGAGGGTGATTTCCTCCCCGGAAATCGTCAGATCGGCGATTGCCGGGCGCACCTCGTGGCCCTGGGCCGCGGAGGCCAGGATCAGCACAACACTTGACACCCACAGAGAAAGCACCAGCCTTCCCAGCGTAGCCAAATTCCGGATTGCCATCATGCGAACGTCTCTTCTGCCGATTTCACTCGTCGCCGTGCTAGCTAGTGCGCCGCCGCTCTTTGCCCATGAATTCTGGATATCCCCGGAACGCTACAGCGTCGCGCCCGGCGAGGCCATCACCGCCGAGATCCGGGTTGGCCAGAATTTCGAAGGCGCGGGCTATGCCTATTTCCCGATGCGGGCCGAACGTTTCGATCTGGTTGTCGGCGGCGATGCGGTGCTGGTCGAGGGGCGTTTGGGCGACCGTCCCGCGCTGAATCAGTCCTACCCCGCGGATGGGCTCGTGATCGTGGTGCACGAGACGACGGATAACATTCTGACCTACACGAATTGGGATCAGTTCCAGGCCTTCGTCGAACACAAGGACCTGGAGGATACGCTCGCACGTCACACCGCGCGTGGGCTGCCGGAAACGGGGTTCGGTGAAAGCTACCGCCGCTATGCCAAGAGCTTGATCGCGGTTGGCAGCGGCGAAGGAGCGGATCGGGAAGTGGGACTCGAGACCGAGATCGTGGCTGGGATGAACCCCTATACCGGCGATCTCTCGGCCGGAATGCCGGTGCAGGTGCTGTTCCAGGGAAAGCCGCGCGCCGATGCCCAGATCGAGCTTTTCGCCAAGGATGCCTCGGGCGAGGTAACCATCACCCTGCACCGCACCGATGCCGAGGGCCGCGCCGTTTTGCCGGTGGCGCCGGGCACCGAATACCTGGTGGATTCGGTGAAGATGATCGAACTCCCCAACGACGACCCCGACGCCGGGCCGGTGTGGAAATCGCTCTGGGCCTCGCTGACCTTCCGTGTGCCGGATTAATCCCGGCTGAGGTCGATCAGGTCCAGTACGCTCGGGCCGATATCCTCGACGATCAGGGCCACTCCCGCCGGGTTGGGGTGAATGTTGTCGGGCTGCAAATAGGTTTGGGTTTCCGCGCCCTCGGCAATCTCCGTCCGGATCGCGCCCAGGAAATCCGAATGGTGCAGCGCCCCGTATTCGGCGGCCAGTTCCGGATAGATCGCATCGAAGGCCTTCTTGTAGTCGGCCCCGTAGTTGCCCGGCGCCGGAATCCCGATCAGCAGGGCCGGCACCCCCGCCTTGTCCGCCGCGTCGAGGATTCCCGCGAGGTTCGCGCGCGAGGCTTCCGGTGCAATCCCGCGCAGCAGATCGTTCCCGCCCAACGTGACGATCAGCGCATCCACCTCGGGCGTCAGGGTCCAGCCCACGCGGGCCAGCCCGCCGGCGGTGGTGTCGCCCGAAACGCCCGCGTTTTCGACCGTCACCTCAAGCCCCGGGGTTCGCGCATCGACCCAGCGCTGCAATTGCGGGACGAAACCCTCGCCGCGCGGCACGCCGTAGCCCTGGGTCAGGCTGTCACCGAGTGCCGCGATGGTCAGGGTTTCCGCCGATGCAGGGGCCGCGACAAGCAGAACCGCAAATGCGATCTTGCGCAGCCCGTCAACCGCCCCATATCGGACTGAACGGGCAAGAGCCGAAAGGGGTTTCATGACTGATCCGATCATAACGCTGCAGGATGTCCATCTTTCGCTGAAAGGCAATGCAGGGTCCGTGGATATCCTGAAGGGGATAGATCTGGAAGTCGGTCGTGGGGAAACGCTGGGGCTCGTGGGGCCGTCGGGGTCTGGCAAGTCGTCTCTCCTCATGGTTCTTGGCGGGCTGGAGCGCGCGACGGCCGGTCGGGTGAGCGTGCTTGAAAGCAACCTGACCGACATGGACGAGGACGCGCTGGCCCGGTTCCGACGCCACCATATGGGTGTCGTGTTCCAGTCTTTCCACCTGATCCCGACGATGACCGCGCTGGAAAACGTCGCCGTGCCGCTGGAACTGGCGGGCGTTGCCGATGCGTTCGACCGGGCCGAAGCAGAACTGGGCGAGGTCGGACTTGGCGGGCGTCTGGGTCATTACCCGGCACAGCTTTCGGGCGGCGAACAGCAGCGCGTGGCGCTTGCCCGCGCGGCCGCGCCGCGCCCGAAGATCCTGCTTGCCGATGAGCCGACCGGCAATCTGGATGGAGAGACCGGCGCCCATATCATGGAGCTTCTCTTTGGTCTGCGGGAGCGGTTTGGTTGCACCCTGGTCCTTGTGACCCATGCGCCCGAGCTCGCCGCGCGCTGTGACCGGGTCGTGACCCTGCGTGACGGGTTGCTGGACTTGGATGCCGCCCAGAGGGCCGCGGAATGAACCTTCCCATTGCCTTGCGACTGGCCCGCCGCGAGCTGCGTGGCGGGGTCAAGGGCTTCCGCGTCTTCCTCGCCTGCCTTGCGCTCGGCGTGGCGGCGATCGCCGCCGTGGGCTCGGTGCGCGACAGCATCGAGGCCGGGCTGGCGCGCGAGGGCGCGGTGCTGCTCGGTGGCGATGCGGAGATCGAGTTCACCTATCGCTTTGCCACGGATGCGGAACTGGGCTGGATGCAGGCCAACGCGTTGCGCGTTTCCGAGACGGTGGATTTCCGCTCCATGGTGGTCGTCGATCGCGAAGGCGGGGCTGAGCGTGGACTGACCCAAGTGCGGGCGGTCGATGATGTTTACCCGATCTATGGAAGGGTGCGGCTCGATCCGCCGATGGAAATTTCGGACGCTCTGGATGGAAGCGGCGGTCTGCCCGGCGCGGCCATGGACCGGGTTCTGATGGATCGCCTCGGCCTTGCGGTCGGCGACCGGTTCAGCCTCGGGACGGCGGAATTCGTTCTGAGCGCCGTTCTGCTGCGCGCGCCCGATGATGCAGCGGGCGGCTTCGGCCTCGGCCCGCCGACGATGGTACGGGTCTCCGCGCTGGAAGGGTCGGGGCTGCTGCAACCCGGGTCGTTGTTCGAAACCGAATATCGCGTGGCGCTGCCGCAGGACACGGACCTCGACCAGTTTCGCGCCGAGGCCGAGGCCGCGCTGGACGGGATCGGCTGGCGCGACAAGCGCGACGGGACGCCGGGCGCCTCGCGCTTCGTGGAGCGGCTGAGTTCATTCCTCGTGATCGTCGGCCTGGCCGGTCTTGCCGTTGGTGGCGTCGGTGTCGCCGCGGCGGTGCGCAGCTACTTGCAGGAAAAGACGCCGGTCATTGCCACGCTGAAATCCCTTGGCGCCGAACGCGGGACGATCTTCGCGGTCTATTTCCTGCAGATCATGGTGCTGACTTTCGTTGGTCTTTTCCTCGGCATCGTTGTCGGGGCCACGCTTCCGATGGCCTTCGCCCCGCTGATCGAAGCGCGCCTTCCGGTGCCGGTGGATATCGGCGTTCACGTGGGCGCACTGAGCGAGGCGGCGCTTTACGGTGCCTTGTCGGCGCTCGTCTTCTCGCTCTGGCCTATTGCGCGGACCGAGGATGTCCGCCCCGCCGCCCTGTTCCGCGACGCGGTCGAGGGCGTGGGCTGGCCGCGGCCCGTCTACGTCGCGGGCACCGCGCTCGCGCTTATCGCGCTGGTCGGGCTGGCGGCGCTGTTCTCGGGCGTGCCGAGCCTTGCGATCTGGGCCGCCATCGGTGTCTTCGGCGCCTTCCTCCTGCTTCTGGCCGCAGCGTCTGCTGTGCGCCGTTTGGCGCGATGGGCTGCCGGGTTGCGCCTTGTCCGGGGCCGCACCTCGCTGCGGCTTGCGCTGGGCGCGGTCGGTGGGCCGGGGGGCGAGGCGGCCTCGGTGGTGCTATCGCTGGGTCTTGGCCTGTCGGTCATCGCCGCCGTGGGCCAGATCGACGCCAACCTGCGCGCCGCCATTGCCGAGGACCTGCCCGAGGTCGCGCCGTCCTATTTCGTGGTCGATATCCAGAACGAGCAGCTTCCGGGTTTCCTGGAACGGGTCGAAAGTGATCCGGGCGTGTCCAAGGTCGAGACCGCGCCGATGCTGCGCGGCTATGTCTCCGAGATCAACGGGCGCCCCGCCGAAGAGGTGGCGGGAGATCACTGGGTCGTGCGCGGGGACCGGGGCATCACCTATTCAGCCCGCCCGCCCGAGAATGCCCAGGTGGTCGCGGGCGAATGGTGGCCCGAGGATTATGACGGCCCGCCGCAGATGAGCTTTTCCGCCGAAGAGGCCGAGGAGATCGGCCTGAAACTTGGCGACATGGTCACGGTGAACATCCTTGGTCGGGATATCACCGCCGAGATTACCAGTTTTAGGAACGTTGATTTCTCCACCGCCGGGATCGGCTTCGTGCTGTCGCTGAACCCGAATGCGCTGGCCGGTGCGCCGCATACCCATATCGCCACGATCTATGCGGAACCCGAGGCCGAGGCGCCGCTTCTGCGTGACCTTGCCGGGGCCTTCCCGAACATCACCGCGATCCGTGTGCGCGACGCAATCGACCGCGTGGCCGAGGTGCTGCGTGCCATCGCGTCGGCCACGACCTACGCGGCGTTGGTGACATTGGCGACCGGTGCGGTGGTTCTGATCGGGGCCGCTGTCGCCGGGGAGCGGGGGCGGACGTTTGAGGCGGCAGTCCTGAAAACCCTTGGGGCCGAGCGCCGGACGATCCTGGCAAGCTTTGCGCTGCGCTCGGCGCTGCTCGGTGCGGCCGCCGGTGGCGTGGCGATCCTAGCCGGCGGGCTTGCGGGCTGGGGTGTCATGACCTTCGTGATGGAAGGCGACTACAGGTTCGAACCGCTTTCGGCGCTGGCCATCGTTTCGGGCGGTGTCGGGGTGACGCTGGTTACCGGTCTCATCTTCGCCTGGGGGCCGCTGGCACGGCGCCCCGCAGGGGTTCTGCGCGCGCGGGAGTGATCAGCGCCGCAGCGCCCCGAAGGTCTTGAGCAGTTCCGGTACGATCAGCAGCGGGGCCGCGCATAGTGCGATGAGCGTCCAGTGTTCGGCCTGCAGCGGTGCGGTCTTCAGCATAGCCTGAAGGGGCGGCCAGTAGACGGCGGCGACCTGCGTGGCCAGCATCGCGAAGAAGGCCAGAACCAGAAGCGGATTCGACAGCCAGCCGATCCGCCAGTTTGGCAGGTGCCCGGCGCGGAAGGCGAAGACGCTCACCTTCTCGAACACCACCATCGCGGTGAAGGCGGTGGTGCGGGCGATATCCTCGCCCTGCGGCAGAAGTTGGTAGAACAGCCACAGCGTCGCGGTCCCGGTGTAGAGGCCGAAGAGCGCGATGATCGCGAAGCCCTCGATCCCGAGCAGGCTGTCGTTGCGCTGGCGTGGCGGGGCCTTCATCTGGTCGCGGATCGGCTTTTCCAGCCCGAGGGCCACGGCGGTCACCCCGTCGGTGATCAGGTTCATCCAGAGGATCTGTGTCGCCAGCAGGATCAGCGGCCCGCCGATCAGGATGTTGGCCAGCAGGGCCACGACCTCGCCCGCGTTCGAAGCTAGCAGGTAGCGGACGAATTTCTGGACATTGGCATATTGCCTGCGCCCTTCGGCGATGGCCCCGATGATCGTGGCGAAATTGTCGTCGAGAAGGATCAGGTCCGCCGCGTCCTTCGACACATCGGTGCCGCGCTGACCCATGGCGATGCCGATATCGGCCTGTTTCAGCGCGGGCGCGTCGTTCACCCCGTCGCCGGTCATGCCGACGATCAGCCCGGCGCGCTGAAGCGCCTGCACGATGCGCATCTTGTCGCCCGGGCGGGTCCGGGCAAAAAGGACATCCTGCTTGAGCAGCGTTTCCAGCTCGGCGTCGCTGAGCGCTTCAAGCGCTGCACCGATCATCACGCGGTCGGCCGGGATGCCAACCTGGCGCGCTACGGCGAGCCCGGTTTCGGGGGAATCCCCGGTGATCATCATCACGCGGATGCCAGCGGATTGCGCGGTTGCCACCGCCTCGGCCACCTCGGGGCGGGGCGGGTCGATAAGGCCGACGAAGCCAAGGAGTTCCAGGTCTTCCTCGACCGGGTCGATCGCCTGGCCCGGCATCGGCGCCATGGCAAGCGCGATCACCCGCAGCCCGTCTTCGCCCATCTTGCGATGCGCGGCCTCGGCCTCGGCGCGGAGGTCATCGGTCAGCGGCAGGGTTTCTCCGTTGCGGCGCAGGTGGGACGAGGCGGCGAGGATCTGTTCCGGCGCGCCTTTCGCGAAGGTGACCAGCCCGTCACCGCGCCGTGCCAGCACGCTCATCATTTTCCGCTCGCTGGAGAACGGCAGTTCCGCGTGGACCGTGCCCTCGGCCGGGATCTCGGCCCAGCCCTTCATGCCGAGCGTGATCAGCGCACCCTCGGTCGGGTCGCCGACCATGTCCCAATCTTCGCCGCTGCGTTGCAGGTGGGCGTGGGTGCAGGTGAGCCCGGCAGAAAGAAGATCACCAAGATCACTGTCATCCGCCGCACGAATGCGCGCACCGTCCCGGGCGATATGTCCAGCGGGGTCATAGCCCGTGCCGGTGACCGCATAGTTTTGGCCCGCCGTCCAGATTGCCTGCGCCGTCATCTTGTTCTCGGTCAGGGTGCCGGTCTTGTCGGTGCAGATCACCGAGGCCGCCCCCAGATTCTCGACCGCCTGAAGCCGCCGGGCGAGGGCGCGGCGCCGCACCATGGCCGAGGCCCCAAGCGCCAGCGTGATCGTCACCACGGCGGGCAGGCCCTCGGGCACGATCGCCACGGCAAGCGACAGGCCGGTCATCAGCATCTCGAACCCCGCGCGCCCCGAGAGCAGGCCGACAAGGGCGACGCCCGCCGCGATGCCCAGCCCGGCAATGCCCATCTGCCGGGCAAGGCGCGACAGGGATCGCTGGAGATGGGTGTGCTTTTCACCGGCGATTTCGGTGAGTTCCGCGATCTGCCCGAATTCGGTGTTGGCCCCCGTCGCGCGGACCAGTCCCTCGGCGCGTCCGGACACGACGGATGTGCCCATGAAGAGGCGGGCCTGATCCGGAGAAGCAGCAGACTTGGAGAGCGGCACCGATTCCCCCGTCAGAACGCTTTCGTCCACGCGAAGCTGCAGGGCGATGCTTGCGTCCATGTCCGCAGGAACTCTGTCACCCGCTTCGACGATCACCAGGTCGCCGGGGACCAGCAGGCGCGCATCAATCACCTGTTCGCGCCCGTCCCGGACCACCATCGCATGGGGAGAGAGCATCGCGCGCAGCGCCTCGATGGCATTCTCCGCGCGCCATTCCTGCACGAAGCCGAGGATCGCGTTCAGAAGGACGACCAACAGGATCGCCACGGCATCGATGCCTTCGCCAAGCAGAAGCGCAATCACGGCCGCGCCGATCAGGATCAGCACCAGTAGGCCGGTGAACTGCCGCAACAGGATCGTGACAGGGGATATGTGGCGCGCGCTCACCAGCTCGTTCGGGCCGAATTGCGCAAGGCGTGCCTCGGCTTCTGCGTGGGAAAGACCCATCCCGGCTTCGCCCTGGCGTTGTTGGCTCGCGGTCATGACAGCTCCTGTGGTGGAATCCGTGGCAAGATCCGCTTCGTCGAGATTCGGTTTCTTGTCCGTCGCGCCGAAAAATTATTCATAATTTTCAATCTTTCGCCCTTCAGGGCCAGATTCGCAAATGGAACGCGGAGTGCCGGTATCAACGGTTGCGAACCTCTAAAGAATGGTGTTGGCTATCGCAAAACGAATAGAAACCAGGGGGACAATCCGTGCCTACGGACAGCAAAGCAGACGGCTTTGTCGTATTCGACCACGTTCAGAAAAGCTATGACGGTGACACGCTCGTCGTCAAAGACCTGAACCTGAATATCGGCAAAGGGGAATTTCTGACGATGCTCGGGCCCTCGGGGTCGGGCAAGACCACCTGCCTGATGATGCTGGCAGGGTTCGAGACCGCCACCCACGGCGAAATTCTTCTGGACGGAAAACCGATCAACAACATCGCGCCGCACAAGCGGGGCATCGGCATGGTGTTCCAGAACTACGCGCTTTTCCCGCACATGACCGTTGCCGAAAACCTCGCCTTCCCGCTTGAGGTTCGCAAGATGGGCAAATCCGTGCGTGAAGAAAAGGTCCAGCGCGCGCTCGACATGGTGCAGATGGGCTCTTTCGGAGGGCGCCGTCCGGCGCAGCTTTCAGGCGGTCAGCAGCAGCGGATCGCGCTGGCGCGTGCGCTGGTGTTCGAACCGGAACTGGTGCTGATGGACGAACCGCTCGGCGCGCTCGACAAGCAGCTGCGCGAGCACATGCAGTTCGAGATCAAGCGCATTGCCGACAACCTGGGGATCACCGTGGTCTACGTGACCCACGACCAGACCGAGGCGCTGACCATGTCGGATCGCGTCGCGGTGTTCGACGATGGCCGGATTCAGCAGCTTGCGCCGCCGGACCAGCTTTACGAGAAGCCCGAGAACAGCTTCGTCGCCCAGTTCATCGGTGAGAACAACACCCTGGAAGGCGTGGTCGAAAGCATCAAGGACGGCACCGCGCTGGTGAAACTCGACAACGGCGAATTGATCGACACCGTGCCGGTGAACGTCTCGGCCGCCGGTGAGCGGACCAAGGTTTCGATCCGGCCCGAGCGTGTTGAATACAACAAGGAGCGCCTCCAGGAAGGCGCCCATACCCTAAAAGCCGAAGTGCTCGAGTTCATCTACATGGGTGACATTTTCCGGACCCGCCTCAGGGTCGCCGGAAACGAGGACTTCGTCGTCAAGACACGGAATGCCCCCGACCAGGTTCGCCTCAAGCCAGGCGAAACCATCGAGATCGGCTGGCTTCCCGAAGATTGCCGCGCGCTCGACGCCTGACGGTGCGTGGATCCGCAGACCCCGCCCGGGCTGCGGTACGGCTGCAAGAAAGACCAGGCGGAAAAACAAGGAGTAAAAACCGTATGAAACTCAAGACCACGATGCTCATGGCCGCTTCGGCCATCGCAGCCGCCCCGGCGGTTGTGGCTCAGGAAATGGCGGATTCGATGACGCTGGTGTCCTGGGGCGGCGCCTACCAGCAAAGCCAGGTCAACGCTTATTCGGACCCCTACCAGGCCAATAACGCCGGCCTCGAAATCGTCTGGGATTCCAGCTCGAACGAGGCCGTGGCCAAGCTGCGCGCCATGTCGGAAGCCGGCAACATCACCTGGGACCTCGTCGACGTTGTGGCAGCGGACGCCATGCGTCTCTGCGACGAAGGTCTCGCGATGGAGATCGACGCTGACGAGGATCTTGCGGCCGCTCCCGATGGCACTTCGGCCTCGGACGACTTCGGCGACCTGCTGGTGTCGGACTGCTTTATCCCGCAGATCGTCTACTCGACGACCTTCGGCTACCGCACCGACGTTGCGGAGTGGAACGGCAAGGAGCCGGACGACATCTGCGATATCTTCGACCTGGAAACCTTCCCGGGTCAGCGCTCGCTGGAAAAGCGCCCGATCAACAACCTGGAATGGGCGCTCTACTGTGATGGCGTTGCGATGGACGACATCTACGACGTCCTCGAGACCGAAGAAGGTCAGGACCGCGCCCTTGCCAAGCTCGACACCATCAAGGACAGCGTTGTCTGGTGGTCGGCCGGCGCCGACACCCCGCAGCTTCTGGCTGACGGCGAAGTCGTGATCGGCTCGACCTACAACGGTCGTCTGTTCTCGGTCATCGTGGAGCAGAAGCAGCCGGTGGCGATGCTTTGGGACGCGCAGGTGTTCGACCTTGACGGCTGGATCATCCCGGCCGGTCTTCCGGAAGATCGCCTGGCCCGTGTCATGGACTTCGTGAAGTTCGCGACCGACACCCAGCGTCTTGCCGATCAGGCGAAGTACATCTCCTACGGCCCGGCCCGTGCGTCTTCGGCCCCGCTCGTCGGCAAGCACGCCGAGCTTGGCATCGAGATGGCACCGCATATGCCGACCGATCCGGCCAACTCGAAGAACTCGATCCTCTACAACTTCGACTTCTGGGCCGACTATCGCGATGACCTGGATGCGAAGTTCCAGGCCTGGCTGGCTCAATAATGGTTGATCGCGCCCTGCCTTGGCGGGGTGCGGACACGACATCGGGCCGGGCGGCGCAGACCGCCCGGTTCCACCCAAGGATCGACGTCAATTTCCGGAGGGCGACAGGATGACCGAGACCACCCAAGACGGACCGATGCTGGCCGCCGACGGCACGCCGCTGAAAAAGAGCCTGCGGCGGGCTCTCCGCGCCCAGAAGCTGCGTGCGCTCGGCCTGATCGCACCACTGCTGATCTTCGTGCTGATTTCTTTCGTCGCGCCGATCGTGGACATGCTGTTCCGCTCGGTCGAGAACCAGATCGTATCGGACACCCTGCCACGGACGGTGGTGGCCCTGCGGGATTGGGATGGCGAAG
Source organism: Paracoccaceae bacterium (assembly GCA_014762635.1). Classification (GTDB taxonomy): domain Bacteria; phylum Pseudomonadota; class Alphaproteobacteria; order Rhodobacterales; family Rhodobacteraceae; genus JABURR01. Next base: position 103,355 of record JABURR010000070.1, read on the forward strand.
GTGGTGAAGCCCCGGGCGACGAAATCTTCAAGGCGCTCACCTACGATTTCATCGTGGCGGCTGAGCGCAAGGAACATACCCGGCTCGGGTCGCGCCTGAACTACGAGATGACGGGGATTTCCTCGCTGTTCCGCAAGTCCGGACGTCGCGTCGACGACATCGGAGAAGATTACCTGGACCAGTTCAAGGACCTCAACGACGCCTGGGAGGAACCCGCGACCTGGGTCGCCATGATGGCGTCCGAGGGTTGGGTCGCGGATCAAGTCGCCTGGTCGGAGGCCCGCGCCGCCGCGAAATCTGCCGACCAGGATTTCGAGACGCCCGAGCCTGCGTTCGCGCTGCGCCCCGGCGTGGCCAAGGCTCTGCCGGAAACAGCGGATATCTACTCCGCCTTCGCTCGAACCATTCAGACCCAGGACGAAGACAGCCCGACCGAGGAAGAACCCTGGAACCCGGTCTACATGGCGCTGTTCAACGACCTCGCGTCGAACCCCGACGCGGCCTCGGCCTTTTCGGGCGACGTGGCGGCGCTTCTGTCCGAGGCCGCCGCTGCCGTCGGCAACTTCGAGACGATCAGCCCGAAGGACGCGTTCCTCGACGCAGATGAGGACTGGGGCGACCCGATGGTCTGGAGCACGATCAAGGCCTTCGCGCCCAGTTACACCTCGGGTTATTTTTTGTCGGCAGTTGATCTTCAGCTTACCGCGTCCGGCGTGCAGCCGCAGGACGAGGATCAGCAGATCTACATGCTCCTGTTCAAGCGAACCTTGTTCATGAGCCTCATGATCATGTTCAGCTGCATCCTGCTGGGTTACCCGATTGCCTTCCTGCTGTCGAACCTGCCGATGCGGCAGTCGAGCCTGCTGCTGATCCTGGTGCTGCTGCCGTTCTGGACGTCGCTTCTGGTGCGGACCTCGTCCTGGAAGGTGCTGCTGCAGCAACAGGGCGTGATCAACGACATTCTCGTCTGGATCGGTCTGGTGGCCGATGACAACCGCCTGGTGATGATCAACAACCAGTTCGGCACGATCGTGGCGATGACGCACATCCTGCTCCCGTTCATGATCCTGCCGCTCTACTCGGTGATGAAGACGATCCCGCCGTCCTATGTGCGCGCGGCGAAGTCGCTGGGCGCGACCGACTGGACGGCGTTCTGGCGGGTCTATTTCCCGCAATCGGTGCCGGGCATCGGCGCGGGGTGCATCCTCGTGTTCATCCTCGCCATCGGCTACTACATCACCCCCGAACTCGTCGGCGGTACGACCGGTACCTTCATCTCGAACCGGATCGCCTATCACATCTCGTCCTCGCTCAACTGGGGCCTCGCGGCCGCGCTGGGGACGATCCTGCTGGCGGTGGTCCTGATCCTCTACTGGGTCTACGATCGGATCGTGGGCATCGACAACGTTTCGCTCGGATAGGAAGGGGAGACACATGGCACTGCCTACCTATGCCACTACCGGACAGAAGATCTGGCATTACAGCTACCTGACGCTCTGCGGCCTGATCTTCTTTTTCCTGATCGCGCCGATCATCGTGATCATCCCGCTCAGCTTCAACGCCGAGGACTTCTTCACCTTCACGCCGAAGATGCTGGCGCTGGACCCCGAGGGATACTCGCTGAAGCACTACCGGGATTTCTTCACCAACCCGAACTGGCAGCAGGCGCTGGTCAACTCGGTGAAGATCGCGCCCGTCGCAACCCTGTTGTCGGTCTCGCTCGGGACGCTCGCCGCAGTTGGCCTCAGCCAGAGCCACGTTCCGTTCCGCCGGGCGATCATGGCGGTGCTGATCTCGCCGATGATCGTGCCGCTGATCATCTCGGCTGCGGGGATGTATTTCTTCTATTCCCGGATCGGCCTGCAGGGCACCTATTTCGGCGTCGTTCTGGCCCACGCAGTTCTGGGTGTTCCGTTCGTGATCATCACCGTGACGGCAACGCTGGTGGGTTTCGACCGCTCCCTCACCCGTGCCGCGGCCAACATGGGGGCCGACCCGGTCACCACCTTCTTCCGGGTGCAGATGCCGCTTATCCTGCCCGGCGTGATCTCGGGCGGGCTGTTCGCCTTCATCACCTCGTTCGACGAGGTGGTGGTGGTGCTCTTCGTCGGCTCGGCAGGGCAAAAGACGCTGCCTTGGCAGATGTTCACGGGTCTGCGCGAACAGATCAGCCCGACGATCCTTGCGGTGGCGACGCTGCTCGTCGTGATCTCGATCTGTTTGCTGACGGTCGTGGAACTGCTGCGCCGCCGATCCGAAAGGCTGCGGGGCATGAGCCCCACCTGAACCGGCCCGAATTCAGCTTTCCTGCGGCGCGCCAGCTTCCTGCTCGGCGCGCCGTTGCAGTTCCAGCCATTGCACCTTGCCGCTTGAGGATCGTGGCAGGCTGTCGAGGAACTCGACCTTGCGCGGGCATTTGTAGGCGGCCATCTGGTCGCGGCACCAGGCGATGAGGTCGGCCTCTTCCAGCCCGTCGCGGCGCACCACGTAGGCCATCACGCTCTCGCCCCGGCGCGGATCGGGGTAACCCACCACGCAGACATCGGCGACGAGGGGGTGATCGTAGATCATGCTTTCCACCTCGGTCGGCCAGACCTTGAAGCCCGAGGCATTCACCATCCGCTTCACCCGGTCGACCACGTAGAAATAGCCCTCGTCGTCGTACCGCCCGATGTCACCGGTCCTTAAGAAGGGTTTGCCGTCGATCTCGATGAAGGCGGCGCGGGTCGCGTCGGGGTCGTTCCAGTAGCCGATGAAGTTTTGCGGCCCGTTCATGACGATCTCGCCCGGTTCGCCCGGCCCCAGTTCAGCCAACGTATCGGGATCGACCACGCGGGAATCGACGCCGAAGACCGGAATCCCAAGGCATTGGCGATGCGGCTTCTGCGGCGGGTTGATATGGGTGGCGGCCATGGTTTCGGACATGCCGTAGCCCTCGATATAGTCGAGGCCGGTCAGTTCCTTGAACTTGCGCGCCACGGGTTCGGGCATCGCCGCCCCGCCACCGCCGATCATCTTCAGGCTGGACAGGTCATAGCTGGCAATATCCGGGTCGTTTACCAGGTCGATCGCCATGGTCGCGATGGAACGCCAGCGCGCGATCCGGTAGCGCTCGATCAGCTTGGCGGCAACGGCCCGGTCCCAGCGGCTCATGACCACCATGGTCTCGCCCACGTAGATCGGGCCGTTCATGGAGTTCTGCATCCCGGTCACGTGAAAAAGCGGCAGCACGGTCAGCGACGCTTCCCCCAAACCGCCCGGGTTCCAGGCGATGCCGCCGACGATGGTGACCATCACCGTGCGGTGGGTATGCATGCAGCCCTTCTGCTTGCCGGTCGTGCCCGAGGTATACGGGATCACCGCCAGGTCGTCCGGCCCCGCGGTGAGCGGCCCGGGCACTTGGCCCGCGTCGAGCGCATCCTGCCAGCGGGTGATGCCCAGCAGGCCGTAGCTTTCAGGTGAGCGTGCCTCCAACCCCTTGGGCAGGGGAATGTCGCACGCCGGGTCGGCCATGTCGGCGTAGGCCGCGGCAACGATATGGGAAAGCGTTCCGTCGGCGGCCTTGGGCGCGATATGCTCCAGCAATTCCTGCCCGACCAGCGCCACCTTGGCCCCGGTGTCGGCGATCAGGTGCTCCAACTCCTTGGCGCGGTTCATCGGGTTCACCGGCACCACCACTGCGTCGGCGCGCAGGATCGCGTAATAGCCGATCACGTAGTGCGGGCTGTTCTGCATGTAGAGCAGCACCCGATCGCCCTTGTCCACTCCGCCCTCGCTTTGCAGCCAGCCCGCCAGCGCCTCGACCCGGGCGTTCAAATGGGCGAAGCTCAGTTCCGCGCCGTGATAGATGATCGCGGTCTTCTCGGGCTTCTCGCGCGCTGTGACCTGAAGATTCTCGGCGATGTTGCGCGCGGGGAATTCGATCTCGTGCGGGACGCCCTCGGGCCAGACGCCGAAATGCCGGTCAAACACGCTCGCCTCCAATCTCTGCCCAGCGGTCCTTCAACTCGCGCTTCAGAACCTTGCCGATCGCATTGCGCGGCAATTCGGGCAGGATGGCAAGGTCCGAAAGCCGCTGGGTCTTGCCGAGCTGCGCATTGGTCCAGTCGAGGATTTCCTGTCCTGCCACGGCAGCGGCGCCCGAGTGCAGCGCCACGCAGGCCACGGGCGTTTCCCCCCACCGGCGGCTCGGCACGCCGATCACGGCGGCCTCGGCCACCGCCGGATGGCCGGAAAGGACGTTTTCCAGATCGACGGCGAAGATGTTGAACCCGCCCGAGATGATCATGTCCTTGCGCCGGTCGAGCAGGGTCAGGAAGCCGTCCTCGTCCAGCCGTCCCATGTCACCGGTGCGGATGAAGGCCTCGCCCTCGGGGCTGATCCAGACCGCCTCGCGCGTGGTCTCGGGGGCCTTGCGGTAACCAAGCATGATGGTGGCAGAGCGCCCGACGACCTCGCCGGTTTCGCCGACGGGCAATTCGCGGCCCTCGTCATCGAGGATGCGGATCTGCGCATTCGCGGGAGGGCGGCCCACCGTGTGGAGCTTGTCGGGATGCGCGCCGCCGTCGAGGATCGCGCTCACCCCGCCCTCGGTCATGCCGTAGATGTTGACCATCCGTCCCGGCCAGCGGTCGAGGATTTCCTGCATCAGCGGGGCCGGCAGCGGCGCGCTGGTGGCTAGTTTCACCTGGAACGAGGACAGGTCAAAGCTGTCGAACTCCGGGTGATCCAGAAGTCGGCGCAGCTGCACCGGCACCAGCATCGCATGGGTCACGCGGTGTTTCTGGGCCAGCTCGAGGAAGCGCCGCTCATCGAACTTGCGCATCAGGACCATGGTGCTGCCCAGTCCCAGCGCGGGAAGAAGAGCGGCCAGCGTGGTGTTGGAATAGACCGGGGTGGAAATCAGCGTGACTGTGCCCGGACCAAGGCCAAAGCCAGCCAGCCGCCGGATCTGACGGTCACGGAAGATCGCATCATGCTCGATCCCCTTCGGCAGCCCGGTTGTGCCGGAACTGTAGATAATGTCGAAGAGCCCGTCCGCCCCGAGCGTCCGCGCCGGGGCCGGATCGGCGCTGCGCACGGTCTCGATGAACCCGCCCAGGTCCCGCAGCCTGCCCGCCTGGTCCGGCAAGTCCGGCGCGCTGGCATCGGCCAGAAGCAGGTCCGCGCCACTATTCTCGATCATCCGGGTCAGCGCATCGGGATGGGCCGAGGTCGGCAGTGGCGCCATCGCCGCACCGAGCGCCGCCGCCCCGAGGTAGAGCAGGACATGATCCACGCTGACGCCAGCAAGGCTCGCCACCACATCGCCCGGCGTGACACCCGCCTGCGCGAGCGCGGTAGCGCTGCGGTCCATCATCAAGGCCAGTTCCGCCGAGCTCATCCGCGTCTCCGCGTCGATCAGCGCGACGGCCTCGGGCTGGTGCTGCGCCAGGCTCCGCACCCGTGACGGAAGGTCCGTGAAGACCTCGTCCGGTACCGTCGCGGCGGTCAGCGGTAGCGTCAGATGTTCGGCTCCTCCCTCCGACATTCTGCGCCCCGTCAGACCCGTGCCAGCGCGATGGCGATGCCCTGACCCACGCCCACGCACATGGTCGCCAGCGCCCGGTCCACGCCGCGTTTCTGCATCTCCAGCGCGGCGGTGCCGGTGATCCGCGTCCCGGACATGCCAAGCGGATGGCCAAGGGCGATGGCCCCGCCATTGGGGTTGATGTGCTCGCCATCCTCCGGCAGCCCAAGTTCGCGCAGCACGGCGAGGCCCTGTGCGGCGAAGGCCTCGTTCAGTTCCACGACGCCGAAATCGGCGGGCGTGATCCCGAGCCGCGCACAGAGCTTTTGCACCGCGGGCACCGGCCCGATCCCCATGATCCGAGGCGGCACGCCGGCGGTCGCGCCTCCGGAAATCCGGGCAATGGGCGTGAGCCCGTGTTTCTTCGCCGCCGCTTCCGACGCGACGATCAGCGCCGCCGCCCCGTCATTCACGCCCGAGGCATTGCCCGCCGTGACCGTGCCGCCCTCGCGGAACGGGGCCTTCAGGGCACCTAGCTTTTCCAAAGTGGTCGCGCGCGGATGCTCATCTTTGTCGACGATGATCGGATCGCCCTTGCGCTGCGGGATCGAAACCGGCGCGATCTCTTCGGCCAGCCGCCCGTTCGCCTGGGCCGCCGCCGCGCGTTCCTGGCTGCGCAGGGCGAAGGCGTCCTGATCGGCGCGGTTCACGGAATAGTCCTCGGCCACGTTCTCGGCGGTCTCAGGCATCGAGTCGATGCCGTATTGCGCCTTCATCACCGGGTTCACGAAGCGCCAGCCGATGGTGGTGTCATGGACCTCGGCGTTGCGCGAAAAGGCGGTGGTGGCCTTGGGCATCACGAAGGGCGCGCGGCTCATGCTTTCGACGCCGCCCGCGATGATGATCTCGGCCTCGCCCGCGCGGATTGCCCGGGCTGCCGCGATTACCGCATCCATCCCCGAGCCGCACAGCCGGTTCACCGTGTTGGCGGGCAGCGCGACCGGGAGTCCGGCCAGCAGCGCCGCCATGCGGCCGACGTTGCGATTGTCCTCGCCCGCCTGGTTGGCGCAGCCGTAGATCACCTCGTCCACGGCCTCCCAATCGACGCCGCCATTGCGGGCCATGAGCTGCGCAATGGGAAGTGCGCCCAGATCATCGGTGCGCACCTGCGACAGCGCGCCGCCGAAACGGCCGATGGGAGTGCGGATATAGTCGCAGATGAAAGCTTCGGGCATGCCGAATTGCTCCTTTTACTTGCTCGCCTTCTGCATGCGCGCGTGCATGCCGGAAATCGTGGTATAGGCCGAAATCGCCTCGGCGCTGCTTTTCACGGTCAGGACCGCCGGTCCGTCATGGGCGAGGAACTCCGCCACCGTTCCGGCGATGTCGTCGCCCTTGGCCAGCGTGAAGGCCTTCGCGCCGAAGGCCTGGGCCCAGAGGGCGAAATCCGGGTTCGCCAGCGTGGTTCCCGAGATACGGTTGGGGTGATCCCGTTCCTGATGCAGGCGGATCGTGCCGTAGGTGCCGTTGTCGGAAATGATGATCTTGGGTTTCGCGCCATTGGCGATGCCGGTGGCAAGTTCATTGCCGGTCATCATCACGCCGCCGTCGCCCACGAAGCCAAGCACCGTCTTTTCCGGCTGACGCAGAGAGGCCGCAACGGCGCCCGGCACGCCAAGGCCCATGGCGCCGCCCACGGCACCGATCGCCTGCTGCGAGCCGTCCCACGGCCACATCAGGTGCACCCAACCCGAGAAGTTGCCCGAGTCGGTGACAATGATACTGTCCTTCGGGGCCTGCTTCGCCAATTCCGCCGCGACCGCGCCAAAATCGAGCCCGTCTTCCTGCTCGGTCGGCTCGTAGGCCGCGAACTTGCGGATCACCGCGCTGGTCTCGGCCACCCAGTCCGTCCGCATGGCGGGCTTCGGAAGATCGCGCGTGGCCAGCGCCGCGCAGAAGGCCGCCGGGTCGCAGGGCAGGGCCACGTCGGCCTGGAACACGCGGCCCAGAACGTCGGGGTCTGGCCAGACGTGCACCAATGGCTGATCCGGGACTGGCGCGTTGGGCAGGCGGTAGCCTTGCGTGGGTACATCGCCAAGCCGGGTGCCGAGCGCCAGTATCAGGTCAGCCTGCTGCAACTGCTTCACGATCCCGCCGGGGATCTTGAAGCCCAGGTGCCCGGCATAGAGCGGCGAGCCGTTGTCGAAGATCTCCTGGTGCTTGAAGGTCAGCGCCACCGGGATGCCATGCGCATTGGCCAGATCGGCCAGCGCCTTGCGCCCCTCGGGCGCGGCCAGTCCGCCGCCCGCGATGATCAGGGGGCGTTCGGATTTTGCCAGAAGCCCCGCCACCCGGTCGAGGTCTGCCGCGCCGGGCGCGGCAGGCGCCAGCGGGCGCAGCACCTGCGGCGAGTCCTCGACCGGATCGCTCAGCATGTCTTCGGGCAGGGCGATCACCACCGGGCCCGGCGTGCCGCTGATCGCGGCCTGCCAGGCACGGGCGACGGTCTCGCCCAGTTGCGCGCCGTTCTGCACTTCCCACACGCCCTTGGCCACCTCGCGGAACATCTGGCTGTAGTCGACCTCCTGGAAGGCACCGCGCCCGCGTTCGTGGCGGGCAACCTGTCCGATCAGCGCGATCAGCGGAACCGCGTCCTGCTGCGCCAGGTGCAGCGCGATGGAGGCATTGGTCGCGCCGGGGCCCCGGCTGACCGCCAGAAGTCCGGGGCGCCCGGTAAGCTTCGCGTCGGCCACGGCCATCATCCCGGCCCCGCCCTCGTGTCGGCAGACCACGGTTTCGATCCGGTTGTCGCCGTGCAGCGCGTCGAGGAATGAAAGATATGATTCGCCGGGAACGCAGAACAGCCGGTCCGCCCCCAATGATGCCAGACAGTCCGCAAGATGGTCCGCGGCGCGGCGTTTTTCACTGCCCATTCCAGCCTCCCTTGACATTCGGGGGATGTCTTAGATTATCGCTGTGCGAAACGCAATTCCGCAAAACGCGGATGCGTAGACCGGAAGCGGGTCGGCTTCGGCCGCCGCGAATGAGATTGGGAGGATCTTCATGAAACCGTTTTTCAAAATCATCGCCGCGGCGGGCGTGGCGGGCCTGGTGGCCGGTGCCGCCACCGCGCAGCAGACTGACGCGGAACTTCCGCGCCAGATGTCCTGGACCGCCTATGACACTGGGTCGGCGGGCTACAATCAGGCTGTCGCCATCGGTGCCGCGCTTCAGGATGCGCTGGGCGTGAACCTGCGCGTTCTTCCGGGCAAGAACGACGTGTCGCGCACCGAACCGCTGCGCCAGGGCCGGGTGCAGTTCTCGGCCACCGGCGTGGGCGGCAGCTTCATGGCGCAGGAGGGCGCGTTCCAGTTCGGTGCCGAGAACTGGGGTCCGCAGCCGATCCGTGTGCTGATGGCCAACAACGGCGGCGCGATCAACCTGGCCGTGGGCGTTGCCGGGGATCTGGGGATCGAGACCTACGCCGACCTCAAGGGCAAGCGCGTGGCCTGGGTCGTGGGTGCGCCGGCGCTGAACGTGAACACCGAGGCGTATCTCGCTTATGGCGGTCTGACCTGGGATGACGTGGAGCGCGTTGATTTCGGCGGTTTCGGCGCCTCGTGGAAGGGCCTGATGGAAGGCCAGGTCGACGCGGCCTTCGCCTCGACCAACTCGGGCTTCGCCTATGAGGCAGCATCGAGCCCGCGTGGCCTTTACTGGCCGCCGGTCGACCCCGCGAACACCGACGGCATCGCGCGGATGCAGGCGATCGCGCCGTTCTTCTCGCCGAACCTTGCCAAGGTGGGCGCGAATATCGACGGCACCGATGGTTACCAGGGCGCGGGCTATGCCTACCCGGTTCTGGTGGGCACCGATCAGACCGATGCCGATCTGGCCTACAACATGACCAAGGCGATGGTTGACCTTTACGATGCCTATAATGGCAAGGCGCCGGGCATCGGTGGCTGGGCGCTGGAGAAGCAGAACATGACCTGGGTGGCTCCGTACCACGACGGTGCGATCCGCTACTACAAGGAAGCCGGTGTCTGGACCGACGAGGCGCAGGCCCATAATGACACCCTGCTCGCCCGCCAGGCCGCGCTGAAGGCCGCCTGGGATGCGCTCAAGGCCGAAGCCCCCGAGAACTGGGACGAAGCCTGGGCCGTGAAGCGCCGCGAGGCGCTGGAGGCCGGTGGCTTCCCGGTGGTGTTCTGAACCACGTGAACCCGATGCCGCCCCGCGCCTTGGCGCGGGGCGTGCGCATGTGACGTTCTGAGGGCAGGGGGCAGTTTCGTGATGAGCGAAGACAAGGGACAGGTGGCGGAGTTTGCCGCGCTCGGCAGGGCAGCGAGCCTTGCGGTCATCGGCGGCACGACGCTTGGGGTGCTGCTGGTCATCAACCAGCTTTTCAACCTTCACGCCTTTGGCCTTGTCCTGATCGACGGGCGTTACCTCTACCTGCTGGGCGGGTTGTTCCTTGCAATCTCGTTCCTGGTGTTCCGGATCAACGGGGCGAAAGTGGGCAAGCCTTCGATTCTCGATTGGGTCCTTGCGGTCTGCGCGCTTGCTGTCACCGGATACCTCGTGGCAATGGCGCAGAAGAATCTGTCCGGGGGCTGGGAATATGCCGCGCCCGAGCAGGCCCAGTACGCCGCCTATGTCTTCTTCGCGCTTGTGCTTGAGGCGACGCGGCGCGCGGGCGGGCACGTGCTTTTTGGGATCGTGCTGCTTTTTGCCTTCTACCCGACCTTCGCGAGCCACGTGCCGGACCCGTTCTCGGGCTTCCAGAGTACGATCAGCGAGGCGGTGAGCTATCACGTCTATTCCGCCGAAAGTTCTTTCGGCATCCCGATGAAGGCCTTCGGCGGCGTGGTCATCGGTTTCATCCTCTTTGGCGCGGTGCTGCAGCACACCGGCGGCGGCAAGTTCTTCAACGATCTGGCGCTGGCACTGGTCGGCGGTTATCGCGGCGGCGCGGCCAAGGTGTCGATCTTCGCCAGCGGTTTCATGGGCTCCATGTCGGGCAGCGTGATCTCGAACGTGCTGACGACGGGGGCGGTCTCGATCCCGGCGATGAAACGCACGGGATTCTCGGCCCGAACCGCCGCGGCAACCGAGGCCTGTGCCTCGACCGGCGGGGTGCTGATGCCGCCGATCATGGGGGCGACGGCCTTCGTCATGGCGTCGTTCCTGTCGCGCCCCTATGTGGAAATCGCGCTGGCAGCGACGATCCCGTCAATTCTGTTCTACTTCGGCCTTTTCGCGCAGATCGACAGCTACTCGGCCCGTCGCGGGCTCAAGGGCATGGCGCGGGCCGACCTGCCGCGCCTGCGCGAGACCCTGCGCGAGGGCTGGCTTTACGTCGGCGTCTTCGCGGTGCTGATCTTCATGCTGGTGGTCCTGCGACGCGAGACCTCGGCGCCGTTCTACGCGACGGCGCTGCTGCTCATCATCAACCAGGCGCTGCCGAGCCACCGGATGTCGCTGCGCCAGTTCGGCGGGATGCTGATCGGCGTCGGGCAGGGGCTGGCGGAACTGACTGCGATCCTGCTGGGCGTGGGCCTGATCGTGGGCTCGTTCTCGGCCACGGGTCTTGCAGGGACACTGGTCAACGAGCTGGTCTTCATGGCCGGAGACAACACCTTCGTGCTGCTGCTGATGGGCGCGCTGACGGCCTTCATCTTCGGCATGGGGATGACGGTGACCGCCTGCTACATCTTCCTTGCCGTTGTGCTGGCCCCTGCGCTGGAGCAGGGCGGGCTGAACCAGCTCGCCGTGCATCTCTTCATCCTCTACTGGGGCATGGTAAGCTACATCACCCCGCCGGTGGCTCTTGGCGCCTTTGCGGCCTCGACCATGGCGGGCGAGAACGCGATCCGCACCGGGTTCGAGGCGATGCGGCTGGGCGGTGTCATCTACATCGCGCCGTTCTTCTTCGTGCTGAACCCGGCGCTGATCGGGCAGGCGCCGGCGTGGGAGGTGATGACCGCGCTGAGCTCGGCGCTCGTGGGCGTGGCCGCGATCAGCATGGCGCTACAGGGACATATCAGCCTTGTGGGTCCGATCCGCAGTGGTGCCCCGGGCCTTGGGCTGCGGGTTCTACTGTTCGCGGGTGGCTTGCTTCTTGCGGTGCCTGAAAGCGCCGTGCTGGGCGTCGGCTACGCCGACAGCGCGGCCCTTGGATTGCTGCTGTGCGCCCTACCCTTGACCCTGGCCTATCTTGATCGGCGGCGCCTCGGCATCGTGGCCTGAGACCGCCGAACACCCGAAAGACATGAACGGAGACCACATGGACATGACGGCTGACCCCTCACCGGTGACCCTGGAAATCGTAGGCGCAACCGCCCTCATCATCATCGACAACCCGCCGGTGAATGCGGCCTCTCACGCGGTACGCGCTGGCCTGGCCGAGGCGGTCGCAAAGGCCGAAGCCGATGACGCGGTGGACGTGATCGCGGTCTACGGCGCGGGGCGCACCTTCATCGCGGGGGCCGATATCCGGGAATTCGGCAAGCCGTCGAAGGATCCGATCCTGCCGCAGGTGATCAACGGGATGGAGGCTTGTTCCAAGCCGGTCGTCACGATCCTGCATGGCACCGCGCTTGGCGGCGGGTTCGAGGTGGCGCTGGGGGCCCATGCCCGCGTCGCCCTGCCCAGTGCACAGGTGGGTCTGCCCGAGATCACGCTGGGGATCTTCCCCGGCGCGGGTGGCACGCAGCGGGTGCCGCGCCTGATCGGGATTCCGGCGGCGCTGGAAATGATCCTGAGCGGGCGCCGGATCGGGGCGGATGAGGCGCTGAAGATGGGCCTCATCGACCGGATCGACGAGGGCGAGCCGCGCGAGGTTGCGCTCCGCGTGGCCGAGGATATCCGCGCCGGGCGGCTGGCCACGCGGAAATGCTCGGACCTCGCCACCACGCCCGACGATGCAGCGCTGGAGGCCGCCACCGCCGATATCAAGCGCAAGCAGCCGAACCTGTTCTCTCCCTTGAAGGCCGTCGAGGCCATCGCCGCCAGCACCGGCCCGCTGGAGGCCGGGCTGAAGCTGGAACGCGCGCTTTTCATGCAATGCATCGACAGTCCGCAGCGCGCCGGGCTGATCCACGCCTTCTTTGCCGAGCGCGCCGTGGCCAAGATCCCCGAGAAGGACGCGACCCCGCGCGAGATCGCATCCGTGGGCGTGATCGGCGGCGGTACGATGGGGTCTGGCATCGCCACGGCGGCGCTGCTGTCCGGGCTGTCCGTGACGCTGGCCGAACGTGACGCCGACGCCCTCTCCCGCGGACGCGGTACGATCGAGAAAAACCTCGCCCAGGCGGTGAAGCGCGGCAAGCTGACCGAGGAAAAGCGCGAGGCGATCCTTGCTGACAAGCTCTCCACCACCACCGAGCTTGCGGATTTCGGGGGTGTCGACCTGGTGATCGAAGCGGTGTTCGAGGACATGGAGGTGAAGAAAGACATCTTCCGTCAGCTCGACGCCATCGCCAAGCCCGGCGCGGTGCTGGCCACCAATACCTCCTACCTCGACATCGACGAGATCGCCGCCGTCACCGCGCGCCCTGCCGATGTGATCGGTCTGCATTTCTTCTCGCCCGCCCATATCATGCGGCTGCTCGAAGTGGTGGTGGCCGACAAGACCGCGCCCGAGGTCGTCGCCACGGGCTTCGCGCTGGCCAAGCGGCTGCGCAAGGTCGGCGTGCGCGCAGGCGTCTGCGACGGGTTCATCGGCAACCGGATCCTCTCGCATTACAAGAAGGTCGCCGATTACCTGATGATGGACGGCGCCTCGCCCGAGCAGATCGACCGCGCGGTCACCGGCTTCGGCTTCGCCATGGGGCCCTTCGCGGTGTCGGACCTTGCAGGCCTTGATATCGGCTGGGCCGCGCGCAAGCGGCAGGCGGCGACCCGCCCGCCCGAGGAACGCTACATCCCCATTGCCGACCGGATCTGTGAAAACGGCTGGTTCGGGCGCAAGACGGGGCAGGGGTTCTACCTCTACCCAGACGAGGGCAAGCCAACCCCGAACCCGGAAGTGGCCAAGATCATCGAGGCCGAGCGCGCCAAGGCGGGCATCACCCCACGCGACTTCTCGGACGACGAGATCGTCTCGCGCTTCATGACCGCGATGATCGCGGAGGCCGTGCGCGTGCTGGAAGATGGTATCGCGCGGCGTCCGATCGATATCGATGCGGTCTACCTGTTCGGCTACGGCTTCCCGCGCTTCCGCGGTGGCCCGATGCATTACGCCGACACGCTGGGCGCCGCCGAACTGGTGCGCCGGATCGAGACCTATGCCAAGGAAGACGCTCATTACTGGCAGGTGCCGCAGATGCTGCGCGACATGGCCGTAAGCGGCGGGACCTTCGCCGCGCTGAACGAGGAACGCTGAGATGGACCTGAATTTCACGCCTGAGGAAACCGCCTTCCGCGACGAGGTGCGTGCCTTCCTCAAGGACGAATTGCCGAGCGAGGTCGCCGACAAGGTGCGCGCCGGGCGCGAGTTGACAAAGGCCGACATGGAGCGCTGGCACGCGATCCTGAACGCCCGCGGCTGGCTGGCCGCGACCTGGCCGAAAGAGCATGGCGGCGCGGGCTGGAACGCGGTGCAGCGCCATATCTTCGAAGAGGAATGCTGCCTTGCCAGCGCGCCAAGGATCGTGCCGTTTGGGCTGTTCATGCTGGGGCCGGTGCTGATCAAGTTCGGGTCGCCGGAACAGCAGAAGGCGGTCCTGCCGCGCATCCTGGACGGCAGCGACTGGTGGTGCCAGGGCTATTCCGAGCCGGGGGCCGGATCGGACCTTGCCAGCCTCAAGACCCGCGCTGTGCGCGACGGCGATCACTACGTGATCAACGGCCAGAAGACCTGGACCACGCTGGGCCAGCACGCCAACAAGATCTTCTGCCTTGTGCGCACTTCGACCGAGGGCAAGCCGCAGCAGGGGATCAGCTTCATCCTCGTGGACCTTGATACGCCGGGGATCGAGATGCGCCCGATCAAGCTGATCGAGGGCGGACACGAGGTGAACGAGGTCTTCTTCACCGATGTGCGGGTGCCGGCGGAAAACCTCGTGGGCGAGGAAAACCAGGGCTGGACCATCGCGAAATACCTGCTGACGCACGAACGCACCAACATCGCGGGCGTGGGATTTTCGGTGCAGGCGTTCGAGCAGTTGAAATCGCTGGCGCAGCAGGTGCGCCGGGGCGGCAAGCGGCTCATCGACAACCCGCTTTTCGCGGCGCGGCTGGCGCAGATCGAGATCGACCTCGAGGCGATGAAGATCACCAACCTGCGGATGCTGGCCGAGGCGCAGAAGAACGGCGCGCCGGGGCCGGAAAGCTCGATTCTCAAGATCAAGGGCACGGTGATCCGGCAGGCGCTGAACGACTTGTCGCGCCGGGCGCTGGGCCCTGCGGCCGCACCCTTCCCGTCCGAGGACCTCGAAGGCAACCTTGCCGTGGCGCCCGCCGATCACGCGCGGGACGCGGCGCGCTATTTCAACAACCGCAAGATCTCGATCTTCGGCGGATCGAACGAGATCCAGAAGAACATCCTGACCAAGGCCATGCTGGAGCTGTAACCGATGCATTTCGAACTGACAGATGATCGCCGGATGCTGGCCGACACGTTGAATCGTTTCCTGACAGACACTTATGGGATCGAGCATCGCAACAAGGTGGCTTACGAAGCACCATTTCACGACCCGGCAAAATGGGCGGAACTGGCCGAGCTGGGGCCGCTTTTCGCGCTGGTGCCCGAGGAGCAGGGCGGCTTCGGTGGTGCCGGGTTCGACATCGCCACCGTATTCGAGCCGCTGGGCCGCGCGCTCTGCCCCGAACCGGTGCTGCCCGCGCTGATGGCCGCGCGGCTGCTGGCCGCGGCGGGCGAGGATCTAGAGCCGCTGCTCTCGGGCGCCACCCGCTATGCCGTGGCCCTGGGCGAGACCGACGCGCCCTATGCGTTGGAGGATATCGCGACCGAGGCCGCCCCGGCGGGCGAGGGCTGGGAACTGACCGGCCGCAAGAGCGTGGTTTACGGCGGCAACGCGGCCGGGAAATTCCTAGTGGCCGCGCGCGCGGGCGACGTGATCGGCGTCTACGAGGTGGACGCGGAAGATGCGGCGGTGACCGGTTACGGGATGATCGACGGAGGCGGCGCGGCGGAGGTTTTCCTTGAGAAAACCAAGGCGCGCCAGGTGCTTGCCGATGCCGGGGCTGCGCTTCAGGACGCGCTCGACTTCGGCGCGCTGGCGCTCTGCGCCGAGGCGGTGGGCGCGATGGATGTCACCTATGACATGACGCTGGATTACCTCAAGACGCGCAAGCAGTTCGGCCGCGCAATCGGTAGTTTCCAGGCGCTGCAGCACCGGATGGTGGAGATGAAGACCGAGATCGAGCAGGCCCGTTCGATCACCATCCTTGCCGCCAGCCGGATGGGCACCGAGGAGCAGTCGCGGACCGTCTCCATGGCCAAGAACCTGATTGGCCGGGCCGCGAAACTGGTGGCGGAAGAGGCGATCCAGATGCACGGCGGGATCGCGATGACCTGGGAATACCCGGCCTCGCATTACGCCAAGCGGCTGGTGATGATCGACCACCAGCTGGGCGATACCGACCACCACCTGGAGAAGGTCATGGCCGGCCTGCAAGTCGCCTGACCACCCCTCCGGAGGGACGAAATCCAAATCGGAATTCTATCGGACTTTTATCGGGTTTTCCGGCCCGATTGCCTCTCCGATTTTTCTCCGAAAAATCCGGGCCGGGCGCTGGGGATCACGTCCTGCATCGTTCCGGATGCGGCGCGGATTGTGTCTTCGGGCGAGTTATGACTGGTCAGTCCGACGCCGATGAGAAAGAGCGGTCCGGCGATGGCGCGATCATCGCGTTCTGTTTCACAAAAACAACAATACTTATAGATGTATGGAAATATGCGAACTTCCTATTCCGTTTTTTGGACCATTTGATCAAACTCGACTTTGATTGAGGGTATGAGTCCCTCGATCCGTGTCATTGGTTGGTTTCGGGTCCGCCCGGTTTTTCTGTGAATATTTTTGAGTCCCTGGGATGTTTTCCCGGAATTTCAGAAGCCGACCATTGAAGGTTCCATGACCGGATCAGGACCAGTCCCGACGTTCCTATCTGCGCGGTCGTTCCAGCCGTGAGGAACCTTTTCCCCATGCACCTCTGCCTTGATGTCTTCGGTTTACCGAAGCGCGGCGGGGCTGTGCAGGCCGGAGCGCGATGGCGGCTCAACAATAGCCCCTCTCAGGATGTAAAACCTTGAACAGATTTTCCGAATTCGCCGCCCAGCGGCCGAAACTTCACTTCTGGTCCGCCGGACTGGCATGCCTTTTCCTGCTGATCATGGTGCTGGTTCCGACCTTTTCGCCGACAGCGGCGCGGATCCTGCACCCGCTGACGATCGATACCGACCCCGAGAACATGCTGCCGGCGGATGCCCCGGTGCGGGTGTTCCACAACGAGATGAAGGAGCGGTTCGGCCTTTATGACGTGGTGGTCGTCGGCGTGGTGAACACCGAGCGCACGGTGTTCAACGCCGAGACGCTCACGGACGTGGCCGATCTGACCGAATTCGCGAAGAGCCTGACCTGGGAGGTGGACGGCAAACGCCACGGCGTCGTCGGCGCCGAGATGGTCGCCCCGACGGAGGTGGATATCGTCGAGCAGGCCGGCGAAGGCGCGGTGCGCTTCGAATGGCTGATGGAGGGCGCGCCCGCCTCTGACGCGGAGGCCGCCGAAGTCCTGCGCCGGGCCCAGACCATCCCGATGTTCCGTGGCTCGCTGGTTTCGGATTCGGGCGACGCGCTGGCGCTCTATCTGCCGATCGTGGAAAAGGATGACAGCTACCGCGTGGCCCGCGCCCTGCGGGACCGGATCGACGGCTACGCGTCGGCGGATACCTATCACATCACCGGCCTGCCCATCGCGCAGGACCAGTTCGGCGTCGAGATGTTCGTGCAGATGGCGATCGCGGCCCCGGCGGCGATGGTGCTGATCTTCGCTCTCATGTGGGCCTTCTTCCGCCACCTCAACCTTGTGGTCGCGCCGATGGTCGTGGCCATGGTCTCGGTGCTTTCGACAATGGGGCTGTTGGTCGTGACCGGAAACACCGTCCACATCATGAGTTCCATGATCCCGGTCTTCATCATGCCGATCGCGGTCCTGGACTCGGTTCACGTGCTCTCGGAATTCTATGACAGGTACCCCGCGACGCGGGATCGCCGAAAGACGCTGAACGAGGTGATGGTGACGCTGTGGAAGCCGATGCTGTTCACCTCGCTGACCACGGCGGTGGGCTTCGGCTCGCTGGCCTTCGCGAATATCCCGCCGGTCCAGGTCTTCGGCATCTTCGTCGCCTTCGGCGTGATGGCCGCGTGGTTCCTGACGATCACGCTGATCCCGGCCTATATCATGGCGATGCCGGAAAAATCCCTCGACGGGTTCGGTCTGAAGCCGGAAACCGAAGAGGCCGGGAAAGCGTCCTGGGTCACGTCGCTTCTGCAGACCATGGGCGGTTTTGCCTTCAAACGCGCCGGGGTGGTCATGGTCATCGCCGCGCTTCTCTACGGGCTTGCGGGCTACGGGGTGTCGCAGATCACCATCAACGACAACCCGGTCAAGTGGTTCGAGCCGGACCATGACATCCGGGTCGCCGACCGGGTTCTGAACGAAGAGTTCGCCGGAACCTACATGGCCTATCTCGCGCTGGACGCGGGGGCAGCGGAAAGCGCGTCCAGCCTGGCCGTGACGGAAGCCGATCTGGAAGGCCTGCCCGAAGACGTGCGTGGCGCCCTTGCCCCGCGCCTGGCGGAGGGATCCGACGCCTTGCGCGCTTTTGCCGAAACCTCGATGGATACGGCCGAAAGCGACGAGACCTATTACGGATGGGACGAGTTCCTGCTGCGTCTCGACCGCAAGGAACAGGCCAGCGAAGTCTTCAAGAGCCCCGAATTGCTTCATTGGATGGAGGGGCTTCAGGCCCATCTGCAGACCGAAACCTGGCAGGTCGGCAAGTCCAGCGGGCTGCCGGAAATCGTCAAGACGGTGCACCGGGAACTCAAATCCGGTGACGAGGCAGAGTACCGCATCCCCGACAGCCCCGAAGCCGTGGCCCAGACGCTGATCACCTTCCAGTCGAGCCACCGGCCCAATGACCTGTGGGACTTCGTGACCCCCGATTACCGTTCGGCAAGCCTCTGGCTGCAGCTCAAGAGCGGGGACAACAAGGACATGGTCGCCGTCGTGGACGCGGCCGAGGCCTATATCTCCGCGAACCCGCCCCCGGTCGAGCTTTCGGCCGAGTGGTTCGGCCTGACCTACATCAACGTGGTCTGGCAGCAGGAGATGGTGACCGGGATGCTGAAAGCCTTCTTCGGGAGCTTCGCCATCGTGCTGGTGATGATGGCCTTCCTGTTCCGCTCCGTGATCTGGGGCGTCTTCGCGATGGTGCCGCTGACCCTGTCAATCGGGGTGGTCTACGGGCTGATCGGTCTTGTCGGCAAGGATTACGACATGCCCATCGCGGTGCTGTCCTCGCTCAGCCTTGGTCTCTCGATCGACTACGCGATCCACTTCATGGCCCGCAGCCGCGAGATCCGAACCCGGCACGGCACGTGGCAGGCCGCGTTGGACGAGGTCTTCGGCGAACCCGGTCGCGCCATCATGCGCAACGTGATCGTGGTTGGCGTAGGCTTCCTGCCGCTCTTGCTGGCGCCCCTGACACCCTACCAGACCGTGGGCGCGTTCATCTCGCTCATCCTCGTCATCTCGGGGTTTGCCTCGCTTCTCATCCTTCCCGCGCTGATCACCCTGTGCCAGCGCTGGATGTTCCCCCAATCCGCCGTTCCGGAGGCCGCCGAATGAAACTGAGATCCTTTCTAGCCGCTCTTATCGGCCTCGCGCTTGCCGCTCCGGCCTTCGCGCAATCCGCCCAGGACATCGCGGCCAAGGCCAGTGCCGCCGCCTATTACGCCGGAAGCACCGGTCGGGCGGATGTCTCGATGGTCATCACCGACCGGCAGGGACGTGAACGCAAGCGACAGTTGACGATCCTGCGCCGCAACGATGGCGGGGCCAATGGCGATCAGAAATTCTATGTCTATTTCCATCGCCCGGCCGATGTGTCGCGTACCTCGTTCCTGGTCTGGAAAAAGGCGCGTGGCGCGGATGACCGCTGGCTCTACCTTCCGGCGCTCGACCAGGTGCGCCGGATCGCGGCCAGCGATGAGCGCACCAGCTTCGTCGGCTCGCATTTCTTCTACGAGGACCTCTCGGGCCGTCACCCCAGCGAGGACCGGCACGAACTGATCGACACGACCGCGGACTACTACGTGCTGCGCAGCACGCCGCGCGGCGGCCGGGTCGAGTTCGCGCATTTCGTCTCCTATATCGAGAAGCGCAGCTTCATCCCTGTCCGGGTCGATTTCTTCGACAAGCAAGGGGAGCGCTACCGCGTTTACGAGGCGCTGAAGGTCTCGAATGTCGACGGAATTCCCACCGTGATCGAGGCCCGCATGTCGGATTCCCGGATCGGTGGCAGTACCGCGGTCCGCTACCGTCGGGTCCGCTACAATGTCGATCTGCCGGAGCAGGTTTTCACTGAGCGGGCGCTGCGCGCTGCGCCGACCGAATTCCTGAGGTGAGCGGATGAGACATGCGCAGGCAGGCCTGATCCCGACCGCCCTTTTCACCCTGATCTCTGGCACCGCCGGGCAGGCCCAGGGCCTGCCGCCGCTTCCCGACGGGCTTGGCGGGGGCGGGTCCGCCCCGCCGCCACTGCCGATCGAGATCGTGGACGAACCGGTCGCGGCGGCCGATCCCCTTGGCGGGATCACCTTCACCGGCTTCGCCGAGGTGCGGGCCGGGACACGAACCAACGACACGGCGCTGCACGGGGATGAGACGCTGCAGGAAGCCCGGCTCCACGTGGATGCCGAGGCCGGGGTCGCCGTCACCGCGCGGCTCTCCTTCGACCTGGTGGCCGATGCGCTGGCCGATGGGGAAACGCAGGACCTTCAAACAGGAACTGGCCCGTTCGACCTGCGCGAGGCCAGCATTGGCTTCAGCCCCGCGCCCTTCGCCGAGGTCAAGATCGGTCGGCAGATCCTGACATGGGGTACCGGGGACATGCTGTTCATCAACGACTTCTTCCCCAAGGACTATCGCAGCTTCATCTTGGGCCGCGATCAGAGTTACCTGAAGGCGCCCTCCGACGCGGCCAAGGTTTCGCTGTTCTCGGAGGTGGCGAACCTCGACATCGTCTACACGCCCCAGTTCGACGCCGACCGGTTTCCGGATGGGTCAAGGCTCTCCTACTACGATCCGATGGCCGGCGCGCTCTCGGCGGACCCGATCAACGTGGACCGCCCGGACGCGGCATTCGAGGATGACGAGATTGCCCTGCGCCTCTACAGGACCTACGGGTCCTACGAGCTGGCGCTCTACCGCTACGACGGCTTCTGGAAGAGCCCCGCCGGCTTCGACACGGGAACGGGCCTTTATACCTTCCCCCGTGTCTCCGCGACCGGCGCCAGCGTCCGCGGGCCGCTTGGCCCCGGCATCTTCAACATCGAAGCCGGGTATCACGACAGCCTCGACGACCCCTCGGGCAGCGACCCGAACCTGCCCAACAGCGAAGTGCGCTGGCTCGCGGGCTACCAGTTCGAGATCGCCCCGGAACTGACCCTGGGCGCGCAGGTCTACCAGGAATGGCTGCAGGATTACGCGGCCTATACCGCGGCACTGGCGCCCGGACAGCCCGCGCGAGACGAGCGTCGCGATATCGTGTCCCTGCGCCTGTCGGGCATGTTCCTGAACCAGACCGTCCAGGCCTCGCTCTTCTCGCTCTACAGCCCCACGGACGAGGACGGCCTGATCCGCGCCGGGGTGAGCTACAAGCTGGATGACCGTTGGACGCTCTCGGGTGGTGCGAACCACTTCTTCGGCACCTCGGACGCCACCCCCTACGGCCAGTTCCGCGAGAACTCGAACGTCCACGTCGCGGCCAGGGTCGGGTTCTAGGAGACGCCTAGCCCCGGCATTTCCCGGTTGCAGCCCGCCCCGGCGCTCTGCATGTGTTCCAACGGATCGCCCCCCGGGGCCGTCCGATCTTGACGGGAAAAGCCGAGGCAGGACCGAGAATGCGGACAGGGATAGCGTTTTTGCTGCTGGGCTATGTCCTCAGCCAATTCTACCGCGCGTTCCTTGCGGTTCTGACGCCCGATCTGGCCCGCGACATCGGCGCCAGTTCCGAGCAACTGGCCCTGGCCTCGGGGCTCTGGTTCATGGCTTTCGCAACGGCGCAATTGCCGGTGGGCTGGGCGCTTGACCGGTTCGGCCCGCGCTTCACCTCGGCGATCCCGATGGCGCTTTGCGGTGGCGGCGGGGCCCTGCTGTTCGCGCTGGCCCAGGGGCCGACGGCGATCGTCGTGGCGATGGTCCTGATCGGCATCGGATGTGCGCCGGTTTTGGTGGCAGCCTATTTCATCTATGCCCGCGAATTTCCCGCGCGGATGTTCGGCACGCTGGCGGGCCTGTCGATCGGGTTGGGGTCGCTCGGCAATATCGCCGGGACGGTGCCCCTTGCCTGGGCCGTGGCCGCCTTTGGCTGGCGAGGTACTGTCTTCGGGGTCGCGGTTCTGACGCTCGCGGTCGCCGCGGCGATTGCCCGCTATGTCCAGGATCCGGAGCCCGTCCCGCATGAGACGACGGGCGGCTCGCTGCTCGATCTGCTGAAAGAGCGTTCGCTCTGGCTGATCGCGCCGATGATGCTGGCGGGTTACGCGCCCGCGGCCAATATCCGCGGGCTCTGGGTCGGGCCGATGATGAGCGATGTCCATGATATGGATGCCGCTGGCATCGGCTGGGTCAGCCTCGCGATGGGGCTGGCCATGGTTGCGGGAAACTTCGTCTACGGTCCGCTGGACCGACTTCTCGGGTCGCGAAAATGGGGCGTGTTCGGAGGAAATGTTCTGGCGTTCGGCTGCCTGCTGGCGCTCGGCCTCTGGCCCGCGATGGGTTCGTGGAGCGTGGCGATCTGGCTTGCGGCACTCGGCTTCGTCGGGGCTTCCTACCCGGCGGTGATGGCGCATGGTCGGGCTTTCTTCCCGCCGCACATGGTGGGCCGCGGCGTGACGCTGCTCACGCTTTTCGCCATCGGCGGAACCGGGGTGCTTCAGGTCGTCACCGGTTGGCTTTTCGCGGGCTTCCCGGGACCGCCCGCCACCGCCCCCTACAGCGCGATCTTCCTGTTCTTTGCGATCCTCGTCGCGGTGGCCCTCGTGCTCTACCTCTTTGCCGAGGATCGCCAGGGCTGAAAGCCACCGAACCTGAACCTCGATCCCCTTGGGCTGGCGCATGGCCGGGGTCGTCGGCTAGGCTGCATGGCATCCGCCTGACCCGGGAGGTCGCCCATGGGCTACCAGCTTCTGATCGCCACGCCGAGCCCCTTTGCCCGTAAGGCCCGGATTGCCCTGCGTGAAAAGGGCATCCCCTTCGAGGAGATCGTCGAGAACCCCTGGAACGACGGGATGATCGTGGCGCGGCGCAATCCGCTGGCCAAGGTGCCGGTGCTGACCCTGCCCGACGGGCGCAGCTATTTCGACAGCCGGGTGATCCTCGATGTGATCGACACGCTGCCGGGGCCGGAGCTGACGCCCGCGAACCACGCGCTGGAGATCCGGCAGATCGAGGCGTTAGCGGACGGGATCTGCGACGCGGTGGTGCTGATCGTGCTCGAGGTCGCGCGGCCCCCGGACCTGCGCAGCCAGGAGTGGATCGCCCGGCAACGCCACAAGATCGACGCCGGGCTTGCCGCGCTGGAGGATGCCCTGAGCGGTGATCACATGGTGGGCGGGGTCTTCACGCGCGCCGATATCGCGGCGGGCGCGGCGCTGGCCTATGTCTCGCTCAGGATGCCCGACCTCGATTGGCGCGGCGCCCATCCCGCGCTTGCCGCCTATGCCGATCGGCTCGAGGCCCGCCCCGCCTTCGCCGCCTCGCCCACCTCGGCGCAGCCGATCGATGTGAAGGGGTAGGTAGAGGCTCCGTCTTCCGCTTACGCGTTGAACAGGAAGTGCAGCACGTCGCCGTCCTTCACCTCGTAGCCCTTGCCTTCCACGCGCATCTTGCCTGCGTCCTTGGCGCCCTGCTCGCCGTTGCAGGCGATGTAGTCGTCGTAGGAGATCGTCTCGGCCCGGATGAAGCCGCGCTCGAAATCGCCGTGGATCACCCCGGCGGCCTGCGGCGCGAGATAGCCCTTGCGGATCGTCCAGGCGCGGGCCTCTTTCGGGCCGGCGGTGAAATAGGTCTGCAGGCCCAGAAGCTCGTGACCGGCGCGGATCAGCCGGTCGAGACCGGCTTCCTCGAGCCCCATTTCCTCGAGGAACATGGCGGCTTCCTCGGCGTCGAGCTGGCTGATCTCTTCCTCGATCTTGGCCGAGATCACCACGATGCCCGCGCCCTGTTCGGCGGCGTATTGGGCCACGCGCTCGGAATGGGCGTTGCCGGTGGCCGCGTCGCCCTCGTCCACGTTGCAGACATAGAGGAT
Source organism: Paracoccaceae bacterium (assembly GCA_014762635.1). Classification (GTDB taxonomy): domain Bacteria; phylum Pseudomonadota; class Alphaproteobacteria; order Rhodobacterales; family Rhodobacteraceae; genus JABURR01. The sequence continues at coordinate 127,429 of JABURR010000070.1, forward strand.
CGGCTTCGCGGTCAGAAGCTGCAGCATCCGCCAGGCCTTCTGGTCATCTTCCGAGACCTCGACCGTGCGGGCGGGCTTGCCGTTTTCCAGCGCTTCGGCGGCAGCTTTCAGCAGGCGCTCCTGATCGACGGCTTCCTTGTCGCCGCCCCGCACCTTGCGCGAGAGGTTCTGCAAGCGGCGTTCGATGGATTCCAGGTCGGCCAGCATCAGCTCGGTCTCGATCACCTCGATATCGGCGATGGGGTCGACGCGGCCTTCCACGTGGGTCACGTCGCCATCCTCGAAGCAGCGGACCACATGGGCGATGGCGTCGCATTCACGGATGTTGGCCAGGAACTGGTTGCCCAGACCCTCGCCCTTCGACGCGCCCTTCACCAGGCCCGCGATGTCGACGAAGGTCATCCGGGTGGGGATCACCTGCTTTGACTTGGCGATCTCGGCCAGCTTGTCGAGCCGTGGGTCGGGCACGGCAACCTCGCCCACGTTGGGCTCGATCGTGCAGAAGGGGAAGTTCTGCGCCTGCGCCGCCGCGGTCTTGGTCAGCGCGTTGAAAAGCGTCGACTTGCCGACGTTCGGCAGCCCCACGATCCCGGTCTTGAAGCCCATGATTTGCCTCCAATGTAATCGCGGTGCTTCTAGGGGCTTGGCGAGGGTTCCGCAAGCGGCGCGGAAAATACCGCGGCGGGGCAGCAAATGTGGCCCGGGCGATTGATTTTCCCTCCGGCATTGGGCACATCGGGCGGGCTGGATGAAAAGGACCGCCCGATGACTCGTATCGACGACAGATTCGCCAAGCTCAAGGCCGAGGGAAAAAAGGCCTTCGTCGCCTATATCATGGGCGGGGATCCCGATTACGACACCTCGCTGGCGGTGATGAAGGGCCTGCCGGATGCCGGTGTGGACATCATCGAACTGGGCATGCCGTTTACCGACCCGATGGCCGATGGCCCCACGATCCAGCTTGCCGGTCAGCGCGCGCTCGAGGGCGGGCAGACGCTGCAGAAGACGCTCGACATGGTGACCGAGTTCCGCAAGGGCGACCCCACCACGCCGATCGTGATGATGGGCTATTTCAACCCGATCTATTCGCGCGGGGTTGACCGGTTCCTGGCCGATGCGGTCAATGCCGGGATTGACGGGCTGATCATCGTGGACCTGCCCCCGGAAGAGGACGAGGAGCTCTGCATCCCCGCGCAGAAGGCCGGGATCAACTTCATCCGCCTCGCCACGCCCACCACCGATGACAAGCGCCTGCCCAAGGTGCTGCAGAATACCTCGGGCTTCGTCTATTACGTCTCGATCACCGGGATCACCGGCGCGGCCGAGGCGCAGGCCGCCGATGTCGCCCCCGAGGTTGCACGGATCAAGGCCAAGACCGATCTGCCGGTGATCGTGGGCTTTGGCATCAAGACGCCTGAGACGAGCGAGGCCATCGCCCGCGTCGCCGATGGCGCCGTCGTGGGCTCGGCCATCGTCAGCGAGATCGCTGCAGGCAAGCCGGTGTCCGAGATCCTGAGTTTCGTGAAAGGCCTTGCCGACGGGGCGCACCGCGCCTGATCCGGGATTTCTTCCTGATTTCCTTCCGGAATTAGCGCTTTCCTAAGAAAGCACGCGTTTCTTCGCAGGGACTGTTCCCTGCGCGGATGACGCTTTGTCACCCCGCGCCAGTGCCGGAGTGACCATGACGACGCTCGATTACCTGACCCACGGCCTGATCGATCTTCAGCCTGACCGGGCGCGGCCAATCTCTTATCGCGAGGGGGGCAAGCGGCTGCTCGACTTGGGGCTTGCGCTTCTGGTTCTGCCTCTCGTGCTGCCGCTCGTGGCCCTGCTCTGGATACTGGTCCGGCTCGATGGTGGTCCCGGGTTCTATGGGCAGGAACGGGTGGGCCGGGGTGGGCGTATCTTCCGCTGTTGGAAACTGCGCACCATGCGCCCGGACGCCTAGGCCCGACTTGCCGCGCTTTGTGCCGACGATCCCGCAGCCGCCCGCGAATGGGAGCGGGCGCAGAAGCTGCGCCACGATCCCCGCGTCACGTGGTTGGGGCAGTTGCTTCGGAAAAGCAGCCTCGACGAGTTGCCGCAGATCTTCAACATCCTGCGCGGCGAGATGAGCTTTGTCGGCCCGCGCCCCTTCATGGCCTCGCAGCTCGATCTCTACCTGCGCGAGGGCGGGCGCGGATATTTCCGCCTGCGCCCGGGCCTGACCGGGCTCTGGCAGGTGCGGGCACGGCAGCACACGGCGATGGCCACGCGGGTGCTTTATGACACGGCCTATGCCAACCGGATCGGCCTGTGGGAGGATCTGGGGATCCTGCTGCGCACGGTCCCGGCGGTGCTGTTGGGGACGGGCAGATGAGGCCCGCGCGGCCCCTTCGCGTTCTGGTCCTGGGCCTCAATTACGCGCCGGAACCCATTTCTACCGCCGTCTATACCGAGGGGATGGTCGCCGCACTGGCCGACGCCGGGCACGATGTCACCGTGGTGACCGCGCCGCCCTACTATCCCGGCTGGCGGGTGTTCGCGGGGTACTCGGCGCTGCGCTACAAAGTGGAGCATCCGCGCCCCGGCGTGACGCTGGTGCGCTGCCCGCTCTACGTGCCGCGTCGGCCGACCGGCATGCGGCGGCTTCTGCACCACATGAGCTTCGCGCTATCCGCCTTTCCCGCCCTGCTTAACGACGTGATGTACGGGCGGCCCGACCTCGTTCTAGCCATCGCGCCGGGGCTTCTGGCGGGGCCCGTGGGCTGGGCCGTTGCGCGGGTGAGCGGCGCGCCCTGCTGGCTCCACGTCCAGGATTTCGAGGTGGAGGCTGCCCGGGCCACGGGCCTTCTGCCCGGTGGGCGGGCGCTGGGTCGCGGCGCGCTTGGGACCGAGTCGGTGATCCTGCGCGGCTTCGACCGGGTCAGCACGATCAGCGCGCCGATGCACCAGCGATTGCTCGACAAGGGCATCGACCCCGCCCGCGCCATGCTCGTCCCCAACTGGGCCGACCTCGAAGGCGTGCGCCCCGGGCCCGAGGATCCGCCGCTCCGGGCCGAGCTTGGGCTCACCGGCAAGCGGGTGCTGCTCTATTCCGGGACGCTGGGGCGCAAGCAGGGGCTTGAGCTTTTCCCCGATCTTGCCCGACGGTTTGCCCATCGCCCCGACGTGGCACTGGTGGTCTGCGGCGATGGCCCGATGCGAGGGGACCTCGCCCGTGCCGCTGAAGGTCTGCCGAACCTGCACCTCCTCCCGCTCCAGCCTGCCGAGCGGTTGGGAGAGTTGCTGGCCATGGCCGAGATGCACCTGCTGCCGCAGATCGCCGGGGCGGCGGACCTGGTTCTGCCCTCGAAGCTGACGAACATGATGGCCTCGGGGCGGCCCGTGGTGGCCACCGCCGATCCCGGCACCGCCATCGCCAGCGCGGTGGGCGGTTGCGGCGCCGTGGTGCCGCCGGGCGACTTGGACGGGCTGGCCAACGCGGTCGGGTCCCTGCTGGACGATCCCGACTTGCGGGCTCGGCTCGGCGCCCGGGCCCGCACAAGGGCCGAGGCGCTGTGGGACCGGCAGCGCATCCTGCCGCGCTTTGTTGCGGATATCGAGGCCCTTGCCGCCACCCGCTATCGGCCAATCCGCCGGGTGTCCCAGCAGGCGCGCGGCGCCCCATGAGCCGGATGGAAACCCTCCGCCCCGCTGCCCGCGCGGCAGATCGCGTGCTGCTGGTGGGCCGTGCGCAGGGCGGGCATCGGGCCGAGTACCTGTCGTTCGCCAAGGCGATCACCGGCGGGCGGCATGGCGGCTGGCTCCGGGCCTTCGTCCAGCGTGGCCCCGTGCTGGTGTTGATGATCGAGGACGGGTTTTTGCTGTTCCTGTCGCTCTGCCTCTGGCGGGCGGCACTGGGGCGGCGGACGGTGGGGTTCCTGTTCCGCCCGCTGCCCGCGCTCAGGGGTCAGACCCTGCGCCTGCGCTGCAAAAGGCGGATGTTGCGCGGGCTGCGCCGCCACGGGAACGTGCGCTGCCTGACGCTGCTGCCGCGTGACCTTATGGAGGGGGGCGGGCTGATCGCCGACGACGGGATCCACGATTTCCAGCTCTGGGACCGGCCCGTTGCCCGACCGGTCTCCCATGCGCTGCGCGATGATATCCGAAGGGCGGCGCGGGGCAGGATGGTCATCGCAGCACCGGGCAGCCTCAATGCGCTGAAGGGATTTCCGGAGTTCGTGACCGCGTTCCGCGATAGCCCCGCGCTGCGGGGGAAGTTCCTCTTCGCCGGTGGCGGCCGCGTCGCCCCGGGGCTGGAGCCCATGTCCGCGGTGCTCAAGTCCAGCGGCGGGTTCTGCCTGCCGCGCCATCTGTCCGAGCCGGAACTGGCGGCCTTCCATGAGGCTGCCGACGCGGTCTGGTGCCTCTATGATGCGGCCTATGACCAGGCCTCGGGGATATACGGACGCGCGGTGCAGCGTGGCTGCCCGGTGATCGTCCGGCGCGGCAGCCTGCTGCACCGGCTGGCCGAGGTCGAAGCGATCCCGCACCTCGCCCTGGTGCCCGAGGATCTGCCGGGCCTGACCACTGCCGCGATCCCCGCGCCCGACCCCGACGCCGCCGTGGCCCGCGCGGCGCGGATGCGGCACGACAGCCTTGAACGGCTGGACCGCGCGCTTTGGGGCGCGGCGGGCTGACGATGGCCGCCGCGAGGTTCGAAATCGCGCGCAATGTCCGCGCGGCGGTTCTGGGCTTCGCGGTGAACCTTGCCACGGTGGTGGTCAGCTACCGCCTCGTGATCATGGGCGACGGGCTCGAGGCGCTGGGCCTCTGGTCGCTGCTGATGGCCTGGATCGGTTTTGCGCGGCTGGGCGATCCAGGCCTGCCGGCGGCCCTATTGCGCCACGTGGCGTCTGAGGGCGCCGGGCAGGAGGCGCTGCGACGGGACGTGCAGACCGGCCTCATCGCCCATGCAGCCTTAGGCGCGCTGGCCGGGCTGGCGGGGTTTCTGCTGCTCCGGTTCGCGCTTCCGGCCCTGGTGCCCGATGCCCATCTTCACTCTGCTCAGGGCCTGCTGCCCGCGCTGGCGTTTCTGTTCTTTCTCACCGCACAGGGTGCCGCGCCGCTGGCGGTGTTGAGGGGGCTGCACCTTGGCCATCTTGCGGCGCGGCTTTCGATCGTGGGCAACGGGGTGCAGCTTACCCTCGTGCTCTGGCTGGTTCCCGGCCATGGGTTGACCGGGTTGGCGCTGGCGCAGATTGCCCAGGCCGGGCTGGTTTGCGCCTTGGGCTGGATCGCGCTTCGGCGCCGACTGTCCATTGTTGCATGGCTTCCGTTGGAGTTCCGCCGCGACAGCCTTTCAGCCCTGATGGGTGTCGGGTTGCGCCTGCAGGCGGTGAGCCTGGCCGCGGGCCTGTTCGAGCCGGTCTCGAAGCTTCTGGTCGGCCATGCCGGGGGGCTCGCGGCGCAGGGGCTGTACGAACTGGCCTACAAGACCGTGACCCTGCCACGTGTGATGACAAGCGCGGGCCTCGCCGCGACGATCCCGGCCATGGCGGCGTTGGCGGGGCAGAGGGATGCCCTGCGCAACCTCTTCGGCACTACCGAGCGGCGGATGATCTACGCCACGGCTGCGGCCCTTGGTCTGGCTGCGGCAGGGGCGCCCGTCCTGTCGCTGCTCTGGCTGGGTCAGGTGGATGCGGGCTATCTGCTTCAGGTCGGCGTCTTGGCCCTGGGCGGGCTTGGCGCGGCGGTAGGGGCTGCGGGATTCTGCCTGGGGCAAGCGCTGGGGCGACTTGGGCCAAATATGGTAACCTCGCTTGCCGCGCTCGCGGTACTCGTGGTTCTGGGGGGTCCCCTTGGCGAATGGCTCGGCGCTTTCGGGGCGGTTCTGGCGACCGCGCTGGCGCAAGGTGGCGGAGGGTTGGCGCAACGCTGGGGCAACCGGCGCCTGCTTGGCACCACCCCCGTCGGGGTGGCCGCATGAGCCCCGGACAGGCCCGCGTGCTTGTGCAGATCGCGGTTCTGGCGGTGGCGATGCTGGCGGCGCCGGGCCTGTCGATCCTGCCCTATGTGCTGCCGCTTTCGCTGCTGGCCTGCGCCGCCGGGGCGCGGGCGCCGGACCCTGAGGTCTCGCCGGTGGACATGTTCTGGCTCTTGATGGCGATCTTCTTCGTGCTGGCCCCCGCCGCCACCCTGACCGAGCCCGAGGGCAGCCTGTTCTTCGCACGCGGGGCCATCGTGGAATACCCGTTCGGCGCGCGGGTGATCTATCCGCAGCATCACCTGATCCTGCTGTTCACGGCGCTGTTCATCGCCCATCTGGCGGCGTTTGCGCTGCTTCCTGCGGGCCGCCCGGAACGCCGCGACTTGCGGGTTCTGATCCCGGCGCCTGTCGCTGTGGCGATTCTGATCGCGCTGTTCCTCGCCGATATCTCGCTGCGCGGAGGCTGGGCCAATGCCGCCGCGCCACGGTTGGGGAAAAGCGGGGAGGCCTCGCTTTTCGCGGTCTTCTCGCGCGCGGCGTTCATGGCCTTTGCGCTGGTTTGCCTTGCCGCGCCGCGAAGCGGGGTGGCGGGGTTGGCAGTCAAGGCGCTGGCGCTTGTTCTGACCGCGATCCTGTTCAACCCGTTCAACGTCGCGCGGTTCATGCTGTTGCAGGCCTGGCTGCCGATCCTGCTGATCCTGTTGCCGGGCCTGCGCGGTTACGGGCGGTTCTGTCTTGCCGCGCTTGCGGGGCTGGTCGTGGTGTTGCCGGTCCTCAGCCTCACCTCGCGCTTCGGCGTCGAGATGGCGGCGCTGGCCCTGCAGCGGCTCTCGCCCGACCGGTTTCTCGCCTACCTGGATGCGAGCCACGTGCTGCTGCACCTGCAGACCCTGATCGAGCGGGACGGGCACAGTTTCGGGGCAAGCCTTGGCGCGATCCTGTTTTTCTTCGTGCCGCGCACGCTCTGGCCCGGCAAGCCCGAGGTCTTGGGCGCCTATGTCGGCGACGACCTGCTGTCGGGGGCGCTGGTCGGAACGGCCAACCTCTCGGGGCCGGTGCTGGGCGACCTTATGCGGGATTTCGGGATGATCGGCGTGGTTGTCGGTTCGGTTCTGCTGGCGTTGGGGTTCCGGATGGTTCTGCTCAGGCTGCACCGGCTCAACGGGGTGCCGGTGCTCTCGTTCATGTTGATCGCCCAGCTTCCGATCCTCTATCGCGGCAGCGTCGGCGCGGTTCTGGGGCCGGCCTTGTTCTCGCTGATGTTCTACTGGCTCTTCGTGGCGATCCTGCCGCGCGTGACGTTCCGGGGGGGCTAGCGATGCGCCCGCTTGTCCTGATGTGGGAGAATTTCGGCCCAATGCACCTGGACCGCCTTGCCGCTGTCACGGCGCATTTCGAGGTGCGCCGGGTGGTCGGGCTGGAGTTGTTTGGCCAGAGCGAGGTCTACAGGTGGGAGGCGGAAGCCACGGCCTGCGAACGCATCACGCTTCTGTCCGCGCCCGTCTACGGGGCTTGGGCGCGGATGCGGTTGCTGGGCGGGCTGATCGTGGCGGCCCGGCGGATCGGGCGCGGAGATTACGTGCTCTGCCACCCGGAACGGCCCGAGGTGTTTCTCTTCGCGCTTTGGCTGCGGCTGACAGGCAGCCGGGTGCTGGCCATGGGATGTTCCAAGTTCGACGACCGCCCGCGCCGGGCCGGAAGGGAGCTGGCGAAACGGGTGTTCTTCCTGCCCTATCGCGGGATGCTCGCCTCAAGCACGCGCAGCCGGGACTATGCGCGGTTTCTGGGTTTCGCGACCGACCGAGTGGCGGGGGGCTACAACAGCCTGTCGATCGCCCGGGTGCGGCGCGATGCCGGGGCGCCGCCCGCGCCGGAGGGGGAGGTGTTTACGCAGCGGGGGTTTCTGACGGTTGCGCGGCTGGTGCCGAAAAAGAACCTCGGGATGGTGTTGCAGGCCTATGCGATCTATCGCGCGCGGGTGGAGGACCCGCGCCCCCTGACGATCTGTGGCGACGGGCCGGAGGAAGCCGGGCTACGGCACCTGGCCGAGGAACTGGGCATCGCGGGCGATCTTCGCTGGTGCGGCTTCCTGCAGCGCGAGGGCGTGGCGCAGGAACTGGGGCGTGCCCTGGCGCTGCTGCTGCCCAGCCGCGAGGAGCAGTTCGGCAACGTGGTGATCGAGGCACAGGCCATGGGGCTGCCGGTGATCCTGAGCCATGTCTGCGGCGCGGCGGATGAATTGGTCCGCGACGGGGTGAACGGCTTCACCGTCTCGCCCGACAGCGCCGAGGGGCTGGCGTTTTTCATGGAGCTACTGCACCGGGACGAGGCGCTCTGGCGGTGCATGGCGCAGGCGGCGGCAGAACGCGCCGAGGCAGGGGACGTAGCCCGGTTTTGCGAGGGGTTGGATCAACTGCTGACGGTCTAGGCCCGGCCGAACTGCGCCCGTTTGCCGATGGGTCGCGCGGGGTTGCCCGCAAGGATCGTCCAGGGTGCGACCTCTCCCGTCACCACGCCGCGCGCGCCCACCACCGTGCCGGCGCCGAGCGTTGCGCCCGGGCCGACGAAAGCCTCGGAGCAGACCCAGACCTCATCCCCGATGCGGATCGGGCGGGTGACCAGCGTGAAATCGGGCGTGGTGAAATCATGGGTTCCGGCGCAAAGGTGGCTGCGTTGCGAGATGACGCTGTGGCAGCCGATCCGCACCGGGGCCTGATTGTAGCAGATCACCCCGGGACCGAGGATGGAATGCGCGCCCATCTCGAGGTTGGGGGGATACCAGACCCAGGCGCTGGCGCGCACGTCGCTGCATGGGTCCATCCGCGCGCCGAACATGCGCAGAAGCATTCGCCGCCAGCCCCGCATCTGCGGCGGTGTCCAGGACGCGAGCAGGATCCAGCAGACCCGCCAACCCAGCCTGAACAGCCGGTGGCGGAGCCTGAAGGCCGGGCGCCCCCCGAAGAAGGGCGCCCGGGTTTCGTTTTGAGTGGTGACGTTCAAGCCTGTCTCCGGCGCGTTTCCGGGATCAGGATTAGCCGCAGGATATTGCCAAGCGGTTACCGCGAGGCCTCAGAGGCCAAGGCGCCGCGCTATCCAGCCTTCGACCTTGCGCGTATCGCTTTCGGACAGAAGGCCGTAGATCGCCAGCCCGAAGCAGCGCATCCGTGCATGGCGTCCGAACCCGTTGTCTCCGAGGCTGAAACTGGCGCTGCTTGAGGTGCCCGGATTGCCGCTGGCGATCACCGCGCCGTCCTTGCGCAACTGGCTGCCGGACCCGTTGAAGACTGCCGTCAGGACCATCTGGTCTCCGGGCTGTGGCGCGACCGGGCTGACGAGTTGCGCCCCGGCATAGATGCTGATCGCCTCGTCGATTTCGAGCGTGACGGTGCTGGCGGTTCCACCCAGCACGATATCTCCGGTTGCCCCCGACCCCGGCGTGATGGTCTCGATGGCGAAGATCACGCTGGCGGGCTGGGCCAGGGGCAGGGCAGCGGTCAGGATGTCGTCCATTCCGTCGAACTCCAGCCAGCGCTGCCCGCCGCCCTCGCGATAGATCGGGCGACGTGCCGCTGCGGATTGTAGCAGATGCGCCCCGTTGCCGGACCGGTCGAGCATCGCGCCAACCGGGTCGCCATCGCCGGTGACGGGCTGGGTGGCGGTGCTGTCCTGGAACAAGCCGCCCATGTCCGAAGGGTCGAACCATGCGCGCGGAGCAAGATCGAGCGGTGAGAAGATCGCCCCGCGCCGCGCCGTGGCCAGCGTGTCGATCCCGGCACCGATGCCCAGCATCAGGACACCGTCAGCGCGTGGATGCCGATGGCAGTGGTGCCGGTCGCCAGCACCCGGCGCGTGCCCACGGGGAGGATCGCGAAATCGGCGACCTTCACGCTACGGCTCTGGCCGCGCACGGTGACAAGGGCGATGTCGCCGCCGGTCTCGATATAAAGCGCGACGGCGATGGTGGGCAGGTCCGCCCCGTCGTTCGGCGTGATCGGCGCAAGGTCGCTGGCCGGTCCGTTGAGGGTCATCGCGCGGTTCTGGAATGGGTTGGTCATGGGGCCTCCGTCCGGATTGGCACCGCGCAGGGCCACGGAAAACCGGGCCAGGGGCGGCGCAGGGAAGGCCGTCATCTAGTGCGGACAAGGTTAGCGAGAGGTGAGCAGACCGTGCGTTGCGCCTCAGGCGTCGGTGTCGAACCAGATCGTCACGGGGCCGTCGTTCACCAGGCTCACGGCCATGTCGGCGCCGAATTCACCGGTGGCGACCTCCAGCCCTTCGGCCCGCATCCGCTCGGCGAAATAGCCATAGAGGCGGCGGCCGTTTTCGGGTGCGGCGGCGGTGGAGAACCCGGGCCGGTTCCCGCGCGAGGTATCGGCGGCGAGCGTGAACTGGCTGACCACCAGCGCCGCACCGCCGCTGTCCCTGACCGAGCGGTTCATCTTGCCCGCCTCGTCCTTGAAGATGCGCAGCTTGGCGATCTTGGCGGCAAGGCGGTCGGCCTCGGCCTCGGTGTCGCCCTGCATGGCGCAGATCAGGATCAGAAGGCCGGGTCCGATCTGGCCAATTGTTGCGCCATCCACCCGGACGGCGGCTTCGCTGACACGTTGGATAAGCGCGCGCATCAGAGCTCTCTTTCCCACGGCGGGTTCGCGCCCGCGCGGCTCACGGTGACGGCGGCGGCGCGGACGCCGAGTTCCAGCGCGTCATGCAGCGTGGCGTCGTCTAGCGTGGCGATGCGCTCCTTGGTCAGCGCGCCGGCCCGGTGCAACGCCGCGAGGACGCCCGCGTTGAACGTATCGCCCGCGCCGACGGTATCCACGACCTCGACCTTCTTTGCCGCAACCGAAACTGGCCCGCGCGCGGTATAGCCTGTCGCGCCCTTGGAGCCTTCGGTGATGCAGACAACCTTTGCCCCCTTGGCAAGCAGCTTCTGCGCAAGTTCCGGCAACGGTCCGTCGCCTTCGAGCCAGTGCAGATCCTCATCCGAGAGCTTCACGATATCGGCGAGCGCGATCATCGCGTCGATCCGGGCGCGGAAGGCGGTCTCGTCGCGGATGAAGCCGGGGCGGATGTTTGGGTCGAGCATTGTCACGCGCTGCGCGGCCTCGCGCGCCATCAGGGCGTGGTAGGCGGTGGCGCAGGGCTCAACGGCGAGGGAGATGCCGCCGAAGAACATCGCCTCGATATCGTCGGGCAGGGCGGGCAGATCGTCTGGGGATAGCATACGGCCCGCGGTGCCCTCATCATAGAAGGCATAGCTGGCGTGGCCATGGGTCAGCGTAACGAAGGCCAGCGTGGTGGGCCGATCCGAGATGACTGCGTGTTCGGCGCTCACGTGGCTGTCTGCAAGCGCACGGGTCAGGCGCTGGCCGAAGAGGTCGGAGGACAAACCCGAGAAGAACCCCGTCGGTGCGCCCAGGCGTCCCAGCGCGATGGCGGTATTGAACACCGCGCCGCCAGCATAGGGGGCGAACGCATCCTCGCCCGCCGGGGTCCGGCGCGGCAGCATGTCGATCAGGGCTTCGCCGGAACACAGGATCATCGGGTTTCCCTCCCTCGGATTGTCCGCTTTGTTAGCGCCAACGGAGCGTTGGGGCAACGGTCTTGATGTAGCGCTGAGCGATGCGGCCGTCCCGGCAAGTCACCCCGGAGATCACCCCTGCTGGGCGGCGAAATAGCCGATGGTTCCCGCAAGGATCAGCGCCAGGATCACCGCGAAGGCGATCTTCCATGCCGACCAGGGGCGTTCCCCCTGAACCCGGCCGGTCTGAGCGTTGACAACGAAGCGATAGGCCTTGCCGCGGTAGCGATAGGCCGCCAGCCAGACCGGTAACAGGATGTGCTTGTAGGTCACGTCGCTAACCTGCGTGTCCACGTGATGGATGCGTTGCCGGTCGCCGCCGATGTCGAAGCGGACGTCGCGCTGGATCACGCGATCCATTTTAACGCGGGCGCCGTTGTAGCCCTCTTGCAGGTCCACCGTGTAACCCTCGGCCCTGAACCCGGCGAGGTATTCGGGCCGGTAGGGGGCAAGCGCCGAGAGGTCCCAGGGCTCCAGCGCATCGGTATGCCGCCGGGGCAGTGACCGTGAGGCCAGCACCAGCACATCGTCGAAGAACCGCGCCACGTGACCCGCGACGGGGTGCCAGCGGATCTTCTGTATGCGCTCAGTCCGGGTCTCGCCGTTCCGACGCACGGTGCGGGTTTCGTAATAGACTGTCCCGCGTTCGCCCGTGTAGTCCGAGGCGGTGTCCGCGTCGAAGGTCCAGTAGGGAACGTAGATCCCCTGCATCCGCCGACCCTTGCGGGCGTAGGCCTGCAACCCGTTCGGGGCGAACCAGAGCCGGCCCAGCCAGTCGTTCATCGCCTTGCGCGCGGCGCCTTCGTCCAATGCGAAGGGGATCACGGCGCGTGGCTTGATATGGCGGTGGGTGCCGGTGTCGGTCACCACGGGGGTGGCGCAGAACGGGCATTCGGCTGCGTGAATCGACGGGGCGAATTCTACCTGCGCCCCGCAGTTGGGGCAGGAGAGGACGCGCGTCTCCTCCATCTCATCGTCGGGCAGGTTGCCCGCGTCGAAGGTGAAGGCGGTTTCCCGGATCGCGCCCGAAGGTCCCTCGGAAATCGCTTCGCGGAACCCGCAGTGATCGCAGACCAGGGCCCCCTGTTCCGGCGCATAACGCAGGTCCGCGCCGCATTGGGCGCAGGGGAAGCGGTGCTCCTCCGCGTTCGGGGCGGGGGGTGGGGTCACGTCCATCGCGCCGG
>JABURR010000030.1 GCA_014762635.1 Paracoccaceae bacterium
ACTCGATCGCATCCGTGGTGCCCATCGGGTTCAGGATCCGGCGCAGAACATAGGTTTTCTGCAGATCGATCTTGTCGACCAGCAGGTCCTCTTTCCGGGTGCCGGACTTGAGGATGTCCATCGCCGGGAAGACGCGCTTGTCGGCAACCTTGCGATCCAGGACGAGTTCCGAGTTACCGGTGCCCTTGAATTCTTCGAAGATCACCTCGTCCATCCGGCTGCCGGTATCGATCAGCGCGGTGGCGATGATGGTGAGCGAACCGCCCTCCTCGATATTCCGCGCAGCACCGAAGAACCGCTTGGGCCGCTGCAGCGCGTTAGCGTCGACACCACCGGTCAGCACCTTGCCCGAAGACGGAACCACGGTGTTATAGGCGCGGCCCAGGCGGGTGATGGAGTCCAGCAGGATCACCACGTCGCGCTTGTGTTCCACCAGGCGCTTGGCCTTTTCAATAACCATCTCGGCCACGGCCACGTGACGCGTCGCCGGTTCGTCGAAGGTCGAGGAGATCACCTCGCCCTTCACGCTGCGCTGCATGTCGGTGACTTCCTCAGGCCGTTCGTCGATCAGAAGAACGATGAGGTAGCACTCCGGGTGATTTGTCGCGATGGATTGCGCGATGTTCTGCAGAAGCACCGTCTTACCGGTGCGCGGCGGTGCCACGATAAGACCCCGCTGGCCCTTCCCGATCGGCGCCACGAGGTCGATGATCCGGGCCGAGCGATCCTTGATGGTGGGATCCTCGATCTCCATCTGCAGCCGCTCATCCGGGTAAAGCGGCGTCAGGTTGTCGAAGTTGATCTTGTGCCGCGCCCGCTCGGGATCCTCGAAGTTGATCGAGGTGACCTTGGTGATCGCGAAATAACGCTCGTTCTCGCGCGGGGCCTGCATCACGCCTTCCACCGTGTCGCCGGTGCGCAGGCTGTGCTGGCGGATCATATCCGGGCTGACATAAATGTCATCCGGGCCCGGCAGGTAGTTCGCTTCCGGCGAGCGCAGGAATCCGAACCCGTCCTGGAGCACTTCCAGCACCCCATCCCCCGAGATTTCCCAGCCCTCTTCGGCGCGTTCCTTGAGGATGGCGAACATCATGTCGCCCTTGCGCATGGTCGAGGCGTTCTCGATCTCGAGCTCCTCCGCCATGGCAAGAAGGTCTTTCGGGGTCTTGGCTTTCAGATCGGCAAGGTTCAGGCGTTCAGTCATGGGGGAAAAATCCGGTGGACCGGCCCTTTCGGGACGCGCGGTCTATGTCATATGGGAATCCACTCCGCCGGACGGCGGGCTGAGCGCTATCTAGTGGGCGGTTGGCGCCGAGTCAACGTTGCTCAGAACGGGCGCGCGATGACCGACACCACGATGACCACCAGCAAGATCGTCGGAACCTCGTTCATGATCCGATAGGTACGCCCATCGCGCGTGTTCTCACCCCGCATGAACTCTTTCCGCCGCCGCCCAAGCCAGTGATGAAACCAAGTCATCCCGACAATCGAAGCGCCCTTGGCATAGGGCCAGATCGCTGCCCAATCCACGATCCCTGGCGTGAAAGCCAGCATCACCCCGAAAATCCAGGTCGCGATCATCGCCGGATTCATGATGGCTCTCAGCAAACGACGTTCCATGGTCTGGAACATCTCGTCGGTCTTGCTACCCTTCTCGACCGATTCAACGTGATAGACGTAAAGCCTGGGCAAATAGAACAAGCCAGCCATCCAGGCGATCACCGAGATCACATGTAGGGATTTTACCCAAGGGTAGGCCAAGGCGAGAAAGTCCGTCATGTGATCACTCCGTTCCGATCCCATCTCTTTAAATAATGAAAAGAAGAAAAGAAAAGTGGTTGGAGTCTTAGGCCCTGTGGATCATGTGGATTATCCGTTGAACCACGAGGTCATCCACAGGCGAAAACCGGGCCCTATATTTGATCACAGCATGTGGAAAATCGGGAAATGGCATAATAAATAATAATAATTACAATAAGTTATAAGAAAAACTCTTTCCGGAACCTAGGGAAAACCTGTTACAGGACACGGGATGAAACTCTTCTCCACAGAGCCGAAAGAAAACTTGCCCTCTGTGGGGGGAAACCCTCGGTTGCTTGACAATCCGGTGCCGGACGTCTGACATCTTCGTCCGGGTTGGTTTTCCCGAAAGCGATCCCGCCAGCTGCACAGAAATTTTCCACAAGATCACACACATGTCCGCTCCCCTCGTTCTCGCCTCCGGATCCGAGATCCGGCAAACGCTTCTTCGCAATGCGGCCGTGCCGTTCGAGGCCCATCCGGTGCGGATCGACGAGGAAGCCGTGCGCCAGTCGATGATGGCCGAAGGCGCCCCGCCCCGCGACATTGCCGATACGCTGGCCGAGATGAAGGCCTCGAAAGCCGCCCAGAAATTTCCGGATCGGATGGTTCTTGGATCAGACCAGGTGCTTGATCTGAATGGCAAGGTGCTTGCGAAACCCGAAACGCCGGAAGAGGCCCGCGCCCAGCTCGCTGATCTGAACGGCAAACGTCATAGTCTTCTTTCGGCAGCCGTTATCTATGATCAGGGCAAACCGGTCTGGCGTCACGTGGGCCAGGTCCGGTTGCAGATGCGTCGCGCGTCGGAGGCCTATCTTGATGATTACGTTGCAAGAAACTGGGACAGCGTCCGCCATTCGGTCGGGGCCTACAAGCTCGAGGAAGAAGGCGTGCGCCTGTTTGCGCGGATCGAGGGTGACTATTTCACGGTTCTCGGGCTACCTTTGATCCAGTTGCTGAGTTATCTCACCTTGAGGGGGGTTATCGAGGGATGAGTGACAACAAAATTCCACTCGCAGGGGTGATCGGTTCGCCCATCGCGCACAGCCGTTCGCCGCGGCTTCATGGCTATTGGCTCAAGAAATACGGGATCGCGGGACATTATATCCCGATGGATATCGCGCCGTCGGACCTGGCCGAGGCCGTGCAGACGCTGCCACGGCTAGGGTTCGTGGGCATCAACGTGACGATCCCGCACAAGGAAGCCATGCTGGGCTTGGCGGATATCGTCACCGACCGCGCCGCGCTGATCGGGGCGGCCAACACGATCATTTTCCGCAAGGACGGCAAGGTTCACGCGGACAACACCGATGGCTATGGCTTCATCCAGAACCTGGTCGAAGGCGCGCCGGGGTGGTCGGCCTCCAAGGGTCCGGCTGCGGTGCTTGGCGCGGGTGGCGCCGCGCGGGCCATCGTGTCCTCGTTGCTGGAAGCTGGCGCGCCCGAGGTTCGCCTCTCGAACCGGACGCGCGCCCGGGCTGATGCGCTGCGCAAGGATTTCGGGGCCAAGGTCAACGTCTTCGACTGGGTGAAAGCGGGCGAGATGATGGAAGGGTGCGCCACCGTGGTGAACACCACCTCGCTTGGTATGACGGGCAAGCCGGAACTGAAGGTGTCGCTCGACTATGTGTCTTCCGACGCGGTGGTGACCGATCTGGTCTATACCCCGCTGCAGACCGATTTCCTGTCCCGCGCGGCCGAGAAGGGCTGCACCACGGTCGATGGTCTGGGCATGCTGATCCACCAGGCCACCCCGGGGTTTGAGCGCTGGTTCGGCCAGAAACCCGAGATCGACGACGATCTTCGCGAGATCCTGCTCGCCGAATGAGCAGACGCCCGTACATCATCGGCCTGACCGGGTCCATCGGGATGGGCAAATCCACCACGGCGAAGATGTTCGCCGAGGAAGGGATTCCCGTTTGGGATGCTGATGCCGCGGTTCACCGTCTTTATGCGCCCGGGGGCGCGGCGGTTGAGGCGATCGCAAAACTTTGTCCCGAGGCGATCCGAGAGGGTGCCGTTGACCGCGAGGTCCTGAAGGCCTGGATCGCGCACGATCCGGCGGCACTCAAGAAGATCGAAGCCATCGTGCATCCGCTGGTCGGCGAAGATCGAAAGCAATTCCTGGACACGGCCGACAGCGACATCGTCGTTTTGGATATCCCGCTTCTGTTCGAAACCGGCGGCGAGGCGCGCGTCGATACCGTTGCCGTGGTTTCCGCCCCGGCCGATCTGCAGCGCACCCGGGTCCTCGAGCGCCCGGGCATGACGAAAGAGCATTTCGAGTCGATCCTCGCCCGTCAGACCCCCGATGCCGAAAAGCGCGTCCGCGCCGATGTGGTCATCGAAACCGTCACGCTTGAAGCGGCCCGCGCTGCCGTGCGATCCTTGATCGAGGAAATCCGGAGAAAAATGGCGAATGCGTGAGATCGTACTGGATACCGAAACGACAGGTTTCGATCCTGAAACCGGAGACCGGATTGTCGAGATCGGCGCGGTCGAATTGTACAATCACATGCCGACCGGAAACACCTATCACCAGTACATAAACCCGGAACGGGCGATGCCGCAGGAGGCGTTCGAGGTTCATGGGCTTGGTGACGAGTTCCTCGCCGACAAACCGGTCTTCGCCAAGATCGGGCAGGCATTCCTGGATTTCGTGGGCGACGCGAAACTGGTCATCCACAACGCAGCCTTCGACATGAAATTCCTCAATGCCGAGCTGGGTTGGAT
The DNA here is from genome assembly GCA_014762635.1 of Paracoccaceae bacterium. Taxonomy (GTDB): domain Bacteria; phylum Pseudomonadota; class Alphaproteobacteria; order Rhodobacterales; family Rhodobacteraceae; genus JABURR01. Next base: position 4,534 of record JABURR010000030.1, read on the forward strand.
CAACCTGCCCTCACTCCCGTGGGAACGGGCCATCGACACGCTGGCCATCGCGCGGCAGAAATTTCCGGGCTCTCCGGCCTCGCTCGATGCGCTGTGCCGTCGGTTCGGAATCGACAACTCGTCGCGAACCCTGCACGGGGCGCTACTCGACAGCGAGATCCTGGCCGAGGTCTATCTGGAACTGATCGGGGGCCGGCAGCCGGATTTCGGGCTTTCTGTCAGCCGAAGCACGGGAACCGGAAGCGCGGCGAGCGAAGCCTGGCGCCCGAAACCGCGCCCGACCGCGCTCAAGCCGCGATTGACGGAGGAAGAAGCCACCGCCCATGCCTCTTTCGTCGAAGGGCTGGGCGATGGCGCAGTCTGGAAACGGTTTACGCCGTCCCGCTGACCTTTTGCGCTTCGGCGCGGCGCGCCATGTCCTGGCGATAGAGCGCGACAAAATCGATCGTGTCGAGATTCAGCGCCGGGAACCCACCATCGCGGGTCACGTCGCTGACGATCCGGCGCAGGAACGGGAAGATCATCCGCGGGCATTCGATCATCAGGAAAGGATGAAGCTGCTCGTCCGGAACCCCGTCGATCATGAAGATGCCGGCGTATTCGATCTCCATCAGGAACAGCGTCTCGCTGCCTTCCTTGTTCTTCGAGGTGACGTTGAGCTTGATGATCACCTCGTATTGCTTGTCCACCGTGCGTTTTTTGCCGTCGAGGCTCACCTGCACCTGGATGTCGGGCTTCACCTCACCCTGAATGCCCTTCTGGGCAAGGATGTTCTCGAAGGACATATCGCGGATGAACTGACCCAGGATCTGCATCTTGGGCTGGGCGGGCTGGGTAGCGTTGCCGTTTGGCTGTGCGGTCTGATCGGTTTCGGCCATGTCGGGTTTCCTTGCGGATCATGAATTCTGGCGCTGGATACCAGCTTGGCCCGGGCGCCTCAATGCCGGGTCCAGCCAGAGGAGCCATGGGTGGGGCGAGGCATGGCGGCGCGGTCCGATCGCGGATCGACCTCCTCCCACTCGCCATCGATCACGTCATCCTCGGGCGCGGGGCGGCGGGATTGGCCGCCATAGGTGAAGCTTTGCACATGGACGCGGCGCCGGACGTAGTTGAACAGGGCCGTGCGAAATGCCGGAACCAGAAGCGCGAACCCCACCGCGTCCGTGAAAAACCCCGGTGTGAGAAGCAGCGCCCCGGCAAAAAGGATCATCGCCCCGTGAACCAGAGGTTCAGACGGATCGCGCATTTCGTCGATTGAACTGCGCAGATCGTTCACCGCCATCAGCCCTTGGCTGCGCACCAGCCAGGACCCCAAGATTGCAGTACCGACGACCACCGCCAGCGTTAGCCAAAGACCGATTGCACCGCCGATTTCGATGAACAGCGCGATCTCGATCAGGGGGATGGCGAGAAACAGGAATAGAAGCCACATGGCACCCTCATAAAGTCATATCGCGGGCAGGTGGACTTGACCCCACCCACCGCTTACATAAGTGGGGTTCTTGAACGTTACCACCTGTATGGAAGGATTGAGGTTTAGATGGGCTCTGCCGTTGTTCAACTGCTTGTTCTCGCAGGGATTGCTATTTTCCTGATCCTGAAGCTGAAGGATGTGCTTGGTACGCGCGATGGCTTCGAGAAGCCGCCACTCGATCCGTCCGAACGCGCCGCGCCGCGCCGCCGGGCTCGTGATTTCGAGGTGATCGAGGGCGGAGCGGACCGCGACATCACCGATCACGTGCCGGAAAACAGCAATGCCGCCAAGGCGTTGACCCAGATGAAGAAGATCGAATCCGACTTCAACGTGGGCGAATTCCTGCAAGGCGCCCGTGGCGCCTACGAGATGATCCTGATGGCCTTTGAAAACGGCGATCTGGAAGAGATCGAGGACTTTCTCGGTGACGAGGTACGCAGCACGTTCATCGAAGTGATTGCCATGCGCGAGGATCAGGGCCTCAAGGTCGAAGCCGAGTTCGTTGGCCTGCGCGAGATCTCGCTGACCAACGCGACGTTCGACGAGTCCACGAAAGAGGCCGAAGTTTCTGTTCGCTTCATCGGGGAACTGACCTCGGTCGTCCGCAACGATGAAGGCGAGATCGTCGAAGGCAACCCGAACGAAATCAAGCGCCAGCGCGATGTCTGGACCTTTGCCCGGGTCATGGGCTCGGACGATCCGAACTGGCGTCTGGTGGCGACGGCCGAATGAGGCATGCGGTCCTGGCAGCATCGCTCATGGCCAATATGGCCCTGACCGAAATGGCACAGGCCGAAGCTCACTATACGCTTTTGGAATTCAAGGATCTTCCCGGTTGGGCGGCAGATGATCACGATGCCGCCCTTTCGGTGTTCCTGAACACCTGCGGCGACATGCGTGAGCCCGAGTGGAAATCGGTCTGCAATGTCGCGCAACAGACCAAGGATGCGCGGATCTTCTTCGAGTTGTTCTTCCGTCCGGTAAAGATCGACGATGGGGATCCGGGCCTTTTCACCGGATATTTCGAGCCCGAACTCATGGGATCGCGCCTTCAGACCGACCGGTTCCGCTATCCGCTCTATGCGATGCCCCCCGAACTTCGTGGCAAGAACGAGCTTTGGTATTCGCGTGCCGAGATCGAGAACCGTGGGATCTTGCGGGGGCGTGACCTCGAGATCGCCTGGGTCGAAGACCCGGTGGAGCTTTTCTTCCTCCAGATCCAGGGGTCGGGCCGGATCCGGCTGCCGGATGGAAACACGGTGCGCGTGGGATATGCCGGAAAGAACGGCCACAATTACCGCTCGGTCGGGCAGGAAATGATCCGGCGCGGGATCTACGAGCCCCACCAGGTTTCCGCGAAGGTCATCCAGAACTGGGTGCGCCGAAACCCCGAGGACGGGCGACGACTTCTGCAGCACAACCCATCCTACGTGTTTTTCCGAGAGCTCGACGATCTGGGTCCCGAGTTTGGCCCGCGCGGCGCGATGAACCGCTCCATCACCGGGGGCCGAAGCATCGCCGTCGATCCGGCCTTCGTGCCGCTTGGCGCGCCGGTCTGGATTCAGAAAGGCGGGCGCGATCCGCTTTTGCGCCTGATGATCGCGCAGGACACCGGATCGGCCATCAAGGGCGCGCAGCGGGCGGACATCTTCTATGGCACCGGCGAAGAAGCCGGGCGCGCGGCTGGCTCGGTCCGCGATCCGGGCCGCATGTATGTCCTGATGCCGATTCAGAGGGCCCTGGCGCTGGCCGGGAATACCGCTGGCTGATGGCCCGTCGGCCAAGAAAACTCGACGCGGACGAGCGTGCACTCTGGAACCGCGTGGCCGAGCAGACGGTGCCCTTGCACCCGAACCGGCCAGAACTTCCCGAAGACAGGGACGAAACACCCCGAAAGCCTCCGAAGTCGAGGGCGATGGAAATCCCGGCCTTCGACCTGGGCCAGAATGCCCCGAAAACCTCAGCCCGGCATGATCTGGCGCCAAGCCTCCCCGAAAAGTTCGCCGCTGCCCCGGTGCAGATGGACCGCAAGCAGCACACCCGGATGACACGTGGAAAGCTGTCGCCAGAGGGCCGGATTGACCTGCATGGCATGACGATGGATCGCGCGCATCCGGCGCTGACCCGGTTCATCCTCGACGCACATTCTGCCGGAAAGCGGCTGGTTCTGGTGATCACCGGCAAGGGGCGGCGCTCGCAGGACGATGGCCCGATCCCGGTGCGGCACGGGATCCTGAAACACCAGGTTCCGCAATGGCTGAACATGGCGCCATTGGCCGGGGTGGTCCTGCAGGTGTCGCCCGCGCATCGGAAGCACGGTGGTGAAGGGGCCTATTACGTCTATCTACGCCGGGTGCGATAGGGTTCCACGCACCCGGCGCATGGCAAGGCCGACCAGCCCGGCGCCGAAGAGGACAAAACCCGAAATTCCCAGCAACTGCTCAGGGAAGCTCAGACCCAGATCGATCAGCGCACCGGTAACCCCGGGGCCGATGGCCGAGCCAAGAACCATGACCGCCGCGGCGATGGCCTTGATCCCGCCCAGGTGCCGGGTTCCATAGAACTCCGCCCAAAAGGCGCTGGGCACGGTGGAGTTGGCGCCGACCGTGGCACCCATGAGGCAAAGCCCGATGGCAGCGGCAAAAAGCCCCTCGGTCTGGGAAAACACCAGAAACCCAAGCGCCATCGGCAATTGGACCACCGGCATCAGCCGCGCGGTGCCGAACCGGTCGATGGCCCAGCCGAAGGCGAACATCGCCGCGACCCCTGTCGAGGTATAGACAGGGAAAAGCGCCACCAGCGCCACGTGATCCCAGCCTTTGACCTCGGCCAAGTGTACTTGCTGGAAGAAGAAAGCGGTGCCGAAGGCCGGGGGCGCCAGAAGTGCCGGCACCATCATCCAGAAAAGCCAGTGCCGCAGCACCTCGCCCCGCCTCCAATGCCGGTTTTCCATCCCGGCCACCGGGCTTTCATCGGCGACCATCTGTGGTGTCCGCTCGCGTCGTAGCAAAAGCACCAGGATCGGTGCGGCGATCAGGGAAATCCCTGCGGCGAACAGCCAGAGCACCCGCCAGGACAGAACCTCCATCATCGCGACGAAACTCACCGGCAGGAACGCCTCGCCCAGGGCAAACCCCATCGTGGCAACTGAAAGTGCGCGCCCGCGCGTCGCCACGAACCAGCGCGCCATGGCTACGACAGACAGATGGCTGGCCATGCCCTGCCCCGCGAACCTGAGCAGGAAAATCACTGCGGGAAGCAGCCAGACGGCCTGCACCAACGACATCGCGATACAGGCCAGCGCCAGAAGAACAAATACCCCGGCCCCCAGTACCCGGACGCGAAATCGATCCGTCAGCGCCCCGGCCCAGACCATGACCACCGCCGAAGCCGTGGTGCCCAGCGTATAGATCCCGCCCCACTCGCCATGCGAGAGGTCGAAATCGGCGCGGATCTGGCCCGCGAAGATCGAGATGAAAAAGGTCTGCCCGAAGCTCGATCCGAACGACAGCAACACCCCGGCGGCCAGCCAGCGTGCATTGTCCCTCAGAAAGCGCAGAAATCCCATATGCCCTCTTGGCCGGGCGCGTGTGAAAAGAAAAGCCCGGAGTTTAGGGCGCCAGCGCCGTCACTGGCGAGAGAATGATCGCCGTAGCCTGCTGCACCGTCAGCACCGTTCCCGGAAGAAGGCCCGCGCGTCCGGCCCGATCCCTCTCGAACGCGGCATTCACCGTGCCCGCGTTGCCCAGGATCGACAGAAGCGCGGGCGAGTTCCCGACCGAGAAATGCCCCATCCCGGTGGAAAACTCGGTCACATCCACGATAGTCACCGACAGGTCGGCCACCTGTTGCACCCGGTCGATATTACCCAGCCGATTACGCTGTCCGGTCAAAAGGGCCGAAAGCTGCAAGGCCCGGTCCCGGCGCGAGACGAAAATCAGGAAGGGCTGCGGCAGCGGCGAAATGCGTTGCGCTTGCTGGCGAAACAGCTCCACGTCGATATCGGGCGACAGAAGCACGACCCCATCGACCAGTCGTGCCGCGCGGCCCTTCGATTGAAGATCGATCTGGCGCAGGGTCTCGACCGCGAGGAATGACCCGATCGAATGGGCCACCAGGTAGATCCGCTCTGCTCCGGCCCGCCTTGTCTCTTCCAGCAACGCCTCAAGCCCGTCGCGCGCGAAAAACTGGCTGTCGCTGTCGTATTCATAGCCCAGGGCACTACCCGCGCTGGGCCAGGAGTAATGCACCGCCACCCCCGGAACCTCCAGGTCATGGGTCAGTTGCGCCATGCGCAGGATGCCTTCGGCAAATGTGTTGTTGAAGCCGTGCACGAAAATCACCGCCTCGCGTCGGCCGGCGGGACGCCGTGCCAGTTCAGCCGCAAGATCGCGCCGGAACGCATCGGCCGAGGGGTGTCGGATATTCTCGGTCACCAGGAATTGCGTCTCGGGATCGGTTTGTCCCTTGGGCCAGGTAATAAGACCGGCCGCGCGATCGGGCGGAACCGAGATGCCATAGCGTCCGAAATGCATGCCGCGACTGCGGTCGTTGCCGAACCCGTCGCCCTCGGGCGCACGCACGGTGGCGAAGAATATCTGCCGCTCGACCTCAGGCGTGGCGCCATCCGGAAAACCCACCAACACCGCCCGCGGGGTGCAGGCGGCAAGCAACAGGAGTGACAGAAGAAGGGCGCGACGAACCGGGGTCATGGGACCATCCCTAGCGCGAACCCCGGTCCCGGGGAAATCTCAGAGAACGTATCGGCTGAGGTCTGCCGAGCGGCTCAATTCACCAAGGTTCGTCTCAACGAAATCGGCGTCCACGGTGACGGTATCCCCCGGGCGGTCGGGCGCCGTAAAGCTCAACTCTTCGAAAACGCGCTCCATCACGGTGTAAAGCCGCCGTGCGCCGATGTTTTCGATGGATTGGTTCACGTCTGCTGCGATCTTCGCCAGTGCGGCGATCCCGTCCTCGGTGAAGCTGACAGTCACCTCCTCGGTGGCCATGAGCGCGGTATATTGGCGGGTCAGGGCGTTGTCGGTCTCGGTCAGGATGCGGACGAAATCCTCTTCGGTCAGGGCCCGTAGCTCCACCCGGATCGGCAAGCGTCCCTGAAGTTCGGGCAACAGGTCCGAGGGCTTGGCGATATGGAACGCCCCCGAGGCGATGAACAGGATATGATCGGTCTTCACAGGCCCGTATTTGGTGGACACCGTCGTGCCTTCGATCAGCGGCAGCAGGTCGCGCTGAACGCCCTCGCGGCTGACATCGGCACCACGGGCCTCGGCCCGGGCGCAGAGCTTGTCGATCTCATCGAGGAAGACGATGCCGTTCTCCTCGACCGATTCCAGCGCGGTGCGGTTCACCGTCTCGTCGTCCAGCAGCTTGTCCGCCTCTTCCGAGATCAACTGGTCATAGCTTTCCGCCACCGTCATCTTGCGCCGGGTGGTCCGGCCGCCGAAGGCTTTCCCGAAAATGTCCCCGAGGTTCATCATCCCCATTTGCGCGCCGGGCTGGCCGGGAATCTCCATCATGCCAAGGGGATTGGAGGTATCCGCCACGTCCAGTTCGATCACCGTATCGTCCAGCTCCCCGGACTTGAGCTTCTTGCGGAACATCTCGCGCGTGGCTTCGCGGGCGTCTTCCCCGGCTATGGCGGTGATGACCCGTTCTTCCGCGGATTTGTGGGCGCGGGATTTCACCTCTTCGCGCATCTGTTCGCGGGTCATGGCGATGGCGCTGTCCACCAGGTCGCGGACGATCTGCTCCACGTCCCGGCCCACGTAGCCCACTTCGGTGAATTTCGTGGCCTCGACCTTGATGAAGGGCGCCCGGGCAAGCTTCGCCAGGCGGCGCGAGATTTCGGTCTTACCGACGCCGGTCGGCCCGATCATCAGGATGTTCTTGGGGTAGACCTCGTCGCGCAGGTCCGCGCCCAGCTGCTTGCGCCGCCAGCGGTTGCGCAGGGCCACGGCCACGGCGCGCTTGGCGTCTTTTTGGCCGATGATGAAACGATCAAGCTCCGAGACGATCTCGCGCGGGGTCAGGTCGGTCATTTCGAGAGGGTCTCCACGGTCAGGTTGCCGTTGGTGTAGACGCAGATATCAGCCGCAATCGCCATGGCGCGGCGGGCGATCTGCTCGGCGCCGAGGTCGGTTTCCATCAGCGCCCGCGCGGCGGCGAGTGCATAGTTCCCGCCCGAACCGATGGCGGCCACGTCATGTTCGGGCTCCAGCACGTCGCCCGCACCGGTGATGACGAACATATCCGCCCCGTCGGTGACAATCAGGAAGGCTTCGAGCTTCTGCAGGTACTTGTCGGTGCGCCAGTCCTTGGCCAGCTCCACGCTGGCGCGGGCCAGTTGCCCGGGCGTGGCCTCGAGTTTCGCCTCAAGCCGTTCCAGCAGGGTGAAGGCATCCGCCGTCGACCCGGCGAAGCCCGCGACCACCTTGTGCCCGCCGGGCGACAGGCGGCGCACCTTGCGGGCGGTGCCCTTGATGACGGTCTGGCCCAGGCTCACCTGTCCATCGCCGGCGATCACCACCTGCCCGTGTTTTTTCACGCCGATGATCGTGGTGCCGTGCCAGCCGGGAAAGTCTTCGCGTTCCATGACGGTCCTTTCGTTTGAAGGGTGATATGTGCCGCGAAGCCGGGTCGCGCAACCCCGGCGCCCCGGATGACCCAGGGGCCAAAATGAAAAAAGGCGCCCGATTGGCGCCCTTTTCCGTGAATTTGTTGAGGTCTCAGATCGACTCGTCGATCCAGCCCTTCAGCGCGGCTTTCGGCGCGGCGCCGATCTTGTTCGAGACGACCTCGCCGCCCTTGAACAGGAACAGCGCCGGAATGCCGCGCACGCCCATCTGTGCCGGGGCGCTGGGGTTTTCGTCGACATTGACCTTCACGATCTTCACCTTGCCGTCGAACTCTTCCGAGAGTTCTTCCAGCGCGGGGCCGATCTGTTTGCACGGGCCGCACCATTCGGCCCAGAAATCGACGACGACGGGGATATCGGACTGGCGGACCTCGGCGTCGAAGGTCTCGTCGGTAACGGCATGCGTGGCCATGGGTCACTCCTTGGAAACAGGTTGGTCCCGGAACCTATGGAGGGCCGGTGGCAAGGTCAAGCCGTGGCGGCGTCGCAGAGGGCTGCCGTCACGAGATCGTGCGGCAGTTTCATCAAGGATGCGTCGCGGGTCCAGAGAATGGCGGTCTCGATCTTCCGCCCAGGGTAGATTTGCGCCAATGCGGCAGCATAGGCGCCCATCTGGCGCAGGATGCCCGAAGGCACATCCTCGGGCCGGTTGGGCAGAACGGCATTGGACTTGAAATCCACCGCCAGAACGTGATCCGGGGCCACGACCAGCCGGTCGATCGCGCCAAGGATGCGGCCACCCAATTCCGGAAGCTCCGCCGATATCTGCACCTCGGCCAGCGTTCCGGGGGCAAAAAGCGTCGAAAGCCCGTCCGACTGCAGAACCCCAGCGGCCTCGGCCAACAGGTCCGCGACCTCGTCCTCGTTGGCCCCATCCTCGCCAAAGGCCAGGAGGTCCCGCGCGAAGTCTGCCCATGTCGCCGGGTCCTGCAGCGGCAGGTGCTCCAGAAGCCGGTGCAACTGCCGCCCCCGACGCATGGCCGCTTCCTGGTCCAGCGCGGCTTCCCCCGGAAGCGCCTTTTCCCCGCCAAGGTCGGACGGGGCCAGGGTGCGCGGCGCTTTCGCGACCGGCGAAGGGGCCACCAAGGCCCATTCAGGCAGATCGGGTCGGGCGCGACCGGGTTCAGCGTCTTCACCCGGGGTCGCGGGCCAATCTCCGACCCCGTAGCGCAGACCGGGGCCGGACGCGAATTCATGGGAAACTGCGCCCGCCGCCTGCATCCCGGCCTCAATCATCTGGTACCAGGTGTTGCCGCCCTTGTTCAGATCACCCGCCGCGCAGACGATCAGCCAGCTTTCGGCCCGGGTCATGGCGACATAAAGCAGGCGCTGGTTTTCCTCTTCCTGCTGGACCTTCAGCCGTTCCAGCGCCTCGGCCATGACCGGCGGCGCCTCGTCCGCGCTGCCCTTCAGGGCAACGCCACCCTCCAGCGCAAGGATCTGGTTGCGATCCATCAAGCGGCGCTGCCCCGCGTCGGGCAGGATAACGATGGGAGACTCGAGCCCCTTGGCCCCGTGCACCGTCATCACCCGGATCCGGTCCCCGGCGGAGTCGAGCTGACGCTTGACCTCGATCTCCTCGGTTTCTAGCCATGTCAGGAAGCCGGTCAGGCTGGGCACGTCCATCCGCTCATAGCCCAGCGCCTGATGCAGCATCGCGTCGATGCCATCCTCGGCTTCGGGGCCAAGCCGGGCGAGCAGTTTCTCGCGCCCGCCGTGGCGGGTCAGGATCCGTTCCAGCAGGTCATAGGGGCGCAGGTAATCCGCCGACTTCCGCAGATCGTCCAGGATTTTGACGGTGTCCGGGAAGTCCTTCTCCCCATCCTGCAGCGCCCGCCACAGGTAGCGGGATTTGCGCCCCTGCGCGAGATCGTAGAGCCGCGCCTCATCCCAACCGAACAGCGGCGATTTCAGCACGGCAGCCAGCGACAGGCTGTCCTCGGGCAGGGCGAGGAAATTCAGCAGCGCGGTCAGGTCCTTCACCGCCAGTTCCGCGCCCAGTTTCAGCCGGTCGGCCCCGGCGATGGGCAGACCGCGCGCCTTGCAGGCCCGGATGATCTCTTGAAACAACTCCGACCGGCGCTGGACAAGGATCAGGAAATCCCCGGCCTGTGCCGGGTGGACCTTGCCCTTGCGGTCGCGCACCGGATGGCGCGTGGTGATCAGGCGATGGATCTCATCCGCGATGCGGGCCGCGAGCCGTACCGTGTGATGGCTTTCCGAGACGCTGTCGACCGGATCGAACCAGTCGCCGGGTTCGGCATCGGCGATCTTTTCTTCCACCGGCCAGAGGTCGACCCGCCCCGGCATCTGGTCGTTGAACGCCCGGTGCAGCGTCTCACCGCCAAGCCCGGCCCGGCCATGTTCGCGGAAGGTCAGGTCCACCAGCCGCAAAACAGCCTCGGATGAGCGGAAGGAATATTCGAGCGGCAGGGTCTGGAAAGGCTTGCCCGCGCCGGCCAGGCGATCCTTGAAAAACGCGCGCATCCGGCCGAACCCCGCCGGGTCCGCCCCCTGGAACGAGTAGATCGACTGTTTTGGATCGCCCACCACGAAAATCGTGCGCTCGACCTCTTCGCGAGCGCCTTCCCCGGCGGAGAACTCCTGCGCCAGCCTCTCGATGACGCGCCATTGGGCGGGGCTGGTGTCCTGTGCTTCGTCCACGAGGATGTGGTCGATCCCGCCATCCAGTCGGAACAGAACCCATTGTGCCACCGCCGGATCGGTAAGCAGTTTCTCAGCCTTCGCGATCAGGTCGTCGAAATCGAGCCAGCCGCGCAAGAGCTTCCGTTCCTCGTAGCGCCGCAGGAAGTCCCGACCGAACCCGTGCAGCGCTGCCATCCGCCGCACGGCTTGCAGGGCGATCCGGTCGGCCCTTGCGGACTCGACCCGGAGCATGAAGGCTTCAAGTTCGGGCAAGAGCGGTCCGATCGTCTTTTGCAGGCCCTTGGTTGGGAAGGCTCCGATCTTGGCGCCGAAGGGGCTCTTTGTCTTCGGCCCGTAGAGAAAGAGACCCTCCAGCTCCTTCAGTGCTGCGAAATCGAATGTCCCGATCGCGGCCAGCGTCTCGCCCGCTTTGCTGTCGTTGCTGCCGCTTGCCTTCAGCGCCGGGATCAGCGCATCCAGAAGCGCCCGTTCCGAGCCAAGGAAGACGCGAGCCAGAAGCCGATCTTCGCTGTCTTCCGGCGACAACCCGAACAGCGCGCGAAACACCGCATCGGTTCTCTCCTCGGCGAACCCGGCGGAATGTTTGACGATCTCTTCAGTGAGCCGGGCAAAATCCTCCCCGGTATAGACCCGGGCCAGACCCTGCATCGCCTCGGGTGCCTGCTGGGCCATCTCCTCGACGATATCCTCACGCAAGAGCCGCGCGGCCCGGTCGTCCATCTCGGTGAATTGCGGGGAGACCCCGGCCTCGAGCGGGAAGCGCCGCAGCAAGGATGCGCAAAACGAGTGGATCGTTTGGATCTTCAGCCCGCCCGGCGTTTCAATCGCCATGGCAAAGAGCCGCCGCGCATGGGCCAGGGCCTCGCGGTCGATCGTGCCCTCGACACCCAGAGTGCGCAGATCTTCCCTCAGATCCTCATCGGGCGTCATCGCCCAGGCGCCGAGGCGTTTGAACAGGCGGTTCTGCATCTCGCTTGCCGCGGCCTTGGTGTAGGTGAGGCAGAGAATATGCTGGGGCGACACCCCCTGCAGCAGCAGCCGCGCGACCCGGTCGGTCAGCACCCGGGTCTTGCCCGAGCCTGCGTTGGCGGCAAGCCAGGTGGAACTGCCCGGATCGGCGGCCTGGACCTGGCGTTCGGTGGCGGCGTCGCGTGTCATGGGCCGATCTCCGTCACCCGCGGTTCCTCGGTGTCGTCCCATTCACCACGGCGCGCGAGGTGATCGAAATCCCCGTCATAGCGGCTCATCTGCATGGCGCGCCGCGCGGTAAAGCCCTTGGCCCGGTCCTGGTAGGCTGCGATCAGTCGGACAAGGCCCGCACGGGCCTCCCCGATTTCCTCGGGTCCTACGACTGTCGGCTCCACCTTCGGATTGGAGCCAAGCCCGATATAGGCAACCCGCGTCACCGGTGCGGCGGGCACGCCCTCCAACACGCCTTCCTCGGCCATCAGGGCGGACAGAAAAAGCTGCTTGTCGAAATGCTCCTGCACCTTCTTGGTGGGCGGGCTTCCGGTCTTGTAGTCGTAAATATGAAGCGTCTCATCGGCGGTCTTGTCGATCCGGTCGACCTTCCCCGACAGGGTGAAACCGATCTCGGGCAACAGTAGCTTGCCGTAGCTTTCCTGCTCAAGCGGGCTGGCTTCGGCCTGCCGGGTCACCTCGCCCGACAGGAACCAATCGGCCACGCGCTCCAGCTTGGCGCGCCACATGAGCCGGGCCGCGGCCCAGGGCGCATGAGTGGCAAGAACCTCGTCGGCCATCTCGAGCAGCCGGTCCTTAGCGTCTGCCCCATCCGGCGCGATCCCAGCATCGAGGAACTTCTCAAGCACCTCGTGCACCACGATCCCCCGCAGCGGCGCATCCGGGCTTCGCGTCAGCGGGTCCAGCCGTTTCAGCCGCAGAACCTCACCGGCATAGATCGCATATGGATCGCGGATCAGGGTCTGAATCCGGGTGATCGAAAGCTGCGAGGGCCGCGCGGCCACTGGAGGCGCCGGGGAAGGTCGTGGCGCACGCGGGAGCGTGATGCGTGGGCGGTCCAGCTCGGTTGCCAGATCGACCCAGCCCTCTCCCCTTGAGCGCATGGCTTCTAGCGCCGGTTCGCCCGATTCCAGCCCCGAAAGCAGGTTGACCACCCGGTTGATCCAGCGCGAAGGCACGGTTTCAGCCTCGGCGTCGCGTACCGCGCGGCTCAGAACCACGTCGGGTGCGGCAGCGGCCTGCTGAAAATCATGGGCCGAGAGGCCTATCTGCCGTTCCGGCACCCGCAGCCCCGCGTTCTTGCGCATCCGGCGGTTCAGCCACGGGTCGGGCGCGGGCAGGCTCGGCCAGACCCCTTCGTTGAGCCCGCCCAGGATCACCAGGTCTGTCTCCGGCACCCGCGCCTCCAGCGTGCCGCGGATCAGGACCAGCGGATGGGCTTCCACCACCTCGCGTACCTCGCGGGCCTGAAGCTGGGTTTTCAGAAGGTTCGCATAGTCCGCAACCGACATTTCCCCGCCATTCGGGGCCTCGCGCAGAAGCTCGTCTATGGCGGCGCGGGCTTTCTGGCCGGGTTCCTTCTGCCACAACTCGCCGCTGCCACCGGCGGTCGGTCCGGCGGCAAGCGCCTCGGCGATGGCGAGGTGCGTGGAGACCAGATCCTCAAGCGGTGCGGATCCGATTGCCGAAATGTGCGTCACGATCCCGCCAACCCAAGCGGCCCAGCCGTCGCGCCCATCCTCATGTTTCGAAGCCCAAGCGGCCAGCGCGTCCCCATCGGGAAAGGCCGGACCGTTCCTGCGCAGCTCCAGCTCCAACTCCCGTGACCAGAGCAGATGCGGGCCACGATCGGTGCCGCCAGTGTTCACCAGCGGGTGCTTGAGAAGGGTCAGCAGGTCCGCCCCGTCCAGCGGCCGCCCGGCCATCTCGGCGATATGCAGCAAGAGCCGCCCCGGCGCGGTCAGGTGCAGCGGCCGCCCTGCACTGTCATCCGGGGTGATGCCCCAGCGTTCCAAGGCGGCGCCAACCTGACGGGTCAGGGTCCGGTCCGGGGTAATCAGCGCGGCCTTGCGCCCCGCCTCCACCGCCCGGCGCAGGATCAGGGCAATCGCCACCGCCTCGTTGCGGGGCGATGGCGCTTCGATCAGGGTCAGCCCGGCGGTGGCCGTATCGAGGCCGGTCAGGTCCGGGCCTTCCGCCTGCCACTGGTCGGTCACCGGTGCGGGCCGCAGGGCGAGCGAGATCAGCCGGTTGCGTTCCGGCACCGGCGCGGCGGCCTCGGTCCAGGGGCGGATATCGTCCGGGTCCAGCGACATCTGCTCCATCAGTTTGCGGAAGCGGTATTGCGGATGATCCTCGGCGGTCAGCGCATCGTCCAGCCTGTCCCAGACCCGGGCGGGCTGGTCGAAATCATACCCCGGCAGGATCACCGCGCCCTGTGGCAGCCGCGCGACCGCCTCCATGAAAAGCGCCGTCGCCCCGCGCGAACCGGTGGAGCCAGCAACCAGAACCGGGTGATCTGGCGGCGCCTCAGCCCAGCGGCGGGCAATCGCCTCGACCACCCTGCGCTGGCGCGCCTCGGGGTCGATGCCCGCCTCGCCCGAGAAATAACCCGAGACGATCCCCAGAAATTGTTGGCTACGCTCCCAATGGCCCGAAAGGTCCGTGACATCCAGCGCGGCAATCGCGTCGGGCGTCACGCCTTCCTCCTGCATTTCCGCCAGAAGCCGCGCCAGACTGTCGGCCAGGTCGAAGAGCGCAGCCCGGGGTGCCAATGTCGGCTCCCTGTCCAGAAGCGCGGCGATCAGCCCGGCGATCTCCAGCCTCCGACGCAGGGGCGGCACCGCGGGCGGCAACCCTTTCAGCGGTGTATCGCGCCCTAGTTCGGCCAGAACCCGAATGTTCGGGAGAAGGCGCGCGCCCTCGGCAGTCAGGCACTCGGTCAGACGGGTCTTCATCCTGAGCGTGTTGACGTGGATTTCCACCCGCGCCAGCGCCTCGGGCGGGGTACCGTCCATCCGTGAAAGAAGCCCCTCGGTCAGCGCGCGTGCGAAATCGGCACCGGGGGGCAGGCCGAACAGGCGGGGTTTGTGCCGCGGCTCAAACATGCGGACCCCGTTTCAGCAGGGCCTCGGCCTCGGCGATGCCGCCGGGGTGGCCCACGTCGCACCAATGGCCATCGTAGACCATGCCCTTCAGACGCCCGGCCTCGGCCAGCCAATCCCACAGGCGGTTGAGTGAAAAAACCTGCTCGGGTATCTCGGCCAGCCCCTCGGTCCGGATGATCTGCGCGCCGGAATAGACGAGGTCACCGCCCCGGATCAGACTGCCATCCGGGGCCAGGGTGAAATCGCCCGGACCTTCGCGCCCGTGGGCGCGGCCGCTGGGGATCAGGAGCATCAGCGCGTCCATCTCCTCAGGTCGCCAGTGTCGGGCGAGGTCGGCCAAGGGGTTCGGACCGGCCCAGATCGCGTCACTGTTCAGGGTGAAGACCGGCTCACGGCCCAGATGCGGCAGGGCGGCCTTCAACCCGCCGCCGGTATCGAGAATTTCCGGCACCTCGTGCAGAACGGTGACCTCGCGCCCGGCGAGGTGATCCCGGACCATCTCGGCCTTGTAATGAGCGTTCACCACGAGGCGCGTGGGCGCCACATCCCCGGCCAGGTCCAGCGCATGATCGAGAAGCGCCTTCCCCGCGACCTCGATCAGCGGTTTTGGCCGCGTCGCCGTCAGCGCGCCCATCCGGGTTCCGAACCCGGCGGCAAAGATCATCAGGGCGTCGGGCTGCTCGGTCATGATGTCCTGAGCTTGTCGAGAAATTCGGGGTCGGGCGGAGGCAGATCGTCCAGAACCCTCTGGCGCAGGGCGGTCAGGTCTGGATGGGCAAGATCGGTCATCATATGCGCCCAGACACGCGGGATCAGGTCGACGTAGTGGCGTTTCCCGTCCCGCAGCGAAAGCCGCGCGAACACGCCCAGGATACGCAGGTTGCGCTGGGCGCCCATGGCGGCATAGGCGGCGCGGAACCGGTCCGCCTCCTGCCCCGTCCGGTCGATGTAGCGGGCGAGCATTTTCTCGGCCAGCGCCGGGGACACGTCACGCCGCGCATCTTCGAGCAGAGAAACGAGGTCATAGGCCCGATGCCCCGACATGGCGTCCTGGAAATCCAGCAGGCCAACCCGTTGCAGCCCGTCGCGATCCGGCAGCCAGATCAGGTTCTCGGCGTGGAAATCCCGCAGGATCGTGACCTCATCGCCCTGGTGCGGGGCAAGGGCCCGCGCGACCTCCTCCACGAAAGCGGCCCGAGCGGCGGGGTCCGGCATACGCCCGGCGCCGCGCAGGTACCAGTCATGGGTCAGCGCGGCGAGGTCCGGCATCTTCGGAGCATAAGGTGAGAGCCAGTCCGGCGCGGGCTCTTCATGCAGATGGGCCAGCGCGTCGATGGCAGCGGCATAAAGGGCCTCTTCCTGCGCCGGATGCACGGCCACCACCCGGGCGTAGAGGTCATCGCCCAGATCCTCGAGGATCAGGAAACCATTCTCGGCATCCTCCGCCAGTATCCTGGGGGCCGCGAGCCCACGACCGGTCAAATATCGTGCCACGGTCACGAACGGGCGCACGTCCTCGCCCTTTTCCGGCGGAGCATCCATCAGAACAGCGGGGCCGAGAAGCGGATCGTTCAACCTCTCGTAGCGGCGGTTCGAGGCATCGCCCGCAAGCGGGCGGCGCCCGGCGTTTCGCCAGTCCGTCCCGGCAAGAAACCGGTCTAGAAGCGCGGCGCGGTCAGGCATCGGTGCCGGCCTTCGGATCTGCAGGTGCGGCCAGGGCTCCGAACCATCGCGCATCTTCGGAGAATAGTGTCAGGATGCGCCCCTCGCCCCCCGGTTCGGGGGTGAACCGCAGCCAAAGCGCGTCGTTGGGGGCCAACTCGCCAAGGCGATCCGGCCATTCCACCAGGCAGATCGCGTTGGAAAACGCCTCGTCCAGGCCAAGTTCCAACACCTCCTCCACATGGGTCAGGCGGTAGAGATCCGCGTGCCAAAGCTCCAGACCGCCTGCCTCGTAGGTCTGGACCAGGGTGAAGGTAGGCGAGGGCACGTCCTCCATCTGGCCGGACCCCGCCAGCAGGTGCTGGATAAAAGCGCGGGCGAAATGGGTCTTTCCGGCGCCGATCTCACCCTCAAGCAGCAGCGTGTCGCCCGGGCGCAGCATGGGCGCAAGCCGCCGGGCAAGGGCGGCGGTGGCTTCGGGATCTGCAAGGGTCAGGGTCTGCTCGACGCTCATGGACCGACATTACCGCCCCCATGCGCACCTTCAAGCATGTTCAGGACGAAAGCCGCGCCTCGATGCGCCGCCCGATCGTGTCGCCGGGGGTTTCGACCGGGTGAAATGAGACGAGGGTGAGCCCGTCGCCAAGGCCCCGCACCCGGCAATCCAGCCGTTCGCCCGAGGTCAGTTCCACCACGGACCCGAAGCGCCGCGCCTGGCCGCCCGCGACCTGATCCCGGATATCCGCCCAGATATCCGTCGGTTTGCAGCGAAGGTGCCAGAGCCGGGTCGCCTCCTCGATCCCGATCCGGCCCAGAACCGCATTGGGATCCGACCCCCACAGCCGCGCATAGGCGGCGTTGGCAAGCATCAGTTCGCCCTCTTCCGAGAAGATCGCCATCGCCTCATCAAGGCTGTCGATCACCCCCTGCCGCAGGGCGATCTCGCCGCGGTAGCGCCGGTTCAGCGAGACCTCGGCGCTGATATCCTCGATCAACAGGGTCAGCGCCCCATCCGGTTGCGGCATGGCCGACAGGCGATAGGTCTGCCCGGTCACCAGTTTCCACGTCTCGCTATGGCCCAGCTCAGGCCCGTCTCCGTCGAAGGCCAGCACCATCTCGCGCGGGGGGACGTTCTGGCGCTCGTCCGCGATGCGCTGGGCGCCGAGACGTTCGAGAAATCCAAAAAGCGTGGGCCGAGCCGCCAGGAAATCCACCGGCAGCGAGGTCAGATCGGACAGTGCGGGGTTGAATACGACCAGCAGACGCTCCCGGTCGAAGACGGCAAGCCCAACGGTCAGGCCCGCAAAGGTCTTGGTGAGGGTCTGGATGAACGTGTCCAGCCGGGTTTCGGCCCGCACCGCCGCATCGGCCGGAAGCGCCATGCGCAGCGCCCCGCCCGCCATCGGGGAAGAGTGCAGATCGACCCAGCGCGGCCTGCGCCCCTGCCCCGTGTCCAGTTTCTGCCGACCATCCGTAGCGTTTGCAGGCAGCAACCGGGGCGGCGGCCAGGCCGCCGGGCGATCTTTCGGGTCATGCAGGGTGGCAAGTTCCAGATAGGCGCCGTTGGCCCAGGTGATCTGGCCGCCATCCTCGCGCCAGATCGGGATCGGCAGATGGCTGACGATGGCGCGCTGGGTCTCCAGTTCCTGCTCCATCGCGGCCATGATATTCCGATCAAGATGTATTTCGGGTTTCGGGTCGCGGCGACTCAGCCCCAGGTGCAACAGCCCGTCGGCCAGGTCGAGAATCATCCCCGTGCCCCTGTCTTCGGAGATCAGCTCGACCGGCTGCCCCTCGACAAGGCGGGTCCGGGCCGCGGTCATGCCGGGAAATTGACGTGACAGGATCGCCGCCAGCCGCTGCCAGTCGGTATCCAGCAAGGGGCCGGTCTTCAGAAGGCGTTCCCCGTCGGGGCTGGCCTGCCGCAGCGTGTCGCCGTCGAAGACGAAGCGGATCAGGCTCAGCGGATCGCGGGTCTGAAGCCGGTTGCGTCGCCATGTTTCCCACGCGGTGAACACCCCAAGACCAAGGATGGCGGCGCCGAGCGAACTCAGGAACAGCAACGCGGGCGGGGGCAGCAACGGGTCCATCGGCGGGGCTCCGGTCGGAAAGATGCCCGCCAGCATCCTTCGACACGGTTAAGCCGCGGTTAAGCCGGATCAGACCTCGATCGGGCGGTTCTCGCCAAGAGGCAAGCTCATCTCTTTGCCCTCCACGACCACGGCCCTGCGCGACCAGGTGACCTCGACAATCGCGCCGCTGCGGTCGCCCGCGGTGAAGGTCGGGTGTGCCGGATCGTGGCCATTGGCGAAGGTCAGCTCCGCCCCAGATCGTTCCAGCAGGGTCTTGGCGATGAAAAGCCCCAGCCCCATCCCTTCGTAGCCGGGGCGGCTGCTTGCTTCGGGCGGCGTCCTGCGGCGGCGCACGAAAGGGTCGCCGATCCGGCCCATGACCTGTGGTGAATACCCCGGCCCGTCGTCGATGATCGAGATCGTGATCCTGTCGCCATGCCAGCGCGCGCCGATCCAGACGGTGGTTTGGGCGAAATCCACCGCGTTCTGGATCAGGTTGCGTAGCCCGTGGATGATCTCGGGCCGCCGCGCGATGATCGGTTCCTTCGCGGGCTGGCCGGGGCCTGCAGCGACGGTGAACTCAATGATCTTGCCACGGTTCAAGTGTGGTTCTGCCGCCTCGCGCACGACCGCACCCAGCGGTGCGCGACGCAGGTGAAGATCGTCCTTCCCCGCCTGCCCCATAGAACGCAGGATATCCCGGCAGCGGTCGGCCTGCTCACGGATCAGGGCCGCATCTTCCTGCAACTCCGGTCGATCCGAGAGATCCTCGATCAGCTCGGCGCTGGTCAGCTTGATGGTCGCCAGCGGCGTTCCCAACTCGTGGGCGGCCGCGGCCACCACGCCGCCAAGGTCGGTCAGCTTCTGTTCGCGGGCCAGCGCCATCTGCGTGGCCAGTAGCGCCTCGGACATGGAGTGGATCTCGGAGGTGACCCGCCGGGCATAGGCTGACACGAACACCAGCCCGATCACGATCGCCGCCCAGAAGCCGAAGATGAACAGGTCCGGCAGGTGCAGCATCTCGCCCGAGGCCAGTTGCAATTCATGATGATAGCGCGCCAGCAGGGTGATCATCAGCACCGCGATGCTGCCCAGAAGCAGGGTCGACTGCTTGCTGAGCGCCGTGGCCGAGATCGTCACGGGGGCAAGGATCAGCAGGGCAAAGGGGTTGTTTAGCCCGCCGGTCAGGTAGAGCAGCGCCGAAAGCTGCAGGATGTCGAACAGCAGCGTTGCCGCAACGCGCTTTTCGCTGAGCCGTGTCGTTTCGGGGAAGACGAAGATCGCCACCACGTTGGCGATCACCGCGGCGCCGATTGCGGTGACGCAAAGCCCGATCTCAAGTTGCAGGCCGAAGAACTGAACGGCCCCGATGATCGCCGCGATCTGCCCACCGATGGCAATCCAGCGCAGCACGATCAGCGTGCGCAGCCGCACCCAGTTGGCCCGATGCCCCTCGTCGAGCATGCCGTTGCTTGGATCGGCCATGTTTGCCCCTATCTGTGACCTTGTGACGGGTTGCGCCGGTTCCAGACCTTGTTAGACCCGCGCCATCGCCGGATCAATCTCGGGGGCAGGAGGCCCGCGCCATGCTGAAGACCTATGCTATTGCCGCTTTTGTCGCGATCGTTGGGCTGATCGGGGGAACCGCCTGGTTCGCCTTCCGGGGCGACCCGGCCTGCGGCACAGCCCAGGTGGCCGGCGGGGCGGCCGCGATCGGCGGGCCCTTCACCCTGGTCGACGAGACCGGCCGCACCGTGACCGAGGCGGATGTGCTGACCAAACCCACGCTGGTCTATTTCGGCTATACCTTCTGCCCGGATGTCTGCCCGACGGATTCCGCGCGCAATGCCGATGCCCTGGACCTGCTTCAGCAGCAAGGCTACGACGCCCAGGCGATCTTCATCACGGTCGACCCCGAGCGCGACACGCCCGAGGCGCTGGCCGAGTTCACCGATTACATGCATCCCGACATGCTGGGCCTCACCGGCACGCCCGAGCAGGTGAAGGTCGCGACGCAGGCCTACAAGACCTTCTACAGCAAGCCTGAAAGCGACGACGAGTATTACCTCGTCGATCACATGACCTTCACCTACCTGATGCTGCCCGAAACCGGCTTCGCCACTTTCTTCAAACGCGACGACAGCGCCGAGAAGATCGCCGAGCAAGCCGCCTGTTTCATCGACGCGACAAATTGACCCCGGCCCCGCCACGCCCTACTGTCTTGGCCAAAGTGACGCGTGAAAGGGTTATGATGGCCGAGACGACAGGGCAGGACCTGGGCGAGGACCGCTCCCTCCTGCTGGTGGATGATGACGAGCCGTTCCTGAAACGGCTTGCCCGTGCCATGGAAAAAAGGGGTTTCGAGGTCGAGACCGCCGAGTCCGTCGCGGCGGGCAAGGCGATTTCCACCGCGCGACCCCCGGCCTATGCGGTGGTGGACCTGCGGCTCGAGGATGGCAACGGGCTGGACGTGGTGGAAACCCTGCGCGCCAAGCGGCCCGATGCGCGGATCGTCGTTCTGACCGGATATGGCGCGATCGCCACGGCGGTGGCCGCGGTCAAGATCGGCGCGACGGATTACCTGGCAAAGCCCGCCGATGCCAATGACATCACCAACGCGCTGCTCGCCCGCGGCGACGACCTGCCGCCCCCGCCGGAAAACCCGATGTCGGCCGACCGGGTGCGATGGGAGCATATCCAGCGGGTCTATGAGCTCTGCGACCGCAACGTGAGCGAAACCGCCCGCCGCCTCAACATGCACCGCCGCACCCTGCAGCGCATCCTCGCCAAGCGCAGCCCGCGCTAGGGCGTGACTCACGGGTTAACGCGCTGAATTCCAGAGGTTTTCCAAATCGGAAAACCATCGGAATTCTATCGGATTTTCATCGGACCTGTGTGCAGGCCCCGGAGCCGTCCGGGCTGGTTGACGAGGTCGTCGGGGGTGGGCGAGGCATGCCGGGCTGAAGCCCGGCCTACGGCGGGTTTCTCCCCTCATCGGTTGCGGGTTTTCCGGATCCAGGCCCACAGGTTCCAGAGTGTCAGCTTCCGCGGTCTTTGATGCACCCGGATGAAGGCCCGGTGGCACAGGAAGGTCGACAGGAACAAGCCCGCGACGACCAGGGCAAACAGGATCCTGTTTTCCTCGAGTGGCGGAAAGCTCAGGAAGATCGGCTCTCCGTGATCGATCACGACACAGGTCTTGTCCGACAGGTCTGTCGTAAGGAAAGCCCGGGGCAGGTAGTCGAAATGGCTCGGGGCTTCCTCGAGCGGAATGCACTGGTGCCAGTTTATCGCGACGACAAAGAGGATGAGACCAACCGGCAAGAACAAGAGGAACCAGTCGTTGTCGAGATCAATGCCGAAGAATGTCCGTAGGAGCATGGGCGCATCCTAACCACCCGCTCCAATCCTGCCGACAAAACGTCTCGCCTTCCCGGCGCACAACACGCCCTGCTTTACGAAGAGGACTCCTCGAATCGGACTTGCGCCAGCAGATCCTTGCGCAGCTTGAGGAACCACCGGATCAGGTTCTGGACCGCCGGGCGCGAACCCCAAGGTGGCGTGACGATGAAGTAGCGTGACACGTGCGTGATCGGGACGGGCGCGACCTTCAGGCTTCCGGCCTGCAACTGCGGCCAGAGTTCCACCTCGGATTCGACCACGAGGCCCATGGCCTGCTCAGCGGCACGGATCTCGAGCGACGGGTTGCCCACGTCGGTCCGGGGGATTGTGTCGGGATCGAGCCCGGCCGAGCGGATCGCTTCATCCTCCCAGCCGCCTTCCCGCGGGAGCAGCCAGGGGACCACGGCCCAGTCGGTCGCGGGGTTGTCGACCACTTCCGGCGCGGCGCAGGCGATGGTCGGGCTCTCGAAAAAGGGGATTACCTGCAGCCCGTCCCAATTGCCCGCTCCCGCACGGATCGCCAGGTCGTATCCTTCGTCTACGAGGTCCAGCGACTGGTCGGTGGGGGTGAAGGCGATTTCGCACTCCGGATGCTCCCGCCAGAACGAGGCGATATGTGGGAAGACGACGGCCTCGGCAAAATAGGTCGTGGTGGTGACGCGGATCGGCTTGGCATCCTCGCCCTCGCGCAATTCCTGAAGCCCGTCGGCAATGGACTGAAAGGCCTCGGACAAGCGGTCGGCAAGGTCCTTGCCGGCCGGGGTGGGCGTCACCCCGCGTGGCGAGCGTTGCAGCAAGGCTATTCCCAGGTGATCCTCGAGGATGCGGACCTGCTGCGCCACGGCGGCATGGGTCACGTTCAGCGACCGCGCCGCGGCGCTGAAACTCTGCGTCCGCACCGCGGCTTCGAAAGACCGCAGGGCGGTGAGCGAGGGCAGCCTGGTCCAGTCGATCACCCTCATTGTTAGTTCAGCTTTCATCATGTCAGTAATTCTGAGTCGGAGTATCCCCGTTCATCTTGTATTTTTCAAAGAAATTCGACGGTCTTTGGGGAATGACATGCTTCCGTATGATAAGAACTTGTTAAATGCTGTATCAAGCTTCGATGCAGCAGGCCGACCAAGGCCGCGGCATCGCATCATTGAGACTCAGGCGGGACGGTATCGCCTGCTGTCGCTCCGCACCCTATTCCAAAGTCTCTGGAAGCGTAGTGCCAGCGCGCGCCGAGCCAAACCGATGCCGCGGGGCGCCACTGCCCTTTCCCGCTAGACGGTTCAACGCCCCCTTCGGGCAGCTGGGGGGACGGCCCGCAGGGCAGTCATCCGCAAAACCCTTGCAGACTCGGGCCGGGATGCGTATATGGCCCTCAACAGCGGCGGTTCGGCCTCCACAATCGAACCCCACCGGAACTTCGAACGGGCCGCGCGCCCGTTTTTTTGTGCTTGTAGGACCTATGAACGACCTGGTTGCAAAAGCTGCCATCGACCGGCGACTGGCCGAGATCATCACCCCCGTGATCGAGGGGATGGGATTCGAGCTGGTGCGCGTGCGGCTGATGGGCGGCAAGTCCAAGACCGTGCAGATCATGGCCGAACGTCCCGACGGCGGGATCGAGGTCGATGACTGCGCCAAGATCTCGACCGCGGTGAGCGCGGTTCTCGATGTCGAGGACCCGATCGAAGAGGCCTACATGCTCGAAGTGTCGAGCCCCGGCATCGACCGCCCCCTGACCCGTCTCAAGGATTTCGACACCTGGGAAGGTTACGAGGCGAAGATCGAGACCCTTGATCTGATCGACGGCCGCCGCCGCTTCAGGGGCATGCTGGCGGGCACCGAGGGTGACGAGGTCCTGATCGAGATCGAGGTGGATGGCGAACCGGCCACCATCGGCCTGAAATTCGACTGGCTGAGCGATGCGAAGCTGATGCTGACCGATGACCTGATCCGCGAGATGCTGCGCCAGCGCAAGGCCGCCGGCATCGTGGATGAAACCCAGTTTGACGAAATCCAGGAACAGACCGCTTCCGAGGAGGAGTGACCATGGCGATTACCTCTGCCAACCAGCTTGAACTTCTGCAGACCGCCGAGGCGGTGGCCCGCGAGAAGATGATCGACCCCGGCCTCGTGGTCGAGGCGATGGAAGAATCCCTCGCCCGGGCGGCGAAGTCCCGTTACGGCGCCGAGATGGACATCCGCGTGTCGATCGACCGCAAGACCGGCAAGGCCACCTTCACCCGGGTGCGCACCGTCGTGGCGGACGAGGAACTGGAGAACTACCAGGCCGAGCTGACCGTTGCGCAGGCCAAGCAATACCTGGACGATCCCAAGGTCGGCGATACCATCGTGGACGAGGTTCCGCCGGTGGAAATGGGCCGGATCGCGGCGCAGTCGGCCAAGCAGGTGATCCTGCAGAAGGTCCGCGAAGCCGAGCGCGATCGCCAGTACGAGGAATTCAAGGACCGCGCCGGCACCATCATCAACGGTGTCGTCAAGCGCGAGGAATACGGCAACGTCATCGTCGATATCGGCCGTGGCGAAGGCATCCTGCGCCGCAACGAGAAAATCGGCCGCGAAAGCTATCGCCCGAACGACCGGATCCGCTGCTTCATCAAGGACGTGCGTCGCGAGGCTCGCGGGCCGCAGATCTTCCTGTCCCGCACCGCGCCGGAATTCATGGCCGAACTGTTCAAGATGGAAGTACCCGAGATCTACGACGGCATCATCGAGATCAAGGCCGTGGCCCGCGACCCGGGCAGCCGTGCCAAGATCGGCGTGATCTCCTATGATAACTCGATCGACCCGGTCGGCGCCTGCGTCGGCATGCGCGGCAGCCGCGTGCAGGCCGTGGTGAACGAGCTCCAGGGCGAGAAGATCGACATCATCCCGTGGAACGAGGATCAGGCGACCTTCCTGGTGAACGCGCTGCAGCCCGCCGAGGTGAGCAAGGTCGTGATCGACGAGGAAGCCGGCAAGATCGAGGTTGTCGTCCCCGACGAGCAACTCAGCCTCGCCATCGGCCGCCGCGGACAGAACGTGCGCCTGGCAAGCCAGCTCACCGGTCTCGACATCGACATCCTGACCGAGGAAGAGGAAAGCCAGCGCCGCCAGGCCGAGTTCGAGGAGCGCACCAAGCTGTTCATGGACACGCTGGATCTGGACGAGTTCTTCGCCCAGCTTCTGGTCTCGGAAGGCTTCACCTCGCTCGAGGAAGTGGCCTACGTGGATCCCGAGGAACTGCTGGTCATCGATGGTGTCGACGAAAGCACCGCCGAAGAGCTGCAGGCCCGCGCCCGCGACCACCTGGACGAGATGAACCGCAAGGCGCTGGAACGCTCCCGCGAACTGGGTGTCGAGGACAGCCTGGTTGAATTCGAGGGCCTGACGCCCCAGATGATCGAGGCATTGGCCGAGGATGGCATCAAGACGCTGGACGACTTCGCCACCTGTGCCGACTGGGAACTGGCCGGCGGCTGGACCACGGTCAACGGCGAGCGCGTCAAGGACGAAGGCCTGCTCGAGAAGTTCGACGTCTCGCTGGACGAGGCGCAGAACATGGTGATGACCGCACGCGTGCAACTTGGCTGGGTCGATCCGGCCGAGCTCGAGGCCGAGGAGGCAGACGAGCTTGGCGAAGACGACGAAACCGAGGAGGCCGGGGCCTGATCCCAGGCTCCGGAGGTGCCCGTGACACGCGGCGGCCGACAGAAGCAACGCGACGGCGCCGAACGGCGCTGCATCGCCACGGGCGAGGTCCGGCCGGTTGCGGAGATGATCCGCTTCGTCGTCGGGCCTGATGGCCAGATCGTGCCGGATGTCCTTGGCAAGCTGCCGGGACGCGGCATCTGGGTCACAGCCTCGCGCGCTGCGCTGACCCGCGCGGTCGAGAAGAAACTGTTCTCGCGCGGCGCGAAGCAGCAGGTCACCGTGCCCGACGGGTTGGTGGCCGAGCTTGAGCGTCAGCTCGTTGCGCGGGTCGTCGAACTGATCGCCATGGCCCGCAAGGCCGGGCGCGCGGTGGTCGGCTACGAGAAGGTCAAGGGCTGGCTGCTCGACGGCACGGCACGAGTTCTGATCCAGGCCTCTGACGGGTCGGAACGAGGAAAGACGAAACTGCGTCCGCCGGAAGAAAAGGGCGCATTTATCGGGGGCCTGACGGCCTCAGAATTGGGTTTGGCATTCGGGCGTGAACATGTGATACATGGCGCGCTTGCGGCTGGTGGACTCACGCAACGTATTGTAGAGGAAGCCACGCGGATGTCCGGCGTTCGCGAAGATCACGGCGGGAAAGCCGCCGGAAAGGGTACGAAGACCATATGAGCGACTCAGACGGCAAAAAAACACTCGGCCTCCGGGGCGGACCGCGTTCCGGTCAGGTGAAGCAGAGCTTCAGCCATGGCCGGACAAAAAGCGTCGTTGTGGAAACGAAGCGAAAGCGCGTGGTGTCCAAGCCAGGCGCCGCAGCAGGAAAATCCGCCAAGGGCGGTGAGGCAGGCGGCGCACTCAAGCGGCCCTCCGATATTTCCGATGCCGAGTGGGATCGCCGGCTGAAGGCCATGCAGGCTGCAAAGGCACGCGAGAGCGAAGAAGCCGAGCGCCGTGCCGAGGAAGAGCGCCAGCGCGACGAAGAGCGCCAGCGCCGGCGCGAGGAAGCCGAAGCCAAGGAACGCGAAGAGCGCGAGCGCGAAGAACGCCAGCGCCAGAAGGCCGAAGAAGAAGAGCGCAAGAAGCGCGAGGCCGAGGAACGTGCCCGCCAGGACGAAGACAAGAAAAAGGTCGCCACGGCAGAGCCTCCGGCTCAGCGCGCGGCGTCGAAGCCAACGCCCGGGCCGCGCAAGCCCGACCGGGATCGCGACGAGTCCCGCGATAGCAAGGCCGCCAAGGCCGTCAAGGACAACCGCCGTTCGGGCAAGCTGACGCTGAACCAGGCCCTCTCAGGAGGCGAAGGCGGCCGTCAACGCTCGCTCGCCGCGATGAAGCGCAAGCAGGAACGCCAGCGCCAGAAGGCGATGGGCGGTCGGCAAGAGCGTGAAAAGGTCGTGCGCGACGTGCAGCTTCCCGAGGCGATCACCGTCCAGGAGCTTGCCAACCGGATGGCCGAGCGTGTCGCCGACGTGGTGAAATCCCTGATGCAGAGCGGCATCATGGCGACCCAGAACCAGACCATCGACGCCGATACCGCCGAACTCATCATCGAGGAATTCGGCCACAAGGTCGTGCGCGTTTCCGACGCCGACGTGGAGCAGGTCATCGACACGGTCGAGGACAAGGCCGAAGATCTCAAGGACCGCGCGCCCGTCATCACCGTCATGGGTCACGTGGACCATGGCAAGACCTCGCTGCTGGACGCGATCCGCAAAACCAAGGTCGTCTCGGGTGAAGCCGGCGGCATCACCCAGCACATCGGCGCCTACCAGGTGGAAACCGACGGCGGCCAACTGCTGACCTTCCTCGATACGCCGGGTCACGCGGCCTTCACCTCGATGCGTGCCCGTGGCGCGCAGGTCACCGATATCGTGGTTCTGGTGGTGGCGGCGGATGACGCCGTGATGCCGCAGACCATCGAGGCGATCAACCACGCCAAGGCAGCCAAGGTGCCGATGATCGTGGCGATCAACAAGTGTGACAAGCCCGATGCCAACCCGGACAAGGTCCGCACCGACCTGCTGCAGCACGAGATCGTCGTGGAAGGCCTGTCGGGCGACGTCCAGGACGTCGAAGTCTCCGCGATCAGCGGCCAGGGCCTTGACCAGCTTCTCGAAGCGATCGCCCTTCAGGCCGAGATCCTTGAACTCAAGGCCAACCCCAAACGGGCAGCCATGGGCGCGGTGATCGAAGCGCAGCTCGACGTGGGCCGCGGTCCGGTGGCGACGGTTCTGGTTCAGAACGGTACGCTTCGCCAGGGCGACATCTTCGTCGTCGGCGAACAGTGGGGCAAGGTCCGCGCGCTGATCAACGACCGTGGTGAGCGGGTTACCGAAGCCGGGCCCTCGGTTCCGGTCGAGGTTCTGGGCCTGAACGGCACCCCCGAAGCGGGCGATGTGCTGAACGTGGTCGAGACCGAAGCCCAGGCCCGCGAAATCGCCGATTACCGCGAGCAGGCCGCCAAGGACAAGCGCGCCGCCGCCGGTGCCGCGACGACGCTCGAGCAGATGATGCAGAAGGCCAAGGCCGACGAGAATGTCGCCGAACTTCCGATCCTGGTGAAGGCCGACGTGCAGGGCTCTGCCGAGGCGATCATCCAGGCGATGGAGCGAATCGGCAATGACGAGGTCCGCGTGCGCGTGCTGCATTACGGCGTCGGCGCGATCACCGAAACCGACGTGGGCCTTGCCGAGGCTTCGGGCGCTCCGGTCATCGGCTTCAACGTCCGGGCCAACGCACCCGCGCGCAACTCGGCCAACCAGAAGGGCGTGGAGATTCGCTACTACTCGGTGATCTATGACCTTGTGGATGACGTGAAGGCAGCCGCCTCCGGCCTGCTTTCCGCCGAAATCCGCGAGAAGTTCATCGGCTATGCCGAGATCAAGGAGGTCTTCAAGGTCTCCAAGGTCGGCAATGTCGCGGGCTGCCTTGTCACCGAAGGCGTGGCGCGCCGGTCCGCAGGGGTCCGCCTGCTGCGCGACAACGTGGTGATCCACGAAGGCACGCTGAAGACCCTGAAGCGCTTCAAGGACGAGGTT
>JABURR010000021.1 GCA_014762635.1 Paracoccaceae bacterium
GGGCAGCCTGCGGGCGGTCGACGGCCTGGGCGAGATCGACGCCGTCGCGGCCGAGATCCGCGGCATCCTCGACCAGGGCTGATCGCGCCTGCGTTCGGGGCCGGGGCGTTTTGCCCCGCCCCTGGAACCGGCGGCTTGACGCTGGTTCCAAAAACAAATAAGTCACCCCATCCCTAACGGGATCAGGTCCGTTTCGCCGTGCGTCCGCACCGGCGAATCGCCCATCATCAGATATGACGCGGCCCCCCGGCACACCGGACCGGGCCGCCGTTGTGAAAAAAGGTTCCGGAACTACGGAATCGCAACGAAAAGGAAAGTGACACGTGGCACGTATTGCTGGCGTCAACATCCCGACCGGGAAACGCGTCCCCATCGCCCTCACCTACATCACCGGTATCGGCAACACCTCGGCCCGCGAAATCTGCGAAGCCGTCGGCATCGAACTGACCCGCCGCGTCAACGAGCTGAGCGACGCCGAAGTGCTTCAGATCCGTGAGCATATCGACGCCAACTACACCGTTGAAGGCGACCTGCGCCGCGAAGTGCAGATGAACGTCAAGCGTCTGATGGACCTGGGCGCCTATCGCGGCCTGCGTCATCGCCGCAACCTGCCCGTGCGCGGCCAGCGCACCCACACCAACGCCCGCACCCGCAAGGGCCCGGCGAAGCCGATTGCCGGCAAGAAGAAATAAGGGAGGGCAAGCAAAATGGCACGAGATCGTCGTCAGACCAAGCGCAAGGTTTCCAAGAACATCGCCACCGGCGTTGCGCATGTGAACTCTTCGTTCAACAACACCAAGATCCTCATCTCGGACGTGCAGGGCAACGCGATTGCCTGGTCGTCGGCCGGGACCATGGGTTTCAAGGGCAGCCGGAAATCCACCCCCTACGCCGCCCAGATGGCCGCCGAGGATGTGGGCAAGAAAGCCCAGGAACACGGCGTCAAGACGCTGGAAGTCGAAGTCCAGGGCCCCGGTTCGGGCCGCGAGAGCGCCCTGCGCGCCCTGGCTGCCGCCGGCTTCAACATCACGGCCATCCGCGATGTGACCCCGATCGCCCACAACGGCGTGCGCCCCCCCAAGCGGCGCCGCGTCTGATCTAATTTTCTACCGCTCGGGCCGCGTTTTCGGAACGCGGCCCGAGTGCGTCTTTTTGAAACCTCGGGCGTTCCCGGCACCGGATCCCACCGGGAACAAGGATGGAGGCGACATATGATCCACAAGAACTGGCAAGAGCTGATCAAACCGACCCAGCTTGATGTCAAACCCGGCAACGACCCTTCGCGCGAAGCGACCGTCGTGGCCGAACCGCTTGAGCGTGGCTTCGGCCTGACCATGGGCAACGCCCTGCGCCGGGTTCTGATGAGCTCGCTTCAGGGTGCGGCGATCACCAGCGTCCAGATCGACAACGTCCTGCACGAATTCTCGTCCATCTCGGGCGTGCGCGAGGATGTGACCGACGTGGTTCTCAACCTCAAGGGCGTCGCCGTCCGCATGGAGGTCGACGGCCCCAAGCGCCTGTCGGTCACCGCCAAGGGCCCCGGTGTCGTCACCGCCGGCGATATCGCCGAGACCGCCGGCATCGAGATCCTGAACAAGGATCACGTGATCTGCCACCTCGACGAGGGCGCCGACCTGTTCATGGAACTGACGGTCAACACCGGCAAGGGCTATGTCAGCGCCGACAAGAACCGCCCCGAGGATGCCCCCATCGGCCTGATCCCGATCGACGCGATCTATTCGCCCGTCAAGAAGGTCAGCTATGACGTGCAGCCCACCCGCGAAGGGCAGGTTCTGGACTATGACAAGCTGACGCTGAAGCTGGTGACCGACGGTTCGATCAGCCCCGATGACGCCGTGGCCTATGCCGCGCGCATCCTTCAGGACCAGCTGTCGGTCTTCGTCAATTTCGACGAGCCCGAGGCCGCCCGCAGCCAGGACGACGAGGACGATCTGGAGTTCAACCCGCTTCTGCTGAAGAAGGTGGACGAACTGGAACTGTCCGTGCGTTCGGCCAACTGCCTGAAGAACGACAACATCGTCTATATCGGCGACCTGATCCAGAAGACCGAGGCCGAGATGCTCCGCACCCCGAACTTCGGCCGCAAGTCGCTGAACGAGATCAAGGAAGTGCTTTCCGGTATGGGTCTGCACCTCGGCATGGATGTCGAGGAATGGCCGCCGGAGAACATCGAGGACCTGGCCAAGAAGTTCGAGGACCAGTTCTGATACCATTCCGAGGGTCGGACCTGTCCGACCCTCGAACGACCCGGGCGCCCGCGCCCCAAGGAGAGCGGCTGACACGCATCGGCCGCCGGACAAAGCAAAACGCGATTAGGAGATTGAAAGATGCGTCACGCCCGCGGATATCGCCGCCTCAACCGTACCCACGAGCACCGCAAGGCGCTCTTCGCCAACATGGCCGGCTCGCTGATCGAGCATGAGCAGATCAAGACGACCCTGCCCAAGGCCAAGGAACTGCGCCGGATCGTGGAAAAACTGATCACCCTCGGCAAGCGCGGTGACCTGCACGCCCGCCGTCAGGCAGCCTCGCAGCTCAAGCAGGACGCCTATGTGGCCAAGCTCTTCGAAGTGCTCGGCCCGCGCTACA
Source organism: Paracoccaceae bacterium (assembly GCA_014762635.1). Lineage (GTDB taxonomy): Bacteria > Pseudomonadota > Alphaproteobacteria > Rhodobacterales > Rhodobacteraceae > JABURR01. The sequence continues at coordinate 2,611 of JABURR010000021.1, forward strand.
AGGACCGTCAGGGCGGCTACGTCCGCGTCCTGAAGGCCGGCTTCCGCTATGGCGACATGGCGCCGATGGCGATCATCGAGTTCGTAGACCGCGACCCGGCCGCCAAGGGCGCGGGTGACAAGGCCCGGCTCGAAGCCGAAGAGGCCGTCGCCGAAGAATAAGCCGCGCAGCACCGCTGCACGGATCGCCCCCCGCCCGAAAGAGCGGGGGGTTTTTCTTTGCAACGCTTGCGGCGCGCGGATCGGGCGCGCATATCATGGGCCATGATCGCAAGGTTTCGTCATTTCTGGATTTCCGGCCTGCTGGCCGCCGTGCTGGCCGCGCCCGCTGTTGCCGAGACGCGCGTGCCCGAAAGCCGCGCCGAGATCGCCTTGAGCTTTGCACCTCTGGTGCGCGAGGCTACGCCCGCCGTCGTGAACATCTACGCAAGCCGGGTGGTGAGCACGCCTCAAAGCCCTTTCGCGGGCAATCCCTTCTTCGAGGATTTCTTCCGGGATTTCGGCGCCGCGCGCCCGCGGGTGGAAAACTCTCTTGGGTCAGGCGTGATCCTGTCGCCCGACGGAATCCTGGTTTCGAACTACCACGTCGTTGGCCAAGCGACCGAGATCCGCGCGGTTCTGAACGACCGCCGCGAATTCGCGGCACGGGTCTTGCTGGCGGATCGTGACAGCGACCTGGCGATCCTGCAGCTCGAGGGCGCCTCGGACATGCCCTTCCTTGATCTGCGCGACAGCGACAAGGTCGAGGTGGGCGAACTGGTGCTTGCCATCGGCAACCCCTTCGGCGTGGGCCAGACCGTGACCAGCGGCATCATTTCGGGTCTCGCGCGGTCGGGCGGCGTCGGCAGTCAGGGCCGCAGCTATTTCATCCAGACCGATGCGCCGATCAACCCGGGCAATTCCGGCGGGGCGCTGATCGACATGACCGGGCGTCTCATCGGTGTCAACACGGCGATCCTGTCACGCTCGGGCGGGTCCCAGGGGATCGGCTTCGCGATCCCCGCCAATCTTGTCGCGCAGTTCGTCAAACAGGCTCGCAACGGAAATGACCGGTTCGAAAGGCCCTGGGCCGGAATGTCCGGCCAGCCGGTCGAGGCCGACGTTGCCGAGGCGCTGGGAATGGCCATCCCCGAGGGCATCCTGGTTACAGATCTGCACCCGAGCAGCCCGTTCACCCGGGTCGGGGTGGAGCCGGGAGACGTGATCCTCAGCGTTGACGGGCAGCCGGTGAACACGCCGGCCGAGATGATCTTTCGCATGTCGGTGGCCGGGATCGGTGCCGAGGCGCGGGTGGAGCGGTTCCGCGCGGGTCAGATTCACGACCTCGTGCTGCAGATGGTGCCGCCGCCCGAGGATCCGCCGCGCGAGACGACTGCGATCCCGCTTGATCTGCCGTTCGGCGGGATGGTGATCGCCAATACCAACCCCGCGCTGTTGAGCGAGTTGGGCCTTGATCTGCGCAGCGGCGGGGTTGTCGTGGTTGACCCCGGGTCTGCCGGTGGCCGGGCAGGGCTCGCGCGCGGTGACCTGTTGCAGAGGGTCAATGGAAAGCGCATCGAAAGGCCGGATGACGTGGAACTGGCGCTGCGCCTCAGCCGTGGCAGCCTGATCATCGAAGCCGAACGCGCCGGCCGTCGCCTGATCTTCAGGTTCTCGATCTGACATGGCGGACTTATTCGACACCGTGGAAGGGGAAAACGCGGCAAGCGCGCCGCGCCCGCTGGCGGATCGCCTGCGCCCCCGCAACCTGTCCGAGGTGATCGGTCAGGATCAGGTGCTGGGTACCGATGCGCCGCTTTCGACGATGCTGGCGGGCGGAACGCTTTCGTCGCTCATCTTTTGGGGGCCGCCGGGGGTCGGAAAGACCACGATCGCACGGCTTCTGGCGGATGAGACCGACCTCCATTTCGTCCAGATCAGCGCGATCTTCACGGGCGTGCAGGACCTGAAGAAGGTCTTCGAGGAAGCCAAGCATCGCCGCCGGACCGGGCAGGGGACGCTCCTCTTCGTGGACGAGATCCATCGCTTCAACAAGGCGCAGCAGGACGGGTTCCTGCCGCATATGGAGGACGGCACGATCCTTCTGGTGGGGGCGACCACCGAGAACCCGTCGTTCGAGCTGAACGCGGCGCTTCTGTCGCGCGCGCAGGTCATGGTGCTGGAGCGCCTGTCGCTGGCCGATCTGGAGCGTTTGGCGCAACGCGCCGAGATGGAGCTGGGCCGTGGCTTGCCGCTGGATGGTCCCGCGCGCGAGGCATTGCTGGAAATGTCCGATGGCGATGGCCGCGCGCTGCTGAACCTGGTGGAGCAGGTCGCGGGCTGGACCCTGGAAGGCAAGCTCGACCGCGCCGGGTTGACCCGCCGTCTGACCAGGCGCGCGACGAAATACGACAAGTCGGGCGAGGAGCATTACAACCTGATCTCGGCGCTGCACAAATCGGTGCGCGGCTCGGATCCGGACGCGGCGCTTTATTGGCTGGCGCGGATGCTTCAGGGCGGCGAGGACCCGCGCTACCTTGCCCGGCGCATCACCCGGATGGCGGTGGAGGATATCGGCCTTGCCGATCCGCAGGCGCAGACGATCTGCCTGCACGCCTGGGAAACCTATGAACGGCTGGGCAGCCCCGAGGGCGAACTGGCGCTGGCGCAGGCCATCACCTACCTGGCGCTGGCGCCGAAATCGAATGGCGGCTACGTCGCCTGGAAGGCCGCGCAACAGGCGGCCCGACAGACCGGGTCCGAGCCGCCGCCAAAGCATATCCGCAATGCGCCGACGAAGCTCATGAAAGAGCAGGGCTACGGCGAGGGCTATGCCTATGACCATGATGCCGAGGACGGGTTCTCGGGGCAGAACTATTTCCCCGATGGGATGAAGCGAGGCGTTTATTACCAGCCCCCCGAGCGCGGTTTCGAGCGCGAGTTGAAACGGCGGCTCGACTATTTCGTGAAGCTGCGGGCGAAACGGCAGGGCGGTTGACAAGCCGCCCCCGCCACGAAAGAGAGACGCCATGATCTGGACCCTAGCCCAAGTTGCCCTTGGCGGCGCGATCGGCGCCGTCTGCCGGTTCCTGACCGGAGCGGCGGCATTGCGTCTCGTGGGTGCCGGGTTTCCCTGGGGGACGCTGACGGTGAACGTGCTGGGCTCTTTCGCGATGGGGGTGATCTTCGTCGTGCTGTCTCAAAAGGACGCGATGCGCCTGGCACCGTTCCTGATGGCCGGTGTCCTGGGCGGGTTCACGACCTTCTCGGCCTTTTCGCTCGATGCGCTGACCCTGTTCGAGCGCGGCCAGCCCGGCGCGGCAGCGTTGTACGTTCTGGCCTCGGTGCTGCTGTCGCTGGCGGCGGTGGTGGCCGGGGTTCTTCTGACCCGCGGGGTAATGTCATGAGTGGCGTGCAGACCGTCGAAGTCTCCAGTGAAGAGGCCGATCAGCGCCTCGACCGCTGGTTCCGCAAGCGCTTCCCGCAGGTTCGCCAGGGCATGATCGAGAAGATGTGCCGCAAGGGAGAGATCCGCGTCGACGGCGGGCGGGTGAAAGCCTCGACCCGGCTCGAGGCAGGGCAGAGCGTGCGCGTGCCGCCTCTGCCCGACGAGGCGCCGGAGCCGCAAGCGCCCCGCCCGCGCGTGTCGGATGCCGATGCCGAGATGATGCGCCGCGCGGTGCTTTATCGTGACGACCACATCATCGCGATCAACAAGCCGCCCGGCCTGCCCAGCCAGGGCGGCAGCAAGCAGACCCGCCACGTGGACGGGCTGGCCGAGGCGCTGAAGTTTGGTCTGGATGAAAAGCCCCGGCTTGTGCACCGGCTCGACAAGGATACCTCGGGTGTTTTGTTGCTGGCGCGGACCGCGAAAGTGGCCGGTGCCCTGACCGCCGCCTTCCGCGCGCGGGAGACGCGCAAGATCTACTGGGCCGTGGTCGCGGGCGTGCCGCATCCCCGCATGGGCACGATCCGCTATGGCTTGGTGAAAGCGCCCGGACGCGGCGCGAAGGGCGAGGCGGAAAAGATGCTCTGCGTTCACCCGAACGAGGTGGACTCGACGCCTGACGCGAAACGCGCGGTCACCGACTACGCGGTCCTGTCGGCACTTGGACGGCGGGCCGCCTGGATGGCGCTGGTCCCGATCACAGGCCGGACGCACCAGTTGCGTGCCCATATGGCCGAGATGGGCCATCCCATCGTGGGCGACGGCAAGTATGGCGGGTCCGGGCAGGAGAACCTTGGCGATGGCTGGGGCGCCCAGCTTGGCGGTGATATCAGCCGCAAGCTGCACCTGCACGCGCGCTCGATCTCTCTGACGCATCCGGTGACGGGCGCCCAGTTGCAGATCATCGCGCCGCTGCCCGAGCACATGGAACGCACCTGGAAGACCATGGACTGGAATGCCGCCGACGTGCCGCTGGACCCGTTCGAGGAGATCGAATGACCGGCGATCTGCGGCTTATCATCTTCGACGTGGACGGCACGCTGACCGACAGCCAAGGCCATATCCTTGCGGCCATGGGGCAGGCCTTTGACGCGGTGGGTCTGGCCTTGCCGCCACGTGAGGTGATCCTCTCGATCGTAGGCCTGTCGCTGCCCGAGGCGATGACGCGGCTGGTCCCTGCGGCCAATGCCGATCAGCACGAGGGTTTGGTCGAAGGGTACAAGAATGCCTACAAGGACCTCCGCCTCCGCGGTGGGGAAGCGGCGGCCTCGCCGCTCTATCCCGGCGTGGCCGAGGGGCTGGCCCGGCTTGGTGCGCGTGAGGACGTTCTTTTGGGGATTGCCACGGGTAAATCCCGGCGCGGGCTGGATGCGTTTCTGGAAACCCACGGCTTCGGCGATCTTTTCGTTACCTGCCAGGTGGCGGATTTCCACCCCTCCAAGCCGCACCCCTCGATGATCGAGACGGCGCTGGCTGATTGCGGGCTGGCACCGGACGCGGCGGTGATGGTCGGGGACACGAGTTTCGACATGGAGATGGCCCGCGCGGCCAGGGTCCGGCCCGTGGGCGTGGCCTGGGGGTATCACGGGACCGAAGCGCTGCGCGGCGCCGGGGCCGAGGTTGTCGTGGATGATTTCCCGGGATTGATGAACGAACTTGAAAAGGCGACGGAGACGGCACAATGAGCGGCTGGAAGAGCAAGCGGTTCTGGAAAGTGGTCGAGGTGACCGAGGGCGAGGGCGGTTATTCCGTCGCGCTTGACGGGCGGGCCGTGCGCACACCCGCGAAGGCGCCGCTCTTGCTGCCGACGCGTGGCCTGGCCGAGGCCGTGGCAGCCGAATGGGACGCCCAAGAAGACGAGGTGAACCCGCTTTCCATGCCCTTCACCCGCTCGGCTAACGCGGCGCTCGACAAGGTCACGACCCAGCACGCCGAGGTCGCCGAAATGCTGGCCGACTATGGTGACAGCGATCTGCTGTGCTATCGCGCCGATCACCCCGCAGAATTGGTCACGCGGCAGGCCGAGGCCTGGGATCCGCTTCTGGACTGGGCAGCTGAGGCCTTTGGCGCACGGCTGGAACCCCGTGCCGGGATCATTCATGCCCCGCAACCGCCGCAGGCGCTGGAACCGCTTCGCCGCCGTGTCCATGCGGCGGATGCCTTTGAGCTGACCGCCCTGCATGACCTGGTTTCCATATCGGGGTCGCTCGTTATCGGGTTGGCAGCCGCGTCTGATTTCCTTTCACCCGGGGAGCTCTGGCTGCGGTCGCGGGTAGATGAAACCTGGCAGGAAGAGCAATGGGGTACGGATGAAGAGGCGCGCGAAGAAGCCGAATTCAAGCGCTCCGCTTTTCTACATGCTCACAAACTCCACATGTTGACGCGGAATGACGCCTAGATCGTCATCTTGTGGACAGGCGCACAGTTCCCTCCGGAAAAGTTGAGATTTCCCTTAGGTAACTTTCCCGGTAGGCCTTGACCTATCAGTCCAATTCCGCCCAAACTCCGCATCGTGAGGGGGCTGCTTTCACAAAGAATTGCCCTTGGCAATGGGAGCCTAGAATCCGCCGGCCTAGTGCGGAAAATCAGGAAGAGGTAAAAATGAAGAAAACTCTATTTCTCGGCGCGCTGACCGTCGCTGGTTTTGCCAGCGCAGCGTCCGCCGCGACGCTTGACGACGTCAAGGCGCGCGGAAACCTGAACTGTGGCGTGACCACCGGTCTGACCGGCTTCGCCGCACCCGACGCGAACGGCGTCTGGGAAGGTTTCGACGTGGGTGTCTGCCGCGCCGTTGCTGCTGCCGTCTTCGGCGACCCGACCGCCGTCGAGTTCACCCCGACCACCGGCCAGACCCGCTTCACCGCGCTGGCCTCGGGCGAGATCGACATGCTGGCCCGGAACACCACCTGGACCTTCTCGCGCGACGTCGACCTGAAGTTCGAATTCACCGGCATCAACTACTATGACGGTCAGGGCTTCATGGTTCCGCGCGGCCTGGGCGTGTCCTCGGCCAAGGATCTGGACGGCGCCACCGTCTGCATCCAGACCGGCACCACCACCGAGCTGAACCTCGCGGACTTCTTCCGTGCCAACAACATCAGCTACGAGCCGGTTCCGATCGAAACCAACGCCGAAGCCCAGCAGCAGTACCTGGCCGGTGCCTGCGACGTGTACACCACGGACGCTTCGGGCCTTGCCGCGACCCGCGCCACCTTCGAGAACCCGGGTGACCACGTCGTTCTACCCGAGATCATCTCGAAAGAGCCGCTCGGTCCGCTCGTTCGCCACGGCGACCATGAGTGGGGTGACATCGTGCGCTGGAGCCTCAACGCTCTGATCGCAGCCGAAGAGCTCGGCGTGACCTCGGCCAATATCGACGAGCTGGCCAAGGGCACCAACAACCCGGAAATCAACCGTCTGCTCGGCACCGAGGGCAACCTTGGCGAGATGCTGGGCCTGTCGGCTGACTGGGCGCTGAACGCCATCAAGGCTGGTGGCAACTACGGCGAACTGTTCGAGAAGAACATCGGCGAGAACACCCCGATCGGCCTCGCGCGCGGCCTGAACGCGCAGTGGAAGGACGGCGGCCTCCTCTACAGCCCGCCGTTCCGGTAAAACACCGAACTTGAAGGGCGCGGTCATACCGCGCCCTTCGACTATTCAAGACCAAAATAATCAAAAGACCCCGGCCGCGCGGGCACCAGATCCGTCACCAAGAAAGTCCGGGGATCATGGGGAGCGTCAGTGATGACGACACAAAGCGATCCGCCGAAACAAGCTTTCCGGCTGAGCCAGTTGATCTACGACACGCGCTACAGGTCCCTGACCATTCAGACGGTCGCGATGATCCTGTTGGCCGTGGGCTTGTTCTGGCTCGTCAATAATACCGTGCAGAACCTGCAGGCCCTGGGCAAGGATTTCAATTTCGGATTCCTTGGCGAACGTGCGGGCTATGACATCAACCAGCGTCTGGTTGAGTATTCTTCGAATTCCACACACGGCCGAGCGGCTCTCGTCGGTATCCTGAACACGCTGCTGGTGGCCTTCCTGGGCTGTATCCTGGCCACGGTTCTGGGCATCATCGCCGGGGTTCTTCGGCTGTCGAACAACTGGCTGGTGGCCAAGCTCATGGCTGTCTATGTCGAGGGCTTCCGCAACGTGCCTCTGCTGCTGTGGATCATCGCGATCTTCGCGGTGATGACCGAGTCGATGCCGCAACCAAGAGAGTTCCGCGGCGAGACCCCCACCGCCAGCATGATGCTGAACGACAGCGTGGCGGTGACAAATCGCGGCGTCTACGTCCCGCGTATCGCCTTCACGAATTCCCTAACCGGGAACGAGGCGGTCGCCTCGCGCGACGGGCTTACGCCGGTTGCTTCGGGTGGTATCGACTGGCTCCTGATCCTGGTGGTTCTGGGGGCGAGCCTGTTCGGCATCCGCGCGGTGCGTCGCTGGGCCTCGGCACAACAGGAGGCGACGGGGATACGCCCTGTCACCTGGTACATGCAGCTAGGCTTGCTGGTGGTGCCCACCGGGATCGTGCTGCTGATCCTCGGGGCCACGGTGGTGAACCCCTATCTGAAGGGCTTCAACTTCACCGACGGCATCCACCTGCGGAACTCGCTGATCGCCCTGTGGCTCGCGCTCTCGCTCTATACCGGCGCCTTCATCGCCGAGATCGTGCGCGGCGGTATCCTTGCCATCAACAAGGGCCAGACCGAGGCTTCCTATGCGCTGGGCCTGCGCCCGGGTCGCACCATGAACCTGGTGATCCTGCCGCAGGCGCTGCGGGTGATCATCCCGCCGCTCATCTCGCAATACCTGAACCTGACCAAGAACTCGTCGCTGGCCATCGCCGTGGGCTACATGGACGTGCGTTCGACCCTTGGTGGGATCACGATCAACCAGACCGGGCGCGAGCTTGAGGGGATGCTGCTGCTTGGCGGTTTCTACCTTGTGCTCAGCCTCGCGATCTCGACCGTGATGAACATCTACAACTCCAGCGTCAAACTGAAGGAGCGGTAATATGAGCGGTACCCATGCCCATACCGTCGCCTATGTGCGCGAGACGATGCTGCCCGAGCAGGATCCGCCGCTCACCGAAGCCGGCGCGATCAAGTGGATGCGCGAGAACCTGTTCTCGGGGTGGCTGAACAACATCCTGACGATCCTGTCGATCTTCGTGATCTACTCGGTGCTCAGCCATATCGTGCCGTGGTTCTACAACTCCATCTGGAATGCGGGCTCGTTGAGCGAGTGCCGCGAGATCCGCGACGCCACGATCGGTTCCGACGCATCCTCGGCCTGTTTCGCGGTGATTTCGGATCGCTGGCAGCAGCTGCTGTTCGGCTTCTATGCCTCCGAGGCCTATTGGCGTCCGGTTCTGGCCCTGGTCCTGTTCCTGGTTGCCATGGGGCCGATCCTGTTCGAATCGGTGCCGCGCAAGCTGCTGTGGTACACGGCGGCCTCGCCTTTCATCCTGTTCTGGCTGCTCTGGGGCGGCTCGATCTGGGGTCCGATTGCCGTGGCCGCGGGTTTCGCTGTCGGCTGGGGCGCGTTCGTGGGCGTGAGCCTTTTTGCAGGGACGCTCTTGGCGGTCATTGCCGCAATCCTCGTGCCGATCCTCTACTGGATGTTTCTGGCCGGGCCGATCGCAGGCGGTCTGCATTCGATCATTCCGATCGGGATCACCTTCATCGAATCCGATGATTTCGGTGGCTTCATGCTGTCGTTCATCATCGGCATCTCGGGGATCATCCTGTCGCTGCCGCTGGGCATTCTTCTGGCGCTGGGGCGCCAGTCGGACATGTTCATCATCAACAAGGTGTCGGTGGCCTTCATCGAGGTGATTCGTGGCGTTCCGCTGATCGTGTGGCTCTTCACCGCCTCGCTGCTGTTGAACTACTTCCTGCCGCCGGGCACCAACTTCGACCTGATGCTGCGCGTCATCATCATGGTCACGCTCTTCTCGGCGGCCTACATCGCCGAGGTGGTGCGGGGCGGCCTCGCGGCGCTTCCCAAGGGCCAGTACGAGGCGGCCGATGCGCTGGGCCTCGACTATTGGAAATCGATGCGGCTCATCGTCCTGCCGCAGGCCCTGAAGATCTCGATCCCGGGGATCGTGAACACCTTCATCGGCCTGTTCAAGGATACCACCCTGGTGGTGTTCATCGGTCTGCTCGACCCGATCGGTCTGTCCGGTGCGATCCGCGCCTCGACCGACTGGAACGGCATCTACTGGGAACTCTTCGTCTTTATCGGCCTGCTTTTCTTCGTCTGCTGTTTCAGCATGGGCCAGTATTCCATCTTCCTGGAGCGCAAGCTCCGGCGTGAACACCGTTAAGGAGACACACATGTCAGAGCTTGCAACAGACCGCCAAATCGACCGCAGCCACATGCAGGTCTCGGACGAGGTCGCGATCCAGATCACCGGCATGAACAAGTGGTATGGGTCGTTCCACGTCCTGCGCGACATCAACCTGACCGTGAACCGGGGGGAGCGGATCGTGATCTGCGGACCTTCGGGTTCGGGCAAGTCCACCCTGATCCGCTGCATTAACCGGCTGGAGGAACACCAGCAGGGGCAGATCATCGTGGACGGGACCGAACTGTCGTCGGACCTCAAGAACATCGACAAGATCCGGTCCGAGGTCGGGATGGTGTTCCAGCACTTCAACCTGTTCCCGCATCTCACCATCCTCGAGAACTGCACGCTGGCCCCGATCTGGGTGCGCAAGACGCCCAAGAAAGAGGCCGAGGAAATCGCGATGCATTACCTCGAGAAGGTGAAGATCCCCGAACAGGCCCTCAAGTACCCGGGCCAACTGTCGGGCGGCCAGCAGCAGCGTGTGGCGATTGCCCGCTCGCTCTGCATGAAGCCGCGGATCATGCTGTTCGACGAACCAACCTCGGCGCTTGACCCCGAGATGATCAAGGAAGTGCTCGACACCATGATCGAGCTGGCCGAAGAGGGCATGACCATGCTCTGCGTGACCCACGAGATGGGCTTCGCGCAGGCGGTGGCGAACCGGGTCATCTTCATGGATCAAGGCCAGATCGTCGAACAGAACGAACCGAAAGAGTTCTTCAACAATCCGCAGTCCGACCGGACCAAGCTGTTCCTCAGCCAGATCCTTGGACACTGAGCGGAAGGCAAAACTTTCAGGAACGCCCCGGCAATGCCGGGGCGTTTCGCGTTTCAGGGCTGCAATTCGCGCGGCGTGGTGAAGTCGATGATCTCGCCCTGTCCCCAATCGAGTTTCGACCAGTCCGGGATATCGAACTCCAGAACTGTCGTCGCCGCCGTCGGGTATTTCTGGAACCGCGCCGTGTTGAGCGGCTGGCGTGCCAGCGCCGCGGCGGCCAGCCCACAGCCCGGGTTGTGGGCGATGAGCATCACTGTGCTCCCGGTGGCCGAGTGCAGTGCCGACAGGATCTGTTCCGGCGCGGCGAGATAGAGATCCTGAAGGAACTGCGCCTCGGGCCGGGTCGGCAGTTCGGCGGCGATCAACTCCCACGTCTCGCGCGTGCGCGCGGCTGCCGAGCAGAGGACCAGATCTGGCAGATAGCCCTTCTCGGCCAGCCAGGCGCCGATCCGTGCCGCACCCTCGCGGCCACGTGCGTTGAGGGTCCGGTCTATGTCCTCCAACAAAGGATCGTCCCAGTCCGACTTGGCGTGGCGGGTCAGGATCAGTCGTATCATGGGTGAAACGCCTTCATGTGGTGGGCCGATTGCGTGGGCAGGCGACCGTAGGCTTGCGATACGGGGCAGGCCCGACGCACGGCGCAGCCGTTTGAGAGGCAGTCCGAGCCGTCCGCAGTATCCAGAAACGCATGGCAGACGTCCAGATCGTAGCCCTCTGTGCCCAACGCCCCGACGGGACAGGCAGACAGGCACGGACGGTCGACGCAGGTGTTGCAGGGGTTCGGTGCGGGCGACGGCAGGTCGAACCGTTCCTTGAACGCAAGCGCCCCGCGGTAGGACACCATTAGCCCCGCCCGGTCATGCACCAGCAGCGAGACCGGAGATTGCCAGCACTGCCCTGAACCCAGCGCCCAGCGGATGAACGGATGGTAGGGCGGCCCGCCGAAGGGAAAGAGCGACTCGGCTCCCAACGCAAGGGCCAGCGCACCGATGACCCGCCCGGACCAGCGATCCACCGGATCGGGCGCGCCGTCATGAAACTCGGGTTCCGCCGTCACATGCGCCCAGAACCCCGGCTCATGAGGGCCGAGAAGAACCAGCGTCCCGGTCCCGGCAGGCGCGTGATCCTCGGGGCCGGGGTGCAATGCGCCGAACACATCGAGCCGATGCGCGCGTGCGGAACGGGCAACCCCCTCCAGCGTCATTCGCGACGGAAGGGCAGGGCGAGGCTCCAGCCAAGCCGAACGGGGCGGTCGTCCTGCCAGTGCAGCCCGATAGTCATCGCGTCGTGACCCTTGCCCGGTTGGGCAATGTAGGTCCCGAAAAGGCGGTCCCAGATCGACAGGGCGAAGCCGTAGTTGGAATCATGTTCGCCCCGCAGGGCCGAGTGATGAACCCGATGCATGTCGGGCGTCACCAACAGCAACCGGATCAGCGCATCTGCGCGTCTGCCGAGTCGGATGTTGGAATGGTTGAACAGCGCCGTCCCGTTCAGGACGATCTCGAAGAGGACCACCGCGAACGCCGAGGGGCCGAGCAGATAAACAAGCCCGATCTTGAGCAGCATCGACAAGGCAATCTCGACCGGGTGAAACCGGATTGCCGTGGTGACGTCGAAATCCACATCCGCATGGTGAACACGGTGCAGACGCCACAGAAACAGCACCTTGTGGGTGATGAGGTGCTGCGCCCAGATCGCAAGATCAAGAACCAGGATGGCAAGCAGCACTTCGAGCCACGCCGGCCACTCGGTCGCGTTGAGAAGACCCCAGCCTTGATGGCCCGCGTCCTGAGCGGCACCGACGGCCAGAAGCGGCAGCGCAAACGCCATGAGCCGCAAGGTTACAGCGTCGATGATCGAAATCGCCCAGTTCGTCAGCCATCGCTTTTCGCGGGGGCGATTGCGGACGCGCCTCGGTGCAACTGCCTCCCATACGGCGAACAGGAGAAACAGCCCAAGGAAAACAGACAAACGGATAAGGCCTTCGTCTTGCATGGCGTGAGCCTAGTCGGAAAACTTCGGCTCGGAAAGCCTCGCGCTGCGGGTCACAGCGCGCGGATCAACGAGCCCGCGCCATGCTCGGTATAAAGCTCCAGCAGGCAGGCGTTGGGCGCGCGCCCATCCAAGATCACCACCGCGCGCACCCCGCCTTCCAGAGCCGTCAGCGCGGTCTCGGTCTTGGGGATCATGCCACCGGCGATCACGCCCTTCTCGATCAACTCGCGGATCTGTGCCGTGGTGAGCGCGGTCAGCAGGTCGCCGTTCTCGTCCTTCACCCCGGCCACGTCGGTCAGCAGCAATAGACGGTCCGCCTTCAGCGCCGCGGCAATCGCACCCGCAGCGGTGTCGCCATTCAGGTTGTAGGTCTCGCCATTGCGGCCCGCCCCGATGGGGGCGATTACCGGGATGATCTCGGCCTTGTGAAGGTCGCGCAGGAATTCCACGTTCAGGTCTGCCGGACGCCCGACGAAACCCAGTTCCGGGTCGTCCTGGTCACAGACGATCATGTTGGCGTCCTTACCCGAGAGGCCGATGGCGCGTCCGCCCTGGCCGTTGATCGCTTGGACGATGGCCTTGTTGACGCTGCCCGCCAGCACCATTTCGACCACCTCGACCGTGGCCGCGTCGGTCACGCGTTTGCCGCGCACGAAGTCCGACTTGATATCCAGCCGCTTGAGCAGGTCGTTGATCTGCGGCCCGCCGCCATGGACGATCACCGGGTTCACGCCCACCTGCTGCATCAGCACGATGTCGCGGGCAAAGCTTTCCAGCGCCTCCTGGCTGCCCATGGCATGGCCGCCCAGCTTGATGACAACGGTCGCGCCATCATAGCGCTGCAGGTAGGGGACTGCCTGCGAGAGGGTGCGGGCAGTGGCGATCCAGTCGCGATTCATGTCTTGCTTCTTCATGGCTGAAATCCTTGGACGCGCCCGTGTTAAGGCCAAGTCCCGGCGTTCTCAAGCCAAATGGCTGCCCGTCACTCCAGCGTCGCGATGATCGCGCGCAGGGTTTCGATCCCGTCGCCCTTTTCCGAAGAGGTCAGGATGATCTCGGGGTAGGCAGCCGGGTGCTTGGAAAGCGCCTGCCGAACCTGCGCCAGGACCTTCTCGCGCTCCTTGCCCTTCACCTTGTCGGCCTTGGTCAGAACCACTTGGAAGGTGACCGCCGCCCGATCTAGCAAGTCGAGGATTTCCTCGTCCACCTTCTTTACCCCGTGCCGCGCGTCGATCAGCACGAAGGCCCGGCGCAGGGTCTGGCGGCCCTGCAGGTAGTTCTTGAGGAGCCGCTGCCATTTCTCGACCACCGCAAGCGGCGCGTTAGCATAGCCATAGCCCGGCAGGTCCACCAGGTAATGGCTCTCACCGGCGGTGAAATAGTTGATCTCCTGCGTGCGGCCCGGCGTGTTCGAGGCGCGCGCCAGCCCCTTGCGGCCGGTAAGCGCGTTGATCAGGCTCGACTTGCCCACGTTCGAGCGGCCCGCGAAACAGACTTCGAGCCGGTCGGCGGGGGGCAACCCGTCCATGGCAACCACGCCCTTGACGAAGTCCACCGGCCCGGCAAACAGCAGCCGCCCGGCCTCACGCGCGGCGTGGTCGGGGTCTTCCGCCAGGGGGAAGGGAAGGGGAAGGCTCATTGCACCAGCTCCACCGGGTCGCCAAGCGCGACCGTTCCATTTGTATCCGCCACCATATAGACGCCGAAATCCCGATGCCCCCAACCGTTTTCCAGCGCACCCAGCGTATCGGCGTCGCGGCGCCCCGTCTCGGGGTTTGCCGTGGTGGCAAGGCAGCGCTTGATCCGCTCCTCTACCCGGAACTCCACCGCGCCGATGCGGATGCGCCGCCCGATCCATTCGAACTCTTCCCAAGGGCCGAGCCCATCGACGCCGAAATTGCCGCGGAAGCGTAGCGGCGACAGCGATTGACCCAGTCGTTGCTCCAGCGCACGGAGGGAGGAGAGATTCAGCAGGCTGATCGAAGGGAAGTCCGTGTCCGTCATCCCTCGCCCGGGCACCCGGACCACGCGGGTGGAAGCAGCGCGGTTTTCGGCCATCAGGGGCGCTGCCCAGTCGATCAGCGCCGCAGGCTCGCGGTCGGGTGCGACGGTGACCGGTTCGAGGTCGGGATGGGATAGCGTCAGGGCGCCACTTGCTTCGTCAAGCGTGGCGTCGATCGCCATCAGCCCAGGCGCCTTGGCCCCGCGCGAGAAATTGGCGCAGGGCGCCCAGGTGGTTCCGTCGATCTCAGCCGATTCATGCGCCACGGCCCAAGCACGATCCCAGGGCAGGGTCGCGCCCGCTGTCACCTCGATCCGATCCAGCGCCTCCCGGCCATGGGATTTGACCGGGTAGCGCCAGATATGGGCGAGCCGCCCCGTCACTTCTTGCCGGGTTTGCCGCCCGGCTTCTTGGCGGAATTGGCGGCCTCGGGCGCATCCGGCTGCTTGCGCTGGAAGCTTCGGCGGATATTCCCGAAGACGTCAGGCTTGTGCCCGTGGCTGCGCATGATCGCGTATTGCTGGATGAAGGTGATCGTGTTGTTCGTGATCCAGTAGAGCACCAGGCCGCTGGCGAAGCTGCCCAGCATGAACATGAACACCCAGGGCATCCAAGCGAAGATCATCGCCTGAGTCGGATCCGTCGGCGATGGGTTCAGCTTCTGCTGCAGCCACATGGAAATGCCCAGAAGGATTGGCAGGATGCCCAGCGAGAAGATGAAGAAGATCGACCCCTGTTCCGGCGTGCTCCACGAGAACAGGCCGAAGAGGTTCAGGATCGACGACGGATCGGGTGCGGACAGGTCGGTGATCCAGCCCAGCCAGGGCGCGTGACGCAGTTCGATGGTGACGAAGATCACCTTGTAAAGCGAGAAGAAGATCGGGATCTGCATCAGGATCGGCAGGCAGCCCGCGGCCGGGTTCACCTTGTTGTCCTGGTAGAGCTTCATCATGCCCTGCTGCATCTTCTGACGGTCGTCGCCGGCCTGTTCCTTCAGCTTCTCCATCTCGGGCTGAAGTTCCTTCATCTTCGCCATCGAGACGTAGGACTTGTAGGCCAGCGGAAGCAGAAGCGCTTTCAGCACGAAGGTGAGCGCAATGATCGACCAGCCCATGTTGCCGAGGATCTCGTTGAGATAGTGCAGCAGCCAGAAGATCGGCTTGGTGAGGAAGAAGAACCAGCCCCAGTCGATCGAGTCGATGAAGCGGTAGATGCCCGCGTTCGCTTCGTACTCGCGGATGGTTTCCCATTCCTTGGCGCCGGCGAAAAGCTGGGTCTCGCTGGATGCGGTCACGCCTGGAGCAACCTCCAGCGTCGGCAGGCGGGTGAAGACCTGGTAGATGTCCTGCGATGCCACGTACTGCACGGCTGAGGTGAACGGGGTGCCCGGTTCGGGGATCAGCGTGGTCATCCAGTACTTGTCGGTGAAGCCGATCCAGCCGTTTGCCTCGGCCTCGGTCACCTGGGTGTTGGGCCCCCACATCTGATCGCGTCCGAGGTCGGCGAAATCACCGTAATCCAGTTCGGCCAGCTCGTTGTCCGTCTGGCGCACGACGCCTTCGTGGAGAATGAAGAAACCGACAGTGTCGGGCTGGCCATGGCGCGCCACGCGGCCATAGGGCGCGAGGCGAACCGAATCCGAGCCGGAATTGCTGACGCTCTGACGGATGGTGAACATGTAATCGGCATCGACCGAAATCTCGCGCTCGAAGCGGAGCCCTTCGCCATTGTCCCAGACAAGCGTGATGGGCTGCTCCGGGGTCAGAGATCTGGCTCCCTCGACGGACCAGAGCGTATTTGGTCCCGGAACCGCATTGGCGTCGAGCGACCCGCCCGGAACCCAGCCGTGAACGGCATAGTAGGCATTCGCCTGACCCGCCGGGCGCAGCAGGTCGACGAGTGCGCTGTCGGCATCCAGTTCTTCCCGGTAGTCCTTGAGCGCCAAATCGTCGATACGGCCACCCACGAGCGAGATCGACCCGGCAAGGCGCGGTGTTTCGATGGTCACGCGCGGCGCGGTTTCCACGGCCTCTGCGGTCTGGGCGGCACCCTGCGAGGCAGGGGCATCGGCGGTGGCAGGCGGGGCAAGGGTCTGCGCACCCGTTTCCGTTGCGACCGGCGCGTTCGGATCGGTCACCGGCTGCTCTGGCGGGAAGATCATGTACCAAACCAGGATCACCAGGAAGCTCAGCGCTGTCGCGAGAATAAGGTTCTTGTTCTGATCGTCCATCAGAGGCCACCACCACTCGATTTCGGGTGAGGGTGGTTCAACAGGCCATGCGCCCAAAGGTCAAGTGGATTCAGGGCAAATCCGGGCCTCAGGGGTGCGGCATCAGTGCTGGAGCGGGCCGCCTTTGACCACGCTGGCCTGTTTCAGTTTCTCGGCATGGGCTTCGAGCCAGCCCCCGGTCTCCTCAAACGGCATCGGGCGGGCGATGGCGAATCCCTGCACATGGCCGCAGCCCATCTGCGCCAGCATCGCGTGTTCACCGACAGTTTCCACGCCCTCGGCCAGGGTGTCGAGTTCCATCCGTTCGGCCAGCGACAGGATCCCCGACAGGATCTGTTGTTGTGCGCGATCGGTATCGACGTTGCGGATGAAGGACATATCGATCTTGATCCGGTTGACGCGGAACCGGCGGATATGAGCAATCGAGGCGTTCCCGGTGCCAAAATCGTCCAGGTCCATGTAACAGCCCATCTCGGCCAGGGACAGGATCGTGCGGGTGATCGAGTCCTCCGTTGACTGGGCCAGGACGCTTTCGTGGATCTCGATGGCAAGCCGGTCCGGAGCGATGTCGAAGCGGTCCAGGTCCCAGCGCACCTTGTCCGGCAGTTTGGGGTTGGTCAGCTCTGGCGCGGCAAAATTGACCCCGATGCGCGGCACGGGGTGCCGCGAGCGGTCCCAGCTCCGCAATGCCTGCAGCGAATGGTAAAGGATCACCTCCCCGAGCCGATCCGCCAGCCCGGCCTGCGCCAGTGCGGGCAGAAACTCGTCCGGCGGGGTCATGGTGCCGTCCGCCCGTTGCCAGCGCGCCAGCGCCTCGAACCCCGAGACCTGTCCGGTATCGGTGTCCAGTTGCGGTTGAAACCAGGGCCGGATCTCCCCTTGTTCGAGGGCGGCCACCAGTTGCGCGGCGGGGGTCGTCTTGCGGCGCCGGGAGGGTTTCGTGTCGGCCCCGAAGGCACGGATCGACCCGGCCCCGTTTGCCCGAGCCTCGGCCAGCGCCGCCTCGGCCGCATCCAGCAGCACATTGCCCGAGGCATCCGGCGCCCGCGCCTGGGTGCAGAACCCCACCGAGGCTGTCAGGAACACCCGCCCGCCGTCCAGACTGACTGGTTCGGCCAGCACCTTCTGCAGCCGGGTGGCCATCTGGATCAGGGTTTCAAGGTCCAGCCACGCCACCGGGTCGGGCACGATGGCAAAGCGCGGCCCCTTGAGTCGGGCGATGAGTTCGGTCTTTCGCAGCGCGCCCGCGATCCGGTCGGCCGCCACCGATAACAACCGCTCTGCCGCTTCATCCCCATAGTCGCGCTGCAGCTTGTCGAACTCCTCGATCTGCAGGGCAAGGCAGGCGGTCTTCAGACCTGTCTCCTCCTGCCGGTCCAGCGCATGTTGAAGCGCCGCGACAGCCTCGGCCCGGGTGGCGGGGCCGGAAACCGGTGCGATGCGCCCGGAAGGAGGTGCCGCGAACCGGGGTCGCGCAAGCACGATCACCAGCATCCCGAACAGCAACCCCTCGGCCCCGAACCAGAGCGTTCCGAAAGCCAGGGCAGCCAGAAGCCCCAGCAGCGGGAGAACATCGCCAAATCTGTTGAAGCGGGTCGACCTGAAGCGCATCGCGAACCATCCTGTTGCAGGGACGGCAGCTCCGCCCGGGACAGTCAGGACGTTAGGCGAGGGGCCTCGTGCGATGGTTAACGCAGGTCGGGAATTTGCGCGGCATTTTCATCAAATGGTTCGCCGCGCTGCAGCCCCGCGAAGTCGAACAGCTTCGGGTCCAGCAGGTGCGAGGGCCGCGCGTTCATCAGCGCGCGGAACATGACCTGGCGCCGCCCGGGGCTATTCTTTTCCCAACCATCTAGGATCTGCTTCACCTGCTGGCGCTGCAACCCGTCTTGCGACCCACACAGGTCGCAGGGGATGATCGGGTAGTTCATCGCCTTGGCGAATTTCTCGCAATCCGCCTCGGCCACATGGGCCAGCGGGCGATAGACGAACAGATCGCCTTCCTCGTTCACCAGCTTCGGCGGCATGGTCGCCAGACGCCCGCCGTGGAACAGGTTCATGAAGAAGGTTTCCAGGATGTCGTCCCGGTGATGACCCAGCACAACGGCCGAGCAGCCCTCCTCGCGCGCGATCCTGTAGAGGTTGCCGCGCCTGAGCCGGGAACAGAGCGCGCAATAGGTGCGCCCCTGGGGCACCTTGTCGACCACGACGGAATAGGTGTCCTGGTATTCGATCCGGTGCGGCACGCCCATCTTTTCAAGGAACTCAGGCAGCACCGTCGCCGGAAATCCCGGCTGCCCCTGGTCGAGGTTGCAGGCCAGGATTTCGACGGGCAGAAGCCCACGCCATTTCAACTCGTAGAGCGCCGCCAGCAGCGTGTAGCTGTCCTTGCCGCCCGACAGGCACACCAGCCAGCGGGCGTCACGCTCGACCATGCCGTATTGCTCGATTGCCTCGCGGGTCTGGCGCACGATCCGCTTGCGCAGCTTCTTGAACTCCGTCGAGGAGGGCGCGCCGTGAAAGAGCGGATGGATATCTTCGGGCTGGTCCAGCATGGCGCTGCTTTAGAGGTGCAGGTGTTTTTCGGCAAGGGCTGCGTTGCGAGGCATGTGCAAGCGTATGCCTTCGCGCGGTGGGGAATGACGGCTTTGAGCCCAAAGTTACTGGATGCTGCAGCTTGCAGGAATGTCGGCTTCATTTCATTCCTTTCAAGACCCAGACGTTCACATCATGCGGTTACGACAGGCCTTCCACCCCAACGAGACGGGCAGAGCTGCACGCATCCCTGACTGCCTTGAGGCCTTGATATGTTTCCCCGTTGTAAAATTCTTCCCAAGCTTCAATTGTCGGAAATTCAAGCAGTACAATCCGGCGAGGCTCCCAATCGCCCTCATAGACTTTGTGCGGGCCGCCTCTGGAAAGATACTTCGCGCCCACTTTCTCTAGGGCTGGTTTCACTCCAAGCATGAATTCTTGGTACATTTCCATGTCATTGATCTCGACGTCGAAAATTACAAACGCTGGCATGGTGTTCTCCGCTATCTCAGTGAGGAAGTAGTCCTATTTCCCAAAGCCTCTCTTACACTTAGCTATAGAAGCAACAGTTGTCACCGAAAGCCGACATCGGCGCAGCCGCAGCGAAAGCTCACTTTGTCCGCGAAGCGGTCATTGACACATGTCCCTCTCGACTCTTCCGCCGACGCTGTCTTCCTCATACCGCTTTTCAAGCCGCACGAGCGAATTACCGAAGGTCAGGCTGACGACATGCCCGCGAGAGGCCGGCGCGGGCGTCGATCTGCCCCTTGCAAGCGATCACTCCGCCGCGATCTTGTCCTGGGTTCGGGTCTCGAAATCCGAGGCGTCGTGGCGTTCGTGGAGTTGCATCGCGGGATCGCCCGAGGTGCGGTTCACCATGCGGCCGCGCTGCACCGCGGGACGGGCGTCGATCTCTTTTGCCCAGCGCATGACATGGGTGTAGCTTTCCACGTCGAGGAACTCGGCCGCGCTGTAGAGCCGCCCCAGCACCAGTTGCCCGTACCAGGCCCAGATCGCCATGTCGGCGATGGTGTACTCGTCCCCCACCATGAAGCGCGAGCCCGCCAGGTGACGGTCCAGAACGTCAAGCTGGCGCTTGGTTTCCATGGTGTAGCGGTTGATCGGGTATTCGAATTTCTCAGGCGCATAGCTGTAGAAATGCCCGAACCCGCCGCCCAGGAACGGCGCCGCGCCCATCTGCCAGAAGAGCCAGGACAGCATCTCGGCCCGCCGCGAGGGATCGCCCAGGAACGCCCCGAACTTCTCGGCCAGGTGCAGCATGATCGCGCCGGATTCGAAAACGCGGACGGGTTTTTCGCCGGAGCGGTCGACCAGCGCGGGGATCTTGGAGTTGGGGTTCACCTCGACGAAGCCCGAGCCGAACTGCTGGCCCTTGCCGATGCGGATGAGCCAGGCGTCGTATTCCGCGCCTGTGTAACCGGCGGCCAGAAGCTCTTCGAACAGCACCGTTATTTTCACGCCGTTCGGCGTCCCTTGCGAATAAAGCTGGAACGGATGCTTGCCCACGTGCAACTCAGCGTCATGGGTCGGGCCTGCTATGGGCCTGTTAATCTTGGCAAAATGGCCGCCGTTCTCGGCGTCCCAGATCCAGACCTTCGGCGGGGTGTATCCGGTGTTTTCCGTCATGTCGTCCTGTCGCGTCAGTAATGCTGGTTATTTGCGTCCGACAAGTATCTAGGGCGATTCCCGCAAATGTGCAGGGAAAATCCGACGTGGAGGGTCACGGTTGCGCGATCCTGCCGACCCGAGGTTAACGCCCTTCGACAGCGTCCAGGGGCAAATCGGAAAACCATCGGACTTTTATCGGACTTCTGTTCCGCCCGGCGCGGCGCCCCCTTTGGTTAACGTCCCAGCGAATTTCCATCCGTTCGCCGCCGCCGTCCGTACATCCTTCCAAACGACAGGAGACAGACATGCGCGCGCTCATCCTTCTTGGCCTCATCACCCTGCTGGCCGCCTGCACCGGCAAGCCCGGTTCCGACGACCCGCTTCTGAGCGACCGGCGGCTGAACCTTGAGGAGTTCTTCACCGGCGACCTGATCGCTTATGGCCAGTTCCAGGACGTGTTCGGCACCGTCCGCCGCCGGTTCGAGGTCCGCATCCGCGGCGATTGGAACGGTGAGCGGTTGCGGCTGGTGGAAAACTTCACCTACGAGGACGGCGCCACTGAACAGCGCATCTGGACCCTCACCAAGACCGGCCCCGACAGTTGGCAGGGCACCGCCCTGGGCGTTGTGGGCATGGCCACCGGAGAGGAACGTGGCGACACGTTCAACTGGCGCTACACCATCGACCTGCCGATCCCCGCCGCCGACGGCACCACCGACACGATCCGCGTCAGCTTCGACGACTGGATGTGGCAGCTGAGCGACGACCGCCTGCTCAACCGCGCCTACATGACCAAATACGGGGTCGATATCGGCGAGGTGGTGATCAGCTTCGAGAAGCTGTGAGGGCGGGGGCTTCCCGTTGTGCTGTGCTGTTCACGCTAAATCGATAGCAAACGTATGTTTGTTGTATTCGGCCTTTGGTAGAGTTGGTGGCATGGGCGATTGTTTTTGCTTTGTCTTTTGATCATCGAATTCAAGTTCGACTTTCAATTGGGTTTTTGGGAGCGGACGTATGTTGAGAGCCTTCCTTCGCTTTCTGATTGGGACGGCGTCCGACGTCCACGCCCCTCAAAAGGCCAAGGCTTCGTATCACCCAACGCCACATGTCCCGGCAAAGCGATCAACAGACCAGCAGGCTCCGAACGCGAAGCCAACAACCGATATCCTGAAGGGCAAATGCTACGTGATCGATGGAGATACTATCGTTATCAGCGGCACCCGGATCAGGATCGCAGGCATCGACGCGCCTGAGTTGGATCACCCGTGGGGCAAGAAGGCCAAGTTCGCCCTCATTGGCATGTGCAAGGGGAAGGTGGTGAAAGCGGTTATCCAGGAAGACGTTTCCTATGACCGGATCGTGGCAAAGTGCTTCCTTCCTGATGGGCGGGACATCGCGGCCGAACTCGTAGAGCGGGGTCTTGCGTTGGATTGGCCGAAGTTTTCGGGCGGGGAATACCGGAAGTTCGAGCCGCCCGATGCGCGCAAGAAACTCTGGCGCGCCGCAGCTCGGCAACAGGGCCGTCTCAAGCTCTCTGATTCCTAGGTGCGCCAGAAAATGTGCCGGGCGGAGAAGGCGCCGCGGATGCGTGTTTCCCGCCCCCTAATCCGGCACGTTGTCCACGCCCGAGCCGCCCCAGGGGTGGCAGCGGGCGATGCGGCGGGCGGCGAGCCAGGAGCCCTTGAGGGCGCCGTGTTTCTCGAGCGCCTCGAGCGCATAGGCCGAGCAGGTGGGCTGGTAGCGGCAGCCATGCCCGACCCAGGGGCTGAGCAGCAGCCGGTAGGCGCGGACTGGCAGGGCGACGATGCGGGCCAGCGGGCTCATGTCTTGCCCCCATGCAGGCGCTTCAGGGCCTTTTCCATGTCGGCGGTCATCTCGGCGAAGTCGCGGGTCGCGGTGGTCTCGACCCGGCCGATCAATACGTAGTCGAACCCCGGCACGCCCGCCCGGGGCAGAACCTCGCGGGCCAGCGCCCTCAGCCGTCGCTTGGCGCGGTTGCGGGCCACGGCGTTGCCGACCTTCTTGGAGCAGGTGAAGCCCACGCGGATCAGCGCGCCGTCCGGCTCGCCCTCGCCCCGGCGGCGGGCCTGCAGCACGAAGCCGGGCCGCGCATCGCGCTTGGCGCGGGCGGCCTTCAGGAAATCCGAGCGTTGGGTCAGGGTCTCGATCACCATATCGTCCAACATCATACGGCCCAAAACGACAAAACCGCCGTGGGGCGCACCCGCGGCGGTTCAGCCAGATGGAAACGTCCGGCGCTTACGCGCTGAGCGACTTCCGGCCCTTGGCGCGGCGCGCGTTCAGGATCTTGCGGCCGGCCTTGGTGGCCATACGCGCGCGGAAGCCATGGCGCCGCTTGCGGACCAGGTTCGAGGGTTGAAAGGTGCGCTTCATCGCTGCATCTCCGTCATCATGGCCCAAAGCCCGAAAAGGGATTCTAAGGCCGGAATTCCTTGGAAGCCCGGTCTTTAGGGGGTGATCGCGGGTATGTCAATTCTGCCCGGACGGGGTTTTGCAACATTCGCGCGGGAAAGTGTAACAAACCGGCATCAAAGGACGGTTTCTCATCACCGGTCATCAACGCGGCGTGAGGGGGCTACCTGATCGGGCGTTTCCTGCGCATGTTGGGCCACATGAACGAGTTCAAGGAACGCTCCATGACCGATACCACCGTCCCGCCGCGCGCGGGCGTCCTGCGGCATCTGCCGCTGGCCCTGATCCTGACCGTTGCGCTGATCGGCGCCTTTGCCCTGCGTGACCAGCTGTCCTTCGAGGCGCTGCGCGACAACCGCGAGGCGCTGCTGGCCTTCCGCGACGCGAATTACATGGGCACCGTGCTGGCCTTCATCGCGCTTTACGTGGTGATCGTAGGCTTCTCGCTGCCCGGGGCGACGGTGGCGACGCTGACCGGCGGGTTCCTCTTCGCGACTTTTCCGGGGGTGCTGTTCAACGTGACCGGCGCGACCCTTGGCGCGGTGGTGATCTTCCTCGCCGCGCGCTGGGGGCTGGGCGAACGGCTCGCCGCGCGGATGGAGGCTTCGGACGGGACGGTCAAGCGGCTGAAGGATGGCATCGACGAGAATCAATGGTCGGTCCTGTTCCTGATCCGTCTGGTGCCCGCGGTGCCTTTCTTCGTGGCGAACCTGCTACCCGCGATGGTGGGCGTGCCGCTGCATCGCTTCGTGATCTCGACCTTCCTGGGGATCATTCCCGGCGGGCTGGTCTATACCTCGGTGGGCGCCGGGCTGGGCGATGTCTTCGCCCGAGGCGAGACGCCGAACCTGGGCATCATATTCGAGCCGCAGATCCTGTTGCCGATCCTCGGGCTTTGCGCGCTGGCGGCGCTGCCCATGGTGCTGAAGGGCCTACGCGGCCGGAAAGGGATCTGAGATGGAACGGATCACGACGGATATCTGCGTCATCGGCGCGGGCTCGGGCGGGCTCAGCGTCGCGGCGGGCGCGGTGCAGATGGGCGCCTCGGTGGTGCTGGTCGAAAGCCACAAGATGGGCGGCGACTGCCTGAACTACGGCTGCGTGCCGTCGAAGGCATTGATTGCCACGGGCAAGGCTGCCCACGCGATGGAGGCAGGCGCGGCCCTTGGCGTGGCGCCGGTCGCGCCCAAGGCGGATTATGCCGCAGCCAAGGATCACGTCGCCGCCGCCATCGCCGCCATCGAACCCCATGACAGCCAAGAGCGGTTCGAGGGGCTTGGCGTCCGGGTCATCCGGGAGTGGGGGCGGTTCCTCTCGCCCACCGAGCTGCAGGCGGGGGACGCCATCATCACCGCGCGGCGCTTCGTCATCGCCACCGGCTCCTCTCCGCTGGTGCCGCCGATCCCGGGGCTGGAGGACGTACCCTACTTGACGAACGAGAACATCTTTGACCTGCGCGACCGGCCAGAGCACCTGATTATCATTGGCGGCGGGCCGATCGGTCTGGAAATGGCACAGGCGCATCGGCGGCTGGGCAGCAAGGTCACGGTGATCGAAGCGGCCCGCGCGCTGGGCCGCGAGGACCCGGAACTTGCCGCGGTGGTGCTGGAAAACCTGCGCGCCGAGGGGATCGAGATCATCGAGCAGATCGGCGCAAAGCGCATCACCGGCAAGGCCGGGGCGATCACCGTCGAGACCGAGGCCGGGAACCACACCGGCACCCATCTGCTGGTGGCGGTGGGGCGCAAGGTCAACCTCGACCGGCTCGACCTCGACAAGGCGGGCGTCGCCCATGACCGCGCGGTGAAGGTCGACGACCGGCTGCGCAGCAGCAACCGCCGGGTCCATGCCATCGGCGATGCGGCGGGCGGGGCGCATTTCACCCACGTGGCGGGGTACCACGCGGGGGTGGTGATCCGCTCGATGCTGTTCGGTCTGCCCGCCAAGGCGCGCACCGATCATATCCCCTGGGTGATCTACACCGACCCGGAACTGGCGCACGTGGGGTTGAACGAGACCCAGGCCCGCGAGAAATTCGGCGGCCAGCTTCAGGTGATCCGCACCCCCTATTCCGGCAATGACCGGGCCATCACCGAGGGGCGCACCAAGGGGATGCTGAAGCTTCTGGTGGCCAATGGCCGCCCGGTGGGCGTTTCCATCGCCGGGGCGCAGGCGGGGGAACTGATCGGCCTGTGGTCGCTGGTCATCGCCAACCGGCTCAAGATGGGCGCGGTGGCGGGCATGATCGCGCCCTATCCGACGCTGGGCGAGATCTCGAAGCGCGCGGCTGGGGCCTATTTCTCGCCGCGTCTGTTTGATAATGCTTGGGTGAAGAGGGTGGTCCGCACGGTGCAGAAGCTGGTGCCATGACCGCCCGGCGATAGGATGGGTATGTTTCTGAACTCTCTCTCCGGCAGGTTCCTCGTCCTCACGGCGGTGTTCGTGATGCTGGGAGAGGTCTTGATCTTCGTGCCCTCGGTTGCGCGCTTTCGCGAGGACTACCTGCTGTCGCGCCTCGAACGGGCGCAGATCGCCTCGCTGGCGCTGCTGGCCAATGACATGATCGATGCCGAGCTTGAACAGGAACTGCTGCGCAACGCCGAGGTCTTCAACGTGGTCCTGCGCCGCGACGAGATGCGGCAACTGATCCTGTCCTCGCCGATCCCGGCCCCGATCGCCGCCACCTATGATCTGCGCGATGCCGGGGCGTTCGAACTGATCCGAGATGCGCTGGCCCGCATGGTGAATCCCGAGGATCAGATCATCCGGGTGATCGGCGACCCGGTGCGCAAGGCGGGGCTCCTGATCGAGATCACCATGGAGACCGCGCCCCTGCGCGCGGCGATGATCGATTACGGGCTGCGCATCCTGCTGCTGTCGGCGGTTATCTCGGTCTTCACCGCTTCGCTGTTGTTTCTGACGGTCCGGCGGTTCCTGGTTCGACCGATCAAACGCGTGGTGGGGGCGATGATCTCCTATTCGCAGGCGCCCGAGGATGCGCGCAGGGTGATCCAGCCCACGGCCGGCATCACCGAGCTGCGCGAGGCCGAGGCGGCGCTGCAGCAGCTTCAGACCCAGTTGACCGGGGCGCTGCGCCAGAAAGAGCACCTGGCCCAGCTTGGCGGCGCGGTGGCCAAGATCAGCCACGACCTGCGCAACATCCTGACCACCGCCCAGCTTTTCGCTGACCGGATGGAGGACAGCGCCGACCCGACCGTGCAGCGCGCCGCGCCGAAACTGGTGAACTCCATCACCCGGGCGGTGAACCTCTGCGAATCCACCCTGGCCTTTGGCCGGGCCGAGGAACCGCCCCCGGCGCTGGATCGGGTGCAGCTTCACGCCATCGTGCAAGAGGCGGTTGAGGGCGAACGCCTCGCCAGCGGCGAGCACGAGATCAGTTTTTCCGAGGACGTGCCCGCCAGCATGACCCTACGCGCCGATCCCGAGCAGCTTTATCGCGTGCTCTCGAACCTGATCCGCAACGCGCGGCAAGCGATCATCGCCAGTGGCCAGCCGGGCGAGATCAGTGTGCAGGCCAGCGAGGATGATCGGGAATGGGTGATCATGGTGGCCGACACCGGGCCGGGCTTGCCGCCCAAGGCGCGGGAGTTCCTGTTCCAGCCCTTCCAGGGCGGCGCGCGTAAGGGCGGCTTCGGCCTTGGGCTGGCAATTTCGGCCGACCTGGTGCGCGGCCACGGCGGGCGGCTGGAACTTCTGGAAACGGGTGAGACCGGCACCCGTTTCGCGATCCGCCTGCCCAAGTCCATCGTCGCGCTCGACGAAGCGGCGGAGTAAAGAAACCCCCTTGCAAACCCCGCCCGGGGCCGCTACATCGCCCCCACCCGCGCGCTGGTAGCTCAGTTGGATAGAGTACCTGACTACGAATCAGGGGGTCGGGGGTTCGAATCCTCCCCAGCGCGCCACTTTCTCCTCCTAAGTCATTGTTTTTAAAATTATAATCCGGATTGGCGGCTTGGAGGCCCCTCATTTATCCCCCCACTCCAATTGCTTCGACACGAGGGTACTTCTGACCCGTCCACGTTGGTTCTGATTTTTGAGTTGGTCGATCTTGCCAGGGAGACGGCTGGACATTCACGGCCCAGACCCGACATTCAAACCGTTGTTTTGATGCTGCAACGCAGCTTCACCGAAGCGGCCATTCATGCACGCCGCAGCATTTCGAGTGATCAAAGGTCCGCAGTGCGGGACCTCGCTGTCTGTCGGCATCGGAAAACGAAAGACCGGTTCGAAACATGTTGCAGACCTTCGTCATGATATAGGCGCTCCTATTCTATGCCAAAATTATGAGAAGTGATATTTGACATATTAGTATGCATACAATAAATGCTTTTATTCCACTCAGGATATGCCTCATGATCACCGGACCTCAGATGCGCGCGGCGCGCACCCTTCTCGGCATGGATCAGAAGACCCTGGCCAAACTCGCGGGGCTTTCCGTGCCGACGATCCAGCGCATGGAGGCCAGCCACGGTAACGTGCGCGGCGTCGTGGACAGCCTAACCAAGGTCGTCGCGGCACTCGAATTTGCCGGCGTTGAACTCATCGGAGAAGGCGCTGCCAGCACGGCAGGCGGACGTGGCGTCCGGCTGAAGGCTCTTCCGCCGAAACACTGACCCTAAACCCGCGACGGCGACCGCCGACGACATGCCGACGATCCCGCCGCTCCCTTCCCAAAGGTGCGGCCACATATGACAGACCAGAACAACAGACCGGGTGACGCTGCGAGCTTCATCGAGCTCTTCACCCCGAAACTCGTTACGGTCCTGCGCGAAGGCTACGGGCTGACGCAGTTACGAACCGACGCCATTGCCGGGCTGACCGTCGCCATCGTGGCGCTGCCGCTTTCGATGGCCATCGCCATCGCGTCTGGCGCGACCCCGGCGCAGGGCCTCTACACAGCCATCGTCGGCGGTTTTCTTGTGTCGCTCCTCGGCGGATCGCGCTTTCAGATCGGTGGCCCGGCCGGGGCCTTCATCGTGCTAGTCGCCGCCACCGTTGCCCAGCACGGGATGGATGGCTTGGTCCTGGCCACTTTTCTCTCGGGGTTAATGCTCGCGGTCGTGGGCTTCCTGCGTTTGGGCACTTTCATCAAGTTCATCCCTTTTCCCGTTACGGTCGGGTTCACCACCGGAATCGCGGTCATCATCTTCGCCAGCCAGATCAGGGAGATTTTCGGCCTGACGTTGACAAATGAACCGGGCGAACTGCTGGAAAAGATTCCTGCGCTCTGGGAGGCTCGGGGTAGCCTGACGCCGACGGCCCTTAGCGTTTCCGTGGCCACTGTCGCGGTCATCCTCGGGCTGCGGCGCTGGCGCTCGCACTGGCCCGGCATGCTGATCGCCGTGGCCCTCGCCGCGGCGACGACCGGGCTCCTGGCCCTGCCGGTACAGACCATCGGCACGAAGTTCGGTGGGGTACCCTCGTCGCTTCCGGCGCCGCAGCTGCCCTCTCTGTCGACGGACGCCATCCTTGCCGTGCTTCCGGCGGCGATCTCCTTCACCATGCTGGGCGCCATCGAGTCGCTTCTGTCGGCTGTTGTCGCCGATGGCATGACCGGTCGCCGCCACCGCTCGAACTGTGAGCTGGTAGCGCAGGGCGTAGCTAATGTCGGCTCGTCGCTCTTTGGCGGCATATGCGTGACCGGCACGATCGCGCGGACCGCGACCAATGTCCGCGCCGGGGCGCATGGCCCGGTGGCTGGCATGCTGCACGCCCTGTTCATCCTGCTGTTCATGCTCGTAGCGGCACCGCTTGCCTCCTACATCCCGCTGGCGGCGCTCGCCGGGGTGCTGGCCGTCGTGGCGTGGAACATGATTGAGAAACAGGCCATCGCAATCCTCGTCCGCTCGGGCTGGGGCGAGGCGATAGTCCTCGGCTCCACCTTCTTACTCACCATCTTCCGCGACCTGACCGAGGCCATCGTCATCGGCTTCGCGCTCGGTTCGGTCCTCTTCATTCACCGCATGAGCCGCACAACCGAGGTTGCGACAGACGGCGCCTTTGTCGGCCGCGACGAAGCCGACAGCGCCCACCCGCGCGGTGAGTACCACGAGGAACAGGCCGCGAACCCGGACGTCGTCATCTACCGGATCACCGGCGCGCTGTTCTTCGGCGCGACCGCCTCGATCGGTTCGGTCCTCGACCGCATCCAAGATACCCACAAGGCGCTGATCGTCGATTTCTCGGCCGTGCCGTTCCTCGACTCGACCGGTGCCAACATGATCGAGGGCCTTGCGCACAAGGCGCATAGGCAGGGGGTCGCGCTCTGGCTCACCGGCGCGAGGCGCGACATTCGGCGTGTCTTCGTGACCCACGGTCTGAAGCGTCCGCTGGTTCACTACGCCGCCACTGTGGACGAGGCGCTGGCAAGGGTGCGCGATGGTGCCGACAGCGATCAGGAGACCACCTGATGCCCAAAACCGGCGGTGAGAATGGTCGAGCGATGCATCGACGGAACTCCCCGGCTGAAGCGCGCAGGCGCTATATCCTCGACGCGCTTGAGCGCCCGCGGACGCAGGCGGAACTGCGCGACGCCTTGGGCATGAGCAACAGCGGAATACTGCATCTGCTGCGCCGAATGGAGCGCGAGGGTTTGGTACGGCCCGCCGAGCGGGTGTGCTGCACACGTATTTGGGAGCGGATGATTAAGTCGGCAACGCGTTCATGATCATATGGGGCGAAAGGAATGTTACTGCAGCTGAGGTCGGGCAACCTGCAGCATTCGACATCTTGGACTCGAATCTGCCATGCGGCGGCGCATAACAAAGCCCTAAGGCCGCATCTTCTGAATGTCAGCTTCCATTGATGCGGTATTGTCCGCTTGCAGGCGCAGCGAATTCACACTTTCCGCCCCTTTCCCTCACCACCGCCCCCCGTGCGACCGTGCGACATGTGCGACACGCGGCCTTCCTTGGACGCTGCCGGAACGTTGACTTGGGTCCGTGTCGCACGGTGTCAAAAAAAGCGCCGCCCGGTAGGAGTACGGGCAGCGCCTAGTCGAGGTGGCAGCAGGGAGCTACCAGTTGCTAGAGGACCATCTAGCAAGGAT
>JABURR010000009.1 GCA_014762635.1 Paracoccaceae bacterium
CGTCCACGCCCTCATCCTCGGCCGCGCACAGACCGGACTGCAGGCGTTCTTCTGATGGAAGGCCCGCTTTCCGGCCTCAAGGTCGTCGAACTGGCGCGTATCCTTGCCGGTCCGTGGATCGGCCAGTGCCTGGCCGATCTCGGCGCCGAGGTGATCAAGGTCGAGGCCCCCGAGGGGGACGATACCCGGCGCTGGGGCCCACCGTTTATCGAGCAGGACGGAGATCGCACCGCCGCCTACTTCCACGCTACGAACGCGGGCAAGACGTCAGTCTTGGCCGATTTCCGTAGCGTGGAAGGCTGGGCGCTCGTTCGAGGCCTCGTCGCAGATGCGGATATCCTGGTCGAGAATTTCAAGCGCGGTGGGCTCAGTGCGCGGTTTATCATAGTGAACACTGTTGCGATAGTTGTCACTATATGGGGCCACGTTGGCAAGATGCCCAAGCTGGAACCTTGCCGCTTAATGTGTCGCTAGCGTGAGTCCGTGGCTGTTTCAGGTCAACGCTCCCAAATTTCAAACTGAGGCACCACCGAACTCTGCAAGTTCCAGAAAAGTATCGCGGTTACTTGGGGGAACGCGTGGGCCTTTCTCTTTTGATCTCCTGTGTGGGTTTGGAAGCACCGTCTTGCTTCAAAAACAAATTATGTAAATCAATGGCTTGATCAAAGTGCGGGTTGAAACCTCGTTACTTGGAACCCACCCCTATGATTGTGCAGCGACGTTCATCCGTTCGTCGGACTACACATGATCCAAATGGAGGTTTCTTGACCTATGATCTCGAACATTCCGATAATACCGAGGCTCTGAGAAGCCACATCGATTGGCGGTGGCTCCTTGTTCTGGGTAACTTCATGATCCTCGGCGGGGTTCTGGCGTTCGTATTTCCCTTCCCCGCCTCGCTTGCGGTGGAGACTGTCGCAGGTATCACTTTCCTTGTTGCTGGTGCCATGCAAGCGTGGCTGGCTCTACGCGCCTCTTCAAGCATGGGTTCAGAACGCACAATGAGTGCGCTGCTTGGCTTTGGATTAATGGCGCTTGCGGTCTTGCTGTTGGCCAACCCGCTTGCAGGGCTTGTTTCCCTGACCTCGGCCATCGCAGCCTTGTTCATTCTTTTTGGCCTATTGCGCTTGGCCATCGGTCTTGGACACACAAGAAGTCCCAGCTCTGGATGGATGGCTGCTGCTGGTCTGGTATCGCTGGTATTGGGCGCACTTATCCTGATGAGCTTACCTTCGAGTGCCTTAGGACTTCTGGGAATCTTCCTTGGCGTCGACCTTATATCCAGTGGGGCCGTCGTGACGATCATGGCTCTGGAGGCAAAGAAGCTGGCCTAACAGACACGGCTGTTCTTCGTTCCGGCCCCGCTGCTTTGGCCGATGCGTAATTCCGAATTGAGCAAGACTGCCGGAGCTGGGCCTGCCGCGGCTGTAAGGTCGCTAGCCCGCCTGCGCCACGCTCATCCAAATGGCCCGAGATACTTGACTCACCGAACCCCTCGCTCTGCGAGGAAATCAGAGTGGCGCGTTGCTGTTGTCCGATCTGGGACTGGCATAGATCGCCAAAAGAAAGGAGATTTATTCATGACCGATAGTGAAAGGGAACTCTACCTCGAGAAGGCTCAAGGCAAGATTGACCAATGGAACGCCGAGATCGACAAGATGAAGGCGAAGGTCGAGCAAGCCGACGCTGATGCGCGAATTGGATATCAGCGGTCTCTGGAAGAAATGCGCGCACGTCGCGATGAGGCTGAGGTCCAACTGAGAGCCCTGCAGGAATCAAGCGACGAGGCTTGGTTCGACATGAAAGCGGGCTTTGACAACGCTTGGAGCGAACTTTCGGAAGCCTTCAAGAAGGCATTGTCTAGATTCAAATAAGGAGGCGTAACCAATGACTAGAACAACGACTCTGTATGGCAGCGTGACTGCCCTTGCTTTTGCTCTTTCTGCGCTTCCAGCGGTTGCGCAGGACCAGGCGGAACTCACCACTGCAAAGGACGTACGTATTGAAATCGCCGAAGCAATGGAGGCCGTCGGTGAATATTCCGCAAAACAGCGCGATGAAGCCATCGCGGCGGCGGAAGACGCGCTCGCCCGCGTGGATGCTGAAATCGAACGCCGCGAAGAGGCCTTGCGTGAAAACTGGGCAGACATGTCCGAAACGGCTCGTGAAACCGCACGGGTCCGTCTGCAAGACCTGCGCGCCGCGCGCAATGAGTTGGGGGAAAGCTACGGCGCCCTTCAGAATGCGACAAGCAGCGGTTGGGACGAACTGACGGACGGGTTCTCCCGTGCCTGGGACGCGTTTTATGATGCGTGGACGGAGGCTGACGAAGGGATGCAGGAAACGTGATCTCAGTGTCGGGGTCGCCGTACAGGCGGCTCCGACATCGCTTCAGCCTGATAGCCGAGACGCCTTTATGAGAGAGCCAATTGTTGTGGATCCAGACTGACAAATATTGTCAGATCTCGTTTCTCACTTGGGCGTAGGTAAGTGTCGCGAAAATCCCTGTGCCTCCCAGAACGTTTCCTGCGAAGGCAGGAAGAATACCGCCGACAAGTGCGTCGTAGAGTGAGATCTCACCGCGGGCGACCAGCACGAATAACTCCGTCGAGCCTGCGACCACATGCGACAGTCCGCCAAGGCCAATCATGTAAGTGAGTATGACGATCATCAGGACTTCACCCGCTCCCTCCATGCGCGGTGAGACCCAAACCAGTGCCGCGATGATGAACCCGGCCGGGATTCCCCATGTGAAATGCTCCAACGATGTGGCTTCCGCATAATGACGGGAAACCGAAAGAATGCCATGAAAGCGTTCGTCGGGAATTATCTTCCCCCACACGAGGACAAGCGCTGCGGCTGCACAGCCGATAAGATTGGCAACAAAGACGATCGTCCAAAGCCTTGCCGTTCGCCAAAGGTGGGTACGGGTCGGCGCCAGGAGCAACGGCAGGATTGGTGTGATCGTGTTCTCGGTGAACAGCTGCATTCGCCCAAGGATCACCAGCAGAAACCCG
The DNA here is from genome assembly GCA_014762635.1 of Paracoccaceae bacterium. Classification (GTDB taxonomy): domain Bacteria; phylum Pseudomonadota; class Alphaproteobacteria; order Rhodobacterales; family Rhodobacteraceae; genus JABURR01. The sequence goes on from JABURR010000009.1 coordinate 3,018, forward strand.
ACCGTGTAGCCGAGGTTGGATATCCCCGGTGCCCATTCGGTGTCCGGCAGGATTGAAACTAGGAACCCTTTGCATAAAACAGAGCTGCTGATCGCCAAACCCGCAGCGACCCCGGACCACCAAAGTGCGCTGGCGGGCCTGGAGAGTTCGTAGTCTCCATCCCGCCGTATTGCCTCGAAGATCACGGAGGACGGCGGGTTCTCGAATTCGTCCGCCTTCTTCTGTTCCTCCTTGGCCAGATTTGGCTTTTCGTTGCTCACAGAACGCTCCCCCATTCTTCGATCAGATACATAAAAGATGCTCCACACGGGTCATTGTGGCACGTTTGATCATCTTTGGTGATCCTATTATGGCAGCAGGTAGCACCGTATCGAGCCATGCTTGCCGATGCTCCGGCCACCAATATGAACCTCTATCAGATCGCCGCAAATGCCCACTTTCCAACCTTCCCACAATGCACCCGCTGTAACCGAACTACGGGTGCGACACGCGAGCCTACTGGGACTTTTCCGGAACAGTACTGATATCACGTGTCGCAGAGGCGCAAGAAAGAATGAGGTGCCCGGTGGGTGCTGACGTCAGACAGTGTGGATGACCCTCAGTCTTTTGAAGTCGGGAAACCGAAGTAAGGGCAGCGCGATTGGCGGCTCGTGTGCGCATTGGCGTTCAATACAATAACGCATATGTCAGTCATGTTGCAGAACCAGCCCAGACTAAAATAGAAATGCTTCCCAATCCCATGACCGACGAGGACGCACATGTTCTTGGGCTTCGTGGTGAGGGAATAAGATACGGGTTTGAAAGAAAATAACTGCGTGCGAATGACACTTGGCTTTGGCCGATGTTCTTCGTAGCCCCAGAGAAGGTTCGACACCAGTCCCGTTCTCTCCGCCACCCACCCCTATCTCTGTCAGCACAGTCTTTCTTTCCCTGTTTTATCCCGTTTTTTCGGGCGCTTGGGTTATGCCATCTGGCAGAGAGACGATCGCGATCCCGTGAGCCGGCGCGATTTCCGCGTAACGTCTCCGGAGGCACCATCGCGCGCTTCGGTTAGGGCCAAAATTCCCTGCTAACAGGGAAATTAACAGGGAAATT
>JABURR010000082.1 GCA_014762635.1 Paracoccaceae bacterium
CCTTCCTCGCGCAGGGCCTTGCAGGCCTGGGCGCCGGAATAGTCGAACTCGCAGGCCTGTCCGATGACGATGGGACCTGCGCCGATGATCATGATGGATTTGATATCGGTTCTCTTGGGCATCGTCTTCCCCGCACATATGCAAATTGATGCGGCTTATAGACAAGTGCCCCCTGAGTTCAAGACCTGCTTGGGCTTTCCCGGCGCGGTGCGAAGGTGAACAGCAGGATCCAGAGGATCAGGCCCGCCACGGCGGCGACAAGGTCGGAATACCTGAACTCGAACCCCTGCTTTAGTGCGGATACCGCGAAGATCAGCGTCGGAAACACGGCGCAGAAAAGCAGGATCGCGCCCTGCCGCTTCCCGTAGCGCTCGATGAGCATCGGAGAAAACAGCAGCAGGGGAATGAAGTAATAGGCCCAGGACAGTGGCAACAGCAGCGATACGGCGCCGGTCAACCCGACGAAAAGGGTGACCGAAAACTCCTCCTCACGGCGCATGGCGAGGCCGAATGCCGCAACGACCGCCAGCACCAGGGCCGTGTTGAGATGCTGCCATGGCGCAGGCTTGATCACGATTTCCCAGATCGGAGTACCCGATGCGATGAACCCCACCGTGGCCGCGTCGATCGGAATCAGCGAGTCGGTGGCGAAGATCGTGGCGAGGGCTGTGTTCAGGTTGTAGGAATTCGGGGTGCCCATGATCGTGGACGAAATCGCACGAAGCTGCTGCAGGAACTCCGCGTGCAGCGGCCATCCCGCCAGCAGGATCGAGAGCAACCCCAGCGCGCCACCGGTCACCGCGAAGGCCGCCACCGCGCGCCAGTCGCGGCGAAAGGCGTACACGAAGATGAAAAGCAGGGGGTAGACCTTGATGGCCGCAGCGCCCGCCAATGCTGCACCCGCAGCTGCGCTCTTGCCAGCGACGCTGCGTTCGATCGCCAACACGATCAGCAGCGTGACGAGGATCTGCGGCTGGTTCTCGTGCAGCGCCAGCATCGAGATCTTGGAGGTTCCAAGCACGAATAGTGCGATCGCGATGTAGGCTGGCAGGCGCATCTCCAGGCGAGCCGCCCGCGCCGCCAGAACAATCGCCCCAAGAAGCATGAACACGTTCACGTAGCTCGCCGATCTCAGGAAGGTTGCGTAATCCGTTATCTTTGTCAGCGGCGAGACGAGCGCGGCAAAGAGAGGCGGATAGACGTAGGGATAATAGGCGCCCACGTAGTCGAGGTCCTCGACCCGCGGCCCCCAGTCTTCGGGGGGGAGCATGGGGAAATAGGCCGTTTCAGCAGGGTAGATCGACCCCACGCGCCCATCGGCAAAGGCATCCGCCGCCAACCAGAGCGCCATCAGGTCCGCCGAGGGCCCGTGAACCAGCAAGAGATTCGCCACGGCCCAGAAGACACCCAAGAGGAATGAGGCAACCAGCACGTCTTTCGTGGGAAGGGTCTCGGATCGAAAGGCAGGCACAAGGAACTCCGGCAGTTTTCGGCATCCACAGCACGTGGCAAGAGGATGCGGCTAGCTGTGCCGGTTTCTTCTGCAAGATCAAGTTCTCGAGTGTCTAATTTCCAATGCGTTGCATCCGCGCCGCCTATTCGGCGGCGTGGCGCATGCCGTCTTGCCGGTTCGCCGGGTAGAGGTAGTCGCGGGTCAGCGGCACGGCCTCTTGCCTGCGGGCGAGTTGGAATTGGAACACGACCTGGGTGTTCAACCGGAATGTCAGTTCCGAGGCGACGAGGTAGTAACGCCACATCCGGCAGAAACGCTCGTCGTAGATCTCCCGCGCGCGGTCGATATTGGCCGTGAACCGGTCGTACCAGTGGCGCAGGGTCTCGGCGTAGTGCAGGCGCCAGACCTCGACGTCCGTCGTCACAAGACGTTCCTTCTCGATGGCTGCCGAGGCCTCGGACATGGCCGGGACATAGCCGCCGGGGAAGATGTACTTGGCGATCCACGGGCTCGTGGTGCCCGGAGGTGTGCTGCGTCCTATCGTGTGGATCAGCGCCACCCCGTCCGGCGACAGCAGGTCATGTACATGGCGGAAATACTCGCGGTAATGCGGCACGCCCACATGTTCGAACATGCCGACCGAGACGATCCGGTCGAAGGTCTCCTCCACCAGACGGTAGTCCATGAGACGGAACCGGACCTTGTCTGCCAGCCCGGCCTCAAGGGCGCGTTCGGTGGCAACCTTGTGCTGCTCTTGGCTCAGGGTCACGCCCAGGACCTCGGCCCCATGATCGCGCGCCAGCGTCAGCGCCATGCCACCCCAGCCGCAACCGATATCCAGCACTTTCATCCCCGGCTCCAGCAAGAGCTTGCCCGCGATATGGGCTTTCTTCTGTTCCTGCGCCTGCTCCAGCGTGTCGTCGGGATGTTTGAAATAGGCGCAGGAGTACTGCTTGTCGGCATCCAGGAAGAGATCATAGAGCTCGCCCGACAGGTCGTAGTGATGCGCCACGTTGGCCCGGGCGCGGCCGATCGGGTTCCACTGATCGAACCGCCGCAGCCACAGGCGCACATCTGCCGCCGCGCGCTGCCACCAGATGTTGTTCCCTTGCCCGAGGTTGCTGATCGCCAGCGTCAGGAACCCGCGCAGATCATCCCCCGCGATGGTCAGCGTGCCATCGGTATAGGCCTCGCCCACGGCAAGTTCCGGGTTCAGGATGATCCGCCGTGGCAGGTCCGGGTCGGTCAGCGTGATCTCGATTTCGGGCGGGCCACCGTCGCCGAAACGGCGCTGTGCCCCGTCCGGCATGGTCACGCCCAAGGTGCCGTGTCGAAAGATCCTGTCGAGCATCTGCTCGAAAAGCCGGTTCCACATGGTATCCCCCTTTCGCCCCCAGGGCGGGTGGATTGACCGCGGAACACCGATAGAAGGCCCCCACGGCCCGGTGAAAACCCGATGATCATGCCAAAAAATCCGGGATTCGTCTACAAAGCGCCCCGAAACAGATCATTTCCGCTGCGTCCCGCAGGCGCAGGACGTGCGCGCTCCCTTGACTTCCACGCCTCGGCAATGTGTATCGGCGCGGACCTTCAACCGCGCCAAAGGGGATACCCGATGCACGCCTTCCGCAGCCACACCTGTGCTGAGCTCAACACCGCCCACGTGGGAGAGACCGTCCGCCTGTCGGGCTGGGTCCACCGGGTGCGCGACCACGGCGGGGTGCTGTTCATCGACCTGCGCGACCATTTCGGCGTGACGCAGGTGCTCTGCGATCCCGACAGCCCGGTGTTTGCCGAGGTCGAGAAGGTGCGCTCGGAATGGTGCATCCGTATCGACGGCACGGTGAAGGCCCGCGACGCCAGCCTGATCAACGCCAAGATCCCCACCGGCGAGATCGAGGTCTTCGTGCGCGACCTTGAGGTTCTGGGCCACGCCGACGAACTTCCGCTGATGGTGTTCGGCGATCAGGAATATCCCGAGGAAACGCGCCTGCGCTATCGCTACCTCGACCTGCGCCGCGAGGTGATGCAGAACAACATGACCCTGCGCTCGGACGTGGTGGCCTCGATCCGGCGCAGCATGTGGGACAAGGGGTTCCGCGAATACCAGACGCCGATCATCACCGCCTCCAGCCCCGAGGGCGCGCGCGACTTCCTCGTGCCGTCGCGCCTGCACCCGGGCAAGTTCTACGCGCTGCCCCAGGCGCCGCAGCAGTTCAAGCAGTTGCTGATGGTCTCGGGCTTCGACAAGTATTTCCAGATCGCGCCCTGCTTCCGCGACGAGGACCCGCGTGCCGACCGCTCGCCCACCGATTTCTACCAGCTCGACATGGAGATGAGCTTCGTCACCCAGCAGGACGTGTTCGACACGATCCAGCCGGTGGTTCAGGGCCTGTTCGAGGAATTCGGCAACGGCCGCAAGGTCGACGCCCATTGGCCGCAGATATCCTATGCCGATGCGGCGCTGTGGTATGGCACCGACAAGCCCGACCTGCGCAACCCGATCAAGATGCAGGACGTGTCCGAGCATTTCCGCGGCTCGG
>JABURR010000084.1 GCA_014762635.1 Paracoccaceae bacterium
CCGGGGCAGGTGTCCCGTGTCATCGTGCCTGTCCGATCCCGTGCCGTGACCGATCACGTCCCAATGGGCCGCGCCCAGGCACAGGATCTCGGATAGCGCGGGGGCGGCGGGGGCTGTCATTCCCGAGGGATGACCGGTGCCGCCCCCTCGCGCAAGGGGGAAGGGCGCGAATTCACCCCCGGGCCGCGGTCGGGGCTTGCGCATTCCCGCGCGATGGCCTAATGCGCGGGCACTTCACAGGTGGATCCTGGGCCGGAAGGGGAGAAATCCCGGACGGTCCGCCGGTTGGGCAACAGCCCTTGACGGATCTGCCGAGGCGCAAACCGGAAAAGGATATTGGACATGGCGCTCCCCGATTTCACCATGCGTCAGCTGCTTGAAGCTGGCGTTCACTTCGGTCACCAGACCCAGCGTTGGAACCCCCGCATGGGCGAGTTCATCTATGGTGACAAGAACGGCATTCACATTCTCGACCTGACGCAGACGGTCCCGATGCTGGACCAGGCCCTGCAGGTCGTGCGCGACACCGTCGCCAAGGGCGGCCGCATCCTGTTCGTCGGCACCAAGCGTCAGGCCCAGAAGCCCGTCGCCGACGCCGCCGAGCGTTGCGCGCAATACTACATGAACCACCGCTGGCTGGGCGGCACGCTGACCAACTGGAAGACCGTGTCGGCCTCGATCGCGCGTCTGAAGAACATCGACGAGCAGATGGAGTCGGGCGCCGAGGGCCTGACCAAGAAAGAGCGTCTGAACATGGAGCGCGAGCAGGCCAAGCTGCAGGCCTCGCTGGGCGGCATCCGTGAAATGGGCGGTCTGCCGGATCTGCTGTTCGTGATCGACGTGAACAAGGAAGACCTGGCCATCGCCGAAGCCAAGAAGCTTGGCATCCCGGTCGTGGCCGTGGTCGACACCAACTGCTCGCCCGATGGCGTGGATTACATAATCCCGGGCAATGACGACGCGGCCCGTGCCATCGCGCTTTACTGCGACCTGGTTTCGCGTGCTGCCCTGGACGGCATGTCGGCACAGCTGACCAAAGCCGGCGTTGACGTTGGCGCGATGGAAGAAGCCCCGGTGGAAGAAGCTGTCGCCGAGACCCCGGCTGACGCCTGATACCTACCGAACTGCAAACTGACCGGGTGCGCCGCATGATCGGCGCACCGTTTTCAGTCACTGAATTGAGGAGAGCCAAGACATGGCAATCACCGCAGCAATGGTGAAGGAACTGCGCGACACCACCGGCGCAGGCATGATGGACGCGAAAAAGGCCCTGACCGAGAACAACGGCGACATGGAAGCCGCGGTCGACTGGCTGCGCACCAAGGGCCTGGCCAAGGCCGCCAAGAAATCGGGCCGCACCGCGGCCGAGGGCCTCGTCGGCGTGGCCGTCGATGGCGGCACGGGCGTGGCCGTGGAAGTGAACTCGGAAACCGACTTCGTTGCGAAAAACGGCGAGTTCCAGGCCATGGTCGCCAAGATCGCCAACGCCGCGCTAGGCGTGTCGGACCTCGAGGCGCTGAAGGCCGCCGAAGTTGACGGCAAGCCGGTCGAGACCGTGCTCACCGACGCGATCGCCAAGATCGGCGAGAACATGACCCTGCGCCGCATGGCGAAGATCGAAGGCGACGCGGTCGTGTCCTACGTCCACAATGCCGCCGCCGAAGGCATGGGCAAGATCGGCGTTCTGGTCGGCCTGAAGGGCGCTGACAACGGCATCGGCAAGCAGATCGCGATGCACATCGCCGCCGCGAACCCGGCGTCGCTGAGCGAAGCCGATCTGGATCCGGCCGTGGTCGAGAAAGAGCGCCAGGTGCAGATCGACATCGCCCGCGAATCCGGCAAGCCGGAGCAGGTGATCGAGAAGATGATCGAAGGCCGCATGAAGAAATTCCTGTCGGAAGTGACCCTGCTGGGCCAGCAGTTCGTCATCAACCCGGACGTGACCGTGGGTCAGGCCGCCAAGGACGCGGGCGTCGAGATCACCGGTTTCATCCGCCTCGAAGTGGGCGAGGGGATCGAGAAGGAAGAAGAGGACTTCGCCGCCGAGGTGGCCAAGGTCGCTGGCTCCTAAGCCTTTCTTCCTTTCGAATGCAAAGACGGCGCAGCCTCAGGGCTGCGCCGTTTTAGTTGGAGGACCGCTTTCCGATTGGGGACGGAAAAGAACGTTCCGAAGCCTGTGGCCGCGCGAAAGATCCCGCGACCGAAAGACCCACCGGTTTCCCGGAAAGAACGGACCCGGCCGATCCGAAATCACGGTGTGCCGGGCCCGATGTTCCTTGGCTAAATGCCACCACTCACGGAACGATTGGAATGTGTGATTTTCGAGGGGATTCCGGAAGTAAGGGATTCCTTACCTTTTGGAAAAATCCCGCATCAATCTCGGGAAAAAAACTCAGATAAATCAATTGTCCACGACGTAGATCTGTCGTTGCACCGAGGCCTTCAGAACCGCCTGCGCGGTTGTATCCACGTCCAGCGCCTCGCGCGCCAAACGGAGGTGTTTTTCGATTGTTGCGGGTGTCAGCTCCATGATTGTCGCGATGTCCTGGACAGTTTTTCCATCGCCGACCCATTCCAAGGCTTCCCGTTGACGTTTGGTGAGCGGACGCCCTGCGGTAAAGGGCAGGTTCTGGATTTTCAGATGCGCGACCTGATTCAGCACGTTGATCATTGTGCCGTGCTCTTCCCACAGCGAATCGACGTCTGTCTGTGACAGGCCTGGTCGTCCGGCTAAGGAAATCACGCCTTTCGAGCGCACCGAACTATCAGGGAAACTGATCGTGTAGCCCGCAATGATGCCACGTTCCTGGTTGAAAGCAATGACCTTAAGCTCTTCTTCTGCAAGCAAATTCTGATTCTGCTCGACCCAACTCCAGGAACAGGCACCATCGTTATCGGTGATCCATTTCAGCATCGGTGAGTGGAAATACATGCCCTGATAGATGAACTTTTCCACGTACTCCTGATCGTGATTACTCAGGATCAGGAGATCATCCCGGCTCCCGTACTCGTAGTGCGTTCGGAAATTGGTGTAGCCATAGAGAAGCCTGTCAAAGCCGAATGTCTCCATCGCCTCGCAATGGAGTTTCCAGACTTCTTCGATGCTGGCGGCACTGACCAGCCGATCCAGATGCCCAAGCAGATCGATCATGCGATTTACCCACCACCGGCAGCATCTCGCACTGCATCGGTGATCGGGTTCCCCAATTGTCTTTCGCAGCAACCGTTGTTTTTATTATTGTTGGAATAACACATAGGTGGTCGGCAGGCCGTCTCAAAGCAAAAACGGCAGAGCAGGGAGGAAAATCTTACCCGTGGGGTCTTTTGATATTGTCATCGTCGGCGGGGCGGTCATGGGCTCGGCGGCGGCCTATTGGCTGACGCGGTTCGACCCGGGTTGCCGTGTTCTTGTCGTGGAACGGGATTCCTCCTACGCGCGGTCATCCACCGCGCTTTCCGCGGCGTCCATCCGTCAGCAATTCTCGACCGAGGTGAATGTCCGGATCTCGCAATTTGGCGCCGAATTTCTCAAGACATTCTCGGAAGAGATGGATTTGGATGAAAATTTCGATCTTGGATTCATCCAGAACGGCTACCTTTTCCTTGCGTGTTCCGAGCAAACCGCCACGGCGATGCGCCTCTCCGTGGCCACGCAAAAATCCTGCGGCGCCGGTACGGAGTTGCTTTCGCCGACAGAGGTTGCGTGCAGCTTTCCGTTCCTGGCGGTCGAGGATCTTGAACTCGCGTCCTTCGGACCTCGGGATGAAGGCTGGTTCGACAACATGGGTCTTTTGAACGGGTTTCGGCGGAAAGCGATCGCCTCTGGGGCGACGTTCCTCAAGGACGAGGTCGTGGGCCTGACGAGGACGGGAGGCCGCGTCTCGGGGGTGGAATTGCGCTCGGGGGCCGATGTCGGGGCAGGGGTGGTGATCAATGCCGCGGGTCCCGCGGCGGCGCGCGTCATGGGGTTTCTTGGTGAAGAAATTCCG
>JABURR010000026.1 GCA_014762635.1 Paracoccaceae bacterium
AGATGTGGATAGGAGACAGATCAGGCCCGGGTGGTCGGGACGGGGCCGCAGCAAGGCGGGTCTTGGCGGCGTTTTGCCGAGGGGGTGGGCGGAGGCTGGACGCGGGGGCGCCTCCGGGGCAGTCTGGCGCAAAAGGGCAGGGGCAGCCGGGCAGACAAGAGGCAGATCATGACACTCACACGTTCCATCCTGTGCGCCGCGCTGGCGGCCACGCTTACCGTTTCGGCCTGTGGCGGGCGCAAGGACGAGACTTCGCGCGGGGGGTCGACCTCGTCCTCGTCGCTTCCGGTGATGCGCTGGGATCACCGGCCCGAGGCGGCGGAGTGGACCTCGGCCACGCTGGCGGCGCTGCGCAGCCACGGCTCGGCCCTGCCACAGATCGTGCCATATGACATCGCCGAGTGGTGCCCGGCCTATCCCAGCGCCAGCCTGCGCGAGCGCGAGGCGTTCTGGGCGGGTCTCTTCTCGGCGCTGGCCAAGCACGAAAGCACCTGGCGCCCCGAGGCCGCGGGCGGCGGTGGCCGCTGGATCGGCCTGCTGCAGATCGCGCCGGCCACGGCCGAGGGCTACGACTGCCGCGCGACCTCGCCCCGGCAACTGAAGGACGGGTCGGCGAACCTGTCCTGCGGGGTGCGGATCGCGGCCCACCAGGTGGTGCGCGACAATGCGGTCATGGATGACGGCAGCGGCAACTGGCGCGGCATGGCCCGCGACTGGGCCCCGTTCCGATCCGAGTCCAAACGCGCCGACATGGCCGCCTGGACCCGCAGCCAGAGCTATTGCCGGAGGTAGGGGGATGGATCAGGCGGCGGGGGGCTGGATCACCATGCCCTCGTCGCTGAATTCCAGCGTGTTCCCGGCCTCGATCTCCTCGCGGAAGACGGCGGCGACGGCGTAGAGGGCGTCGCTCGCGTCCCCGTTCCAGATTTCATGGACCACCGCGTGCAGGTGCTTCTGGATAATGTCGCGGCAGAGGTCGCGTGCCATCATGCGCCACGGCTGAGCGAGCGCTTCGAGTTCGGCATCCATGTAGGCGCTGGTCATCATCTCGGTCGCGCGCTTGAGCTGGGTGTTGACCACCACGTGATCGGGCTTGCTGGCCAGGTAGTCATTCACCGCCTCGCGGAACAGCGCGGGATCGGCGACCTCCATCAGGCCGGGTTCCTCGCTCAGCGCCTCGCCATAGAAGAGGGCATAGGCTCCCATCCCCATCATGTCGTTGGTGGTGGCCGCGGCGCGGCGGGCGGCAAGCTCGACCTCTTCGTAGGTGCCGCCCCAGCGGGGCAGAAGGTGGAAGGCGTGTTGTTGGTAGATGTCGACATTGGCCGGGTCGAGCGCGTGCCAGACCTCGTAGACCCGCTTGAGCATCGTGTTGTCCGGCGCCTGCCGCGCGATGACGTGGATCGCCGCCGCGATCCCCGGAGAGCGCAGCTCCTCGGCATCGAACCCGTCGAGGATCTCGGTCGCGCGTTCGTAATGTTCCATCATGCGCTTCCAGGCAGCCTCGGACACGTCGTCGGCACAACCGCTGCCGCGATAGGCCCAGCCCAGGTCCAGGTGCCCGCGCGCGGCGAACAGCGCCAGCGCGTAGTTCTCGGGATGGGCGAGGTGAACCCCCTCCAGCCGCTCCAGCATGTCGGCGGGGTGTGCGCCGGTCTGCCCGGCAATGGCACCGCGCACCTCGTGCAGGGCGACATTCAGGACGATCTGGTAGTGCCGGCTGCCCTGCGGGGTTTTCTCAAGGCTCTGCTCGGCGTCCCGGTACATTTCGGCCAGCTCTTCCCACCGGTCTTCGGCCATGAACGCGAGCGCCGCGTCGCGTATCTTTGCGGTCTCATGCGCGTCCCAGGTGAGGACCGGGATCAGGATCTGACTTTCCAGCGCCTGTTCGTCGAGCCCGGCGAAGGCATCGTTTTTGTGCAGTTTCAGAACGGCCTGGATCGTGCGCATCACCACAATCGGCGAGAGGATCAGCACGAGGACGATGCGGACCTGCCGCGGAAGCATGTTGATCAGGTTTTTCATGGCGCTGGCGGTCAATTCACTTTCGAAAAATCAGTCGGGCCCCACCCGTTGCCGGATTGGGGGACACAACTTTGTCGAAAGTTTGAATGCCTGCGGGCGCGAAAACGGCGAGTTCGCGCCTACCCCCCCAATATCCGGCTCACCATTTCCGTGGTGTCGCGGCTCAGGTCGGGGGTGGCCATGATGCGTTCGAGCTCGCCTCGGATCAGGGCCTGGCGGTCGGCGTCGTAGCGTTCCCAGGTCTCGAAGGCGGTGCACATGCGCGCGGTGGTCTGCGGGTTCACCGGGTCGAGGCGGATCAGCCAGTCCGCCACCAGCCTGTAGGATGCGCCCGAGGGGTCGTGGAAGCCTGCCGGGTTCATCGCCAGCGCCCCGATCACCGCGCGGAATCGGTTGGGGTTCTTCCAGTCGAAATCCGGGTGCTCGGTCAGGCTGCGGGCGATCTCGGCGGCCTTGCGCGGCGCGGCCATCGCCACCTGCAGGCCGAACCACTTGTCCATCACCAAGTGGTCTTTCTGCCACTGGCGATAGAAGGCGGCGAGTTCCTCCTGCCCCTGGCCGATCTCGACCAGGGACGACAGGGCGCCCAGTTGCTCGGTCATGTTGTCGGCGCCGCGGAACTGCTTGGCGGCCCGTTTCCCCTCGTCCAGCCGTGACAGGAACGATAGCGCGGTCTGGCGCAGGGCACGGCGCCCGGCGGCCTTGGGGTCCGGCGAATAGGGGCCGGGGGTGTCCATCTCTTCGTAGAGGCGCGGAAGAATGTCCGAGAGGTGTTTTGCCACCAAGGCGCTGAGCTTTTCATGCGCGGCGTGGACCTTCAGCGGATCGGGGGTGATCTTCGTGTCGAAGAGCGTTTGAGCCATGTCGTCCTGGCTGGGCAGCCTGAGCACCAGCGCGCGGAACGCCGGCTCCAGCGTGTCGTCGCGTGCCACCCGTTCCAGCGCGTCGAGGTAAGCCGGCCCCGGCAGCGCGTCGTGGGTCACCATGCGCGAGAGCACGTCCTTGGCCAGCGTGCGCCCGGCCTCCCACTTGTTGAACGGGTCGGTGTCATGGGCCAGCAGGAAGGCGCGCTCGTCCGAGGACATGTGGCGGTTGACGATCACCGGGGCCGAGAAGCCACGGAAGATCGACGGCACCGGCGGCGAGGTCAGGCCCTCGAAGCTGAAGCTCTGTTCGGCCTCGGTCATTTCCAGCACGGTGGTGGGTTGGATCTCTTTCCCGGTGGTATCCAGCAGGCCCACGGCGATGGGGATCACCTGCGGTTTCTTCGTCGGCTGGCCCGGGGTGGGGCGGGTCTGCTGACGGAAGGTCATGGTGTAGGTGCTGTTCTCGAAGAACTCCTTGAAGCGCATCCGAGGCGTGCCGGACTGCGTGTACCAGAGCTTGAACTGCGCGAGGTCGCGACCGGTGGCATCCTCGAACACCTGCAGCCAATCCTCTATCGTGGCGGCGTCGCCGTCGTGGCGCTCGAAATAGAGGTCGAGCGCTTTCTTGTAGCCCTCATCGCCCACGAGGCGCTTGAGCATCCCGATCAGCTCGGCGCCCTTTTCATAGACGGTGGCGGTGTAGAAGTTGTTGATCTCGACATAGGAGGCGGGCCGGACCGGGTGGCTCAGTGGGCCGTTGTCCTCGCGGAACTGGCGGCCGCGCAGTTGCACCACGTCCTCGATCCGCTTCACCGCATGGGAGCGCTGATCGCCTGAGAACTGCTGGTCGCGGAAGACCGTCAGCCCCTCTTTCAGGCAGAGCTGGAACCAGTCGCGGCAGGTGATGCGGTTGCCGGTCCAGTTGTGGAAATACTCATGCGCGATGATGCCCTCGATCAGCTCGAAATCGCGGTCGGTGGCGGTCTCGGGGCTGGCGAGCACGTATTTGGAGTTGAAAATGTTCAACCCCTTGTTCTCCATCGCGCCCATGTTGAAGTCATCCACGGCCACGATGTTGAAAACGTCCAAGTCGTATTCGCGGCCATACTCGGTCTCGTCCCAGCGCATGGAGCGTTTCAGTGCGTCCATCGCGTAGGCGCATTTGCCCTCGTCGCCCTTGCGCACCCAGATGTTCAGTTCAACCTCGCGCCCGCTGGTGGTGGTGAAGCCGTCGGAATGGGCTACGAGGTCGCCAGCCACCAGCGCGAACAGGTACGCGGGTTTGGGCCATGGGTCATGCCATTCGGCCCAGCCTTGGCCTTGTGCCGTGGGGTTGCCGTTCGACAAAAGCACCGGCATCTCGCTTTCGACGCGCACGGTGAAGGGGGCCATCACGTCGGGGCGATCAGGGTAATAGGTGATCTTGCGGAAGCCCTCGGCCTCGCACTGGGTGCAATACATGCCCTTGGACATGTAGAGCCCTTCGAGCGCGGTGTTGGACTCGGGGTTGATCTCGACCTCGGCCTCCCAGGTGAAGCCACCCTCGGGCAGGCGATCCTGCGCCACGGTCAGCTTCTGCGCGTCGCGGGTGACGCCGTTGCCGCCGACGGGCAGCCCGTCGATCGTGGCCGAGATCAGGTTCAGCCCCTCGCCGTCAAGCTCCAGGTCGCCGCTGCCCGCCGGGTTCGGCGTGAACCGGATCCGGGAGAGAACCCGCGTACCCTTGGCCGACAGGCGGAAGGTCAGGTGCACGTCCTCGACCAGCCAGGCCGGTGGGCGGTACTCGGCCAAAAAGACCGGCTGCGGCGTGGCGTCTTTCATGCGTGAGTCCCTAGCTGCCCGTGCCTGATTGTTTGGCGCAACTTATGCCCGGGCGCGGCGGGCTTCAATGTCATGCGGCAACCGGGCTACGGCATTTCGGCTCGAAACGGGAATTCGCTTAGTGAAATCCATCTAATCGGTTATGCTCCAAATGCATTATAGCAAATGGGGGTTTGCCATGTATTTTGTGAGAACCGTTTGTATTTTGTCTTGTATTGCGCTGGTTTCGGCCTGCGCGCGTTCAAATCAGCCCGAGCCCATCCAGGGCCAGATCGTCTATAACAAGTTCGGAGAGGCGAGCGGCTGCGAGGAAGGGGTGTATATCCCCGGTGCGCCGCTGCCCGAGCAATGCTTGCCGCCTGATGAAGAATGCGATCCGCGGGCTGTGACCTTCGATCCGAATTGCCCGCCGCCACGGCAGGATGACGATCCGGATCCGCAGCGTGAACCGGTCGGGGCTGTCTCGCTGGTTCGGGGCTAACTCGAAAAGATTGATCCAGTCCGGCGCGGTCCAAGTCTTCGCGCCGGGCTAGACGTCATTCCGGACCTCGGTTGCCGGATCCTGATCGTGCGCCTGTCCAGCGGCATCTTTCCGAGCAGTATTTCACCTCGTCCCAGACCGCGGCCCATTTGCGGCGCCGGGTGAAGGGGCGGCCGCAGGTGGCGCAGGTCTTGCTGGGCAGATCACTTCCGCGGCGTTGCGCCGGCATCGCGGCCTCCTCGCGATTTCCGCCCCGGGGCAGTTATCGCGGCAGGCCTCGGCGGCAAGGCGCCCTTGCTTTGGGAATTGGTCAAATTATCTGACCACCAATGTTGCCTATCGGAAACTTTTTCTCTATTTCCGCGTTCGGCACACGACGGCATGCATTTCATTCAGGAGAGAGCTCATGGCTGACCGGCTGGACAAACACGGGTTGCAGGTTGACGCGCAACTCGCGGCTTTCATCGAGGAACGGGCGATCCCCGGCACCGGTGTCGAGGCGGATGCGTTCTGGAAAGGCCTCTCGGGCCTGGTCCATGACCTCGGCCCGAAGAACCGCGCCCTGATCGAAAAGCGCGAGGATATCCAGGCCAAGCTCGACGCCTGGCACCGCGAGCGCAAGGGTCAGGCCCATGACGCCGCCGCCTACCAGGCCTTCCTGAAAGAGATCGGCTACCTGGTGGAAGAAGGCCCGGATTTCTCGGTCGAGACCGCAGGCGTCGACCCCGAGATCGCCGAGATCCCCGGCCCGCAGCTTGTGGTGCCGATCACCAACGCGCGCTTTGCCCTGAACGCGGCCAACGCGCGCTGGGGCTCGCTTTACGACGCTCTTTACGGCACCGACGCGCTGGGCGACACGCCCAAGGCGGGCGGCTATGACCCCGAGCGCGGTGCCCGCGTGATCGCCTGGGCCAAGGCCTTCCTCGATGACGCCGCGCCGCTGGCCTCGGGCAGCCATGCGGACGTGACCGGCTACAGCGTTCAGGATGGTACGCTGACCCCGGCGCTGAAGAACCCGGCGCAGTTCCTGGGCTATATCGGTGATGCCGCCAGCCCGACCGGTATCGTTCTGCAGAACAACCACCTGCACATCATCATCGAGATCAACGCCGACCACCCGATCGGCAAGACCGACAAGGCCAACGTCGCCGACGTGCGTCTGGAATCGGCCATGTCCACCATCATGGACTGCGAGGACTCGGTCGCCTGTGTCGATGCCGAGGACAAGGTGCTGGCCTATGGCAACTGGCTGGGCCTGATGCAGGGCGACCTGCAGGAGACCTTCGAGAAGGGCGGCAAGACCGTCACCCGCAAGATGAACCCCGACCTGAGCTACACCGGCGCCAAGGGCGGCGAGGTCACGCTCAAGGGCCGCTCGCTGATGCTGGTGCGCAACGTGGGTCACCTGATGACCAACCCGGCGATCCTGGACCGCGACGGCAACGAGATCTTCGAAGGGCTGATGGACGCGATGGTCACCACGCTCATCGCCATTCACGACCTGAAGAAGACCGGCGGCGCGCGCAACTCGGTCGCGGGTTCGGTCTACGTGGTGAAGCCCAAGATGCACGGCCCCGAGGAAGTGGGTTTCGCCGACGAGATCTTCACCCGCGTCGAAGAGGCGCTGGGCCTGCCGAAGAACACCGTGAAGCTGGGCATCATGGACGAGGAGCGCCGCACCAGCGCGAACCTCAAGGAATGCATCCGCGCCGGCAAGTCGCGGGTGGCCTTCATCAACACCGGCTTCCTCGACCGCACCGGCGACGAGATCCACACCGCGATGGAAGCGGGTCCGATGATCCGCAAGGGCGAGATGAAGAACTCGGCCTGGATCAAGTCCTACGAGGATCGCAACGTCGACATCGGCCTGGCCTGCGGGCTGCGCGGCAAGGCGCAGATCGGCAAGGGCATGTGGGCCATGCCCGACCTGATGGCCGACATGCTGGAGCAGAAGATCGGCCACCCGAAGGCCGGTGCGAACTGCGCCTGGGTTCCGTCGCCCACCGCCGCGACGCTGCACGCGACGCACTATCACAAGGTCGACGTTCTGGCCCGCCAGGACGAGATCGCCAAGGGCGGCCCGCGCGGCACGCTGGACGATCTGCTGACGATCCCGGTGGCCCATGGCGTGAACTGGTCCGAGGATGAGATTGCCCAGGAAATCGAGAACAACGCGCAAGGTATTTTGGGCTACGTGGTGCGCTGGGTCGACCAGGGCGTGGGCTGTTCCAAGGTGCCGGACATCCATGACGTGGGCCTGATGGAAGACCGTGCGACCTGCCGGATTTCTTCTCAGGCGCTGGCCAACTGGCTGCACCACGGCGTTGTCAGCGAGGACCAGGCCATGGGCGCGATGAAGAAGATGGCCGAGGTGGTGGACCGCCAGAACGCGGGCGATCCGCTCTATCGCCCGATGGCGCCGGGCTTCGACACCATCGCCTTCAAGGCGGCCTGCGACCTTGTGTTCAAGGGTCGCGAGCAGCCTTCGGGTTATACCGAGCCGGTGCTGCATGCGCGCCGCCTGGAGCTGAAGGCAAGCTGAGACCGGGACAAGGCCGGGGGGCTGTCTGCCCCCCGGACCCCCCGAGGATATTTTCAAACAGAAGAAAGACAGGAGACCCCGATGGCCGGTATCACCCTGAGAAAAGCCCGCACGATCATCCGCAAGGCCCTGGAGAAGGGGCGCGAGATGGAACTGAAGCCGCTGTCGGTTGTCGTGCTTGACGCCGGTGGTCATGTGGTCGCCTTCGAGCGCGAGGATGGCGCGAGCCCGGGCCGCTTCAAGGTGGCCCATGGCAAGGCCTATGGCACGGTCATGCTGGGCATGGCGGGCAAGGCGCAGATGGCGCGGGCCGAGGCGCAGGCCTATTTCATGGAGGCCGTGAACGGGCTTTACGGCGGCCAGGTGGTGCCGGTGCCGGGCGGCCTGCTGGTGCGCGACAAGCGCGGCGCGGTGCTGGGCGCGGTGGGCGTGACCGGCGATACCTCGGACAACGATGCCGTGGCCGGGGCCGCGGGGATCGAGGCCGCGGGGCTTGTACCGGAGGCATGAGCCACGAGGGCTGCCCGTTTTGCGGGCAGTCCTCTGCTTTTCGGGCGGGGCGGTGTGAAAACTGCCTTTTGCTTGGTCGGTCAGGTCGGTAAGATCGGGGGAACCTGAAAAGAGGATCCCCATGGCGCGCCCCGTCGTCGGCATCATCGGCAACCAGTTCCTGATCAACGATCAGTATCCTGCCCATGCGGGCGGGACCATGAACAGCCAGGCCATCGCCGAGGTGGCGGGCTGCATGCCGCTGCTGATTCCGGCGGACCCGCGTTTTGTCTCGATCGAGGAGCTGGTCGAGACCTGCGACGGATTCCTGCTGACCGGTGGGCGGCCCAATGTGCATCCTTCGGAATATGGCGAGGCGGCGACCGAGGCCCATGGCGCCTTTGACCGGGCGCGGGACGCGGTGGCGCTGCCGCTGGTGCGTGCCTGCGTGGAGCGGGGGCAGCCGTTCCTGGGGATCTGCCGCGGCTTCCAGGAGGTGAACGTGGCCATGGGGGGCACGCTGCATCCCGAGATCCGCGATCTGCCGGGGCGGATGAACCACCGGATGCCGCCCGATGGCACGCTGGAAGAGAAATTCGCGATCCGCCACGCGGTGCGGTTCACCGAGGGCGGCGTGTTTCATCGGCTGATGGGGGCGTCTTGCGTGATGACCAACACGCTGCACGGGCAGGGGATCAAGGACGCGGGGGCCCGCGTGGTGATCGACGGGTATGCGGACGATGGCACGCCCGAGGCGATCTATATCGCCGATGCGCCGGGCTTCACCCTGGCGGTGCAGTGGCATCCGGAATGGAACGCGGCGAACGATCCGGTCTCAAGGCCGCTGTTCACCGCCTTTGGCGACGCGGTGCGCAACTGGGCGGCGGGGCAGGCGACGCCGGTTCTGAAAAGTGCCTGACCGTCAGGTGACCGCAGCGCGGTGCTTGTATTCCGGGCGGTCCCAGAGGTCATTTTCCATGATTTCCGACAGGATTTCAGTGGCTTGCGTCACGTCCTCGGGGGTGAGGTAGAGCGGCGTGAAACCGAAGCGCAGGATATCGGGCGCGCGGAAATCGCCGATCACGCCGCGCGAGATGAGGGCCTGCATGATCGCGTAGCCATGGGGGTGGCGGAAGCTGACCTGGCTGCCGCGCCTTGTGGCATCGCGCGGGGAGGCGAGGGTGAGCGTGGGGCAGGCGGCCTCGACCCTGGCGATGAAGGCCTCGGACAGTTCGATGGAGCGGGCGCGGATCGCGGCCATGTCGACGCCATCCCAGATGTCGAGCGCGGCCTCAAGCGCGGCCATCTGCAAAACGGGGGGCGTGCCCACGCGCATCCGGGCGATGCCGGTGCCGGGGCGGTAGGCGGGGTCGAAGGCGAAGGGTGCCTCGTGCCCCAGCCAGCCGGAGAGGGCCGGGCGGACATCGGCGTGATCGGGCGCCACGTAGATGAAGGCCGGGCCGCCGGGGCCGGAGTTGAGATACTTGTAGGTGCAGCCCACGGCGAAATCGGCGCGGGCGGCGGTGACATCCACCGGGATCGCGCCTGCTGAATGCGCGAGATCCCAGATCGTGAGTGCACCCGCCGCGTGGGCCTGTGCCGTCAGGGCCGCCATGTCGTGCAGGCGGCCGGTGCGGTAGTCGACCTCGGTCAGCATCAGCACGGCCACGTCTTCGGTGATGTTCGCGGCCACGTCTTCGGGGGCGACGGTGCGCAACTCGTGCCCCTGGCCCAGCGAGGCGATCAGACCCTGCGCCATGTAGAGATCGGTGGGGAAATTGCCGCTGTCGCTGAGGATCACCTTGCGGCCCGGGCGCATTTCCAGCGCCGAGGCCAACGCCTGATAGACCTTGATCGAGAGCGTGTCGCCCAGAACCACCGTGCCCTCGGGCGCACCGATGAGCCGCCCGATCCGGTCGCCGAGGCGGGCGGGCATCTCCATCCAGCCGGCCTTGTTCCAGGCGGTGATCAGCATCTCGCCCCATTCGGCCTGGACCGCCTGCGTGACGCGTGCGGGGGCGGCCTTCGGCACCGGCCCGAGGGAATTGCCGTCGAGGTAGATAACCCCCTCGGGCAGGTGGAAGAGGGCGCGAGTGGCGGCGAAATCCGTCATCGCGTCACATCTGGCCGCCGGCGATCTCGATCGTCTGGCCGTTGATGCTTTGCGAGCCGGGGCCGCAGAGCCACAGGGCGGCGGCGGCGACCTCGTCGGT
Organism: Paracoccaceae bacterium; assembly: GCA_014762635.1. GTDB lineage: Bacteria > Pseudomonadota > Alphaproteobacteria > Rhodobacterales > Rhodobacteraceae > JABURR01. Next base: position 10,438 of record JABURR010000026.1, read on the forward strand.
CTCGATCAGGCGCTTGTGGCGGTTGGCGCTGACCATGAGCTTCAGCGCCTCCTCGGCCGAAACGCCCGCGCGTTCCTGAATGCTGGCCACGTTCTGGTCGATGATCGCGGTGCGCACGTAGCCCGGGCAGAGCGCGTTGAAGGTGATGCCGCGGCCCATGTAATCCTCGGACAATGCGCGGATGAGGCCGATGACCCCGTGTTTCGAGGCCGAATAGGCCGCCGCGCCCTTCAGGCCCCGGATGCCCGCGATAGACGAGATCGCCATGACGCGGCCCCATTCCTCGTTGCGCATGGAGTTCAGGCATTCGCGGATCGTCAGGAACGCGCCATCGAGGTTGGTGCGCATGATCTTCTGCCAGAACTCGAGGTCGGTCTTGTGGACGGCGCGGCCCTCGGCGATGCCGGCGTTGGCGACGCAGATGGTGACGGGGCCGCGTGCCTCGACCGCGGCCTGGATGGTGCCGACGACGCTGTCTTCATCGGTCACGTCCATGGCGGCGGCGTGCAGGCCGGTGCGGCTCTCGGCCACCTCTTGCAGCACTTCGAGTCGGCGGCCGGTGATGGTGACCTCGGCGCCTTGCGCGGCGAGCGCCTCGGCGATGGCCAGACCGATCCCGGTACCGCCCCCGGTGACCAGCGCGTGTTTTCCGTCAAGATGTCCCATGCGTATCCTCCCTTTTCCGGCGTCAAACTGGCGCGGCGGCGCGAGGGGTGCAAGCCCCGATCGGCGATTGGGTTTTCCGGTTCGCCTTTGCCGCACGCTCGGGTATCCTGCTCGGCGATTGAGAGGACGCGCGAAATGAAATGGATCGACATTCCGCCGGTCTGGCTGCTGGTGTTCCTGGCGCTGGCCGGGGTGGCGCAGGCGGCGATGCCGGGGCTTGCGCTGCACCATGCAGGTGTTCGCATGTTGGGGCTCGGGCTTGGCCTTGTGGGGCTGGGGCTGATCCTTTCGGCGATCGTGACGATGAGCCGTGCCGGGACCACCGTGATCCCGCATGAGGAGCCCGATGCGCTGGTAACCTCGGGCCTGTTCCGCTTCAGCCGCAACCCGATCTACCTGGGCGATGCGCTGATCCTGTCGGGGTCGGTGCTTTACTGGGGGCAGCCGGTGCTTCTGGTGCTGGTGCCGATCTTCATGTGGGTGATCGCCCTTCGTTTCATCCGCGCGGAAGAAGCGCGACTTCGCGCCGCATTTGGTGAAAAATTCGACCAATGGGCGACAAAAACGCGCAGATGGCTGTAAATCAGGGAACCAATCCCGCCGCCCCGTCTTGTGAAGGAGAACGGCGGGCACTAAAAGCTTTCGCCAACGGAGCCAGACCCAAGAACCTTTAAGGGGGACACTGAGACGTGAAAATCGGGGCACCAAAAGAGATATTCAAAGGGGAAGCGCGTGTCGCGATGACCCCTGACAGCGCGCGCCAGCTTCAGAAGCTGGGCCACGAATGCATGATCGAAGCCGGGGCCGGTCTGGCCGCGGGTTTCGCCGATGCCGCCTATGAAGAGGCCGGGGTGAAGGTCTACAAGACGCCCGCCTCGCTGTGGAAAGCGGCGGACGTGATCGTGAAGGTGCGCGAGCCGAACGAGACCGAGGCCAAGCGCCTGACCAAGGACAAGACGCTGATCTCGTTCTTCTGGCCGGCCCAGAACGAAGAACTGCTGGAGCTGTGCAAGTCCAAGGGCGCGACCGTGGTCGCCATGGACATGGTGCCGCGCATCAGCCGCGCCCAGAAGATGGACGCGCTGAGCTCGATGGCCAACATCGCGGGCTACCGCGCGGTGATGGAAGCGGGTAACAACTTCGACCGCTTCTTCGCGGGCCAGGTGACGGCGGCGGGCAAGGTGCCCCCGGCGAAGGTTCTGGTCGTGGGTGCGGGCGTTGCGGGCCTTGCCGCCATCGGCGCGGCCACCAGCCTGGGCGCGATCACCTATGCGTTCGACGTGCGTCCCGAAGTGGCCGAACAGATCGAATCCATGGGCGCCGAATTCGTCTTCCTCGACTTCGAGGAAGAAACCCAGGACGGTGCGGCAACGGGCGGCTACGCGGCCCCCTCGAGCCCCGAGTTCCGGGAAAAGCAGCTTGAGAAATTCCGCGAGCTTGCGCCCGACGTGGACATCGTGATCACCACCGCGCTGATCCCCGGCCGCCCGGCCCCGGTCCTGTGGACCGAGGACATGGTCAAGGCGATGAAGCGTGGCTCGGTCATCGTGGACCTTGCGGCCGAGCGTGGCGGCAACTGCGAGATGACCCAGAAGGACGAGAAGATCGTCACCGAAAACGGCGTGACCGTGGTTGGCTACACCGACTTCCCCAGCCGCATGGCCTCGCAATCCTCGTCGCTTTATTCCACGAACATCCGTCACATGCTGACCGATCTGACGCCCGAGAAGGACGGCACGATCAATCACAACATGGAAGACGACGTGATCCGTGGCGCCACCGTGACCCACGCGGGCGAGATCACCTTCCCGCCGCCGCCGCCGAAGGTTCAGGCCATCGCGGCGCAGCCCAAGAAGGACAAGCCGAAAGAGCTGACGCCCGAGGAAAAGAAGGCCAAGGAACTGGCCGAATTCCGCGACGCGACCAAGCGCCAGGTGGGCCTTCTGGTCGTGGGTGGCCTGCTCATGCTTCTGGTCGGGGCCTATGCGCCGGCAAGCTTCATGCAGCATTTCATTGTCTTCGTTCTGTCCGTCTTCGTCGGCTTCCAGGTGATCTGGGGCGTTGCCCACAGCCTGCACACGCCGCTGATGGCGGTCACCAACGCGATCTCGTCGATCATCATCCTCGGCGCGCTTTTGCAGATCGGATCGGGCTCGGGCCTGGTGATCACGCTGGCGGCGCTGTCGGTGTTCATGGCGGGTATCAACATTTTCGGCGGCTTCATGGTGACGCGGCGCATGCTCGCCATGTTCCAGAAGTCGTAAGGGGGACGAAGCGATGGAATACGGATTCACGACGGCGGCCTATGTGGTCGCGGCGGTTCTCTTCATCCTCGCCCTTGGCGGGCTGAAGAACCAGGAAAGCGCGAAGCGGGCGATCTGGTACGGCATCGTCGGCATGGGGCTGGCGGTTGTGGCGACGCTGATCGGGCCGGGTGCCGGCCTGTGGTGGCTGTCGCTCATCCTGATCGCGGGCGGCGGCGTCATCGGCGCCTTCCTCGCCAACCGGGTGCAGATGACCCAAATGCCCGAACTGGTGGCGGCGATGCACTCGCTGGTCGGTCTGGCTGCGGTCTTCATCGGGTTCAACACCCATTTCGAGATCGGCCGCGTGATGGCTGTCTCGGGCGGGATCGAGGAGCTGGCCAACTGTATCGCCAACGCGACCGCCGCCACCCTGGCGGAATGCGACACGCAAGGCCTGAGCGAGCAGTTCAAGGGGTTCGCGGCGAAGATCGCCCAGAAATCCCCGACCGAGATCAACATCCTGCGGGTCGAGCTGTTCCTGGGCATCTTCATCGGTGCGGTGACCTTCACTGGCTCGGTGATCGCCTATGGCAAGCTGGCGGGCAAAGTCAGCTCGGCGGCCAAGAAGCTGCCCGGCGGGCATGCCCTGAACGCCGGCGCTGCGGCGCTCTCGCTGGTCTGCCTGATCTGGTACTTCAACACCGGCGCCATGTTGCCGCTGGCGCTGATGACGGTTGCCTCGCTCTTCATCGGATACCACCTGATCATGGGCATCGGCGGCGCCGACATGCCGGTGGTGGTCTCGATGCTGAACAGCTACTCGGGCTGGGCCGCGGCGGCGATCGGCTTCTCGCTTGGCAATGACCTGCTGATCGTGGTGGGTGCGCTTGTGGGCTCGTCCGGTGCGATCCTCAGCTACATCATGTGCAAGGCCATGAACCGTGCCTTCGTCAGCGTGATCCTGGGCGGCTTCGGCGGCTCGCAGGGTCCCGCGGCCGAGATCGAGGGCGAGCAGGTCGCCATCGACGCCGACGGCGTGGCCGCCGCGCTGAACGATGCGGATTCGGTCATCATCGTGCCGGGCTACGGCATGGCCGTGGCGCAGGCGCAGCAGTCGGTTGCGGAACTGACGCGCAAGATGCGCGCCAAGGGCAAGAACGTGCGCTTCGGGATCCACCCGGTCGCGGGCCGCCTGCCGGGCCACATGAACGTGCTTCTGGCCGAGGCCAAGGTGCCCTACGACATCGTGCTCGAGATGGACGAGATCAACGACGACTTCCCCGAAACGGACGTGGTCATCGTGATCGGCTCGAACGACATCGTGAACCCCGCCGCGCAGGACGATCCCAACAGCCCCATCGCCGGCATGCCGGTGCTGGAAGTCTGGAAGGCCAAGCAGGTCTTCGTCTCCAAGCGCGGTCAGGGCACGGGCTATTCGGGCATCGAGAACCCGCTGTTCTTCAAGGAGAATACGCGCATGTTCTACGGTGACGCGAAGGCTTCGATCGACGCTCTCTTGCCGAAGATCGACTGAGGCACAGCCGAAACCAACATCGGAACGCCCCGCCTTGTGCGGGGCGTTCTGCTTTCGGGGGCCGGGCGGGTATACGGATGTGCACCGCTAACCGCCGGTTTTCCCCGAATTTTCCTGTTTTACAGGTGCCCCGTTCCGGTTAGATTCCGGGCATCAGGAAAGGCAAGCCATGGCCCCCATTCAGGATCACCCGCTACGCTACAAGCTGGCGAACGAGCTGCACGCGCGGCCCTTTCCCACGCTTGAGGCGCCGTGCCACGCCGCCTATCTGGCGATCAAGCAGCCCCACGACGCGGCGGGCCGCGACCGCGAGGCGGATCTTGCGCATCTGACCGCGCTGTTGGACCGGTTCGGCGCCAAGCACCCGCAACCGGGGGCCACGCATTACTTCGGCGATCTGGGCAAGCACAAGCTCAAGTGGGAGCAACACACCGAGTTCGTGACCTACACGATCTTCGTCGACGGGGTGGCCGAAAAGCCCTTCGACCCCGACAGTTTCAAGGTCTTCCCCGAGGACTGGCTGGACGAGATGCCGGGCACCCGTGTCACCTCGGCCCTGATCCGGGTGAACGTGATTCGCGACGAGGATGAGATCCAGAGCGACATCGCCGAATGGTTCGTCCCCGAAAGCGTCGCCGCCAGCCGGGTGCTGGACGATGCCGCCATCGTGGCGGGCGACTTCCGGATCGACACCGGCGGGCACATGCGCTTTGCCGTCTATGTCCGCCCCGAAACCGGCGCGCGGCGCGTGGGGCGCATCGTGCAGCGGCTCTGCGAGATCGAGACCTACAAGACCGTCTCGATGCTGGGCTTCGCCCGCGCCCGCGAGATGAGCCCGCGCATGGCCGAGATCGACACCGACCTCACCCGCATCGTGGGGGACACGTGTGCCGCCGAGGTGCAGTCGGACGCCACGCTGAAAGCATTGCTGAACATCTCGTCCGAGCTTGAGAACCTGATCGCCACCTCCAGCTTCCGCTTCGGTGCCACCGGCGCCTACGAGGCCTTGGTCGAGCAGCGCATCAAGGTTCTGCGCGAGACGCGCTTCAAGGGCCGCCAGACGCTGGCCGAATTCATGACCCGGCGGTTCGACCCGGCGATGCGCACCGTCAAGGCCACCGAGCAGCGGTTGCAGAGCATGGCCGCCGCCTCGATCCGCGCGGGGGAGTTGCTGCGCACCCAGGTCGACGTGGACCGCCAGGCGCAGAACCAGAGGCTGCTGGAAAGCATGGACACCCGCGCGGCGCTGCAACTGCGCCTGCAAAAGACGGTCGAGGGGCTCTCGGTGGTGGCGATCAGCTATTATGCGGTGAACCTTGCCAGCTACCTCGCCTATCCCCTGTCCGAGCCGATGGGGCTCAGCAAGGGGATGGTGACGGCGATCCTCACTCTGCCGGTTGTACTTGGGGTATGGCTGCTCGTGCACCGTATCCGGGAATCGATGGAGCACGCGCCAGAAGGCGATCTGTAGCGACCCCGCCCGCGGCGATGGCGGCAAGGGCCAGGATCGCGGCCAGCGACAGGGTAGGGATGCCCGAAAGCCCCGCGCCCACGGTGCAGCCACCCGCCAGCACGCCGCCGATGCCCATCAGCACCGCGCCCAGCACGTAGCGGCCGGTCTGGCGCGGGCTTTCGAAGCTCTGCCAGGCAAAGCGCCCGCCAATGAGCGACAGCACCGCCGCGCCCGCGATGACGCCGCCCACAAGGCCCACGCCGAAGGATGCGGGGATCGAGGTCGAGGCCACGCCCCAGAACAGCGTCTCGGCCATGGGCGAGGTGAACGACAGGCTCTCCATCGCGATCGGGTCGAAATCGTCGAACAGGACAAACCCCGTGCCGACCCAGCCCGCCGGAACCAGCAGACCCAGCAGGGCGGCAAGGCCAAGGTGAAGCGGCTTCGCGCCCGAACGCAGGGCGATCGCCAGCGCGGCAAGGGCGATCACCGCCGTCCAGAGCGCCGCGCCACCGGGCCAGTTGGCCAGCGACACAGCCTCGCCCAGCGGCAGGGTGATCTGCCCCAGCGCCACGCGCAGCGGCGCCAGAACGCCCTTGAGCGTCGCGTGGGCGGTGACGGCAAAGACCAGCAGAACCGTCAGCGCCCGCAGGTTGCCCGAGCCGAGCAGGACGGTAAGGCGCGAGACGCAGCCGCGCGTCAGCACCATGCCCGCGCCGAACAGAAGCCCGCCGATCACGATGGCAGCCACCGGCAGGTCGGCGGCAAAGAAGCGATGATCTGAAAAGCCGATCAGCCCGGCGGAAACAGCCGCCTGCGTGCCCAGCAGCGCCGTCACCAGCCCAGCAGCCCAGACGCCCAGGGCAGGGCGGTCGCCCACCACGGCGCGGCGGAAGCAGAACTTCGTCACCTCGGCCAGGGCGCCGAAGGTGAGCCCCAGCAACGCGCCCAGAACGATCGCGGCTTGCGGTGCCGAAAGGGCAGTGATTCCGAGGGCTTCATACATGGCGGGAACTCCGGGGATATGTCTTTCCGGACCCACTTGGCGCGAAGCGCCCCAAGCTTCAAGTTGCCCGCCCGAGCCGGAATTCCGGGGGATATCCCGCACCCAGAACGCCTGTTTTCACACGCCCCAAGGGGCGGAACGATCGTCCGCCATGCCGCGCGGCGGCAAACACCTGTCCCTAATTTGCAGTTTCAGCGGCCCCGGATGCGCGGGTCCAGCGCGTCGCGCAGACCGTCGCCGATGTAGTTCACGCTCAGCACCGTGAGCGAGATCGCAAGCCCGGGCCAGATCACCCGCTCGGGGTATTGCTGGAGGTAATCGGTGCTGTCGTAGAGAAGCCGCCCCCAGGTCGGGAAATCCGACGGGAAGCCGAGGCCAAGGAACGACAAAGCGCTTTCGGTGATGATCGCCGTGGCGATGCCAAGCGTCGCCGAGACCATGATCGGGCTGAGCACGTTGGGCAGGATATGCCGGGTGATCATCCGCCGGGGCGGTGTGCCGATGGAGCGGGCGGCGAGGACGAACTCGCGTTCCTTCAATGCCAGCACGTCGCCGCGTACGATCCGCGCGGTCTGCATCCAGCTGGTGATCCCGATGACGAAGACGATCAGGATGAAGATCCCCGTCTCGGGCCCGAAGGCCGCGCGCAGGCTGTCGCGGAACAGCAGGATGATGACCAGCAGCAGCGGCAGCAGGGGCAGGGCAAGGAAGAGGTCGGTGAACCGCATCAGCGGCCCGTCGAGGCGGCGGAAGAATCCCGCCAGAACGCCGATCGCCGTGCCCAAGAGCAGCGACAGCGTCATCGCCGTCAGGCCCACCGCGATCGAGACCTGGCCGCCCGCCATCATCCGCGCGAAGGTGTCGCGGCCCAATTGGTCGGTGCCCATGGGATGCGCCCAGCTTGGCCCCGAGTTGCGGGCGCGGATGTCGATATAGGTGGGATCGATGGTCCAGAGCCACGGGCCGATGAAGACGCCCAGCACGATGAAGATGAAGAAGGCCGCGCCGATCAGGGCGCCGCGGTGGGTCTTGAACTGGTCCCAGACGTCCCACCACTGGTTGCGGGGTGGGCGGATCTTCTGGATCTCGGGGTTGATGGCTGTTTCAGTCATAGCGGATCCTCGGGTCGAGAATGCCGTAGAGCACGTCGGCGATCAGGTTGAAGAGCACGATCAGGATCGCGAAGATGAAGGTCAGCGTCTGCACCATCGGCAGGTCATTTGCCTGGATCGCGGTGATCAGAAGCTGGCCCAGACCGTTCACCTTGAAGATCTGCTCGGTGATGATGGCGCCGCCGAATATCGAGGGCACGCCAAGCGCGATCACGGTGATGACCGGGATCATCGAGTTGCGCAGCACGTGGACCATGACCACCACGGCCTCGGTCAGGCCCTTGGCGCGGGCGGTGCGGACGTAATCCTGGTTCAGGTTGTCCAGCATCGAGGCGCGCATGAAGCGGCTGATCTGGGCGGTGGTCTGCAACGCCAGCACCATGACCGGCATGATCATCTGCTTGAGCTGCACCACGAAGCTTTCCCAGTCGTTCACCACATGGGTCGTGTCGTAGATCGAGGGCAGCCAGCCGAGCTTGACCGAGAAGATCACGATCACCACCACGCCGGAAAAGAACGGCGGGACCGAGTAGCCCACCATCGACACGAAGGTGCCCGCCTGGTCGAAGATCGAATATTGCCGGTAGGCCGAGTAGATGCCGATGGGCAGGGCGATCAGAACGCCCACCACGTAGGACATGGCCACCACCCACAGCGTCTGCGGCATCCGCTGCATCACGATGTCCATCACCGGGCTGCGGGTCTGCCAGCTGATCACGCGCTGCTGGCCCTCGGCAAACGAGGTGCCGAACAGGCCGTCGAGCAGGTGCATCGGCTCGACGATGAAGAATTGCTGCATCCATTTGAAGAAACGGATGTGGACCGGATCGCCCAACCCCAGCGCCTCGCGCATCCGTTCCTTCACCTCGGGCGGAACGGTGAGCGGCACCTGGGCCATCGGGTCGCCGGGTGCCATCTCGAGCAGAAGGAAGATCACCAGCGCGATGAACAGAAGCGTCGGGATCGAAATGATCAGCCGTCGGATCGTGTAGGTGAACATCTCGGGTCAGCCTCGGGATGGGTTCAGGTCAAGAAGGGGATGCGGGGCAGGCGATGCCCGCCCCGCAAGGGTTCGTCACTTCACGCGATGCCAGTCGGCCGCGTTCCACAGCTCGCTGTCCCAGGTGTTCAGGACAACGCCGCCAAGGGTGTTGGAATGGGCCGACACACGACCACGATCCACCAGCGGGATGATGACATACTCTTGCATCAGCATGTCGTTCATCGCCTTGACAAGACGCGCACGCTCGTTGATGTCGCCGGTCTGGGCCATCTCGGCCACCAGGGCGTCATACTCTTCCGAGCAGAAGCGCGGCATGTTGTTGCCCTGCCACTGGGTCTCGGGGCGCGGTGCCTGTTCGCAGGCCCAGTTGGCCATGTAGGATTCCGGGTCCGTGCCGTCGAAGTTGTTGGCGTACATCTCCACGTCGGCGAAGAACTTCTGGAACGTGTCCGGGCTGCCCGGGTCCGACCCGAAGAAGACCGAGGCGTCGATGTTGCGAAGCTCGGTTTCCACGCCGATTTCCGACCACCACTGCTTGATCAGGGCTTGGAAGTCCTGGCGCACGGCGTTGGTCGAGGTCTGGTAGAGGATGCGCAGTTCCACGCCGTCCTTCTCGCGCACGCCGTCACCGTTGGAGTCGACCCAACCGGCCTCATCCAGCAGCGCCTTGGCGCCGTTGATGTCCTGCACCTTGCAGGCGTCATTGGCGGTGGAGGCATAGATCGCGGGTGCCGGCAGCACGTTGCAGGTCACGCGGCCCGCATCGCCATAGCCGATCTCGACCAGCAGTTCGCGGTCGATCGCCATGCTGAGAGCCTTGCGGACGGCGATATCCGACAGGAACGGGTGCGGATGTGCGGCGGTACCGCGCTCATCGCCCAGTTCCGGCGAGGGGTCGGTCATGTTGACCATGATCCGCTCGACCAGGGTGCCGAAGCCCGAGATGATCTGGCCCTTGCCAGCGGCCTGCATTCCGGCCAGCACTTCGGGGGCAAGCTGCAGGTTCCAGGCGTAGTCGAACTCGCCGGTTTCCAGCACCGAGCGGCCCGCCGCGGTGGCGTCGCCGCCGCCCTTGAAGGTCACGGTCGCGAAGGCCGGCTTGGCCGGGTCACGATAGTTCGGGTTGGCGGCAAGCTGGATCACGTCGTTCGGACGGAAGTCGGTGACGGTGAACGGGCCGGTGCCGACTGGGTTGAAGTTGGCCTCGGTGCACTCGGGCGCCTTGGGACCAAGGCAGTCCTGGAACTGCGCCTTCTGGATGATCGGAGCCTGCGCGCCCACGAACGGGCCATAAGGGAAGGGCTTCGACACGCCGAACTTGACCACCACGGTCAGTTCATCGGGCGTTTCCACGGCGACAACGTCGTTGTATTTCTCGGCCTGGGCGCAGCCGCCGCCATCGGCGGTGCAGTATTCCCAGCTGAACTTCACGTCCTCCGAAGTGACCGGCGTGCCATCGGACCACAGCAGGCCTTCCTTCAGCTTCCAGGTGATCGACGTCAGGTCGGCGCTCACGCCGCCGTTTTCGACGGTCGGCACTTCCTGCGCCAGCCAGGGCACCATGGCGCCATCCTGGTTGTAGCGGGCCAGCGGCTCGATCACGAGGCTCGCGGCTTCAAGGTCCTTGGTGCCGCCCGACAGATACGGGTTCATGATCGAGGGCGCCTGCCAATAGATAATGTTGACCTGGCCGTCCGAGCCGCGCTCGGCGCTGGCCATTGGGGCCAGTGCGAACGCCGCTGCAGCGGCCATCAATGTTGTTTTCATTTTCATGTCTAACTCCTTGTTGGATATGCTCATTGCGCCTCGGACGCCGCCGTTTTCCCGGCGGTCTGGCTTTTTGTCTGGTCGTGGAGGTGGCAGGCCGTGAAATGGCCCGGTGCGACCTCGCGGAATTCGGGTTCCTCGCTGCGGCAGATCTCCATCACCTTGGGGCAGCGGGTGCAGAAGTTGCAGCCCTTGGGCGGGTTCGCCGGAGACGGCACGTCGCCCTTGAGGATGATGCGCTCGACCTTGGCCTCGAGCCGCGGGTCGGGTTCGGGCACGGCGGACAGAAGCGCCTCGGTATAGGGGTGCTTGGGCACGGTGTAGAGCGCGTCGCGTGGCGCAAGCTCCACCACCTTGCCCAGATACATCACCGCCACCCGATCCGCGATATGGCGCACCATCGACAGGTCGTGGCTGATGAACAGGTAGGTAAGGCCGAACTTTTCCTGCAAATCCTCCAGCAGGTTCACCACCTGCGCCTGGATCGAGACGTCGAGCGCCGCGATGGGTTCGTCGCAGACGATGAACTTCGGGTTCAGCGCCAGCGCGCGGGCGATGCCGATCCGCTGCCGCTGCCCGCCCGAGAATTCATGCGGGTAGCGGTTGGCGAAGTCGCGGTTCAGGCCCACCGCGTCCATCAACTCGTAGATGCGGTCCAGCTTCTCGGATTTAGAAAGCTTGGTGTGCTCGTCCAGCGGTTCGCCGATGATGCCCGCCACGCTCATGCGCGGGTTGAGGCTGGCTTGCGGGTCCTGAAAGACCATCTGCATCCGGGGCCGCATCGCGCGCAGATCGTCCTGGGGCTGGCTGCCGATCTCGGCCCCGTCGATGCGGATCGAGCCTTCGGTGATGTCGTAAAGCCGCAGGATCGCGCGACCGGCGGTAGATTTTCCGCAGCCCGATTCGCCCACGAGGCCCAGTGTCTCACCCTCGAAGATGTCGAAGCTGACGCCGTCCACGGCCTTCACCTCGCCCGCGCGGCGGCGCAGAATCCCCGAAAAGATCGGGAAATGCATCTTGAGGTTCCGGACCTCGACCAGCGGTTTCAGCGCGCCGTCAGCCATCAATGGGCGCCTCCGTCTTGGCATCCCAGAAACAGGCCACGTCATGGCCCGCGCCCACGTCGCGCCGCGCGGGGTTTTCCCGGTCGCAGCGGTCGAAGCGGTGGGTGCAGCGGGCGCGGAACGGGCAGGCGACGGGCGGTCCGCCCAGCACCGGCGGCTGCCCCTCGATCACGCGCAGCCGGTCGGCGCGGTCGCCCCGGACGCTGGGCACGGTTTGCAGAAGCGCGCGCGTATAGGGGTGCTGCGGATTGGCAAAGAGGTCCTTGACCGGCGCCTGTTCCACCACCTGGCCGCCATACATCACCATCACCCGGTCCGCGATCCCGGCAATCACGCCAAGATCATGGGTGATCCAGATGATCGCCATGCCAAGCTTTTGCCGAAGCTCCTTCACCAGTTCCAGGATCTGCGCCTGGATCGTCACGTCGAGCGCCGTCGTGGGTTCGTCCGCGATCAGCACCTTCGGGTCGCAGGCCAGCGCGATGGCGATCATCACGCGCTGCCGCATCCCGCCGGAAAATTGGTGCGGATAGTCGCGCAGCCGCCGTTCCGCATCGGGGATGCCCACCAGTTCCAGCAACTCCTTCGCACGCACCCGCGCGGCGGCCTTGTCGAGCCCCATGTGCTTGCGCAGCGGCTCCATGATCTGGAAACCCACGGTGAAGACCGGGTTGAGGCTGGTCATCGGGTCCTGAAAGACAAAGCCGATCCGGTCGCCCCGGATCTTGCGCAGCGTCTCTTCGTCGGTGGTCAGAAGGTTCGTGCCGTCGAACAGCACCTCACCCTCGCGCACCTCGGCGGGGGGGGAGGGCAGAAGCCCGATCAGCGACATCATCGTCACCGACTTGCCGGAACCCGACTCACCCACCACGCCCAGCAACTCACCGGGCTTCAGGTCGAAACTCACGGAATTTACGGCGTGAATCTCGCCTCCGCGTGTACGGAAGATGGTTTTCAGGTTCCTGACATCCAGAACCGGAACAGCCCCATCGGGCATGGACGCTCCCCACTTTTATTCTTTTTCGGGCATTTTCTGCCCGTGATTTCGGTCGACGTTATCAGCAATTTCGAGTCGAACAATATGAAATGACGCAACGTTCCCTAGAAAATTTACCATCGGATCAAACAATAGGCAGCCGCACTTGACCTTGGACCGATCCGCAATCACTTTCTGCGCAAGCTCATCAATCCAGCGCGGCGCGGCCCTGCAGATCCGCGGGTAAGCGCCCCTTTCAGACATCGCTCAGGAGGCTTCCATGCCGATCAAGAACCGTTTCGCCGAACTGCTGCCCGAGATCACCGAGTGGCGACGTGACCTTCACGAGAACCCCGAGATCCTGTTCGACACCCATCGCACCTCGGCCGTGGTGGCCGAGAAACTGAAGGAATTCGGCTGCGACGAGATCGTGACCGGGATCGGCCGCACCGGCGTCGTGGGCATCATCAAGGGCAAGACCGATACCGCGGGCAAGGTCATCGGGCTGCGGGCCGACATGGACGCGCTGCCGATCCACGAGCAGACCGGCCTCGACTATGCCTCCAAGACCCCGGGCAAGATGCATGCCTGCGGCCATGACGGGCATACGGCGATGCTGCTGGGCGCTGCGAAATACCTGGCCGAGACGCGCAATTTCGACGGCACCGTGGCGGTGATCTTCCAGCCCGCCGAAGAAGGCGGCGGCGGCGGCAAGGAGATGTGCGACGACGGGATGATGGCGCGCTGGGGCATTCAGGAAGTTTACGGCATGCACAACTGGCCGGGCGTTCCGGTGGGCACGTTCGCGATCCGCCCGGGCTCGTTCTTTGCCTCCACCGACATGTTCGAGATCGAGTTCGAGGGCCGCGGCGGCCATGCCGCGAAGCCTCATGAGACCATCGACACCACGGTGATGGCCAGCCAGTTCGTGCTGTCGCTGCAATCGATCGCCAGCCGCAATGCCGACCCGGTGGAACAGATCGTCGTCTCGGTCACCAGCTTCGAAACCTCGTCCAAGGCGTTCAACGTGATCCCGCAGCGCGTCACTTTGCGCGGCACCGTTCGGACCCTCTCGGCCCAGATGCGCGACCTGGCCGAAACCCGGATCAAGGCCATCGCCGACGGCGTGGCCGCCACCTTCGGCGGCACCGTGAAGGTGGATTACGACCGCAACTACCCGGTCATGGTGAACCACGAGGAACAGACCGAATTCGCCGCCGACGTGGCGCGCAAGGTCTCGGGCAATTGCGACGAGGCGCCTCTGGTGATGGGCGGCGAGGATTTCGCCTTCATGCTGGAAGAACGCCCCGGCGCCTATATCCTTGTGGGCAACGGCGACACGGCGGCGGTGCATCACCCGGAATACAACTTCAACGACGAGGCGATCCCGGCGGGCTGTTCCTGGTGGGCTGAGATCGTCGAATCCCGGATGCCGGCGGCCTGAGGCGTAAAGGACACTGGCCCCTCGCGGCCTGACACGCTAGTCAGGGCAAAACACGCGAGAGGGGCCATGTTCGTCGCCCCGAAAAGGGGGGCCAATGTCCGTCGCCAACGTCATCTGCATCAAGTGGGGCACGCTGTTCGGCCCCGAATACGTGAACCGTCTCTACTCGGGCGCGCGGCGCAACATCTCGCGCCCGGTGCGGTTCCTGTGCATGACCGAACATGCCGAGGGCATCCACCCGGACGTGGAGATCCTGCCGCTGCCGGTGGAGCCCTTCCACGAGGAAATGAACGCAGCACTCGCCGTGGCCAACCGGCAGGGCGCGATGCGCAAGATCAGCCTGTTCAAGCCGGATCTCATCCCCGACCTTGACGGCCCGATCCTGGGCTTCGACCTGGACGTGGTGATCACCGGGGATCTCGATCCTCTGTATGATCTGGCGCCCGGCAAGGTCGCCATGCGCCACGACTGGGTGGAGAAACGTCGCGGGCGGCCCACCGGGCATGGCTCGGTCTTCCGCTACGATCCGGCGCTGCACGGCTATCTCTATGACACGCTCGCCGCCAACCCCGGCGCCGAGGTCGCCAAGGCGCGCGGCTCGGAACAGCGCTACACCTCGAGCCGGGCCAAGGAACGCGGCGATTTCGCCTATATCCCCGAGGATTGGGTGGTCAGCTACAAGCACGACTGCATGGACCTGCCGCCGCTGAATTACTTCCGTACGCCGCGCCTTCCGGAAGGCGCGCGCGTGGTCTGCTTCCATGGTCGCCCCAAGATGCCCGAAGCGGTGGAGGGTTATCACGGCTCGTGGCTGCGCTGGTCGCGGCCGTGCCCGTGGCTGAAGGATTACTGGATCGACCGCGCCGCCGCCGATCTGGGGCCGGACTGGGCCTGAGGCGATGAAGCCCTTTCTCGTCCTGCAACTCCGCCCCGAGGCCGAGGCCGCGGATGATGAGTTCCGCGCGATCCTGCGCAAGGGGGGCTTGGCCGAAAGCGATACCGTCCGCGTGCGCCTCGATTGCGCGGACTTGCCCGAGGGGCTGAAGCTGGACGATTTCTCCGGCGTGATCGTGGGCGGGGGGCCGGGCTGCGTCTCGGACCCGGTGGAAAAGAAATCCCCCGTCGAGAAAAAGATCGAGGACGCGGTGCTGGGCCTCATGCCCGAGATCACGGGCCGGGATTTCCCTTTCATGGGCTGCTGTTACGGCATCGGCATCCTGACCCATCATCTGGGCGCCGAGGTCTCGAAACGCCGCTATGGCGAACCCGTGGGCACCAGCACATGCCGCGTGACCGAGGCCGGGCGCGCCGATCCGCTTCTGCAAGGCCTGCCCGAGGTTTTTGACGCCTTCGTGGGCCACAAGGAAGCCGCGCAGGAACTGCCCCAAGGCTGCGTGCAGCTGCTGGCCTCGGACCCGTGCCCGTTCCAGATGATCCGGTTCGGGCAGAACGTCTACGCCACGCAATTCCACCCCGAGGCCGACGCGGCGGGCTTTGAGACACGCATCCGCATCTACAAGGATCGCGGCTATTTCCCGCCGGAGACCGCCGACGACCTGATCGCCATGTGCCGTGCGGCGGATGTCACCGCGCCCGAAAAAATCCTGTCACGCTTCGTGGAACGCTACGCAGGCTGAGGCGGATTGCGTCGGAGGCCGGGATGAGTTTCCCGGCGGCTGCCACGGCACCATTTCGAAACCACGTGGCAAGCGATCTTGCCCGGGCGAACCGGGTCTGCCGGGTGAAGAAGGCCAGCATCAGCCGTGAGGCATCGGGCCCGCGCGGATCGCTATAGCTGCCGCGCGGGTCGCCGCCGGGCCAGGCGTGACCCATCTCTCCGATCTTCCAGTATTCCGTGCCCGCGTGCCCCTTGCCGCGCCAGACCCGGATCCGGCGGCAGCTCAGCCCGCGCCGGGTCAGCATCCTCTGGCGCAAACGGGGCCAGCTCAGCTGGTCCGAGGCCAGCGCGATGCGGTCGCCGTTGCGGTCGCTGACGGTGGTGTCGGCGGTGCCGTGGAAGATGATCGTGGGCGTTGGGCCGGGGCCACGCGCACCGCCCGCGCCGCGCTGCATCGCCCCAAGCGCCTGCATCAGGCTCGAGGCTGCGCCCACGGGAACGCCCGCGCAGATGCCTACGGCGGCGAAACGCTCAGGATAGGCGCGGGCAAGGATCGCGGTCATCGCCGCCCCCGCCGACAGCCCCGCCACGAAGACCCGGCGCCGGTCCGCGCCCAGCGTCCGGGCCAGATGCTCGGCCAAGGCCGTGATCCGCGCGGCCTCGCCCGAGCGGGTCTGGTTGGCGGGCCGAAACCAGTTCCAGCAGAGGTTGCTGTTCTGCGATGCCTCTTGCCGGGGATAGGCCACGATCCAGCCGCGCCGCCCGGCAAGCTCGTTCATCCTTGTACCAAGGGCGAAGTCATCCGGGTTCTGGGTGCAGCCGTGCAGCATGATCAGCAGCGGCGGCCTGTAGCGCGGGCGCTTGGGCAAGAACAGCTTGTAGGAAATCCCCCCGTGCGGGGTGTCCAAGCTGCGCTCTTCGAAGAATGACACGTCGATGCCCCGCGGCCGGGCGGACCCGGCGGTTTCATGCCCCTTGGAGCCCGACCTAGCTTTACTGGGAAGACGACCGCAAGCGCCCAGTGGCACGAGAGGCGGAAACCCGCGACCCCACGGGCGAGGTGCCTGATTTTACGGCGAAATACGCGTTCAGCCGCCGGTGTGGCTCATGTGGCGGCTAACCTGCCCGTCGGCGCGCTGGCGCGAATAGTCGAAGTCGTGGCCCTTGGGCTTGCGCCCGATGGCGGCCTCGATCGCGGCGACGAGCGGTTCGTTCGTGTCGGGATGATCGCGCATTGGCTTGCGCAGGTCGGCCTGATCTTCCTGGCCCAGGCACATGTAAAGCTCGCCGGTGCAGGTTAGGCGCACGCGGTTGCAGCTTTCGCAGAAGTTATGCGTCAGCGGCGTGATGAAGCCGATCTTCTGGCCGGTTTCTTCCAGCCGCACATAGCGCGCCGGCCCGCCCGAGCGTTCCAGCAGGTCGGTGACGGTATAGCGTTCCGCGAGTTGCGCGCGCAGGTCCTTCAACGACCAGTACTGGCCGATGCGATCCTCGTTGCCCAGATCGCCCATGGGCATGACCTCGATCCAGGTCAGGTCCATGTCCCGCTCGGCGCACCATTCGGCCAGCGTGAACAACTCATCCTCGTTGAAGCCCTTCAGCGCCACGGTGTTGATCTTGACGCGCATGCCCGCGCGCTGCGCCGCGTCGATGCCCTTCATGACCTGCGGCAGGCGGCCCCAGCGGGTGACGCGGGCGAATTTCTCATCGTCCAGCGTGTCGAGCGAGATGTTCACCCGCCGCACGCCCGCGGCCCAGAGGTCATCGGCGAAGCGCTCAAGCTGCGAGCCGTTGGTGGTCAGCGTCAGCTCCTTCAGCGTCCCCGCCTCAAGATGGCGCGTCATGCCGTGGAAGAAGGTCATGATATCGCGCCGCACCAGCGGTTCGCCCCCGGTGATCCGCAGCTTCTCCACGCCCAGCCCGATGAAGGTGCTGCACATGCGGTCAAGCTCTTCCAGCGTCAGAAGCTCTTTCTTCGGCAGGAAGGTCATGTTTTCCGACATGCAATAGACGCAGCGGAAATCGCAGCGGTCGGTGACGGAGACGCGAAGGTAGTTGATCGCGCGATGAAACGGGTCGATGAGCTTCGGTGTCATGGGATGGACAGTAGTGTCGCCCACGCCCCGCTGCAAGATGTGACCGCACGTTGAACGCCTTGCCGTTTGGTCCTAGTGTCGCGCCGGTTTCACCGGGGAGGAGCGCCATGAACCGTCGGCTGATCAAGGATTGGAGCGATTGGGCCACCATGCGGTCGGACTTCCGCTGGCCCCGGCCGGAACGGTTCAACATCGCGCAGGCCTGTTGTGACGGCTGGGCGGGGCAGGTGCCAGACAAGGTGGCGCTGACCCATGTCTCGGCCGATGGGTCGGTGAAGGACTGGACCTACGGGCAGTTGAAAGAGGCCTCGGACCGGCTGGCCAATGCCTTTGCCGCGCGGGGCGTGGGGCAGGGGGATCGCGTCGCGGTGCTGCTGCAGCAGGGGCCCGAGGTGCTGCTGACCCATTTCGCCACGCAGAAGCTGGGCGCGGTGGTGCTGCCGCTGTTCACGTTGTTCGGCTCGGACGCGCTGGCCTATCGGCTGGCGGACAGCGGCGCGAAGCTGGCGGTGACGGACGGGGACAACCTCGAGAAACTGCTCGCGTTGCGCCCCGATCTGCCCGATCTGCAGGAGGTCTACTGCACCGGCCCCGCGCAGGCGCCCGTTCGCGCCTTCTGGGATGAGATCGCGGCGGCCTCGCCCAGTCTCACCCCCGTCGATACCTTGGCCGAGGATCCGGCGGTGATGATCTACACCTCGGGCACCACCGGCCAGCCCAAGGGCGTGCTCCACGCGCATCGGTTTCTCATCGGCCACTTGCCCTCGCTCGAGACCCATCACGAGTATTTCCCGCAACCCGGCGACAAGGGCTGGACCCCGGCCGATTGGGCCTGGATCGGCGGGCTCATGGATATGGCGATGCCCTGCCTTTACTACGGCGTGCCGCTGGTCAGCCGGCGGATGCGCAAGTTCGACCCGGACGAGGCGTTCCGCCTGATCGCCGATCACCAGATCCGCAACCTCTTCCTGCCGCCCACGGCGCTGAAGCTGATGCGCCAGGCCTCGGTGCCGGGGGCGGTCGATATCCGCTCCATCGGCTCGGGCGGGGAAAGCCTGGGCGCGGACCTGCTGGAATGGGGGCGCAGCGCACTGGGCGCGCCGATCAACGAGATCTACGGCCAGACCGAATGCAACCTGGTGCTGGCAAGCGTGCAGGGCGCGATGGAGATCCGCCCCGGCTCCATGGGCCAGGCGGTGCCGGGCCACGAGGTCGCGGTGCTGGATGCCGAGGGCCGCACCTGCGCCCCGGGCGAGATGGGCGAGATCTGCGTGAAAGCGCCCGACCCGGTGATGTTCCTCGAATACTGGGGCAAGCCCGACAAGACCGCCGAGAAACTGCGCGACGGCTGGCTGCGCACCGGAGACCTCGCCACGCGGGACGCGGACGGCTATTTCACCTTCGCCTCGCGCGATGACGACGTGATCACCTCGGCCGGTTACCGGATCGGCCCGACCGAGATCGAGAACTGCCTGTCGGGCCATGCCGACGTGGTGATGGCCGCCGCCGTCGGCGTGCCGGACCCGGTGCGGACCGAGATCGTCAAGGCCTTCGTGGTGCTGCGCAACGGCGCCGAATGGAGCGACGCCCTGCGCGACGCCCTCATCACCCGCGTCCGCGAGCGCGTCAGCCCCCACGTCGCCCCCCGCCTGATCGAACCCATCGCCGAAATGCCCATGACCGCCACAGGCAAGATCATGCGAAGGGAGCTGAGGGGGGTGTGAGGGGGGCTCACCCCATATGAATACATCTGCAAAATCTGGACATCAGAACCAGATCGATTCATCCTAAATCCGATCCACCAGATGCCGGGACTAAACACCTAATCAATTCGATTGGATATTCGCAAGGAAGAAGAGCAGATCATCTTTTGGGGTCGACGGCAAAGATCAGCTTGCCAGGGTTTTGCGATGCATCTGCATCGAAGTCACCCTGAAAAATTCGCAATCGCGCCATATCTTCCTCAAAATTCGTCAGCGGCTCGCCTTCCCGTCCGGCCGTAAACAGAAATGTATCGTCAAGTTCCTTCGATAAGAATATTGCCTCCGGATCAACGCCAAATTTCACAATATATTTAAGTATCTTACTTCTATTCAGAATTGGCCTCTTGGGAACCTGACCATCCCGATTGACATCTTCGAACCATGCAGCCGACCCCGATACGCGCCCCGACCTTCGCCCACCGTGCGTTACACCGGACTCCACCGCTCTGTGATGATCCTTCAAGGAAAACGAGATTCTTTCCAGTCGTCCACCAGAATAATTGTGGTAGAAGAATTCATTCAACGATTTCCATGCTCTAGGATCAATGCCATCAATCTCTCCACAAGCTGAAATTTCACTTCTAAAATAGAAGGTTTCAACGCCCAAGAACTGGGCAATGACCAAATCGTAAACCAACGGCCTTCCATTTTCCGGAAACTCCAAGAAGCTCAGATTTTTAGCCCCCCGAATCCGGGAAACCCTGCAATAACCCCATACGTCAAAATCGCCCTCACTTTGCTCAAAAGTCCCATCCTGCATAGGCAAGAGATATCCAAATTTTCCCTTATCTTCTATTGCATCAGTCCCAACAATGACATCACACATCTCCGGGTAATCCTGTAATTTTTCTCGATTTACCTTTTGTTGCAAGAAGTCCCCTCTAAGGATTGGTAGAACATCTTCGATTGGCGCCCGAATTATGACTCCTGAAAAACACGGCGGAAATAAATCAAGCTGCGTATTCTTTCTTCCCATCGACTATCTCTTTACCGCCTTCCAGAGCAGAAAGCCGAGATGGAAGGTCATGGTAGTCTTTGAGACACCGCCTTTGTGATTAAAAATTGCAATTTGTTTCATGTCATTCCCTCAATGCATATGGGTTTACAATAGCTCGAGATGCTCTGTTGCTACAACCTTTGTTTGTGTGATGCTTGAGGGTGGGCAACTAAGAATATTTATTTATGCCGTTCGAAGCTGCCGCAACTAACGGCTTCTCACCACGCTGACCTACACCCACCTTGCACCCCCTGCAAACGTCGCCGAGGTGACCTCATGCCCACACCCCAAC
>JABURR010000087.1 GCA_014762635.1 Paracoccaceae bacterium
ATGTGTATAATAGCCAGCCCTGAGCCCCCCCCCGAACTCCAAATCGGAAAATTATCGGAATTCTATCGGGTTTTCATCGGACTTTCGTGCAGGCCTTCTACAGAGATCCGGGCGGTCGGTGGTGGGCGAGGGTGCCGGGCTGAAGCCCGGCCTACGGTCGGAGTGGGGTTTGGTCGCGTGTCAGGGTGCGCATTGGTGCGTCAGGCATTGCGATGCGGTTTTGCTTCAATCTAGACCCGCTGCCGAAGTCCTCAATCTAGCGCCTAATCATGGCCCAACGGGAACCATACGCCCCTGTTGGAAGGAACTCCCATGTTGGGCAAAACATGATTTTTGTCGAGTGTCCCGACATCAATATTTTCAATAACATGGGTTACTTTTGGAAGATCGTCTTTTTCAAAAACACATTCCCGCAATATTGAATGTGCCTCTTCCAGATTTCGTGCCGTAATCCCACATCCCAAGTTCAAGGGGGTCGGGTGCGAAAACTTTTCGAAGGTGAACCAATACCTGGTCAACACAAACCCCATTGTTGTTGGCGTGCGCAGTCGGGTCCACATACATCCTTTGGTTCTGCATACCCATAGACTGACACCCCGTCCACACGACTCAGCGGATCGACTGGCATGCGGTGCCGGGTGGTCGGATCATAGTCCCGCGCGGCCCGAATCCCCCACCTCCCGCATTGCACCGGCACCGTGCTTTCAGTAAGCCAGCCGCAAGCAGCTTGAGAGGAACCAGCATGGCCAATCATCTCTACCAGGGCGATCTGCCGGACGGGCTTGACCTCGGGCCGGTGGTGGCCATCGATTGCGAGACGATGGGTCTGAACCCGCATCGCGACCGGCTTTGCGTGGTGCAGATGTCGGGCGGTGACGGGAATGCGCATTTGGTGCAGGTCGCCAAGGGCCAGACCGAGGCGCCGAACCTCTGCCGGATGCTGGCCGATCCGAACGTGCTGAAGCTGTTTCATTTCGGGCGGTTCGACATTGCCGCGCTGCTCAATGCCTTCGGCGTGGTGACGGCGCCGGTCTATTGCACCAAGATCGCCTCGAAGCTGGTGCGGACCTATACCGACCGGCACGGGCTGAAGAACCTGCTGGACGAGTTGCTGAGCGTCGATATCTCGAAGCAGCAGCAGATGAGCGACTGGGGCGCGCCAGAGCTGACCAACGCGCAGCTGTCCTATGCGGCCTCGGACGTGCTCTACCTGCACCGTCTGAAAGAGGCGCTGGACGGGCGGCTGGCGCGCGAGGGGCGGACCGAACTGGCGCAGTCCTGTTTCGACTTCCTGCCGACACGGGCGCGGCTGGACCTGGAAGGCTGGCCCGAGATCGACATCTTTGCCCATTGAGAGGGTGACGGGCCCTGGCGAAAGTCCGGGCGCGTCAGCGACGGATCGCGCCCGCCCGAAGGTCCGGCGCGATCCTTCCCGATGACAACGGACTCTTCTTATTCCAAGGAATTTCCCTATGCTGGATCGCATGGATCGTGACACCTTCCTAAGCACCGCACGCCGGGTGATTACCCGCGAGGCCGAGGCGTTGAGCCTGCTGGGGCAGAGCCTCGACGGCGCTTTCGCCGAGGCGGTGGAGGTGATCCTGAAAGCCAAGGGCCGGGTGATCGTCTCGGGCATGGGGAAATCGGGCCATATCGCGCGCAAGATCGCGGCCACCCTGGCCTCGACCGGGACGCCGGCGCATTTCGTCCATCCCGCCGAGGCGAGCCACGGGGACCTGGGCATGATGACCCGGGAGGACGTGGCGCTGGTGCTGTCGAATTCAGGCGAGACGCCGGAACTGGCTGACCTCATCGCCTATACCCGGCGGTTCGAGATCCCGCTGATCGGCGTGGCGAGCCGCCCTGAAAGCACGCTTTTGCGGCGCTCGGACGTGGCGCTGGTGCTGCCGCCCGCGGAAGAGGCCTGTGACACGGGCGTCGTGCCCACGACCTCGACCACCATGACGCTGGCGCTGGGCGACGCGCTGGCGATCGTGCTGATGGAGCATCGCCAGTTCACCCCCGCCGATTTCCGGGAATTCCATCCCGGCGGCAAGCTGGGCGCGCGCCTGGCCAAGGTGCGCGACCTGATGCACACCGAACTTCCCATGGTGGCGGATGGCAGCCCGATGAGCGAAGCCTTGCTGACCATGAGCCAGAAGGGATTCGGCGTGGTTGGCGTTTCCGCAACCGATGGTAGTCTCTTGGGGATCGTCACCGATGGCGACCTGCGTCGTCACATGGACGGGCTTCTGGACCGCACCGCGGCTGAGGTGATGACCGCCGACCCGCGCACCATCGGTCCGGACGCCCTTGCCGAGGAGGCCGTGGCCCTGATGAACGAAAAGAAGATCACCTGCCTGTTCGTGGTCGATCCGGCCGGCAGCCGGGCCGCCATCGGCCTGCTGCACATCCACGACTGCCTGCGCGCCGGCGTGGTCTGACATGTTCGCCTACGACAACGCCTATTCGCGCTTTGTCGCCTGGATGAAGATCGTTCTGCCGCTGATGGCGCTGGCGATCCTCTCGACGCTTTTCCTGGTCTCGAAAACCCGCGACGGAAGCACCTCGCTGCCCTATTCGGCGGTGGAGCTTGACGAGTTGGCGCGACAGCAGCGCCTGACCCGCCCGCGCTATTCCGGCCTCACGCAGGACGGCACCGCAATCAGTTTCCTGGCCGATGATGCCCGGCCCGATCCCGAGATCTCGGGCCGGTTCGTCTCGCAACGGCTGACCGCGCAGCTCAACCTGCCCACGGGGGCCGAGATCCTGCTGATTGCCGGGTCGGGCTTCGTCGATCCCGGTAAGGCGATGTCAGGCCTCGACGGCGGCGTCGCCATCGAAACGAGCACCGGCTACATGCTGAGGACAGATGTGGTCGAGAACGCTCTGGACCAGACCCGGGTTGTCGCCCGGGGGGGGATCGTTGGCGTTGCACCCATGGGTCAGATCTCGGCGGGCCAGATGGAAATTACCCGGCACGCGATCGACACGGGCTATGTCATGCTGTTCACCGGCGGCGTAAAGCTGGTATACGATCCGGAAAGCCAAGGAGACGCGCGGTGAGATTTCTGGCGATAGTGACGGTTCTGACCTGGGCGGTCTCGGCCCAGGCGCAGGGAACGCAGATTCAGTTCGGAACTGTCGGTCAGGACACCGGCCAGCCGGTCGAGATTGCCGCCGACGCGTTGCAGGTCAGCCAGGAGGACGCCACCGCCATCTTCACCGGCCAGGTCGAGGTGATCCAGGGCGACATGCGCCTGGCCGCCGGAACGCTGCGCGTGGAATATGCCGAAGCCGATGGCGAGCAGGACACCGGGCGCATTGCCCGGCTCGTGGCGGGCGAAGGCGTCACACTGACCAGTGGTGGCGATACAGCCGAGGCCAAGGACGCGATCTACGACATCGACTCGGGCCAGATCGAGATGACCGGGAATGTCATGCTGACCCAGGGACGCAACACCATGTCCTCGGGGCGCATGGTCGTGAATCTTGAAACAGGGACGGCGCGGCTTGACGGTCGCGTCCGCACCATCCTTCAGACGGGACGCAATTGATGGCCGGTGCCGAGAATCTCTCGGTGGTCGAGCCCACGGGCGGGCTGCGGGTCGAAAACCTCCGCAAGGGTTACCGCAAGCGCGTGGTGATCCGCGATGTCAGCATGGAACTGGCGCGCGGCGAGGCGGTCGCCCTGCTGGGGCCGAACGGGTCGGGAAAGACCACCTGCTTCTATTCCATCGCGGGGCTCGTGACGCCGGAAAGCGGGCGCGTGATGATTGACGGGCGGGATGCGACCTTCCTGCCGATGTATCGCCGCGCGAAGCTGGGCATTGGCTATCTGCCGCAGGAAATGTCGATTTTTCGCGGGCTCAGCGTCGAAGACAACATCATGGCGATCCTCGAGATCGCCGAATCCGACCGCACCCGCCGCCGTGAGCGGTTGGAGGAATTGCTGTCGGAGTTCTCGATCACCCACCTGCGCCGCGCCTCGGCACTGGCGCTGTCGGGCGGTGAGCGGCGCCGGGCCGAGATCGCGCGCTGCCTGGCGGCCGATCCGAAATACGTCCTGCTCGACGAACCGTTTGCCGGGGTCGACCCCATCGCGGTGGGGGAAATCCGGCACCTGGTGGCGGATCTGAAGAACCGGGGCATCGGCGTGCTGATCACCGATCACAATGTGCGCGAGACACTCGAGATCGTGGATCGGGCCTACATCCTGCACGACGGGGTAATGCTGATGAACGGCACACCCGAGGAGGTCGTGGAAAACGAAAGCGTCCGCCGGGTCTACCTGGGCCAGGGCTTTCGGTACTGATCGAATTTGCCGCATTGCGGCGATCTGAGCAGTTGACAGATGGCCCTGATTTGTCGCCAAATGAAATCGATGGATACCTCGTTCGCTCTGTTTCTGCCGCGGTTCCCGGACAGGCTCCGGTCGCAGGCGCACAGGGCGAATTCCCCGTTTTTTCAGCTTCTTGCGGGCCGCCTCACGCGGACTGCAAGGCGTGTTTGTAACCCATAGGAGGTAAGATGCTATACCAGATCACTGGCAAACAGATCGACATCGGTGAGGCGCTTCAGACGCACGTGAAAACCGACCTTGGGTCCATCGTGGAGAAATACGCGGAACGTCCCACCGACGCGCAGATCACCTTTTCAAAAAGCGCCCATGAATATGTTTGCGAAGCGATCGTGCATCTTTCGACCGGTCTGACCGCACAGGCGCGGGCCCATGCCACCGAAATCTATTCCGCCTTCGACCAATGCGCCGAAAAGATGGAGAAGCAACTTCGTCGCTACAAGCGGCGCCTGAAAGACCATCACAAGGAACGTTCACAACCGGTTGAACTTTTCGGGGCTTCGTCCTATATCCTCGCGCCATCAGACGAGTCAGGAGAGGCCGAGCCAGAGTCGCTCCAGCCGATGATTATCGCTGAAATGCAGACGCAGATCCCGGCCCTGTCGGTCGGAGAAGCGGTCATGCAGATGGAGTTGGCAGGGGCCCCGGTGCTGGTTTTCCGGCACGAGGGCAAAGACGGAGTGAACGTGGTCTACAGGCGCGACGATGGAAACATCGGCTGGATAGATCCCCAGAACGCGCAGTGAGCTAGAGCACGGGTGGCGGGCAGCGTCCGGAGCAGAATAGAGGCACATGCAACTCGCAAATATTTTGAAACCCTCGGCCGTGAAGGTCGTGGGGAATCTGACTTCGAAGAAGAGGCTTTTCCAGGACCTGAGCGATATCGCCGCTTCGGCCTATGGGCTGAGTGCATCTGAAGTCGCCAACGCCCTGCAAGAGCGTGAGACCCTTGGTCCGACAGGCGTCGGCCATGGCGTTGCGCTGCCCCACGCCCGGATTTCCGGGATCGACGAAGTCGTCGGCGCCTTCCTTCGCGTTGAAAAGCCTCTGGAATTCGACGCTGTCGACCGTCAGCCCGTCGATCTGGTCTTCGCGCTTTTCGCGCCGGTGGATTCCGGCGTGGACCACCTTAAGGCACTGGCGCTGGTTTCGCGCACCATGCGGGACGGGTCGATCTGCGCCAAGCTGCGAGCCAATGACGACGCGGCGACGCTCTTTGCGGTGCTGACCGAGATCCAGTCCAGCCAGGCCGCCTGAGTCTACCGCCAGGCGGTGAATCCGAAGCCCAGGTAATCTCTCCGGCAGGCCGCCTTCACGGCGGCCTCCACGTTCTTGTCGTAGATCGCATCGAGAAGCGGATCGGTTGGCTCCGGCGTTGCGTCGGGGGCGGTCAGGCCCATTCGCGTGGCCAGAAAACCCAGCCCTTCCGCCATCTCCTCCTCCCGCAGAACGAGGTCCGGTGCCTGGACCTGGGAAATTCCCTGCAGCAGGACCGACTGGCTGGCCCAGAGCGGATTGATCCGGATCCCGGTCTGGCCCGCCAGATTCCCCCTGACGAATCGGGCGAATCGCAGGAACGAATCGCGGAGCGCTTCGCGGTCCTCCGATCCCGGTCGTTCCATCCCGAACTGGCGCTTCAGATAGGCATGCAAGTCGTCATGGGTTCCCTCGGGCGCACTCAGAAAAGTCGTGCGGAACGCCACGAACAGCCGTGGTACTGGGTGACGCAGCACGGTGAAGCTGCGATGGCCGGGGTTTTCGCGTCGCCACCGGCGCAGGGTCTTTTGGGTGAAGCCCCTCTGCAGATCCTCGTCCGTCACCCCATCCAGCGCTGCGAGCCATCCCAGCGGTCGCGGCCCGCCGGGCATCGGCAGAAACAGCACCGGCGCGCGGGCGGCGGCCACGTAGCCCGGCACCATCGGCCCGCGCGCGGGCTCCGTGTCGGAGGGGCCGTCATCGGGGGCATGGATGCGGGCAAGGATCACGCCCATCTCTTCGGGGTTCGTCACCCGCTCGCGCAGGGGGGCGGGGTTCTGCTTCTTCGTCCGGGTGGTGATCTGGGTTTTGCGCTCGGAGAGGCCCAGGAAGGCGGCAATCCCGTTCAGGATGTCGAGATCGCCGATCTCGCTGTAGTCCAGGTGAAACACCGCCTGCCCACTGGTCTGCAATGCGTGCCGTATCTGCGCGTGGAACTCGCGTTCCTCCTGCAGATGCCGCAGGTAACCCTCTTCGTCGAAGCTGACCTGGGCGGTTTTCGCCTTGGCCATGTCGCCCAGCCGCCATTGTCCGGTGGCGGCGGCAATCTTGCGCGAGACGTAGCTTTCCACCGGGTTCCGGCGCAGGACGATCTTGGCGCAGGTTGGGTCGGTCAGGACATGGTCCAGGATTCGTGGATCGTGGCCCGGGAAGAAGCGAAACCCCCAGAGGCCCGGGCTCTGCTCACGCAACCGCTCCAGAAGCGAAAATGGATCCGCCTCGCGCTGGGCAAGGCTGACACCGCACATCTCGATCTGCCCTGCCTTGCCGATAAAGACCGGGTTGAAGACCTCTCCATGACAGGTCAGCCCCTCGAAATCGCGCAGGTTTTCCTCGAGGAAGTTCGAGCCCGTGCGCATGCCTGCCAGCATGACGAATGAGGCGAAGCGCCCAGCCATCTTACCCTGCCGCGTCGATCCGGGACGGCTGAGGTGTGCCCGCCTCGGCATCGTTTTCCACCGGGAACTCCCCCATCAGGTGCGGCTGCATCCCCTCGTTGCGAAGCTGCTGCAGGAAGGCGCCGAAGCCGGTCAGGTCGGTCAGCGCCGGTGCCTCGGTCATCCGTGACGCGCGGTGCGGACCAAGGTCGGCGGCGATCTCCTGCAGGTTCTCGACCGGTGCGGCCAGGAAATCCGCCAGCGGCCAGATCCGCGCCCGCGCCTTCACCTGTGGGCCATGCAGGGACGAAAGGAACCGGGTTTCGATCTTCTGCAACCGTGCCGCCTCCCGTCGCCGGTCGGCGAAGTTCAGGCTTGAGCGAAACAGCGGGATCGCCCAGGCGCCGCTGACGATCGCGATCTGCGCATTGGCGTCGCCCGCCATGAAGGGCGCAATCTGCTGATTGTCGCGCGGGCTGAACTGGAAGACCTGACGCTCGCCCCGCGTGGCCCAGATCAGGTTGGTCAGAAAGGCCTGCGGGTTATAATCCCTGAGCGTCGCGCTGTCGGAAATCGCACCGGCATAGACCGTTTCGCCCCCGGCAAACTCGACCCGGCTCGGCGCAAAGAGATGGCCATGCGGCAAGACCCCGGTCATCCGACGGACCCAGTCGGGAAAATCCTCGAATATCTCGTCGAAGCCCTGGAACACCGAATAGCACGCTGCCGTCCGGCCATTCTCCCAGCCGTCACGCGGAAACCGGCTCTGCATGTATAGGCCCGGCCGTCCCCGCACCCGGCGGTGCAGCGCCTCGGCAAAGACCCGGTCGATCCGGGCCGGCGCTGGCCGCGCGTGGTTCTGAACGATCTGCAGATCCGAGAGGAAACTGTCGTAGAGCTTCTGCGCCTCGGGCCAGATCTTGCGCGCCACGAAACAGTCGGACCGGCGCAGCAGTTGCAGGTGATCGTCGTAGAACACGTGCGGTTTGCCTTGGAAATCGAACTTCGACAGGGTCAGGGACCGGCTCTCGATCTTTCGCGAATAGCTGCGCGCCAATGTCTGGTAGTAGCTTTCGTCCGGGATCCACACCCTCCGGAAATAGCGGTCGAACTCGGCCTTGCGCGGGTTGTGCAGGATCGCCGACAGGGTGCGCCGCGTGAGGCACCACCATTGCGAGCCCAGGTGCGGCTCGATCCCCGCGGGGATGCGCCGCCGCACTCCAAGCCGCCGCTGCAGCCGGACATAGCGGTCGAACAACCGCCGCTGGGTTTTCCACGAAAAGGGGAAGCGCAAGGCAAACCGCTCGTGGCTGAGCCCGCCAATGGTCCAGGGCACGTCCTCGGTCTTCACGGATTCGATGAAATCAGTGTCCGGATGCGCCGCGAGGAATGCCGTGAGTTCCCGCGCCGGGCGCAATGGCAGGCAGGCGCCCGAGGCCAGATAGACATGGTTCACCTCGGGGAAGTCGCTCAGCATCATCCGCGCGGCGCTCTGCGAGGCCTCAACAAGCGAAAACGTGCCCCAGTCGCAGCGGTGCCGCGGGCAGAAGCGGATGTTCTCAAGATGGGCAAGCCGCGCAACAAGCTCGTCGAACTCGCCCTTGGGAACCCGCCGGTCCACGTGGATCACCACCGGGCAGCCGGCCACCGCCCAGTGCCGCGCCACCTGTGCCGCCCGGTGCAGCGCGGTGTGGACCAACATGCAGAAGCCCAAGCTCATGCCCAGTTCCCCCGCGACATGAGGCCCAGCGCGTCAAGCTGCTGCCAGTTGGCGTAGCGCTCGGACCACTTGTGCCAGAGGGTCGGCGTCTCGTTCAGCCGGGCGAGATAGGCCTTGTACTCCTTGCTGCGGGCGAAATGTTCGTTCCGCTCGATCTCCTCGACCGATTTCAGCATGAAATTGTCCAGGAACTTGGCGTGGAGCAGGCACCCCGAGGCTTTCTCGCCGCCCCATTCGTCATAGGTATTGTTCAGCCCGCGCGGCAGCAGCATGTGGGTGGAGCTGACGTAGGTATAGCCGCGCTGCCACTTGACCAGCGGGATCTTGTTGAGCGCCGGGGCGCGTTCCGGCGTCTCCGGGAAGAACGCCCGCGCCCGTGCGCCCCCCTGGATCCATAGGTTGCCGTAGCGGGGGTTCTTTTCGATCGTGTAGTTGCCCGCGTCGAACCAGGAGGCGATCTCCAGTGGATCCTGGCCCTCACGATAGGGTTCGTCGTCCACCGCGCCCTCGGGATACATGTCGAGCAGCATCGCCCCGAAAGACCGGATCGACGAGGCATCCAGCCAGTCGGTCAGCGCACGGATCGGACGCGTGTCGCAGAACGGGTAGACGAAGAACTCGTCCACATCGACAGTCAGGCACCAGTGACCATGCCCGTGGCGCGACAGTAACCAGTTCATCCAGTCGGCGCCGAAGCGGGCGCGCTTGTAGCTCGCCTCGGTTTCCCAGAGCGACACGTCTAGTTGCTCGCGCAGGTAGTCGCGTGATCCATCGTCCGAACCATTGTCGACGATCAGGAAATGCGACACCCCGAGCTTGCGATAATAATCAAGGAAATAGGGCAGTCGGACGCGTTCGTTGCGCAGTGTTGCAAAAAGCAGGACGTGTTCTGGTCGGATCGTGCCGGTGCGGTCGGTCACGCGGCGAAGTTCCCGGCGCTTGCGAATGGCGCGGATACGCCAGCGCTTGCGCTGAAGCCTCAGCCGGTATGACGTGAGCACGCCCAACTGTTTCCTTCCTGCCCCCGGGACCGGACCGTGCCTCAAATCTGCGCCAAGACCTTCTTGAAATGGTCGTCCCACGTGGGCAAGACGCTGAGCCTGTCCGGCTTGGCCCGCCCCGTTGCCTCCGGCGCGGACAGCCTGTCGATAATTGTTTCCCAAAGATAGCTGTCGGACAGGGATGCGTAAACGGGAATATCTCCCAGTGTTTCCTTGAAGACGGGCAAAGGGGCGCAGACCACCGGCGTCCCCAGCGCGGCGGCTTCCACAGGGGGCAGGCCGAAGCCCTCGGCATAACTGGGTTGGAGCAGTGCTGCCGCACCCTCGAGCAACGCGGCCACGGCCGCGTCGGAAAGACCCGGGCATTCGAAGGCCGTCCGGCCCATGAAGGGCGCGTTCTTCAGTCGCTCGAAAATCTCCTCGTTGTTCCAGCCGCGGCTTCCCAGGATGAACAAGTACGGGATTTCTGCCCCGGGTCGGGTCGCGTGGAACTTTTCCCAGATATCGAGCAGCAGCGCATGGTTCTTGCGCGGCTCGATGGTGCCGAGGATCACGAAATAGGGCCGATCGCGCGGCAGGTCGTACGGGACCTCGTCCGGCCTGGGATCGGGGCGGGGAACGCCCAGATGCGCAATCACCGAGGGGGGCATGCCGCCGCACGCCTCGAAATGCGGGCGAGCTTCGTCACGGGCGGCCTCGGTGGGAAAGAGGACAACGTCTGCTCCCGCCGCGACGTCGAGCTTCTGCGCGAAATTCTCGGGTTCGCCCGGGCGTTGGAATTGCGGGAAATCCAGCGGAATGGTGTCGTGGATCATCACCGCGATGCGCGCACCGGGAACCGGGAACCGGGAACCGGGAACCGGGAACCGGGAACCGAACGGACAGCCGCAAAAACACGGTTCGTCAAGTTGCTGTGGCCGACGTTGAAATACTCGCTTCCCCACGGAAGATGGCGCCGAAGCATCCGCCCCAGAAGTTGCGGCAAGGATCGGGCGATCGCCCAATGCCGCAGCGCGATCCAGAGGATCGGCGAAGATGAAGCCTCTCTCAAGACGGATGCAAAGCCGCGTAGTCCCGCGCGGTCCAGAAGGAGATAGCCAAACTTCGTGCGCACCAGGCCGAAGGCCGGAACTTCGGCATCCACGAAATGATCCAGATAGGCCAGCTCCACCCGGTCGATCCCGGTCAGGGTGCCGCGTCGCGCCCGCCGGACCAACCGCGTCACGTCCAGCAGCCGTGCCGAAGGCTCAGCGCTCATAATGCCCGGTCCGGTGCCAGTTCCAGGCATCGGCGATCATCCGGGGCATCGTCGATTTGGCGGGTGTCCAGCCCAGTTCCTCGGTCGCGCGGGCGCTACCCGAGACCAGCCGGGTGCAATCCCCGGCCCTGCGCGGTCCTTCGACGACCGGCACCTCGCGGTTGGTCACGGCGCGGCTTGCCTCGATCACCTCGCGCACGGAAAAGCCGGTGCCGGTGCCAAGGTTGAAGACCCGGCTGTCCTTGCCGTCTTCCAGCCAACGCACCCCCGCCACGTGCGCCTCCACCAAATCCGACACGTGAACATAGTCGCGGATACAGGTCCCGTCGGGCGTGTCGTAGTCGGTGCCGTGCAGGATCAGCGCCGGGCGCTTGCCGTCGATCGCCTCGAGCATCACCGGGATCAGGTGTGTCTCCGGGCGGTGATGTTCGCCCACCTCGCCTTCGGGGTCCGCCCCCGCCACGTTGAAATAGCGGAAGATCACGTGGTTCAGCCCGTGGCTCGCCCCGAAATCGCGCAGGATTTCCTCGATCGCCCGCTTCGAGGCACCATAGGCGTTGACCGGCATCTGCGGGCTGTCTTCGGTCAGCACCACGTTGTCCTGCTCACCATAGGTGGCGCAGGTCGAGGAGAAGACGAAGTCGTGGCAACCCGCCGCCACCGCCGCCTCGATCAGCGTCAGCGAACCGCAGACGTTGTTGCGCCAGTACTTGCCGGGTTCCTGCATCGCCTCGCCCACCTGGCTGAGCGCGGCGAAATGCATCACCGCCGCCGGGCGATAGGCCTCGAACACCTCATCCAGCCCGGCACGGTCCAGCAGGTCGCCCTGCTCGAACGGGCCGAATTTCACCGCGTCGGCCCAGCCAGTGGAAAGATTGTCATAGGTGACCGGGACATATCCCGCCTGCCGCAAGGCCTTGCAGGCGTGCGAGCCGATATAACCCGCGCCGCCCGTGACAAGGATATGCGTCAAGCCGCGCCCCCGGAGTTACTGCGCTGCGCGGGGCAGCGAGGTGAGGTCGCTGAGGTATTGCGCGAACTCGTCCCGCAACTCCTCGCGCTGAAGGGCGAAGGCCACGGTGGCCTGCAGAAAGCCCGCTTTCGAGCCGCAGTCGAAGCGCTGACCTTCGAACCTGTAGCCGTGCACCCCGCGCCCAAGCTCGATCTCCTTGGCGATGGCGTCGGTCAGCTGGATCTCTCCCCCCGCGCCACGGTCGATGGTTTCCAGGTTCTCCAGCACGTCGGGCGACAGGATATAGCGTCCGATCACCGCCAGGTTCGACGGCGCCGTGCCCTCGGCGGGTTTTTCGACCATCTTGTTGACCGACACGAGACGCTCACTGTCATCCGCCACGTCCAGGATGCCATAGGACGAGGTCTTTTCGGGCGGCACTTCCATCGCGGCGACCATCGAGCCGCCGGTTTCCTCGTAAGCCTCGACCATCTGCTGCAGGCAGGATTTCTCGCCCGCGATCACGTCGTCGGGCAGGATCACCGCGAAGGGCTCGTCCCCGATCAGGCGCCGCGCGCACCAGACCGCGTGGCCAAGGCCCAGCGCCTTGTGCTGGCGGATATAGGCGATGGCGCCGCTTTCCATGTTGGTGGAATTGAGGATGTCCAGCAGCTTGTCCTTGCCGTCGCGCCGCAGCGCAGCCTCGAGCACCGGGGCGTTGTCGAAGTAATCCTCGAGCGCGCCCTTGCCACGCGAGGTGACAAAAATGAATTCGGTGATCCCGGCGGCGCGGGCCTCGTCGATGGCGTATTGAATGAGCGGTCGGTCGACCAGCGTCATGATTTCCTTGGGGATCGACTTCGTCGCGGGAAGAAAGCGGGTTCCAAGCCCTGCAACGGGAAAGATTGCCTTGGTTACCTTGCGCTTCATCAGAATACCTTGCTTTTCAGTTCGTCTTGGCAGGGAATTTTCCGCCCCGCCGCGGTGAATGGGCAGTGCCGGATCCCCGGCCCTATGCCCGAATGTTATACAATAGCCTTTGGTTTGGGCACATCCATGTGGCGCGGCTATTTCGTATAGCCAAGACGCCGAAGGAATATGTTTTTGACCTCTTTTTCAACTCTTGCCTTAAAACTCATCAAACGGAAGATGGGTTCCGACCGATTTGACCGACCGAAAATGCCGCCGGTCTGCTCCCAATAGCCCGCCTCGGTGAAGCGCGCCCGGTGATAGAACGCGGTCGGGCTGAACAGGAAGACCGAAGCGCGTCCGCCATTCTGCACGATGTCCACGGCGCGGGCGCGCAGTTTTCGGGCCTCCCAGATCCGCCCGGCCAGGATCTTGGTTCCCTCGGCAGGCGCGGCGGTCCGATAGTGACGGAAGGGCGGAGGCGCCGGGGCGAACTCCCGAAGCGCCGGTTCGCGGGAAAGACCCCCGGCATAGCCCATCGAGAAGCTTTCCATGATGCGGGCCGGGTCGCGCGGCTCACAATTTCCCGCGATCAGGTGGCGGATCAGGCGTTGATACTGTTCGGCGGTCTCAACTTCGGGCGGCTCTGACGGCGCCTCTCCATGGCGTGACAGGAAAACCGCTAGACTGGCACCGATCTCGGTCAGGTCACGCGGGCAGCGCGCCGCGTTGCGCCGTGCCGACGGGGCCGAGGCATGGTGCACCAGCGCTGTGGGCACGATGGCGGTGGCCAGTCCCTTTGCGGCAAGGCGCATGTTGAGGTCGGCATCTTCCAGGTAGAAGCGATAGGCCTCGTCGAAGCCACCCAGATCCGTCAGCACCTTGCGGCGGAAGGCCATGTTCGTGCCTTCGGTCCGGGTGGCAAGGTCGCGATTGGCGGGGATCACGCTGGCTGCATCATCCTCAAGGTCCAGCGCTTCGTGCCGCGCATCCCGCCCGATTCCGCGCGCGCCCCATTGCAGCGAGATCCCGTTGCGGCCCAGCACGTAGCCCCCGGCGGCGGCGACCTTCTTGTCGGAAAACGGCGCGATCAGTTCCGTCAGCCAGCCCGGCTCCGGCGCCGCGTCATCGTCGATGAAGGCGAGGATTTCGCCCGCAGCCTGGGCGATCCCGGCATTGCGTGCAGCCGAGATATTCGCCTCGGGGAAACTCACGCATTTCGCCCGGCCCGCAAGACCCGCGCTGCGCAGGGCCGTGAGGCCCGCCGGATCGGCCACGACCACCAGTTCGAAGGGACGGTAGGCAAGCTGCGCAATGCCACGAACGCAACGCGTCAGCATCGCGGGCCGCCCGTGGCTTACCACCACGACACTCACATGGGTCTCGGTCATTCAAGACCCATGTCGGCCATCATTTTTTCAATCTTCGGAACGTCCTCGGGGTTGTTCAGCTCCCAGAACTGGCGTCCGCGGGCTTCGACCTCGACGCAGAGCACCTGCCGCCCCCGTTCGAGGAAGCGCAACTGTTCCAGGCCTTCAAGTTGCTCCAATGGCCCTGGGTCCCAGCCCGGGTAGGCGGCCAACGGTTCCGGCCGGTAGGCATAGACCCCGACGTGATGGAAAACCGGCGTCGGGTCTTCGTCGAAATAGTACTTCCCGGTGAAGGGGATCACTTCCTTGGAGAAGTAGAGCGCCTGCCGGTCCGCCCCGAAAACGGCCGTTGTGCCGCCCACCCGGCCCTCGCGCCGGTCTTTAAGGAAACCGTTCAGCGCGGCGCCGTCGCAGCGCAGGACGGGTGTCGCCACCTCGGCCTCGGGATTGGCGCGCAGGCCTGCCACGAGGTCCTCGACGAACCAGGCGGGGGTGAGCGGCGCGTCGCCCTGAAGGTTCACCACGATGTCGAACCCGCCACTCAGCGCCTCGATCACCTCGGCGCAGCGCTCGGTGCCGTTGGTGCAGTCCGACGAGGTCATCACCACCTCGGCCCCGAACACCTCGGAGGCGGCGCGGATTCGCTCGTCATCGGTGGCCACCACCACGCGATCGACGCCCTTGACGGCCATTGCCGCCTCCCACGACCGCTGGATCAGGGATTTCTTCTTGCCGGTCGCGCCGGTCAACTCGACCAGCGGCTTGCCCGGGTAGCGGGTCGAGGCATAGCGGGCGGGGATCGCGATCAAGACGCTCATGATGCGGGCTTCAACGCGACGCCGGGGGCATAGGCGATGAAGAACGTGTTCTCATAGCCGGGCTTGCCATAGGTAAAGGGCGCGTGGTCATCGAAACGGACCATGCGCCCGCCCGCCCCGCGCAGCACTGCGTCGCCCGCCGCCGTGTCCCATTCCATCGTCCGGCCAAGGCGGGGGTAAAGATCGGCCTCCCCGGTGGCCACAAGGCAGAACTTGAGCGAGGAACCCGCGCTTGTCATGTCGCGCACGGCGTATTGCCCGATATAGTCGTCGGTGGCCTGATCGCGGTGCGATTTCGACGCGACAACCATGAGCGCAGTGTTGTCGGGGGTGGACACCTCAAGCGGCTTGGCCTCTCCGGGCGCCTCCAACGCATGATCGCCCATCTCTTCCACGGCCTGTCCGTCTGGCAAAGTGTAGAACAGCCGCCCCTTGGCCGGGGCATAGACCACCCCGCGCAGGGGAGTGCCATTCTCGACATAGGCGATGTTCACGGTGAAATCGCCGCGACGCTGGACGAATTCCTTGGTCCCGTCGAGCGGATCGACGATCAGGAACGACCCGGCGGCCTGCCCATGCGAGTCGGCCTGCTCCTCGGTCACGACCAGCGTGTCGGGAAACTCCGCCTTCAGCCCGGCGAAGATCAGCGCGTCGGCTGCCTCATCCGCCTCGGTCACGGGGCTCGCGTCCGACTTGGAGCGCACCTCGAAATCGTCGGAATTGTAGATCTCCATGATCCGCGCCCCGGCCTCAAGGGCCAGGCGTCGCATCACCCGGGTAAGTTTCTCGTGGTCCAAACCGTTCCCCGCCGCTTTCGTTGTCAAACAAATGCCGTCCTCTTATGCTTGGACCTCAAAGGAACGGCAAGGTTTCCCTGTCAGACAGGCTGACAGGCAAGCAGTCCCGAGGCAGCGATGTTCCAGCCAGATTTCCAGGTGCGGAAGCAACGACCAGCGGTCACCCTGATCGAACTGGTCTATCACGCCACCGTGCGCAGCATCCGCAAGACGCACGGCAACCCGGTGATCGGGCTTTTGATCAGCATGCTGCAGGCCGCGATGTTCGTGGGTGTTTTCTTCCTGATGATGACCTTCATGGGGCAGCGCAGCGCGCCGTTGCGCGGCGATTTCATGCTGTTCCTGATGACCGGTGTCTTTCTGTTCATGACACACGCCAAGGCGGTGGCCGCCGTCATGGGGGCCGAGGGTCCGGTTTCGGGGATGATGCTGCACGCGCCGATGAACACGACCATCGCGATCCTGTCCTCGGCGCTGTCGTCGCTTTATACCCAGACGATTGCCATGGTGGTGATCCTGTTTCTCTACCACGCGCTCTGGAATCCGATCACGATCGAGGATCCGGTCGGGGCCTATGGCCTGTTCCTTCTGTCGTGGATCTCGGGCGTGGCGGTAGGCTCGTTGTTCCTGGCGATCAAGCCTTGGTTTCCGCGCTTCGCCCAGATCGGTTCGCAGGTCTATCGCCGCGCCAACATGATCGCCTCGGGCAAGATGTTCGTGGCCAATGCCCTGCCCGGTTACATGCTGGCGATGTTCGACTGGAACCCGCTGTTTCACTGCATCGACCAGGTGCGGGGCTATGTTTTCCTGAACTACAACCCGCATTTCAGCTCGATCAGCTATCCGCTTTACGTGTCGCTGGCGCTGCTGACGCTGGGTCTGCTGGGCGAATTCTACACTCGCAAGCAGGTCTCCCGCAGTTGGAGCGCCGGAAAATGATCCGGGTGCTGGTGTTTCTTCTCGGTCTTGCGGGGCCGGTTCACGGACAATCGCTGGACCTGCCGGCCCTGTTCGACGTGGCCGGGGTCGCGGCGAACGACTTCCTGAACGTGCGCGCCGGACCTGGAACCGAGAACGAGGTTGTCGGCCGCCTTGCCTATAACGACACCGGGATCGAGGTGATCAAGAGCAACGGCGACGGAAGCTGGGGCCTTGTCGCGATGGGTGAAGGTGAGGGCTGGGTCGCGCTGCGGTTCATGGAACGGCAACCCGGTTCGGTGGGCGGTGTGCGTGCGTACGCCATGCTTTGTACCGGAACCGAGCCGTTCTGGGCCTTCCAGATCAAGGGGGAGGAGATGATCTTCTTCGATACGGAAGGCCGCAACCTGCCTGACACGATCATCTGGGATGCCGGACCCGAAGGCTTGCAACCCGTGGCCCGCGCGATCGGGTTTTCCTCGGGTCACGCGATCGTCGAGCGGGAAATCTGTAGCGACGGGATGAGCGAACGGCCCTACGGGCTTTCGGTCTCGCTGATCCTGGACGAGCCGGAAAAGCGCTTCCTCAGCGGGTGCTGTTCACTGCAGATGCCGCGCTAGTCCACGACCCGCAGGGTCAGGTTGATCCGCCCACCCTGTGGCAGCAGGGCGGACGCGCCAAAGCGGATCTTGTCCACGCCGTGATAGATCAGTCGCGCCGCACCGCCCATGACCAGCACGTCCCCGGACTCAAGCCAGAGGCTTTCGGTCGAGCCTCCACGCTCAAGCCCGCCGACGCGGAACCGTCCCTCGTCCCCAAGCGAGATCGAGAGTACCGGCCAGGAAAAATCCGCCTCGTCCGCGTCGCGATGCAGCCCCATGCGCGCGCCCTCACCATAGAAGTTGACCAAACAGCAATCAGGCATCCGCTCGGTCGAGACGAGTTCGCGCCAAACCGCAAGGATTTCCTCGGGGATCGGCGGCCAGGGTGTGCCAGAGGGATGCCGGTCGACGTAACGGTATCCGCGTCGATCGGAAAACCATCCATATTTGCCCGCCGAGGTCATCTTGACCGACATCGGCTTGCCATAGGGCGTCTGCGGCGAGAAGAGCGGCGCGGCGGCGACCACCTCGCGCAGGCGCGCAACGATCTGCGCCTGTTCCACCGGATCGAGGTAGCCACGATGGACCTTTACCCCCCGCAGATCGAGCGGTTTGGACGTTTTGCCAGCCCCGGTTTCCATGATCCCCTGAAAAGACTCCATTTTCCGCGATTTTCGTCCCGATGCGCGGCTTGCAGCACCCAGACCCCCTCCTTATATACGCCGAGACGCCGGGCGGGGGCCAACCGAACCGGCAGCAAATTGGGATCGGAGACGGGCGCCGGAATGGGCCTTTCTCTACAACATCGCCAGAAGAGAGGATTTTGAGCATGGCCAAAGTCATCGGTATCGACCTCGGGACCACCAACTCCTGCGTCGCCATCATGGACGGATCGCAAGCCCGCGTGATCGAGAACTCCGAAGGGGCGCGTACGACGCCCTCCATCGTCGCCTTCGCCGAAGGTGAGCGTCTCGTGGGCCAGCCCGCCAAGCGGCAGGCCGTCACCAACCCGGAAAACACCATCTTCGCCGTGAAGCGTCTGATCGGTCGCCGCGTCACCGACGCCGAAGTGACCAAGGACAAGAAGATCGTCCCCTACAACATCGTGGACGGCGGCAACGGCGACGCCTGGGTCGAAGCCCGCGGTGAGAAATACTCTCCCAGCCAGATTTCGGCCTTCATCCTGCAGAAGATGAAAGAAACCGCCGAGGGCTACCTTGGTGAGAAGGTCGAGCAGGCCGTCATCACCGTGCCCGCCTATTTCAACGACGCCCAGCGTCAGGCCACCAAGGACGCCGGCAAGATCGCTGGTCTCGAGGTGCTGCGGATCATCAACGAGCCGACCGCGGCCGCGCTGGCCTATGGTCTGGACAAGAAAGAGTCGAAGACCATCGCCGTCTATGACCTTGGCGGCGGTACTTTCGACATCACCATCCTGGAAATCGACGACGGCCTCTTCGAAGTGAAGTCGACCAACGGGGACACGTTCCTCGGCGGTGAAGACTTCGACATGCGGATCGTCAATTACCTGGCCGACGAGTTCAAGAAAGAGCATGGGGTCGACCTGACCCTGGACAAGATGGCCCTGCAGCGCCTCAAGGAAGCTGCCGAAAAGGCCAAGATCGAACTGTCCAGCTCGAGCCAGACCGAGATCAACCAGCCGTTCATCTCGATGGGCAAGGACGGCCAGCCGCTGCACATGGTCATGAAAATGACCCGCGCCAAGCTGGAAAGCCTGGTCAACGAGCTGATCACCCGCTCGATGAAGCCCTGTGCTGCCGCTCTCAAGGATGCCGGCCTCGACAAGGGTGACATCGACGAGGTCGTCCTGGTGGGCGGCATGACCCGGATGCCGAAGGTCATCGAAGAGGTGACCAAGTTCTTCGGGAAAGAACCGCACAAGGGCGTGAACCCCGACGAGGTTGTCGCCATGGGTGCCGCCATCCAGGCCGGCGTTCTGCAGGGTGACGTCAAGGACGTGGTCCTGCTCGACGTGACGCCGCTGTCGCTGGGTATCGAGACGCTGGGTGGGGTCTTCACCCGTCTGATCGACCGCAACACCACGATCCCGACGAAGAAGAGCCAGATCTTCTCGACCGCCGAGGACAACCAGAACGCGGTGACGATCCGCGTGTTCCAGGGTGAACGGGAAATGGCGCAGGACAACAAGATGCTCGGGCAGTTCAACCTCGAGGACATCCCGCCCGCCCCGCGCGGCCTGCCGCAGATCGAGGTGACCTTCGACATCGACGCCAACGGCATCGTCCATGTGGGCGCCAAGGACAAGGGCACCGGCAAGGAACAGAAGATCACGATCCAGGCCTCGGGTGGTCTTAGCGACGAGGACATCGACAAGATGGTCCGCGAAGCCGAGGAGAACGCCGAGGGCGACAAGCAGCGTCGCGAACTGGTCGAGACCAAGAACCAGGCCGAAAGCCTCATCCATTCGACCGAGAAGGCGATGGAAGAGCATTCCGACAAGGTCGATCCGACCACGATCGAGGCGATCGAACTGGCCATCGGCAACCTCAAGGAGCAGATGGAGACCGAGGATCCCGGCAAGATCAAGTCCGGCATCCAGAACGTCACCGAAGCCGCGATGAAGCTTGGCGAGGCCATCTACAAGGCCCAGCAGACCGAGACCGAGGGCGGCTCGGCAGGTGACGACGAGCCGCGCGGCGTGGATGACGACATCGTCGATGCCGACTTCGAGGACCTGGACGGCGACAAGCGCTCCTGAGGCGCGTTCCGAACCCTTGTGGCCGGTCCGGAGTAACTCGGGCCGGCCCTTGCGTTCCCCGGAGGACGATAACTCATGGCAAAACGCGACTTTTACGAGGTTCTGGGCGTCTCGAAGGGCGCGTCGGCGGATGAGATCAAGAAGGCCTATCGCAAAAAGGCCAAGGAGCTTCACCCCGACCGTAACCAGGATGATCCGAACGCCGAGTCCCAGTTCAAGGAAGTGAACGAGGCCTATGACGCGCTGAAGGACCCCGAGAAGAAGGCAGCCTATGACCGGTTCGGTCACGCGGCCTTCGAAGGTGGCATGGGCGGCCCACGCGGCGGCGCCGGTGGTTTCGGCGGCGGCAACGGCGATTTCGCCAGTGCCTTCTCGGATGTGTTCGACGATCTCTTCGGCGATTTCATGGGCGGTCGCGGTGGCGGCGGTCGCCAGCGTGCCACGCGTGGCTCGGACCTGCGCTACAACATGCGCATCAGCCTCGAGGAAGCCTACACCGGCCAGCAGAAGACGATCACCGTGCCCACCTCCGTCGG
The DNA here is from genome assembly GCA_014762635.1 of Paracoccaceae bacterium. Taxonomy (GTDB): domain Bacteria; phylum Pseudomonadota; class Alphaproteobacteria; order Rhodobacterales; family Rhodobacteraceae; genus JABURR01. The sequence goes on from JABURR010000087.1 coordinate 20,615, forward strand.
TTGCGACGAGTGCAACGGGACCGGGGCTGAAAGCGGCGCCGAACCCCAGACCTGCCCGACCTGTTCGGGCATGGGCAAGGTCCGGGCGCAGCAGGGCTTCTTTACGGTCGAGCGCACCTGCCCGACCTGCTCGGGCATGGGCCAGATCATCAAGAACCCCTGCAAGAGCTGCGGCGGCGCAGGCCGCGTGGAAAAAGAGCGCTCGCTCAGCGTGAACATTCCCGCGGGCGTGGAGACCGGCACCCGGATCCGGCTTGCGGGCGAGGGTGAGGCCGGTCTGCGCGGCGGGCCGACAGGCGATCTGTATATCTTCATCGACGTGGCGGACCATCCGCTCTTTGAACGGGAAGGCCACCACCTGCACTGCCGGGTGCCCGTGTCGATGATCACCGCGGCGCTGGGCGGCGATATCGAGGTACCCACCATCGACGGCGGCCGCAGCCGGGTGAAAATCCCCGCCGGAAGCCAATCCGGTCGCCAGATGCGCCTGCGCGGCAAGGGCATGCCCGCCCTGCGCGGCGCCGGAACCGGCGACATGTTCATCGAACTGGCGGTGGAAACCCCGGTGAACCTGACCGGCAAGCAGAAAGACCTTCTGCGCGAGTTCGAGAAGCTGAGCGAAGACAACAATCCCGAAAGCTCGGGCTTCTTCAAACGGGTAAAGACCTTCTGGGATACGATGAAGGGCTGATCTGGCCATCGGTTAACCGGAAATTCAGCAACAAGGCAGAGCCTCGGGGATATGAAACCCCGGGGCTCTTCTCATTTCGGCGAGGCGCCGATGTCACTTTTCGGACCAGAAGGCGTGTCCGAAAGTGAAAAACGGTCGGAAAAATTGCCTTCTTACATCCGGGATCATCGCAAGCGCCTTCGCGAGCGGTTTCTGACCGGCGGCGCGGCGGCGATGCCGGATTACGAAATCCTGGAACTCGTCCTGTTCCGCGCGATTCCGCGTCAGGACGTAAAACCCCTTGCCCGGCGCCTGCTGGAAACCTTCGGCGATTTCTCTCACGTGATCTCGGCCCCGGTCGAACGCCTCAAACAGGTGAGCGGCGTGGGCGAGGCCGTGATTGTGGAGTTGAAGATCGTCGAGGCCGCCGCCCACCGGCTGGCGCGGTCGCGGGTCTTGCGCCGTCCGGTGATCTCGGGATGGGACGTGTTGCTGGACTATTGCCGCACCGCCATGGCCCATCGCGAGACCGAGCAATTCCGCGTCCTCTACCTTGACCGGAAAAACGTGCTCATCGCCGACGAGGAACAGGCTCGCGGCACCGTGGATCATGTGCCGGTCTATCCGCGCGAGGTGGTGAAACGGGCACTGGAACTAAACGCCTCTGCCTTGATCCTGGTCCACAACCACCCATCAGGTGACCCGACCCCGTCAGAAAGCGATGTCGCCATGACGTCGCAGGTGGCCCAAGCCGCGCAGGCCCTTGGCCTGACCCTGCACGATCACCTGATCGTCGGGAAATCCGCGGAACTCAGCTTTCGCAGCGCCGGTTACCTGTAGCGCATCCAGATCTCGACCCGACGGTTCAGGTCGCGGCCCCAATCCTCGTCATCACAGGCAATCGGCATCGCCTCGCCCATTGCCAGAACACCGATCTTCGCCCGCGAAAAGTCAGCCGTCGGTGCGGCTTCGAACAAGGCTTCCCGCACCGCAATCGCGCGTCGCCGTGCGAGCCCCAGATTGGCAGCGGCGTCGCCCCGACCGTCGCTGAACCCCACGAGGATCAACTCCCGATCATCGTAGAACCCAGCCTCGAGCGCCAGGGCCATCAGGTTGATCGCGGATCGCGATTGGGTGTCAAGTCGACTGATCCCGCCATCGAATCGAAAACTCAGGGAAAGGCGGCCTGCGTTGCCCAGTTCCGCGACCATGCTCTTGAGAGAGGTCAGGCCGGTGGCATCCTCAGCCTTGAGGATGGCATTCAGAAGCCGACGCCCTTCTTCATCCAGATCTGTAAGTTCCGCCGACAGGTCGACGTAGCCGAGGCTTCGGATCACCGCCTGGGCTTGCGGGGTGCGCAGGTAGGACAGGAAATCGCGGGCGATTTTCGGAAGCCGCCGGTCCGGAAAGTAAAGGTAGAACGGCGCGGTTAGTGGGTAATCGTCGGTCTTGACGGCGTTGTTGCCATGATCGAGCGGAAACCCGCAGTTGCCACGAAGTGAAATGACCTTGGCATTTCCCGTCTCACGCCGACTAGCCAGGGCGATCGCCGTGGACTGCTGCGCGACCGTATCTGCCATTTCCTGGCTGTCCAGATGCCAGTTGACCTGTTCGGACAACTCCAGATCGTATTGGGCCAGCAGGCGGCGCTCGAACACGATTGGCAGGCCCGATGAACGATTCCGCATATGCAGGTCGATCGGGGCATCTTCGCCGCCAAGCTCGGACCAGTTTCGGATCTCGCCGGACATGATCTTCACAAGCTCTGAAACCGTCAGGGACGACACCGGGTTCCGGTCCCCGGTGATCGGAACCAGTGCATCAAGCGCAAGCGTCTGCGATTGGCGCGGAGAGGTGAGATCGCCGAGACGTGCCGCTTGCGCGGCGCGGATCTCGACAGGCGTGACCTCGCGCATGGACACCGCGATATCGGCCTCGCCCCCCGCCAGAACCTTGAGCCCTTCACTTGAATTCGTGGCATCGAAGAAGAACCGGGCGGCAATCTGGTTGGTCGGACGGTCGCCAAGCTCGTAGATGAACCGTTCCGGTGTCTCGATGATCACCCGGTGATCATAGCCGTTGCGTGCGGCGAAGGCCTCGACTAGGGACGGCATCATTTCCAGCACGATATCCGCCGCGCCCGAGAATCTGACGGTGGAGACATAGGCGTTGAGGTCCGGGCACCCAGCCCCCTCGCAGATGACCCCGGAGGCATCGACCATGAGTTCGCCATGGACCGTCCGGATCTGGAAGAACTCCCCGTCGAAATTCAGGAATTCGCCCGTTACCTCGACCGAGCCATCGCGCGATCGAAGGGTGACGTCTTCAGCCCCCGCGGGAGAAGAAAGAAGCGAACCCAGAAGTATAACGGCGGCGATGAGCCGACCTGATGCCATGAAATCCACTCGACCCTGTCAGTTAGATGCAATCTTCATGTCTAAAAGAATGTTTTTCAACTCGAGATATTCACCAATTCTATCGCAGTCCGGTACGGACATGGAGACTGTGGAAATACGCAGCCCACCCAGACCGTCGGGCTGCAGCGCCTGGGCGTCGAGCCAACCGCCGCAATTCAGGTCATTGATCGCCGCGCGGATGCGAATGCGGATGACACCACTGCGAACCGAACGGCCCGCAGGATAGCTGTAGACTTGGGCCAACACAGGGTTCGGGCTCAACGGGTTGCCAAGGCTGGTCAGGAAGCCGCCATCGGCCCTGAGGCCAGCCGACGGATCACGTGAGGCGCCGACCCACACGTCTCCGGCATCACCGTAGCCTGCTCCGAATTCCAGCGCATGAAGTCCCAGACCGGCCCCGCGGCCGATCCATTGCAGAGCCACCCGCTCGTAATTTCGGCGCGACGGAACATCGAGAGTCGTGCCCGCGGTGGCGCCATCCTCGAAAGATACCCGGAACGTCGCGTTCTCAACCATCGCGGGGATTGTGGCCGTCAGGGTTCCGTTCTCTCCGATGATCGAACTGAAGACGAGGCCGTCATGATTGACCACGACACGCGCGTTTGCATAGCAGGGCGCCTCGATCCGAAGCGAGACCATGGCGGCGGGCTGCTCAGTGGCGGCAAGCCGGACGGTGCAGTTTCCGCCAGCCTTCCTGTCACCGTTCTTACCGGCGCGAACCGTACCAACCGCATTCAGACCCGTACCGGATTGGGCGGCCGTCACGGCGGCGACCACGGGCGAGACAAGGGGTTCGGAGGGCCGGGCCATGCGTGCAACGACAGTTTCGGACCGCGGGCGCGAGGCGCGCGTCAAGGCCAGGTCGCTCACGGAGCGCTCGTCAAGGACGCCGATGGCATCGGTTACCTGGGGAGTCACCGGGCCTTGCGGAGCAAGACCAACCGCATCGGCCATCTGCGCGCCACTTTGCATGACATGACCGATGGCAAAGGCAATTGCCAAGGTACCAGCAAGAGATACCATGCGCTGCGAAAACGCCGGTTGTTCAGGCATTCCGGGCTCCAACCCCCTCGTCGACCGGTGCGAACATTGCCGAGGAATTGGACCTAGTTATGACACGCAGAGCGGATCACGCAACTTGGGCAATTCTCCGCTCAGGCAAGTATCACACCCGCCCATGGCAATGTTTGAATTTCTTCCCCGATCCGCAGGGGCAGGCATCGTTGCGCCCGGGGTTGCCCCAGGTCGAGGGATCGTTTTCGTCGAAACCGGGTTTGGCATCCTCGCTCGGCTCTTCCACGGCGGGGGGCTGGGCAGCCTGGGCCATGGCAGCCTGCTGGGCGCGAAGTTGCTCGATCAACTGCTGCTGCTGCTCGGGCGTCAGCGGCTGCATTTGCGACAGGCGCTTGGCCACGTCCTCGCGCAGCGTGTTCAGCATGGTTTCGAACAGCAGGAAGGCTTCGGTCTTGTACTCGCTCAGCGGGTCGCGCTGGGCGTAGCCCCGGAAGCTGACCAGCGAGCGCAGATGCTCCAGCGTCACGAGATGCTCGCGCCATTTGGCATCGATGATCTGCAGCAGGATCTGCTTTTCGATCGAGCGCATGTTGTCAGGGCCGAAATCGGTGGCCTTCTTAGCCATGAGTTCATCGGACGCCTTGTACAGCCGCTCCTTGATCTCGTCAGCATCGACGCCGTCTTCTGCGGCCCAATCCGTGATGGGGCGATCAATGGAAAGGTTTTCCTTGATCGCAGCCTGCAGGCCCTCGGCATCCCATTGGTCTGCATAGGTTTTCGGCGGGACGTGGTGATCCACAAGATCGTCGATGACCTGGTGGCGCATATCCTCGACGATTTCGGAAAGGTCCTCCGTCTCCATGATCTCGCGGCGCTGGCTGAAGATCACCTTGCGCTGATCGTTCATCACGTCGTCGAATTTCAGAAGCTGCTTTCGGATGTCGAAGTTGTGGCCTTCCACCTTCGACTGCGCGCGTTCGAGAGACTTGTTCACCCAGGGGTGGATGATCGCTTCGCCTTCCTTCATGCCGAGGCTCGACAGGACCTTGTCCAGACGGTCGGAGCCGAAGATCCGCATCAGGTCGTCCTCGAGGCTCAGGAAGAACGAAGATTTGCCCGGGTCGCCCTGGCGCCCGGAGCGGCCGCGAAGCTGGTTATCGATCCGGCGGCTTTCGTGGCGCTCGGTGGCCAGCACGTAAAGCCCGCCTGCTTCGAGCACCTTCTGCTTTTCCTCGGCATGTTCGGCTTCGATCTTGGCGCGCAGCTCGTCGGGATGCGCCTGCGGATCCTCGGCCAGCGCCTCGAGCACTTTCATCTCGACATTGCCGCCAAGCTGGATGTCGGTGCCGCGTCCCGCCATGTTTGTGGCGATGGTTACGGCACCGAATTTGCCGGCTTCGGCGATGATCTTGGCTTCCTGTTCGTGGTGGCGGGCGTTCAGCACGTTGTGCGGAACCTCGGCCTTCTTCAGCATTTCCGACAGGAACTCGGATTTTTCGATCGAGGTCGTGCCAACCAGAACCGGCTGGCCGCGTCCGTGTGCTTTCTGGATTTCCTTGACGATCGCGTCGTATTTCTCGCGTGCGGTGCGGTAGACCGCATCGTGCCTGTCTTCCCGCGCGATCGGCAGGTTGGTCGGCACTTCGATCACGCCCAGGCCATAGATGTCCCAGAATTCCTCGGCCTCGGTCAGCGCGGTCCCGGTCATGCCGGCGAGCTTGTCGTAGAGGCGGAAGTAGTTCTGGAAGGTCACCGAGGCGAGCGTCACGTTCTCGGACTGGATCTCCACACCTTCCTTGGCCTCGATCGCCTGGTGCATGCCCTCGGACAGACGCCGACCCGACATCATCCGACCGGTAAACTCGTCGATCAGCATGATCTCGTTGTCGCGGACGATGTAGTCGCGGTCCTTGATATAGGCCTTGTGGGCCCGGATCGCCTGGTTCACGTGATGCACGATGGTCGTGGATTCTGGATCGTAGAGCGACTGCCCCTCGGGCAAGAGGCCGACCTCGTGCAGACGTGCCTCGAGGAAATCGTTGCCCTCGTCGGTAAAGCTGACGTTCTTGGTCTTCTCATCAAGATCGAAATGCTCGTCCTTGAGCTCGGGGATCAGAGCGTCGATCGTCTTGTAAAGTTCGGACCGGTCCTGAGAAGGGCCGGAGATGATCAGCGGCGTGCGCGCCTCGTCGATCAGGATCGAGTCCACCTCGTCGACGATCGCGAAGAAATGCCCGCGCTGGTACATCTCCTTGAGGCTCGCCTTCATGTTGTCGCGAAGATAGTCGAAGCCCAACTCGTTGTTCGTCGCGTAGGTGATGTCGGCGGCATAGGCCGCGCGCTTCGCGTCGTCGGCCTGCTGGGGGTGGACCACGCCCGTGGTCATGCCGAGCGCGCCATAGACCTTGCCCATCCATTCAGAGTCGCGCTTGGCCAGGTAGTCGTTCACGGTGACGATATGCACGCTCTTGCCGGTGAGCGCATTCAGATAAGCCGGGAAGGTCGCGACCAGGGTCTTGCCCTCACCGGTCTTCATCTCGGCGATATTGCCCTGGTGCAGGAAGATCCCGCCCATGAGCTGCACGTCGAAGGCCCGAAGCCCCAGCGCTCGCCGCGCGGCCTCACGGCAGTTGGCAAAGGCTTCCGGCAGGATGTCGTCGAGGCTTTCGCCATTCGCGACGCGGGTTTTCAATTCTTCGGTCTTGGCCTTGATCTCGTCGTCGGAGAGCTTCTGGAACTCCGGCTCCAGCGCGTTGATCTTCTCAACGATCGGGCGGGTCGCCTTTACCTTGCGGTCGTTCGGGGTCCCAAAGACCTTCTTGGCGAGTGTTCCAATTCCCAGCATGTTTTCTCCACCCGGACGGGTTCTGACGATATCTTGCGTGGGGATTGCTTGCTCCCCGCTCTTGCCCGCCCTAGAACGACAGGAAAATGACGCCCGCAAGCGCCCTTTGGCGATGTAAGGGTCCCCATGAACAGTGTCAACGTCGCCCGCCGACGTGACTTCCAGGAAGGATAATCGATGCATTTTCGCCAGCTTTTTCTCGCCACCGCCCTGACCGGGGTCCTGGCCGCCCCGCTTGCCGCGCAGGAGGTCACCGCCGACACGGTCGTGGCAACGGTGAACGGGACCGAGGTCACCTTGGGTCACCTGATTTCCCTGCGTGAGCAGCTTCCCGCCCAGTACCAGCAGCTTCCCGACAACGTGCTCTATGACGGCATTCTGGATCAGCTCATCCAGCAGATCGCTTTGGGGCAGACCGTGACCGAAACGACCCGCCGGATCGAACTGCAGATCGAGAATGATCGCCGTGCCGCCATGGCCGGTGCCGCCGTGGCGCGGATTACCGCCGAAGCCGTGACCGACGAGGCCCTGCAGGCCGCCTATGATGCGCGCATGGCAGGTATGGAACCCAGCAAGGAATACAACACCGCCCATATCCTGCTGGAGACCGAGGAAGAGGCGAAGGCCGTTCTCGAGCGTCTGGCCGCAGGCGAGGAGTTCGCTGAGCTTGCCAAGGAACTGTCCACGGGCCCGTCCGGTCCCGGCGGCGGTGAACTGGGCTGGGTCGCACCGGAACTTTTGGTGGAACCGTTTGCCGTTGCGATGACCTCGCTCGAACCTGGCGCCCTCTCTGATCCGATCCAGACCGAGTTCGGCTGGCATGTGATCCGCGTGAGCGAAGTGCGCGACACCCCACTGCCCACCCTCGACGAGATGCGCGCGGAACTCTCGCAAGAGCTCCAGACCACCGCGGTCGAGGCCGAGGTCCAGAGACTGGTCGAAGAGGCCGAGGTCACCCGCATGACCGCCGAGGAGATTGACACCGGCCTTCTCAGCGATACAGCACTGATCGAGGACTGATCGCAAAAGGAACAGCGGCGATGGGCAAGAAGACGCGGACCGAGTTGAAGGCGAAGATCGCCAAACTCAAGAAGAAGCTGAAAAAGGTCCGGGCCGCGATGCCTGCCGCCGCGCCCAAGGTCTCGCCGCTGGCTCCGGCGGCGTTTCCCGCGCTGCCGGTCATTCCCGGCGCCCGCTTCTCCAGCGTTGAGGCGGGTGTGCGTTATTCCGGTCGCAAGGATGTCATGTTGGCCGTTCTCGATCCGGGCAGCGTGATGGCGGGGGTCTTCACCCGCTCGGCCACCCGCTCGGCCAACGTGCTGGATTGCGAAGCCAAGATCGGCGCCGATAGCGATGCCGGGGCCGCGATCATCGTGAACTCGGGCAATTCCAACGCCTTCACGGGCCGCGCAGGCGAAGGCTCGGTGCGCGCGATCTGCGAGAAGGTGGCCGAGGTCACGGGACTCTCGCCCAACCGCGTCTTCACCAGCTCCACCGGGGTGATCGGGGAACGGCTGCCGCACGAGCGTATCACGGCCAAGGTCGAGGAACTGTCCGGGCTGCTGAGCGCCGAGGGCATCGAGGGCGCCGCGCAGGCCATAATGACCACCGACACCTTCCCCAAGGGGGCCTCTGCCGAGGTCGAGATCGGCGGCGAAACGGTTCGCATCGCCGGTATCGCCAAGGGCTCGGGCATGATCGCGCCCGATATGGCGACGATGCTGGTCTACATCTTCACCGACGCGCGGATCACCCGGCCGGTGCTGCAAGCGATGCTGTCTGACCTGACCCAGACCACCTTCAACAGCATCACCGTGGATGGTGATACCTCAACCTCGGACACATTGCTTCTGGCCGCCACTGGCAAGAGCGCGGCACCCGAGATCTCTGACGCTGCAAGTGCCGAGGCGGGTGTCTTCCGCGCCGCGCTGGAAGGCGTCATGCTGGACCTCGCCAAGCAAGTGGTGCGCGACGGCGAAGGCGCCACGAAATTCGTCGAGGTCCAGGTGACCGGCGCGGCCGATCCCGCCGACGCCCACCGCGTGGGCATGGCCATCGCCAATTCGCCGCTGGTCAAGACCGCCATCGCCGGGGAAGACCCGAACTGGGGCCGCGTCGTCATGGCCGTGGGCAAATCCGGCGCCCGGGCCGATCGCGACCTTCTGTCGATCCGCTTCGGGGACGTGACCGTGGCCGAGAACGGCTGGGTCTCTCCCTCCTATTCCGAAGAGGCCGCCGCCGCCCACATGAAAGGGCAGGATATCACCATCGCCGTCGACCTCGGGCTGGGCGAAGGCCACGCCACGGTCTGGACCTGCGACCTGACCCACCGCTACATCGACATCAACGCCGACTACCGTTCATGAAGGTGGTGCTGGTCTCGGCGGTGGCGCTCATCGATGTGGATGGGCGCGTTCTCCTGGCGCAGCGGCCGGAAGGCAAGTCCATGGCCGGGCTCTGGGAATTTCCCGGCGGCAAGGTCGAGCCGGGCGAAACCCCCGAGGCCGCGCTGATCCGCGAATTGCACGAGGAACTGGGCATCGACACCTGGGAAAGCTGCCTCGCGCCGCTGACCTTCGCGAGCCATTCCTACGAGGATTTCCACCTGTTGATGCCGCTTTTTGCCTGCCGCAAGTGGAAAGGGCAGCCGCAATCCAGGGAGGGCCAGGCCCTGAAATGGGTCCGCCCCACCGAGCTGCGCACCTACCCCATGCCGCCCGCCGACATTCCCCTGATCCCGATCCTGAGGGATTGGCTCTAGACGCTGACCCAGGCCAGCGGGTCCAGTTTCAGAAGTATGGACAACTGCTTGTAGACGTCGGGTTCGTCTTTCTTCAGTGCGGCAGGTTTCTCGAAAAAGAGTTCGACGGACACCGCAAAGAATTCCTGGTGGTTTGTCGCGCCGTATGCGTCGATTACGGTACGAAAACCGTTTTCCACGCGCTGGGCATGCTTCTCATAGGCGTCCAGAAAGGCGCGCTCCCACTCGTCGAAGCTTTGCCCTTTGCCGAGGATCGGAACACCATTCGCGCGTCCGGACAAATCGTCCAACTGATGCGCGAATTCATGAAATACGACATTGTGGCCGTCCACGTCATTGGCAGCCCCTTGCGACGCGTCTTCCCAAGACAGCACCACCGGACCGCGTGCCCAGCTCTCACCGGACCGGACGGTTCTGTGCTCGGTGACCACGTATCCGTCGTATTTCTTTCGCAATGACGTGAAGGCGCCCGGGTAAATGAGAATGGTCCGTAGGTGCTGATACCAGGCATCGGTATTGGCGATCAGAAGACAGGCTTGAGCCGCGATCGAAAGGCGCATGGCTTCGGTGACCTCAACGCCATCGCATCCGATGAATTGAACCTGGTTCAGGAAAGCGTTGATCTTGCCTTCGAACTGCCAACGAATTTCCCACGGGATCTTTTTCAGCAGGGGAACTTGCTGCTCGATTATGTCTCGCTGGCGATTTGAAAGCGGTGTTTCAAGAAGGATCCGGTGCTCGCGCCGTCTCGTCCAGGAGCGAAACAGGAGCATGGCCCCGACGAATACCAGAAGGACAAGCAAGATGGGCATGATCAATTGCTACATCGCATTGCAACCTATGGGAATCCCGTTCTCAGGATCTTTCGGCCAAACAAAAACCGCCGCCCCGATAAGGAGCGGCGGTCACTGGTTTCGGTTGGACGGCCCGGTCAGAGCGAACGTTCGACCTCTTCGCGCTCGAAGATCTCGATGACGTCACCCTTGCGGATGTCTTCGTAATTCTCGAAGGCCATGCCGCATTCCTGTCCGGACTGAACCTCGGGAACCTCGTCCTTGAAGCGCTTCAGGGTCTTCAGCGTGCCTTCGTGGATCACCACG
>JABURR010000075.1 GCA_014762635.1 Paracoccaceae bacterium
TCGGGCAACCGCAACTTCGAGGGCCGGATCAGCCCCGACGTGCGCGCCAACTACCTGGCCTCGCCGCCGCTGGTGGTGGTCTACGCCATCGCGGGCGACATGAATATCGACCTCACCACGGACCCCATCGGCACCGACAAGGACGGCAACAATGTCTACATGAAAGACATCTGGCCGACCCAGAAGGAAATCGCCGACCTGGTCGAACAGACCGTCACCCGCGAGGCGTTCCAGTCGAAATATGCCGATGTCTTCAAGGGCGACGACAAATGGCAGGCGGTCGAAACCTCCGAGGGCAAGACCTATGACTGGCCCCCGCAATCGACCTATGTCCAGAACCCGCCCTATTTCAAGGGCATGGGCAAAGAGGCCGGCACCATTTCCGACATCAGGGGCGCGCGCATGCTGGCCCTTCTGGGCGACATGGTCACCACCGACCACATCAGCCCCGCCGGCAGCTTCAAGCCCGAAACGCCCGCCGGTCAGTACCTGACCGAACGGCAGGTGCCGGTGCGCGAATTCAACTCCTACGGATCGCGCCGCGGCAACCACGAGGTGATGATGCGCGGCACCTTCGCCAACATCCGCATCAAGAACGAGATGCTGGACGGGGTCGAGGGCGGCTACACCCTCGGGCCGGACGGGCAGCAGGCCTCGATCTTCGACGCTGCCATGGCCTGGCAGGAACAGGGCACGCCGCTGGTGATCTTCGCCGGTGAGCAATACGGCGCGGGCTCCTCGCGCGACTGGGCCGCGAAGGGCACCGCGCTGCTGGGGGTCAAGGCCGTGATCGCCGAGAACTTCGAGCGTATCCACCGCTCGAACCTCGTCGGCATGGGCGTCATCCCGTTCGAGTTCACCGCCGGCGACACCCGCAAGTCACTGGGCCTGAAGGGCGATGAAAGCGTCTCGATCAAGGGCCTCGAGGGCGACCTGAAGCCCGGAGCAATGGTGCCCTGCACCATCACCTACGGCGACGGTTCCACCAAGGAAATCCAGATCAAGTGCCGCATCGATACCGCGGTCGAGAAGGAATACGTCGAGAACGGCGGCGTCCTGCACTACGTGCTGCGCAACCTCGCCAAGGCATAAAAATTCGGTGCCATAAAATAGCTTACAGGCGGGCACACCGATGCTCGCCTTTTTTTCACAATCAAGCTATATTTTTTCGGATATCTAAATCTGCAATAGTTTTATTGGAGTTGGTAATGGAACTTTCAACACAACAACAAATGCTGGTAGAGCAGCGTCTCACCAATGAGATGAAGTCCGCTGGGCTTGCCTATTTTCTCTGGTTTTTTCTGGGCGGATTTGCCGCCCATCGCTTCTATCTCGGCCAAACCGGCACTGCGGTGGCGCAGTTGGTTCTGTTTTGGGGTGGGATGCTGCTTGCCGGGCTTCTCATCGGCATTCCGATGTTGATCGCATTCACCATCTGGTGGATCGTTGATGCCTTTTTGATTGGTGGATTGGTCAGGCAGCATACGGATCAGTCTAGAAGTCGCATCGTCAACGAAGTGTCCCTGACGACCACGTCTGGCGCCTAAATTCAAAGCTAGATTTCTACCAAGGAGATCCAGATCAAGTGCCGCATCGATACCGCGGTCGAGAAGGAATACGTCGAGAACGGCGGCGTCCTGCACTACGTGCTGCGCAACCTCGCCAAGGCGGGCTGATCGCACGAGCGACCAAGCCAGAAAGACCGAAGCCCCGGCCTGTTGGCCGGGGCTTCTCGATTCGGCATGGTCTAAAATGTCGCACACATGCAAATTTTCATGGACATCGACAATATTTGGCGTCGTAAATCATCTCGGGGAACATGGGAGGAACCATCGATGCATCCGCACAGAGCCGCTCGGAACGTGGCGCGCGCCGTACGGTGCCCCTTGTTGCCCAGCCTGCCCCTGCTTGAGATCGGGTTCTTCACGGTGATGATCCTCGTCGCGCTGGTGGGTGCCTGACGCGCCGACACTCGGCTTCCACGCATCGTCCCCTCGCATTCGGCGCGGATCGCACTAGCATCACGTCAACGGTGATCAAAACGAGTGTGCCATGTTGCGGCCAGACAACTCCCGGCGACCCCGCCGAAGCACGTCCCCGAACCTTCCTGTCAGAGAGGCGGTTGTCTTCGCCCTGATGGGCCTCGCGCTGATCGAGGGTTAGTCCGCCGCATCCGCGATCGCGGGGCGGATCGTGCTTTCCAGGATGCTTGGCGTAATCGGCCCGGCAAAGCGCAGGACGATCCGGCCCTCGCCATCGATCACATAGGTCTCGGGGACGCCGTAAAGCCCCCAGTCCAAAGCCGTACGCCCGTTGGGATCGGCGGCCAGCGCGGTGAACGGATCGCCCAATTCCTCGAGGAACCCCAGCGCGTTCTCGGGCTTGTCCTTGTAGTTGATGCCGTAGATCGGCATCCCTTCCTCAGCCAGCGTCACGAGCTGCGCATGTTCCGCCCGGCAGGGCGCGCACCAGCTGGCCCAGTAGTTCACCAGCTTCACGCCGGGCTCGCGCAGGGTCGCATCGGTGAAGGGCTCGCCGGGGCCTAGCGGCTCCAGCTTCATGGCCGGCGCCTGCTGACCCGCCCGGGCCGAGGGCAGCCCCTCGGGATCGTCGCGCATCATGCCGATGTAGAACGTCGCCGCCAGCGCCGCGAAGATCAGCGGCGGCGCCAGCATCAGCGGAGAAATCCTAGCCATCCTTGAGCCGCGCCTCCGCCTCTTCCAACTCGCGCTTCACCCGGCGCGAACGGATCATCGTCATCGCCACGATCCCGGCCAGCAGCACGAAGCTGATACCATAGGCCGACAGGACCGTAACCGCGTATTTCCCAAGATCAGGCATCATCCCATCCTCTGGCGCATGCGGATCGCGTGCAGGCGACGCGCCCGGATCTCGGTCCGGGTGCGGATCAGCACCAACGCGATGAACAGCAAAACGAACCCCGCGATACAGACCAGAAGCGGGATCCAGAACACGTCGGCCACGTTCTCTTCCTTGTCGAGACTGAGCGACGCCCCCTGGTGCAGCCCCTGGTTCCAGAACAGCACCGCATACCGGCTCAGGATCGCAAAGACCGAGCCCACGAGGCACAGCACGCTGGTCAGGTCCGCGGCGGTGTCGGGATTGTCGATCGCCTCCCACAGCGCCACGTAGCCAAGGTAGAACAGGAACAGGATCAAAAACGAGGTCAGCCGCGGGTCCCAGGCCCACCAGGTTCCCCACATCGGCTGGCCCCAGATCGCCCCGGTGACCAGCGCAATCAGCGTCATCGCGATCCCCACAGGCGCGGCGGCGCGGGCGGCCAGCGCGCTCACGTGATGGCGCCGGATCAGCCAGATCAGCGAGGTCACCAGCATCATCGCCCAGATGTTGATCGCCATCATCGCCGAGGGCACATGGATATAGATGATCTTGACGGTGGAGCCCTGCCGGTAATCATCCGGCGTGAAGAAGAACCCCCAGACAAGCCCGACCACGAGGCAGAGCGCCGACAGCGCCACCATCCACGGCAGGACGGGTGCGGTCGTGGTCATGAACTTCTTCGGGTTTGCATATTCCCAGATCGACATGGGCTTTCCTTACGCACTCAACACTCGGTCAACAAGCGCGGCATCTTGGCACGACACCGGCGCCCGGGGCGGGAATTTTCGGAGAAAATTCGATTTCCGCCCCGCATATAGGGGTTTCGCGGCCTGATGGCGAGGGGTCGCAACGCCCGACCGATCACCGAAGATTGATCCTCAGCGCCTGCGCCGCGGCGAAGGGCAGCAGCGCCACCGCGCCCAGGGTGATCCCCGCCATCAGCAGAAGCGGCGTCGTCACGTCCAGCCCCTCGGCCCCGCGCCGCACGGTTTCCGCGCCGAAGATCAGCGTCGGCACGTAAAGCGGCAGAACCAGCAGCGACAGAAGCAGCCCGCCGCGTTTCAGCCCCACGGTCAGCGCCGCGCCGAAGGCGCCGATGACCGACAGCGCGGGCGTCCCCACCGCCAGCGAGACCACCAGCCAGCCATAGGCCGGCCCGGGCAGGTTCAGCAGAACCCCCAGCGCCGGGGCCGCCAGCGTCAGCGGCAGCCCGGTCGTGACCCAATGGGCCGCGGCCTTCACCGCCGCCACGCCCTCGAGCGGGATCGGTGCCGTTGCCAGCAGGTCCAGCGATCCGTCCTCGTAATCCAGCGCGAAGATCCGGTCGAGCGACAGCAGGCACGCCAGCAGTGCCCCCAGCCACAGGATCCCGGGCGCGATCGCGGCCAGCCGCCCGCTTTCAGGGCCGACCCCGAAGGGCACCAGCACTGTCACGATCAGGAAAAAGGCCAGCCCCAGCCCAAAGCCGCCGCCCGAGCGGATCGCCAGTTTCAGGTCGCGCAGGAACAGCCGGATCATGCGAAAGCCTCGTCGAAAGCGCCGCCGCCCGCTTCCGGGGTGGCGCGAAACTCGGTCACATCCAGCACCCGCGCCTCGACGCCCAGGTCGATATGGGTGGCGATCAGCGCCGAGCCTCCCTGCGCCAGGTGCCCCTTCAGCGCAGCGCCGAAAAGCCCGACGCTCGCCACGTCGAGTGAAACCGTTGGCTCATCCAGCGCCCAGACCGGGCGCCCGGTGACCAGCAGCCGCGCCAGCCCCAGCCGGCGCTTCTGCCCGGCCGAAAGGTTCTGCGCATGGCGGTCCACCAGTGCTTCCAGGTCGAACGCCGTCAGCGCGGCATCGATGCCCGAGGTGCCGAAGATCCCGGCCCAGAACTCCAGGTTCTCGGCCACGGTCAGCGTGGCCTTCAGCCCGTCCGCATGGGCGGCATAGGCAACGCTCTCGGGTTCGGCCTCGACCGTGCCCGCCAGCGGCGGCTGCAGCCCGGCCACGGTGCGCAAAAGCGTGGTCTTGCCCGCGCCGTTCGGCCCGCGCAGCACCAGCACCTCGCCGGGGTTCAGCGCGAAGCAGACGCGCTCCAGCACGGGGATGCCGCCACGGGCGCAGGAGAGGTTTTCGACGACAAGGCTCATGGGCTCGGGCTTAGCCGATCACGCCGGTGCGGGAAAGCGCGATCAGACCGGCAAGAGCGCCACGCCCACGCGGCGGCCTTCCGACAGAAGCACGTTATAGGTCCGGCAGGCGGGTGGGCTGGCCATCACCTCGACCCCGATGCCCGCGGCCTCCAGCGCGTGGCGCAGGTCCGCGGGGATATGGGCGATCTCGGCCCCGGTGCCCACGAAAAGCACATCGATCTGGGCTGCGGCGGCCAACAGCGTCCCGGCGTCCTCGTAGCCGCCCCAGGCCTTTATCCCGTCCGGCAGCACCGCCACCGCGCCAGTGACCACCTCGCCGCCGACACGGAAAAATCCCGGCCCGTAGCCGTCGATCGGGCGGGCGTCGGTGAAGGTGACCTCGTTCAGGCGCATGGGTTCCTCCTCAGTCGAAGACGGGCAGCCCCGACAGGGCCGAGCCCGCGATGATCACATAGGCGACCGCGCGAAACAGCCGCGCGGCCTCGGGGCGGAAGATCGCCGCCCCCAGCATGTTGCTCAGCAGGTAGGGCGCAACCAGCACCAGCGCAAGCATGATGGCCGCGGGCATAAGCACCCCCGCCACGAGGATGGCCGCCAGCATGACGAAATCCGTGGCCAGCAGGAACAGCGTGATATTGGCGCGGATCACCTCGGCGGGCAGTACCCGGGCCATGTAGAGCAGGATCACCGGCGGCCCCGCCAGCCCGGCCACGCCGCCCAGGAACCCCCCGGTGGCGCCCGTGGTCAGGATCAGCGGTGGCGCCAGCGCGCCGCGATAGCGAAAGCCCCCCACCAGCATCACCAGCAGCACCAGCGAGATCACCGAGACCGTGGTGCGAAAGACATCCGGCGACGCCCAGGTCAGCACCATCACCCCCAGCGGCACCGCCGGAACCATGCCCATGCACAGCCGCGCCAGGTCGCGCCGATGCGCCACCCTCAGCGCCGCGGGAACATTGGGCAGCGGTCCCACGGCATCTATCAAGATCAGGACAGTCACCGCCTCGACCGGGGTCAGCACCTGACCCGCGAAGGGCAGGAACACCATCGCCGTGCCGAAGCCCGCGAAGCCGCGCACCACCCCCGCCGCCACCGCGCCCAGCATCAACAGCCAAAGCCCCGGCAGCGCAAGCGCCGAGGCCAGGGCCTCAGGCATCAATATTGGCGAATTGATTGCCGGAGTTGTTGTCGGGCTTGGACCAGTCGCGTTTGACGCCCAGCATCAGCACCACGTTCTTGGCCACGAAGACCGAGGAATAGGTGCCCACGATCACCCCCCAGGTGATCGCGAAGACAAAGCCCCGGATCACGTCGCCACCCAAAACCAGCAGCGCGATCAGCGCCAGAAGCGTGGTGCCCGAGGTCATGACCGTGCGGCTCAGCGTCTCGTTCACCGAAAGGTTCATCACCTCGACCAGCGGGCGGCTCTTGTACTTGATCAGGTTCTCGCGCAGGCGGTCGAAGATCACCACCGTGTCGTTGATCGAATAGCCGATGATCGTCAGGATCGCCGCGATGGTCGCCAGGTCGAAACGGATCTGCAGCGCCGAGAAGATGCCGATGGTCAGCACCACGTCATGGGCCAGCGCCGCCACGGCGCCCACCGAGAACTGCCATTCGAAGCGCAGCCAGATGTAGAACAGGATCGCCGCCAGCGCCGCGCCGACCGCCATGATCGCGGTCCAGATCAGCTCGCCCGAGACCTTTGGCCCGACGCTTTCGACCAGCGGAAACTTCATCGACGGGTCCACGGTCAGCAGCGCGTCCTCGATGTCCGAGACGGTCTGGGCCGAAACGCTTTCCTGCCCCTCCTGCGCCTGGATGCGGATCATCGCCACGTTCTTGGGCGTGGTCGCCGCCGGGTCGAACACCTCGCTGATCGCGATATCGCCCAGTTCCAGCCCCTCAAGCGCGGCGCGATAGGCCGCCACGTCCACCGGCTGCTCGGCCTCGGTGCGGATCGTCGTGCCGCCCAGGAAGTCGATGCCGAAATTGAGGCCCACGCTCAGCCAGACCACCAGCGACAGGACCATCGCCGCCACCGAGGCGCCGAAGGTCGTGCGGGCGTATTTGAAGAAGTCGTAGCTCGTGTTCTCGGGTACCAGCTTCAGGCGCATGGGTCAGACCTCGATTGTCTTCGGGCGGCGGCGTTCGAACCACATCACGATCAACAGTCGCGTCACGAAGATCGCGGTGAAGACCGATGTGATGATCCCGAGCCCCAGGGTGACCGAGAAGCCGCGCACCGGGCCGGAGCCCAGCATGAACAGGATCAGCGCCACGATGAAGGTGGTGATATTGGCGTCGAGAATGGCCGAAAGCGCACGCTCATAACCCAACTCGATGGCCCGCGCGGGGCCCTTGGCGGTTTTGAGTTCCTCGCGAATACGCTCGAACACCAGCACGTTGGCATCGACCGCCATGCCGATGGTCAGCACGATCCCCGCGATCCCCGGCAGGGTCAGCGTCGCCCCGATGGCCGAGAGCAGGCCGAAGATCAGCCCGACGTTGATCAGAAGTGCGATGTTGGCGATCACGCCGAACAGGCCATAGGAGGCCGCCATGAAGATCAGAACCGCGGCGAAGGCCACGATACAGGCGATGCGCCCGGCCTCGATGCTGTCCTGCCCCAGTTCCGGGCCGATGGTCCGTTCCTCGAGGAAGATCATCTCGGCGGGCAGCGCACCGGCGCGCAGAAGCACCGCAAGCTGCGTGGATTCCTGGATGCCGAAACTGCCCGAGATGATGCCCGATCCGCCCGGGATGTGGTCGCGGATCGTGGGGGCCGAGATCACCTCGTCATCCAGCACGATGGCGAAGGGCGCGCCGATATTGGCCGCGGTGTAATCCCCGAACTTGCGTGCGCCGGTGGGATTGAACCGGAAGTTCACCGCCGGGCGGCCGTTCTGGTCAAAGCTGGGCTGGGCGTCCACCAGTTCCTCGCCGGTGACGACGGGCGTCGGCTCCACCACGTAGTAAAGCCCTTCCTCGTCCATCGAGGGCAGCAGCAGGTTGCGCAGCCCCGGGTCGGCCTCGGGGTCCGAGGTGCGGCCCACCACCGGGTGGAAGGTCAGCCGCGCGGTGGTGCCGATCAGCGCCTTCAACTCTTCCGCCGAACCGATGCCCGGCACCTGGATCAGGATGCGGTCCGCGCCCTGGCGCTGGATCGTGGGTTCGCGGGTGCCCACCTCGTCCACGCGGCGGCGGATGATCTCGAGCGATTGCTGGATCGTGCGGTCGTTGGTGGCGAGCTTCTCGGCCTCGGACAGTTCGATGATCAGAATGTCATCGTCAGCCCGCACCACGATATCGGTCTGCCCGACACCGGACAGCGACACCACCGGCCGCGCCAGTTCCCGCGCCACTTCCATCGCGCGGGCCATGCCCTCGGGCCGGCTGATCTGGACCCGCAACTCCCCCGGGGCGCTGTCGATGCGGCGGATCGTGCCGATCGTCTCGCGCTCTCCGCGCAGGGCATCGCGCACCTCGGGCCAGTAGCCGTCCATCCGGTCGGCATAGACGTCTTCCACCTGCACCTCGGCCAGCAGATGCGCCCCGCCCCGAAGATCGAGGCCCAGGTTCACCAGGCTCGAGGGCAGCAAGCCGGGCCAGCCCTCCACCGCTGCGACCCGCTCGGGCGTGGAGCCCGCGGTCTCGATCGCCTTCACCGCGTCGTTATGGGTTTCCACGCGGGTGTAGAACGCGTTCGGCAGGGCCGAGAGAAGGCCAAGAACGACGAGCACCCAGATGGTGACGCGTTTCCAGAGCGGGATCTGCAGCATCTAGTGTCCCCGGCAATCAGGAATTTGCGGCGGGTTCGGTCTTGTTCAGGACCTGCGCGATGGTGTTGCGAACCACGCGGACCTTCACGCCGTCGGCGATCTCGACCTCGATCTCGCCGTCGTCCTTGACCTTGGCGACCTTGCCGATGATGCCGCCCTGGGTGATCACCTGATCGCCCCGGCGCAGCGCGTCCACCATTTGCTGGTGCTGCTTCATCTTCTGCTGCTGCGGGCGGATCAGGAAGAAATACATGATCATGAAGATCAGGATAAGCGGAATGAAACTTCCGAAAGCGCCCCCCGGAGCTCCGGCGGCTTGCGCATAGGCAGGCGTTGCAAACATCTGGTCGTCCCTTTCGATCGGGGCGCTGGCCGCCCCCGGAATTGCGCGCGCACCCTAACGGGGGCATCAGACAGGCGCAACGGCCTTTGACCCACCCCGCGCGGGCGCATACGGTTGGGGAGATAAGTATCGTGAATGCGGATGGAAGGGGCAGACGGCGGGAAACCCGACCCGCCCGTTACGGACCCACCCCGCGCCGCTCTTCGTCGGCGTAGTGATCCTCGATATCCTGGGCGCCGGTTTTCTGTTCCATGATCTTGAACGCATCGGTTTCCGGGCACCAGAACAGGTACAGCGTCGAGCCCCAGGTCAGGTGCTCTTTCGTTACCTCGTTCTCGGGCAGCGACACCTGACCCACGAATGTCATCGGCTTTCCATCGCTGAGCGGCCACTCCGTTGACGATCTGGTCTGCCAACGCGGCGGGCGGCGAAGCCAGCTCTGCTGGGACTTTTCCATATCGTTGAGGAACGTGCAGTCGGGGAATTCGTCGGTTGCCGAAAAGGAAACCCCCGTTCGTTGTATCAAACGATGTAGTCGCCAGCGCCCCTCGTCCTTCGCGACCGCGGAAAATTCCATGAAGCTTCCCCAGTCTCGGATTTCACCGTCGATCAAGGCTTCCTTCAGATCGTGGGCAGCACCAAATACGAACACCTCACGTTCTTCATCTGCTTCCGCCGGAAGCCAGAAGGGCGCGATATACACTGGTTCCGGAGCCGTTTCCGTCGTCCAAGACAACTCCAAACCTGTCCAACTTTGCGGCCGTCCGTCCACCAGATCCTCGATCGGCGGCAGGCGATAGGGATCGTTGAGTTGATAGACGCTGAGCATCGGCGCGATCCTTTCCATGCGATCCGCCCTGAGGGGCTGATCTGCCCTAGGTAATACCGCCCCGGGGAATCAATCGTCCAAACCCCTCCACTTACATCCCGCCGCAAAACCCGGCATAACCGCGCCCGAACGATTCACCGCACGGGACCAAGGCCATGCACGACATCAGACTGATCCGCGACAACCCGCAAGGTTTCGACGCCGCCCTGGCGCGCCGGGGGCTCTCGCCGATGTCGTCCGATATCCTGGCCCTCGACGAGGGACGCCGCGCCAAGATCGCCGCCGCCGAAGCGGCCCAGGCGGAACAGAACAAGGCCTCCAAGGAAGTGGGCGCCGCCAAGGGCCGTGGTGACGAGGCCGAGTTCGAACGGCTGCGCGCGCTGGTGGCCGAGAAGAAGGCCGAGGTGGCGCGCCTCAACGACGAGGCCAAGGCCGAGGATGCGCGGCTGACCGAGCTGCTGCTGACCATCCCGAACCTGCCCTATGACGACGTGCCCGAGGGCGCGGACGAGGCCGACAACGTGGAAATCCGCCGCTGGGGCGCGCCGCGCACGTTCGACTTCACGCCGAAGGAACATTACGAACTGCCCGCCGTCACGCCGGGAATGGATTTCGAGACGGCGGCGAAGCTGTCGGGCTCGCGCTTCGTGCTGCTGCGTGGCGCCATTGCACGGCTGCACCGGGCGCTGGCGCAATTCATGCTGGACGTGCACGTGACCGAACACGGGCTGACCGAGACCATGACCCCGGTTCTGGTGCGCGACGAGGCGATGCTGGGCACCGGGCAACTGCCGAAATTCGCGGAAGACAGCTACCAGACAACCAACGGCTGGTGGCTGATCCCGACCTCGGAGGTGACGCTCACGAACACCGTGGCGGGCGAAATGCTGGGCGAGGCCGAGCTGCCGATCCGCATGACCGCCCACACCCAATGCTTCCGCTCCGAGGCGGGCAGCGCGGGCAAGGACACCGCGGGCATGCTGCGCCAGCACCAGTTTGAGAAGGTCGAGATGGTCTCGATCACCGCGCCCGAGGGGTCGGAAGAGGAACACAAGCGCATGACCCGCTGCGCTGAGGCGATCCTGGAAAAGCTGGGGCTGCCCTACCGGACGGTCGTGCTCTGCACCGGGGATATGGGCTTCGGCGCCCGGCGCACCCATGACATCGAGGTCTGGCTGCCGGGACAGAACGCCTATCGCGAGATCTCGTCGGTCTCGACCTGCGGCGATTTCCAGGCCCGCCGGATGAATGCGCGCTACCGGCCTGCCGATGGCGGAAAGCCGCAGTTCGTTCACGCGCTGAACGGCTCGGGCCTCGCCGTGGGCCGCTGCCTGATCGCGGTGCTGGAAAACGGCCAGCAAGAGGATGGCAGCGTCACCCTGCCCGAGGTGTTGAAACCCTACCTGGGCGGCAAGACCACGATCACCTCAGCAGGCCAATTCGCCTGAGCAGACCCCCGATTTTTCGCCGAAAAATCGAGTCGGAATTTTCGGCGAAAATTCCGCAGACCACGCGGATTTCGCCAGCATTGCAGATGATCACGAACTGGCCTGCGCATTCGAGCATGTGATAGCCGCGTCGGCGCACTTCGGCGATGAAGGCCTCGCGTCCGACTTCGCGCTCCACCCAATCGACCGAGCGGCGCACCACCGCGCCGCGTTGGGCGGCCTTGGCGGAAAAAACCTGGGCGGCCCAGTCGGCCTTGGATCGTATCGGAACAGGTCCCTGCATCGGGCCAGATCACCCGATCATGCCTAACACCAGGTAAACCCGCCTACTCCCCGTGGGGCCTCTTCCCCAGGTGTTTCCGCAGCCGCGACGGGGTGGACTTCTTCTTGTCCTTGTAGGGGTTCTTCTCCGCCTGGCTGCGCATGGTCATCCGGATCGGCGTGCCGGGCATGTCGAAATCGTCGCGCAGCCCGTTGATCAGGTAGCGGCGATAGCTCTCCGGCAAAAGCTCGGGATGCGAGCACATGACCACGAAGCCCGGCGGGCGGGTCTTCACCTGGGTCATGTAGCGCAGCTTGATCCGGCGGCCGCCCGGCGCTGGCGGCGGGTGCGCCGAGACCATGGCCGCAAGCCACTGGTTCAGCTTGGCGGTAGAGATCCGGCGGTTCCAGACCTCATGCGCCTTCATCACCGCCGCCTGCAGCCGATCCAACCCGCGGCCGGTCAGGGCCGAGACGGTCACCAGTGGCGCGCCGCGCAGTTGCGGCAGCAGCCGCTCGAAGCTGTCGCGCAGCTCGCGCAGCTTTTCCTGCTTGTGCTCTTCCACGTCCCACTTGTTCACCGCGATCACCACCGCGCGGCCCTCGCGCTCGGCCAGGTCGGCGATGCGCAGGTCCTGCTGTTCGAAGGGGATCGCGGCATCGAGAAGCACCACCACCACCTCGGCGAATTTCACCGCGCGCAGCCCGTCCGAGACCGATAGCTTCTCGAGCTTCTCCTGCACCTTGGCCTTCTTGCGCATGCCCGCGGTGTCGAAGATCCGCACCGGCACCCCGCCCCAATCGAGCGACAGCGAGATCGCGTCGCGGGTGATCCCGGCCTCGGGTCCGGTCAGCAGGCGATCCTCGCCTAGCACCTTGTTGATGAGCGTCGACTTGCCCGCGTTCGGTCGGCCCACCACGGCGATCTGCAGCGGGCGGGCGCGGGTCGGCACGCGGGGGCCGGCATCCTCGCCATCCTCCACGTCCACGTCGGTCACGGGCGCGTCGCGCTCGGCCCGCTCGCGGAACTGCTCGGCGATGGGCATGAGCACATCCAGCAGATCCTCCAGCCCCTCGCCATGTTCGGCCGACAGGCGCAACGGCTCGCCCAGACCCAGGGCATAGGCTTCCAGCGCGCCCGCCTCTCCGGCGTGGCCCTCGGCCTTGTTCACGCCCAGGATCACGTTGGCGTTCTTGCGCCGCAGGATATCGGCGAAGACCTGGTCGGTGGGGGTCACCCCGGCGCGACCGTCGATCAGGAACAGGCAGACATCGGCCATTTCGACCGCGCGCTCGGTCAGGCGGCGCATCCGGCCCTGCAGGCTTTCGTCATCGGCCTCTTCCAGGCCTGCCGTGTCGATCACGGTGAAGCGCAGGTCGCCCAGCCGCGCCTCGCCCTCGCGCAGGTCGCGGGTCACGCCGGGCTGGTCGTCGACCAGCGCCAGGCGCTTGCCGACCAGGCGGTTGAACAGCGTCGATTTGCCCACGTTGGGCCTGCCCACGATGGCGAGCGTGAAGGTCATGGTTTCAATCCCGGTTTCAGGGCGCCGCACTTACACCTTAGCCGCGTCAACGGAAAGCGAGAAGTTTTCCGTCCTGCGACACGAGGTAGAGCGTCCCGCCCACCACGGCCATGTTCGTCGCGGCGCCATCGGGCATCTTGGTCTCTGACAGAAGCGCCCCGTCCACCGGATTGTAGGCGCGCAGCTCTCCGTCGTCCGACGCCACCAGAACCCGCCCCCCGGCCAGCATCGGGCCGAAATGGGTATAGATGTCCTTCTGGCGCTTCACGCGGCGGTTCTCGAAATAGGGCAGGTCCACGGTCCAGATCAGCCGCCCGGTTCCGGCATCCACGCGCAGCAGGTCGCCCTGGTCCGAGAGCATGAAGATCGAACCGCCCTCGACCCAGAACGGGCCCATGGCGCCGAATTCCGCAGTCCAGATCCGCTCACCCGAGTTCAGGTCCAGCGCCACGGTCCGGCCCGAGGCATTGGCGGTATAGACGCGCCGCCCGACGATGACCGGATCTGCGGTGATGTCCTCGATATTGGCATAGGCCGGGCCGAGGCGGCGTCCGGTGATGAAGGCCGACCAGAGCCGCAGCCCGCCGCGCGGCAGGGTCGCCTGCAACTCGGACGAGGGGAAGGGGAAGATCGCCGCGCGCGAGGTCACGGCGGGGCTGGGCCCGCCCACCACGCTGGCCACCGAGGGTGCGCCGGAAAGGCGCCATTGCACCCGCCCGTCGCGGGTGTCGATCACCCAGGCCTGGCTGTCGCCCGAGACCACGTAGACCAGGTTGCCGACCACCGTCGGGCTGCCTGCCGCCACGGCGCCAAGCTGTTGCGACCAGATCTCGGCCCCGGTGGCCACGTCAAGCGCGGTCAGCGCCCCGAAGCCGGTGGTGACGAACAGACGTCCGCCCGCCACGGCCAGCCCGCCGCCGGTGGCGTCGTCCTCGTCATCGCCGCGCGGGGTCAGGTCACGTTGCCAGATCGTCTCGCCGCTGACAGAAGTGGCGGTGACCGTGGCGCGGGAATCCAGGGTGAAGATGCGCCCCTGCGAGATCACCGGGTCGGCGGTGATCCGGTGGCGGCGGTCGTTGCCCTTGCCGATCGGGGCCGACCAGGCCAGCTCAAGCTCCGCATCCAGCGCCGGATGGCGGATCTGGTGCGAAGGCGTGCCGCCGCGATGGGTCCATTCGGCATGGTTCACCGGCGCGGGCAGGGAAATCGGCTTCGCGCCCAACGGCGCGGTCACTTCCGGCGGGCGGTCAAGGATCGCGCGGGGGTCTTCGCGGATGCCCGAGAGGCGCGGCTCCTGTTCGCAGGCGGCGAGCAGAAGCGGCAAACCTGCCAGAAGCGCGATGCCCCGGATGATCCTCAAACCTCAGGCCCCCTCGACCACATGACCCGGCGCGTTCAGGACGCGTCCAGATCACCGCCAAGCGCGATGATCAGTTGTCCGGCGCGCCGACGCAAGCCCGAGCTTGCGGTGCCATCCTCGGCCAGGGCCCTCAGGCGGGCAATCGCGCTGTCGGTATCCCCGGCGTCGATCTCGGCCAGAGCGATCTGCTCTTCGGCCAGCAGCCGATAGGGCGCGCCCGGCGCGGTGAGCGGGGTGAGCGCCTCGATCCGCTCGGCGGGTGACAGCGTCGCGCCTGCCAGAAGCACCCGCTTCAGCGTGGCAAGGTGACGGTAGCGGTCGTCCAGTTCGGCATTCGCCTCGACCTTGGACAACTCGTCCAGCGCCGCCTCGGCATCCGCGGTGAACGGGTCGGAGGCAACGACGAGGCCTTTCAACCCGGCAGCGGCGCCCTCGACCTCGAGCCCGGCCAGGACCTCGGCGCGGGCCTCGCCATTCTCGGCCTCGAAGGCGGCCAGAAGCGTATCGCCCAGCGCTTGCGCTTCGGCGGTTTCCTGCGCCTTGCGCCATTCGTTCCAGGCCGCGCCGCCGACGATGGCGACCACCCCCAGCGCGACGATCCAGCCGTAGCGCCGGAAGAACCCGAACAGGCGATCCTTGCGCAGTTCTTCGCTGACTTCTTCGATAAAGCTGTCGCTGTTGCTCACTGGTGCCTCCGCAATTCTTCGGGCGGTCTTACCCCGTTCGGCCATGGCTTGCCAAGTGCGGGATTCGGCACCACAGAACGGCGCTTGTGAGCTTTTTCAGAAAAGACTAATCTGAACTGATCAGTTTAGCGTATAGACCCGTAGAAGAGTTGAACGAGATTCGCGGCGCGGCGCCGGGCAACCGCAGCGCCCCGCAAGATGACCAGGGACCGAAACCAGAATGCGTCTTTTTCCGATCGTGGCCGCCATCGTGGTGGTGTTCTCCCTTTACCTGCTTGTTTTCGAACGGGATCGCCTGCTGAACTTCGCCGGGACCGACACCGCCGTGACCGAAGTCGCCGGTGAGGACACCGCGGATGAAGCGCCTGCCGCGGACGATCCGGGCCGGGTGAAGGTCGTGGCGATACGCTCCGAGGCGCAGATGGTGGACAACGGCGTTCTGGTGCGCGGCCGCACCGAGGCAACGCGCCAGGTGGAAGTTCGCGCCGAAACCAACGGAAAAGTGATCTCGGACCCGCTGCGCAAGGGTGCCCGGGTCGAGGCCGGACAGGACCTTTGCCAGCTTGATCCCGGCACCCGCCAGGACGCGCTGATGGAAGCCCGCGCGCGCTTGCAGGAGGCCCGCGCCCGCCTGCCCGAGGCCGAGGCGCGCCTGGCCGAAGCGCAGATCAACGACAATGCCGCCAACCGCCTGAGTGCCGAGGGCTTCGCCTCGGAAACCCGCGTGGCGGCGACCCAGGCCGTGGTGGCCTCGGCCCGGGCGGGCGTCGATGCCGCCGACGCGGGCGTGCAGGCGGCACTGGCCGCCGTCGCCTCGGCCGAGCGCGAGATCGCGCGACTGACGATCAAGGCGCCCTTCGCGGGGCTGCTGGAAACCGACACCGCCGAACTGGGCAGCCTGCTGCAGCCCGGCGGGCTGTGCGCCACGGTGATCCAGCTCGACCCGATCAAGCTGGTGGCCTTCGTGCCGGAAACCGAGGTCGCCCGGGTCGAGACCGGCGCGATGGCGGGCGGTCGTCTTGCCACCGGACGCACGGTCGCAGGGGCGGTCACCTTCCTTGCCCGCTCGGCCGATCCCTCGACCCGCACCTTCCGCGTCGAGGTGGACGTGCCGAACCCGGACCTGCGCATCCGCGACGGCCAGACCGTAGAGATGATCATCTCGGCCGAGGGCGCCTCGGCGCACCTGATCCCGCAATCGTCCCTGACCCTGAACGACGAGGGCGCGCTTGGCGTACGCACCGTGCAGGAGGGCAATATCGCGGGCTTCGCCGAGGTGACGGTCATCCGCGACTCGGTGGACGGAATCCTTGTCAGCGGGTTGCCGCAGAGCGTCGACATCATCACCGTGGGCCAGGAATACGTGACCGACGGCGTGCCCGTCGCACCCACCTACCGGGAGCGCGCCGAATGACCGGGATCGTCGACTGGGCCGCATCCCGCGCGCGGATGGTGCTGGCCTTCATCGCCCTGTCGATCCTGGCGGGGGGCTTTGCCTATGGCACCCTGCCGAAAGAGGGCGAACCGGATATCGAGATCCCGGCGCTGTTCGTGTCGGTTCCCTTCCCCGGCATCTCGGCGGAGGACTCCGAGACGCTGCTGGTCAAGCCGATGGAGACCGAGTTCTCGGACCTCGACGGGCTGAAGAAGATGACCGGCACCGCCGCCGAGAACTATGCGGGCATCGCGCTGGAATTCGAATTCGGCTGGGACAAGACCAAGATCATCGCCGATGTGCGCGACCGGATGACCAAGGCCGAGGCGCAGTTCCCGGCGGGCGCCGAGCAGTATTCGGTGAACGAGATCAACTTCTCGGAATTCCCCATCGTCATCGTGAACCTCACCGGCGCGGTGCCCGAGCGCACATTGCTGCGCGTCGCCAAGGACCTGCAGGACCGGCTCGAGGGGCTGGAGCCGGTGCTGGAGGCCGCGCTGACGGGCCACCGCGACGAGATGCTCGAGGTGGTGATCGACCCGCTGCGGCTCGAGGCCTACAACGTCACCGCCGCGGAACTGATCAGCGTGGTGCGCAACAACAACCAGCTCATCGCCGCAGGCGAGGTGGAGACCGCGCAGGGCGCGTTCTCGGTCAAGATCCCGTCGTCTTTCGATGACCGGATCGATGTCTACAACCTGCCGGTCAAGGTCAACGGCGACCGCGTGGTCACCCTGGGCGACCTGGCCGAGATCCGGCTGACCTTCGAGGATCGCACCGGCACCGCGCGCTTCAACGGCGAGACGACGGTCGCCCTGCAGGTGGTCAAGCGCAAGGGCTTCAACCTGATCGACACGGTGGCGCTGGTGAAGGCCGAGGTCGAGGCCGAACGCGCAAGCTGGCCGCCCGAGTTGCAGTCCGCCATCGCCGTGGGCACCTCGAACGACCAGTCGCGCGTGGTGGATTCCATGGTGGGGCAGCTTGAAGGCTCGGTCCTGACCGCCATCGCGCTGGTGATGATCGTGGTGCTTGGGGCGCTTGGCCCCCGCTCGGCGCTGCTGGTGGGTTTCGCGATTCCGACCTCGTTCCTGCTGTGTTTCGTGCTGCTGGCGGTGATGGGCATCGCGGTGTCGAACATCGTGATGTTCGGCATGATCCTTGCGGTGGGGATGCTGGTCGATGGCGCCATCGTGGTGGTGGAATATGCCGACCGCCGCATCACGGAGGGCCAAGGCCCCATGCGCGCCTATGTCGAAGCCGCGCAGCGGATGTTCTGGCCCATCGTCAGCTCTACCGCGACGACGCTCTGCGCCTTCCTGCCGATGCTGTTCTGGCCCGGCGTGCCGGGGCAGTTCATGGGGATGCTGCCGGTCACGCTGATCTTCGTGCTGTCGGCTTCGCTGATCGTGGCGCTGATCTACCTGCCGGTGATGGGCGGCGTCGCGGGCCGGATGACCCGCAGCTTCGAGGATGCTTCGGCCACGCTGACGCGGATGATCCCCTGGTGGTGGGCCCGCGCGCCGCTGGTGCCTGTGACCGCCTACATCGTCTTCATCGCGGCGATGCAGCTTCTCAACCCGCATTACCTCCTGCCCGATACCGCCTCGGCCAAGGTCGGGACGATGCTCGGCGCGGTCCTGTTCATCGGTGGCTCCTTCGCGTTGTCGATCGCCATCGGCGCGGCGAAGATCCCGCGCGCGCCCAAGTCCATCGACGGTACCTACCGCCGCACGCCCTTCGGCAAGGTGATCCATTTCATCGCGGGCAACCCGATCATGCCGGTGATCAGCATCGGCGCGGTGATCGGCTTCGTGATCGCTGTCTTCGGCTACTTCGGCGAGAACAACCGCGGCGTCGAATTCTTTGTCGACTCCGAACCCGAGCAGGCCATCGTCTATGTCCGCGCGCGCGGCAACCTCTCGCTGCGCGAGAAGGACGTGCTGGTGAGTGACGTCGAGCAGGTGATCCTCGACATGCCGGGCATCCAGACCGCGTTCGCCTTCGCCGGTGAAGGCGGGCTCAACCAGAACACCGGCGGCGCCTCGGGGCCGCTCGATGCCATCGGGCAGGTCCAGATCGAGATGGTCCCGTGGGAGGATCGCCCCGAGTTCGCCGCGACCCATGACGAGATCACGCTGGAAGAACTGGACGGCGACGTCGTGCTTGAGCAGCTTCAGGCGCGGCTCGACCAGATCCCCGGCATCCGCACCGAGATCCTGAACCTCAGCCGCGGCCCGGCCTCGGCCAAGCCCGTCCACCTGCGCCTGAAGGGCGAGGATCGCGAGGCGCTGGTGCAGGCCGCCACGCTGGTCCGGCAACACTTCGAAGCGACCGAGGGGCTGATCGACATCGAAGACACGCTGCCCCTGCCCGGCATCGACTGGCAGATCGACGTGGACGTGGAAAAGGCCGGCCGCTACGGCGCGGACGTGGCCACCGTGGGCGGCATGGTGCAGCTTGTCACCCGCGGGCTGCTTCTGGATACCATGCGCGTGGACAGCTCGGACGAGGAGATCGAGATCCGCGTCCGCCTGCCGGAACAGGACCGCGTGCTCTCCACCCTCGACAGCCTGAAGGTCCGCACCCGTGACGGCCTCGTGCCGCTCTCGAACTTCATCACCCGCCAGCCGGTCGAGAAACTCGCCAAGATCGACCGCGTGGATCAGCAGCGGTATTATGACGTGAAATCCGGCGTGGCCGAGGGGCTGACAACCGAGGACGGCGCGCCGCTCAATCCCAACGAACGGATCGAGACCCTGACCGAGTGGCTCGAGACCGAGGCGCAGCTGCCTGCTGGCGTCGAGTGGGAATGGACCGGCGACCAGGAGGATCAGGCCGAATCCGGGGCCTTCCTCGGCAAGGCCTTCCTCGGCGCGCTGGGGCTGATGTTCATCATCCTGCTGGCGCAGTTCAACAGCTTCTACAACGCCGTTCTGGTGCTGCTGGCGGTGGTCCTGTCCACCACCGGCGTGCTGATCGGCATGCTGGTGATGGAGCAGCCCTTCTCAATCATCATGACCGGGGTCGGCATCGTCGCGCTGGCGGGGATCGTGGTGAACAACAACATCGTGCTGATCGACACCTACCAGGAGTTCTCGGCCTACATGCCGCGGCTCGAGGCCATCGTGCGCACCGCCGAGCAGCGCATCCGCCCGGTGCTGCTGACCACGATCACCACCATGGCGGGTCTGACGCCGATGATGTTCGGCCTCAGCCTCGATTTCATCGGCGGCGGCTATTCCATCGACAGCCCAACCGCGCTGTGGTGGAAGCAGCTTGCCACGGCGGTGGTTTTCGGGCTGGGCATCGCCACGATGCTGACGCTGGTCTTCACGCCCTCGATGCTGGCGCTACGGGTCTGGGTCGCCACCGGCGCCTACAAGACCGGCGCGCGGCTCTCGGCCCTGTCGCTGGGCCGCGACAGCCAGAGCGCCCGCGACCTCGCCCTGCAGAAAGCCGCCCGCAAGCTGGCCGCGAACCGGATCATCTGGGACGTGGAGCCCGAGGCCGACACCCCCGCAAAGCTGCGCGCGGCGGAGTGACGGGGCGGTAACGGATTTTCGGCAGTCTGCACCGCGAACGTTCACCCCGCGGCGCAGGCCGCACCGACGACCTCCGGCCCCTCGGACCACCCTGAAACGGGTGCAGGGGCACCCGTTTCGCGAAGGCCCCGCCGGGAGGCAGGGCAAGGATCACCGGAGGCACGCCAATGCGGCGGGCCCGCCACATCCGAAACGAAACACCCGGCAGGACGGCCCCCGGAGCGCCCCCATGACAGGGCGCAGCGTGCCGGACCTCACCTGATCAGGACTTCTCTTTCGAGAAGAACTTCTCGGCCGCCTCCAGCGCCGTGGAGATGCCGCCCTTTGGCTTCACGGCCTTTCCCTGTGTCCCGGATCGCGTCGCCCGGGGCGAGGTCGCCCGCGGTGACCCACCCCTCGCCCACGGTGAAAAGCGGATGCTCGGAGGTCACGCCGCGGGAGTTCTCCAGCGTCGGTCAAAGAAGGTCGGGCGCTGAACCCTCTCGGAAGAAGAGTTAAGCGGCGTCTTCCTCTTCCGCGGCCTGGCGCTGCCAGAGGCTGGCGTAGCGGCCGTTTTTCGCGAGCAACTCGTCGTGGGTGCCGGTCTCGACGATCTCGCCCTTTTCCAGCACCACGATCCGGTCGGCATCGGCGATGGTGGACAGCCGGTGCGCGATGGTCAGCACGGTGCGCCCTTCGCCCATGGCTTTCAGCTCGGACTGGATCTCGCGCTCGGTCTCGGTGTCGAGCGCGCTTGTCGCCTCGTCCAGCAGCAGGATCGGCGGGTTCTTCAGAAGCGTCCGCGCGATGCCCACGCGCTGCTTCTCGCCGCCCGAGAGTTTCAGCCCGCGCTCGCCCACGCGGGTCTCGTAGCCGTCGGGCAGGCTCGCGATGAAGTCGTGAATGCTGGCGGCCTTGGCCGCGGCTTCGACTTCGGACCGGGTGGCCTCGGGGCGGCCATAGGCGATGTTGTAATAGACCGTATCGTTGAACAGAACCGTGTCCTGCGGCACCACGCCGATCTGCGCGTGCAGGCTGTCCTGGGTGACGTCGCGCACGTCCTGCCCGTCGATGCGAAGCGCCCCGCCCGAGACATCGTAGAACCGGAACAGAAGCCGCCCGATGGTGGATTTCCCCGAGCCCGAGGGCCCGACGATGGCCACGGTCTGACCCGCGCCCACGCTCAGGCTGACGCCGTTCAGGATCGGGCGCGCGGCCTCGTAGCCGAAGGAGACATTGTCGAACACGACCTCGCCGCCATCGACCTTCAGTTTCGCCGCGCCGGGCCTGTCGGTCACCTCGGCGGGCTGGCCCAGAAGCTCGAACATCTCGCCCATGTCCACCAGCGACTGGCGGATCTCGCGGTAGACGGTGCCGAGGAAATTGAGCGGCATGGTGATCTGGATCATGTAGGCGTTGACCATGACGAAATCGCCCACGGTCAGCGTCCCGTCCTGCACCCCCAGCGCCGCCAGCACCATCACGCCCACAAGCCCCGAGGTGATCAAGAGCGACTGGCCGAAGTTGAGAAACGCCAGCGAGTAGGAGGTCTTCAGCGCCGCCACCTCGTAGCCGCGCATCGCCTGATCATAGCGCCCGGCCTCGCGCGCCTCGGCGCCGAAATATTTCACCGTCTCGAAGTTCAGCAGGCTGTCGATCGCCTTCTGGTTCGCGTCGGTATCCTGGTCGTTCATCTGCTTGCGGATCTTCACCCGCCACTCGGTCACCGCGAAGGTGAACCAGACGTAAAGCGAGATCGTCACCACCACGACCACCAGGTAGCGGATGTCGAAGAGGTAGAAGAGAACCCCCGCCACAAGCAGCAGTTCCAGCATCAAAGGCCCCATGCTGAGCAGCAGGAAGCGCAGCAGGAAGTCCACGCCCTTCACGCCGCGCTCGATGATGCGGGAAAGGCCGCCGGTCTTGCGGGTGATGTGGTAGCGCAGCGAAAGCCGGTGGATGTGGGTGAAGGTCTCGAGCGCGAGCATCCGCAGCGCCCGCTGACCCACCCGCGCGAAGATCACGTCGCGCAGCTGCTGGAAGCCCACGTTCATCAGCCGCGCGCCGCCATAAGCCACGGTCAGGCCGACCGCGCCCATCGCCAGGTACCAGGCCGGATCCACCGCGTCCCCGGACATGGTATCGACCGCGGCCTTGTAGAAGAACGGTGTCATCACCGCGACGAACTTGGCCATGAGCAGCGCCAGAAGTGCTGCCACCACGCGCCATTTCACCCAGGCCTGGTCCGCGGGCCAGAGGTAGGGCACGACACGCCGGATCACGCGCAGGCCCTCGCCCGAGGCGCCCTTGGCAAGGCGTGCGTCTGTGACTGTGGTTCTGCGCATCGGGGACTCCGGCTTGCTGGCTGGCCCCTCTACCTAGGTCAGGCAGAGGAGCATTACCAGCGCCCGGAGCCTATTGCTCGGGCAGATCGAAGACCTGGCCGGGATAGATCAGGTTCGGATCGCGGATGCTGTCGCGGTTCGCCTCGAACACCCGGACATAGAGAAATCCGGTGCCGTACTTGCGCTCGGCGATTTCCCACAGGGTGTTGCCGGGCTGGACCGTAACGATCTTGGCCTGGGCGTCGGGCGTACCGGGGCTGCCCAGCGCCGCCAGCGTCTCGCGGTCTTCGCGCAGGAACGGGGTTTCGACCCGGCTGGTCACGTTGCCGCTGGCATCCACCTGGTCCACGCGCAGGGTGTAGACCCCACTATCCACCTCGGGCAGGTCCACCCGCCACTGGCCATCGGGGCGCACCGGCGCGGTGCGCACCGGTTCGTTGTCCAGGTAGATCCTTACGCTGCCGTCAATCGGCGCGCGCCCCGCAAGCAGAACCTCGCCCTCGGTGTCATAGGTGATGGTGTCGAGACGGACGTTCTCCATAATCTCGGGCTGAGCCGCGCCGGATTGGACCACCTCCACCCCGTCGTCGCCAGTCTTCAGGATCGTGGGTGCCTCGGGCTCCTCCGGTTCACCTCCGGATTCGTTTTCGGCAAGGATCACCGGCCCCAGGATATAGGTCTCGTCCGAAATGATTCGCTCTCCGGACGCGAGGATCATCGCCAGGCTCACCACGCGCGGCGCTTCGGACGCAGCCACCGGGAAAAGCGCCACGAAACTGCCACCGGCATCGGCCGACGCCTCGGCGGCAAGCACCTCGTCGATCAACACCTCGACCGCGGCAGAGGACGCGGCCCGCCCGGCCACGAGGGCATTGCCCTCGGCATCCACGCGCACCACGTCGAAGCTCGGCGGGGCCGGGGCTTCCGGCTCGGGCTCAACGGGTTCCGGCCCCGGCGCAGGCTCGGGTTCAACGATCTCGGGTTCCGGCTCCACGACCGTCGGCTGTTCCGGTTCGGTCTCGGGCATGGCGGCGACGGTGATTTCCTCGGTCGGCAGTGGCGACGGCGGCGGTGTCTGTCCGCGCCAGAAGAACGCCCCGATCAGAAGCAGAATCACGACAACGCAGACCACGACGATCGTCTTGGTACCCGGTCTCGACTTAGACCCACTGCTCATTCTTTTCGTCTCCGGTACGGAGCCCCACCTTGAGGGACCATAGCAACCCCCTTACCACCGGTCAAAAGACAAGGTAACAGGGAACATCATGAGCATGAGATCATCTTCCGTCTGTGTCTATTGCGGCTCACGCAGCGGCACCCGCCCCGCCTATCAGCAGGCGGCCGAAACGCTGGGCGCATTGCTGGCCGACGAGGGCTGGCGGCTGGTCTACGGCGCGGGCGATGTCGGGCTGATGGGCGCCGTGGCGCGCGCGGCCCAGACGGCGGGGGGCGACACGTTCGGCGTGATCCCCGGGCACCTGCTGGAACGCGAGGTCGGCAAGCGCGACCTCACCCGCTTCGTCGTCACCGAGAACATGCACGAGCGCAAGAAGGTCATGTTCATGAACTCCGACGCGGTGGTGGTCCTGCCCGGCGGCGCGGGCTCGCTGGACGAGTTCTTCGAGGTCCTCACCTGGCGCCAGCTCGGCCTGCACGCCAAGCCGATCCTGCTGCTGAACGTCGAGGGCTTCTGGGACCCGCTCATGAGCCTCGTCGACCACGTCATCGCCCAGGGCTTCGCCGATGCCACCCTGCGCGACTTCGTCACCGTGGTGCCGGACGTGGAGAGCCTTGCCCAGGAGCTGCGCCGCGCGCTGGGGTGAGGCGGCAAGACCGCGATGGCGATTGCTCTCGGCCAATTTCGCCCCGGCAAGTCAGGCTGCCCGAAGGAATTGGTCGGTCGTCATGTGTGGAAGACGTGAAATGTCTGTTGTGCGGGACGAAGCCGTCTTTCCAACAGTATCTGCCTTCGGGGGACGCACACCGAAATTGGGTACTGTCAGATGCAATCGGTGCGTATCTAAAATTGCCTTCTCATGATGTGAGCGAACTAACCCTATAGAAGCGCAAGGTTTTGATCAGTCGAACGATCCGTGATTTTGTCCGCAAAACTGCTGCGCACCAGCCACTTCGTCAGCGTACGGCCTAACAGTTCATGACCCGACAGGGTGATACGCTCTGCGGCGATTTCCGTTTCGAACGAGGAATGCCCCATCCAGGCCGAGGTAAAGGCTCGCAGGTCCGCATCGATATAGAGATCGACGTCGAACTTCGGGTCCGTGAAACAAAGGTCCGTTTCCTCCCCCGGTTTGGAGACCAGCCAGTATTGCGCCTCACCCTGTGGAGGGTCTTTCAGGATGATCTGGATCACGCTCTTGCGGCGCGGCAGTTCAAGCTGGTCGATCTTGCGCCTCACGTTCCACATCAGCATTCTGGCATCCAGACATTGCAGCGACAC
This sequence comes from Paracoccaceae bacterium, assembly GCA_014762635.1. GTDB lineage: Bacteria > Pseudomonadota > Alphaproteobacteria > Rhodobacterales > Rhodobacteraceae > JABURR01. The sequence goes on from JABURR010000075.1 coordinate 24,989, forward strand.
ATCGCTGTCGATGTTGCGGTGCGCCCATTCGCCCAGCCCGCGGATCAGGGGCTCAAGCTCGTCAGCGACTGGTGTCGTGAAATACTCGCGATGAGCCCCCGCCGCCGTGTCGCCACGCCGGACCAGACCGCTGGCCTCCATCTCGCGCAGGCGTTTTGTCAAAAGCCCCGGCGACATGCCCGGCACGCCGCGCTGTATCTCGCTGAATCGTGTCGAGCCCGACCACATTTCGCATAGAACCAGCATGGTCCAGCGCGGTTCCAGCATGCTTGCCGCCATCGCGACAGGGCAGAATTTCGGATAATTCCCTTCTGACATCGCTTCCCTCCCGCCTCTCTATGCCCGCGCGCAGGCCACCAATCTACTTCAGAAACTGTAGCATGTTTACTGCAATCGCTGCACTGGATTGGTAATCCGCCATGATGCGACAGTCAGACCGAACAGGAACGACACGACCGGAAAGGATCGAAACCCCATGTCAGACATTAGCCGATACCGGATCGAAGGCAGCTATTACGAGGCCTGCAACTGCGATGCGATTTGCCCCTGCAGGCGACAGAATGGAATGGAAGGCGGGCTGTCCACCTATGGAAATTGCGACTTCATCCTATCCTGGGCAATTCTGAAAGGTCATGCGGGGGAGACGGACCTGTCGAATCTTGATGTCTGTATGGCAGGCACATACGACGATGCCGAGGACGGCAGCCCCTGGAGCGTGTTCATCTATGTGGACGAGGCCGCATCCGACGCGCAGATGGATGCCCTGGGCAAAATTTTCCAGGGTCATGCGGGTGGTAACATCCTGTTCACCGGAAATATTTCCAAAGTCCTCAGCATCAAGCGGGCGCGGATTTCGCTCGACCACAGCAAAGGACGTGAAACCATCGCGATCGGCGGGATCGGCTCGGTGCGTGTCGAGGACTATGTCGATTTCGATGGCACGGTGTCCTGCGGCATCCCCGGCCACGATCACCCGGGAAAGGAAAGTGTCTCGAGCCTTCATATCAAGGACGGGCCGCTGGAGTGGGACTATAAGGAGCGTTGCGGTTTTTCCACCGATTTCGCCTACTGGTCATGAGGGCCGCCACCATGACACGTTCCGGCTTTCCTGCATTCCAACTGGCGGCTTTCACGGCGCTTTTATGGGCGCTGGTCCTGTTGTCCACAAACAATATGGACCAGCCCATTGTGAGACTGATGATGCCAATGCAAAAAAGCTGGAGCCGCACGCAGGCGATTCTGGTCATTGTCATGTGGGCGGTCATGATGGCTGCAATGATGCTGCCCTCGGCCCTGCCTATGGTGAAAACCTATGCGCGTATCGTTTCCCGCAAAGGGCAGGTGCGCAATGTGTGGGCCTTTGTTGCAGCTTATCTCGTGGCCTGGAGCCTGTTCAGCTTTGCTGCCGCGGCGGCGCAATGGAGCCTGCAAGCAAGCGGGGTGCTGAGCCACATGCTGGTCATCAAGGACCGGACCGCCGCGGGTGGCCTGTTGGTCCTGATTGGTCTTTCACAATGGACAACGCTGAAGGATACCTGCCTCAACACCTGCCGCACGCCGGCGGGCTTTTTCACCAGCCATTGGCGCGAAGGCCTCTCGGGAGCCTTCCGCATGGGCCTCAGCCACGGCGTTTTTTGCGTCGGTTGCTGCTGGGCGTTGATGGCGCTTCTCTTCGTCTTCGGGGTGATGAACCTTGCGGCAATTTCTCTGATCACCGGGGCTGTGATCGTGGAAAAAACACTGCCCTATGGTGATCTATTGGCCCGTATAGGAGGGACTGCACTAATCCTTTGGGGCGGGTTACTCTTTGTTGCCTAGGCATAAATACTCTTCGGAAATACCGACCTTCGTCGAGTTCGACCAAACGTCCAAAATGGGCTCCCAGTAGACAATCCCCTGAAGATCAACGTTCCCCGCACCCGGAAAGAGGACGGCGGGTGCCGAACTTGCAGAGGCACGGGAAAACGCGTCGCGCCGGAGCGGAACAAGGGGTGTGAGCCCCGCCGCGACAGCGCCGGCCCGTCCGGGCGGGCTGGCGCTTTGGGGGCCGTAGGCGCTCAGCTATGACAATAGATGTATGTGGTTGCCATAAAACTCTGCCGCTCAGAGCTCTGCAGCGCCATCCCACGGGCCAACGCAGTCGCGCCTCATCGCAGGGAGATCAAAATCCCTACCCTAACCCGGCAGCGTGGGCGCACACCGCTCCGGGCATTGCAGCCGCCCGGAGCGCTTGTCCAATGCGCCGAGGTGTCGGTCCGTCGAAATTTCGTGGACGTGGCATTTGGCATGGCAACGCACCTTGGACGGACATGGATTTCTGCTAGTGTGCAGCCCCGTCGTCGATGCGCACCATGCGCGCGAGCTTTGACCCGTCAGAAGGAAAGACAATGACCATCACGCTTTATCATGCGCCGGGCGCATGCTCGATCGCCTCCTATGTTTCCCTCCTGGAGGCTGGTGCCGAGTTCGACGTCAAGTTGATCATCCTGGCCAACAAGGATCAAAACTCCGAGAGCTACAAGGCGCTGAATCCGAAGCAAAAGGTTCCGTATCTGACCGTCGATGGAAAGGGTCTGAGCGAGAACTCCGCGATTCTGACCTGGATCGCCAGCACCTATCCCGAAGCCAAACTGCTGCCGGAAGACACGTTTGAACGGGCGCGGGCCATTTCGCACATGAACTGGTTTTCCTCGGGGATGCACCCGCATATCACCCGCCATTTCCGGGTGGCCAAGTTCTGCGAGATCGAAAGCGCGCATGAAGACATCAAGGCCAAGGCGAAGGCGATGTTCTTTGAGCAGATCGCTCTGGTCGAGCAGGAGCTCGAGGGCCGCACCTGGTTCTTTGACCATATCACCTCGTGCGATTTCTATTTCTTCTGGGTCTATGACCGTGGCCTGCGTGAGAACTGGGACCTGTCGGAATTCAGCAATTGCACGGCCCATTACGAGGCCGTGAAAAAGCTGCCAAACGTCCAGAAGGCGCTGGCGCATACCCAGTAAGGGGGTCGTAGAGTTACTGGACAACAAATCCCACCCGGAGCGGAAAAAGGGGCGTCAGCCCCGCCGCGACAGCGTCGGCCCGTCCCGTCTGGCCAAAGGCGAGCCAACCTTTTGGGTCACACCTTTGGTGCCACGGGCTGGCGCTTTGTAGGCCGCAGGCGCAGGGCCAAGATCCCCACCCTACCCCGGCAGCGTCGGCGCGAAGCGCTCTAGGCTCATCGCCTCCACCTCGCGCAGCAGGCCGATGAACCCCTCCACCTGGTGCGCCGCCGTGGCCGCGCCTTTCTCCTCGGTGGCGATCGAGGCATTGCCCACCGTGCCCTTGGGGTTCAGATCCTTCGACACCCAGCCATAGGACACCGGCCCGATGGGCGAGATCGCATCGGTCTCGGCGGTAGAGCGGAAATCCTCGGCCGCGGACATGTCCACCGTCTCGGGCCGGAAATGCAGCATGAGCGAGGTCTCCACGTCGCCGCCATGGATGCCGTAGCGCAGCTCATCGGCGGGATACATGCCCTCGGGATGGCCAAAGGCGCCCCACTGGCATTTCACCGCCAACATGCCTGCGCGCACGCGCAGCTCCCGCGACAGGATCGAAATCAGGTCGAGGTTGCCGCCATGGCTGTTGACGATGACGATCTTGCGCACCCCCGCCCGCGCGACCGACAGCCCGATCTCCACCCAAGCCCTCAGCGCGGTCTCGGCGGTCAGGGTCAGGGTGCCCGGCGCATGGACATGCTCGTTCGACTTGCCCACGGCCTGGATCGGCAGGATGCGGATATCCAGCTCCTTCGGGCAATAGGCGCGCAGGGTTTCCAGCATGCCGCTCATGATCATCGTATCCACCCCCACCGGCAAATGCGGCCCGTGCTGCTCGATCGCCGCCGTGGGCAGGATCGCGATGGTGCGCATCGGGTCGATCTTCTCGTATTCCGTGGTGCGGTACTCGGCCCAGTCGAGGCGGCGGGTCATGGCGTGGTCTCCTTGCAGCGCTCACTCATCGGATCAGACGGTCCACCCGCCGCGCCACCAGGTCAAGATGCCGGGCGCGGCTTTCGGGGGTGGAACTGTCCATCAGGTAATGCGCGGCATAGGCCTTCCTGAGCCGCGGCGCACAGAGCAGCCCGATCCCGCGCAAGATCGTGCGCTTGCCCGGCGCCCCTACGAAGAAGGTCAGCCAGCGGCTCGCCCCGCAGGTGGTGAAAACGCCCAGCCGCCGGATATGCGTGAGGCCGGGCCGGATCGTGCGGTTCACCCCGTCGGGCATCAGGAACGCCTGCTCGGGCAGCATCACCCGGTCGAGCCACCCCTTCAGCATTGCGGGCAACCCGTACCACCAGGTCGGGTAGACAAAGATCAGCGTGTCGCACCAGTCGAGGTCGTCGCAATGCCCCGCCACCGGCGCGCGGTTCGCGGGCGCCTCCAGGTAGCCCACATGTTCCGCCTCCGAGAGCCGCGGCTCGAACCCCTCGGCATAGAGGTCGCGCAACCGCACCTCGGCCCCCGCCGCCTCCAGCCGCGCCAGCACCACGTCGCGCACGGCCGCCGTGAAACTCTCCCCCCTCGGGTGACAATGGACCACCAACGCCTTAGTCACAGCCCCGCCACCTCTCGCCGCACCTTCTCCAGGAACCGCCCGCGCTTCGCCGCATCCGCCCGGTTCATGTCGTAAAGCGCCAGGTACCGCACCCGTTCCGCCTGGGTGATCCGGCTCAGCACCCGCCCCGCCACCCGGCGCGGCGGATCGCCCGCCAGCGTCGATTTCAGCCAGGTGCCGCCATAGGTCGTCACCACCAAGAGCCGCTCGATATGGGTGAGGTTCGGGACCACCACGCCGCCCTCCATCCGGAACGAGACACCGGGCAGGAACACCCGGTCGAAGAACCCCTTCAGGATCGCCGGATACCCATAGTTCCAGACCGGGAAGACCAGCGCCAGCGTGTCCGCCGACCGAAGCCGGTCCACGTAACCCTGCACCGGCGCGGTGTTGGTCTCCAACTCATGGTACCCGCGCCGCTCGGCCTCCGTCAGCACCGGGTCGAACCCCTCGGCATAGAGGTCGCAATCGTCCACCTCCCAGCCCCGTGCCGCCATCCCTTCGACCACCGCGCCATGCAGCGCCGCGCCAAAGCTCTCGGCGCAGGGATGGGCGTACAGCACGAAGGCCCGGCTCATGCCAATTCTTCTGTTTCGAAATATCCTCGGGGGGGCGCGGCGCAGCCGCGCGGGGGGCAGACAGCCCCCCTCCGACGATCCGATCTCATTCCGCCGCCCGCATCTTGGGATAGGCGTACATGGTCTCGAATTTCCACTCCGGATCGTCCCACGAGATCATCTTGCCCGGGTTCAGCAAGCCCTTCGGATCGGCCTCCTGCTTGAAGCGCAATTGCCGGTCGTCCACGGTCTGACGCCCGCCTTCCTCCAGCGTATAGCGATGCGGGTTGAAGATCAGGCAGCCCGCCTCCTCGTGCATCCTGATGATCTCGTCCAGCCGCTCCTCACTGGTGAATTTCACCATGCTGAGCCCCGCGAACATCACCTTGCCGTTCTCGCGCATCACCTCGAGGTGCTGCATCACTTCCGGCGACAGCGCCTTGCGCATCTTCTCGACCTTTTCCATGTGGTCGGGATAGCCATAGCGCACCTGCAGATAGGTGATCGACGGGTCCACCTTCAGCGCGCGCAGCGTGGTGTGGTTCCAGCCGTATTCGAAGATCAGGCCCGGGTCCCGCTCCCATTCGCTTTCGTCCGAACGGTAGATCAGCTTCGCCTCCGGTCTTCGTCCCAGGAAGGTCTCGAACCCGTCCATGGAATGGGGCGCCACCAGGATCCCGATCATGTTGTCACTAGGGCTCACATGGGGCTTCACCCGCTGGAAATAGTCATGGGCGATCGGCGCCTCGAAGACCGAGGCCAGCTTGATCAGGATGCCGTCCTCGTTCGCCAGGTCCGCGGCGAAGGCGGCGGCCTGGGGAAACTCGTCGAAGGTCAGGAACATGCCGACCCAGTCATAGGCGGGCGCCAGCGGCATCTCGAGCTCGGTGATGATCCCGTTGGTGCCGTAGGCGTGGCTGACGCGGGGCAGCTCCTCACCGCGGAACTCCAGCACGCGCGGTTCTGCCTCCATGGTCACCACGCGCAGGCGGATGATGTTGCCCAGGTCGCGCAGCGCGCCCCAGGTGCAGGACCCGACCCCGCCCGCACCGCCCGCGCCGAACCCGCCGATGGTGGCCGTGGCCCAGGTGGCGGAGATCATCCGCA